>CBFIJG010000102.1:0-11760 GCA_965662915.1 Planctomycetota bacterium | reverse complement strand
CGGAGGGGATGGTCCCGACGCCGCCGGGCGTCATGCGCACGGACCTCGTCACCACGTCGGAGACCGCGTGGCTCAACCAGCGGGTGTTCCAGCTCTCGCGCTCGGCCATGGACGTCACCCGCCAGCTCGCGAACCTCCAGCGCCGGACGGACCCCGGCCGCTTCACGCTCGCCGCGGCCTTCTCCGGCCGCTTCCCGAGCCCCTGGGCAGGCGCCGAGGCTCCCGAGCCCGCGGAGAGCATCGTGGGCGCCCCGCCCGCCGCGGGCGTGCCGCGCTCGGCCGAGGTCGAGAGCACCGTCGTCGTGGTGGGGGACTCGGACTGGCTCCGGGACCCCCAGGACTTCGGCGCGCCGATCCCGGCGCTCTTCGGCGAGGGCGGGGGCCGGCTGTTCGCGGAGAACCTCGTGGACTGGCTGAGCCTCGACGAGGAGCTCATCGGGCTACGCTCGCGTGTGCCGACCCCGCGGCCCCTGCGCGACTTCTTCGGCGAGGAGGAGGCGAAGCTCGGCGTCTTCGAGGCGGATCCCTACGAGACCGAGGCGGAGCGCGCGGAGCGCGCGAAGAAGGCCGACCGCGCGCGCGGGCGCGCGCGGCGCCGCCAGTGGCTGACCATGCTCTACCCCGCGCTCGGTGCGCTGCTGATCGTCGGGCTCTTCGGCGCCCTCTGGAACGGTCTGCAGAGGCGAGAGGGCCGGCCCTCCGACCGCGGAGGTGACGCGTGATCGTCCTGCGCCGGAACATCGTGCTGGGTCTGGTCGCCGCCAGCCTCGTCGCTGCTCATGTCCTCCTGGAGCCGCCCCAGGCGGTGGAGCGAGAGGTGCGGCCGCTGCTGCCGCTCCTCGACGTGGACGCGGTGACGCGACTGGAGATCGCCGCGCCAGGCGGAGAGGTCGTCACGTCCCTCGAGCGGATCGAAGGCGGCGGGGACTTCGAGGTGCTCGAGAAGCAGCGCGCGCAGGCCCGCGGTGCCGAGATCTCGGTCCTGCTCTCGGAGCTCGCCGCCATGACCGACCTCGACGTCGTGGGCCTCGGCGCGGGGGCCGCCGAGGACTTCGGCCTCGACGACGAGGGCGCCACACGGATCGGACTCGACGGCCCGCCAGGAACCGCCGCGACGCTCCGGGTCGCCGCGGCCGAGGGCGGCGCCGCGTTCGTGCACCTCGAGGGCGAGGAGCGGGTCGTCCGCGTCCCGCGCTTCCGGGTTCCGCCCGCGGATCCGAAGGCGTGGTTCGACAGCTACGTCCTCGTACCGATCGCGGGCCGCGAGCTGCGCGAGGTCCGCGTCGAAGGCGGCGGGCTGGCGGCGCCCGTCATGGTGCGCGCGCGCGCCGGCGACGTGGGCGCCTACGAGGATCGTGACGGCCAGGCCCTCGACGACCGGCTCGTCTCGGAGCTGCTCCAGCGCCTCCGGGTCGCCACCGCGCTCGACGTGCTGCCGCGCCCCCCCGAGGAGACCCCCGCGGTCCTGACCCTCGAGCTGGAGTCCTACGACGGGACGTCCCTCGAGGTGCGGGTGACCGATCTCGGCTCCGCCGAGGCCTCGGCGCCCCGAGCGGGCGTCGCGTACAGGAGCGATCTCGGCTACGCGGTCGAGGTCAGCCCGGCCTGGCTCGACCAGGTCCTCGAGGTCGCGCGGCGCTTCTGACGGCTCTCCGGGGAGGCCTGGAGCGATGGCGCCGCCGCCGGCGCCGTCCGTCTTCACGCGTGTGGCCCGGGCCACACGCGTCCGGGGCCGCGGCCGCTCCTTCCGACCGGACACCGCTCCATTCCCCCTGGAGGCTCCGTTCCTCGTCCTGATCAGCGGCTGAGGGAGTCCTCGCGGCGTCGGGCGCCTCCGTGTCGACGCAGCCATGCCCCGACAGCCGCGGCACGCCCCCGAGCGCCCGCATGTGCACCCCGGCGCTGTGGCAGGTGGAGACCGAGCAGGGGAGGCCTCTGACGGCGGACGACCGGTGGCGTTCCGTGTCGCTGTCCTCGCGAGAGCGTCTTTCGATGGGACGGGCCGGTCCCTGGGGCCCCTGGAAGGGCGATCTTGTCTCCATTCAAGATTAAGTTGGGAAATACCCCTATACGAGTAATGGTCAACGGATGAGTATCCGATGGAAGGCCCTCGGAATTGAACGGTTCTCCTTGAACCCGGTGCCTGGCGACGTCAGCGCCCGCCCACCCAGAGCCCTCCTGCCAGACCCATGAGCCACCCCCAGCCCAACCGCTCCCGCGCCGCGATGTCCAGCCCGGGCTCGCGCCGCGTGGAGGATCTGCCGCCCACGCGAAAAACCCGCGCCACGCGGAGCCCGCGGCCCCATCGCCACCGAGCAGCCCTCGAGACGGCGTCCACCGCCGAGCTGTGGGGGGGCCTCATGTCGGAGCGTGGGACCGTGAGCCTCGAGGCTCTCGGTGAGCTCCGCGACCTCCTCCAGGCGCGCTATTTCGACGTCGCACAGTCGCAGGTCCAGCGCCGCAGCGCTGACTGACCTCGCCGCCGACCTTCGCCGAGGAACGCGAAGCGCCTCTCCGCACCCCATCTCCCTTTCCCCCCGGCCACCCCCCTTCGATGAAACTCCCCAGCCAGCCCCGCAAGCAACCCGTCTCCGGAACCTCCACGCCCGACGCCTCGAGGCGCGGCCGTTCGAACCAGGGCCAGCCCCGCCCGAGCATCGTGGCCTCCTACACCAAGCACGGCCCCGAACGCGCGCCTCTCCGCCCGACGTCCGGGCTGGATCAGGAGTCCCTCACGGCGCTCTGGAAGCGCTACCACGAGGCCCGCGATGCTGGCAACGAGGTGAGCACGGCGCGCTTCAGGAACGAGCTCGTCGAGCACTATCTTCCGCTCGTCAAGAGCGCAGCGGAGCGCCTGCTCCGGACGCTGCCGAACTCCGTCGAGCTGGACGACCTGATGAGCGCCGGGCTCTTCGGCCTCATGGACGCCATCGGGCGCTTCGATCCGACCAGGGGCATCAAGTTCTCGACCTTCTGCGGCCACCGGATCCGGGGCGCGTTCATCGATCAGCTGCGAAGCGAGGACTGGGTGCCCCGGCTGGTCCGCCGGAGGGCCGGCAGCATCGCGAAGGAGAGGCAGCAGTTCGCCATGGTCAACGGCCGCGAGCCGAGCCACATCGAGCTCGCGGACCGGCTCGACATGGATGAGGAGAAGTTCTGGAAGGAGATCCAGAGCGCCGACATCAGCACGATGACCTCCCTATCGACGAGGCTCGGTGACGATGACGGTGACATCGAGATGAGCGACGTCATTCCCTCTCCCCGGAGTCAGGAACCGCTCGCGGCCGTCGGCCGCAGCGACATGTTCGATCAGCTCGCCGGCTCGGTCAGCCCCCGTGAACGGATGATCCTCGTCCAGTACTACGAGCAAGGCCTGACCCTGCGTGAGATCGGTGAGACCCTCGGCCTGACCGAGAGTCGGGTCTCCCAGATCCACTCCAGCGCCATGGCCAGCCTGCGCCTCCAGCTCGGGGCGAAGCAGAAGACGATGCTCATGTGAGCGGGTCGAGGAGGGGCGATCCCGCAGAGCCGCGCTTCACATCGCGGCGACGCGACCACGCCAAGCCGGGCAAGGCGCCAGCGCCCGGGACCAGACGGGCGCCGCGCACGAGGGGGAGGCAAGCCGTGGTCAGGGCCAGCTCCTGCGCGAGAACGAGCTCGTTCCCCATCCAGAGGTCGATCTCCCGTGCCCGCGAGAAGGAGGGTCGTGAGGTCGGGTGGCTCGGCGTCCCGCGCCGCGGAGAGCAGGACCTCAGGGGGGGGAGACGCTCTGTCCGACCAAGGGACCCGCGCGGTGCGATCCAGTGCTCCTGCAGAGGCCTGTGAGCGGGGCGATGCGCGGCGATCTGCCGGCCCCCGACCCGGATGTAACCGCGCTCTCATCCGCCGCCTCGCAGCCACGTCGGCCGAGGTCGGTGGTGGCGGGCGGCGAGGGGTGCCTCGCTGGCCCTGGAAGGTGCCGATGGGGGAGTCAGTGGAGGGGCCAAGATCGGGCTCGTGGGCGATCCGGACGGCACCTCAAGTTCGTAGATTGGCTGCCGAGATGGCCATCGACTTCGAGCAGGAGTACGGCGTCAACGCCGGCTACGTCCAGGAACTCTTCGAGGACTGGAAGAGCGACCCCCAGCGGGTCGAGGAGAGCTGGCGGCGCATCTTCGAGCGCGCCGGCGACGCCGCCGCGCGGACCAAGCCCGCGGCCGCCGCGGCCAGCGCTCCCGCAGACGCCGACTTCGACCCCGCGAGCGACCCCGAGCTCGAGGCGCTGGTCGGCGTCGCGGGCAGGATCGCGGTGAACATGGAGGCGAGCCTGGAACTGCCGGTCGCCACCTCGGTCCGGACGCTCTCGGCCAAGATCCTGGGCGAGAACCGGGCGATCATCAACGAGCACATGCTCGTGCGCGCCTTCGGCAAGGCGAGCTTCACCCACATCGTGGCCTACGCCCTGGCGCGGGCGCTCGGCGAGCTGCCGCGCGTGCAGTCCTCCTACGTCGAGCACGGCGAGAAGCGCTACCGGCGGGTGCCCGCGCACGCGAACCTCGGCATCGCCATCGACGTCGAGGGGCCCAAGGGCCGCATGCTCGTCGTACCGAGCATCAAGGCCGCCGAGACCATGGACTTCGGCGAGTTCTACCGTGCCTTCCAGGACATCGTCGAGCGTGGCCGCGTGGGCAAGCTCACGACGGCCGACTTCGCGGAGACCACCTGCACGCTCACCAACCCCGGCGGCTTCGGCACGGTCATGAGCGTGCCGCGCCTGATGCCGGGCCAGGGGCTCATCGTCGCCACCGGCTCCATCGGCGTCCCGCCGGAGCTCGGCGGCATGTCGAGCGCTGCCCTCGCCGAGAGCGCCATCGGTCCCGTCATGACCATGACGAGCACCTACGACCACCGCGTCATCCAGGGCGCGGAGTCGGGCCTGCTCCTGAAGCGCGTCGACGAGTTCCTCCAGGGCGCCGACGGCTTCTACGACGACATCTTCCACGCGCTCCGCGTGCCGTGGCAGCCCGCGCGCGCCGGCGCGGACACGCGCCCGCCCGGTGGCACCGACGAGGCCGAGATGCAGGCCAAGGTCTGGCAGCTGATCCAGGCCTACCGCAGCCGCGGCGGCCAGCTCGCCGACCTCGACCCCCTCGGCTACCAGCCGGCCCTGCTCGAGTCCCTGGACCCCGGCTCCTACGGGCTGACGGTCTGGGACCTCGACCGGACCTTCCTGTGCGGCGGCATGAACGGGCGCACGTCCATGACGCTGCGCGAGATCCTCCGCTGCCTGCGGAAGGCCTACTGCCGCCGCTGGACGAGCGAGTTCGCGCACATCACCAACCGCGACCGAAAGCTCTGGCTGCGGGCGCGCGCCGAGAACGAGGAGCACTTCGAGGAGTTCAGCCAGGAGGAGCGCGTCGAGATCCTGACGCGCCTCAACCGCGCCGAGAACTTCGAGCGCTTCCTCGCGAACACCTACGTGGGCAACAAGCGCTTCTCCCTCGAGGGCGGGGACACCATGATCCCGGCCCTCGCCGAGATCATCGAGCGCGCCGCGACCCGGGGCATCGAGAAGGTCGTGATCGGGATGGCCCACCGCGGCCGCCTGAACGTGCTCGCGAACATCATGGGCAAGTCCCACGAGCAGATCTTCCGCGAGTTCGAGGGCGGCCTGCTGCCACTCTCCTCGGAGGGCTCGGGGGACGTGAAGTACCACCTCGGCCAGAAGGGCATCTTCCAGACCCGCGAGGGCAACGAGATCGAGGTGGTCCTCTCGGCCAACCCCAGCCACCTCGAGGCGGTCGATCCGGTGGTGTGCGGCATGACGCGCGCCTACCAGGACGCCATCGGGGACACCGATCGCGATCGTGTCCTGGCCGTGCTGATCCACGGTGATGCGGCCTTCTCTGGCCAGGGTGTCGTCCCCGAGACGCTCAACATGAGCGAGCTCCGCGCCTACTCCAACGGCGGCACGGTGCACCTGATCATCAACAATCAGATCGGCTTCACGGCGGGTCCGCGCGACCTGCGCTCCACCGTCTACTGCTCGGACGCCGCCAAGGCGATCGAGGCGCCGATCCTGCACGCCAACGGCGACTTCCCCGAGTCCGTGCTGCGCGCCTGCCGCATGGCGGTGGACTACCAGCGCGAGTTCGGCGCCGACTCGGTCGTCGACATGGTCTGCTACCGCCGCCACGGTCACAACGAGGGCGACGAGCCGGCCTACACCCAGCCCGCCCTCTACAGCCGGATCGCGAAGCATCCCACGGTGCGCGAGACCTACAGCGACCTCCTGATCCGCCGCAAGGCGCTGACGCGGGAGGAGACGGAGGCCATCGACACCCAGGCGGAGGAGGAGCTGCGGTCCGCGCTCGCCAACCACAAGGCGGCCGAGCAGGAGGAGCTCCCGTTCGAGGAGATCGTCGACCTCGAGCTCGACGACGCGTCGGACTACGTCCGCGCGGCGTCCCCCGAGACCGGCGTGGAGGAGGAGCGCCTCGTGCAGCTCATCGACGAGCTCAACCGCATGCCCGAGGGCTTCGTGGTGCACCCCAACCTGCTCCGCCAGCTGCGCCGGCGCGAGAAGATGGTGCGCGGCGAGCTCGACGTGGACTGGGGCTGCGCCGAGGCGCTGGCGTTCGCGACGCTGCTCGAGGATCGCGTGCCGATCCGCCTCGCCGGCCAGGACTCCGGCCGTGGCACGTTCAGCCATCGCCACGCGGTCATCCGCGACCAGTCCAGCGAGGCGGAGCACGTGCCGCTGCGGGCCCTCACGGACGGCGAGGTGCGCTTCGAGGCCTGGGACTCCCTCCTGAGCGAGGAGGCCGCGCTCGGCTTCGAATACGGCTACGCCCTGGCGCGGCCGGACGTCCTCGTCCTCTGGGAGGCCCAGTTCGGCGATTTCGCCAACGGCGCCCAGATCCCGATCGACCAGTTCGTCGTGAGCGGCGAGGCCAAGTGGCGCCAGCTGTCCGGCGTCATGATGCTGCTGCCCCACGGCTACGACGGCCAGGGCCCCGAGCACTCCTCGGCTCGCCTCGAGCGCTTCCTCCAGATGTGCTCGGGCGGGAACGTGACGATCGTCAACTGCACGACGACCGCCCAGATCTTCCACCTCGTGCGCCGTCAGGGCCGCGCCGGTCAGAAGCGGCCGCTGATCGTCATGACCCCCAAGTCCTACCTGCGGGACAAGCGCGCGGCGAGCCCCGTGAGCGCCCTCAGCTCGGGCCAGTTCCAGGAGCTGATGGGGGACACGAGTGCCGAGGCGTCGAAGGTGACGCGCCTGGTCCTCTGCAGCGGCAAGATCGCCCACGAGCTGCGGACCGCGCGCAAGGAGAAGGGCCTGGACAACGTCGCCATCGCGAGCGTCGAGCAGCTCTACCCGTTCCCGAAGGACCAGATCCTCGCCGAGATCGGCCGCTACGCGAACCTCGGGAGCGTGGTGTGGTGTCAGGAGGAGCCGCGGAACATGGGCGCCTGGTCGTTCATCCTGCAGCGCTTCCACGACCTCGAGCGTCCGATCCGCTATGCGGGACGCGCCGAGGCCTCCAGCCCGGCCACGGGCTCCTACAGGCGGCACAACGCCGAGCAGGACTTCGTCCTCCGAATGGGCCTCGGCGAGGTCCAGCCGGCCAAGGCCATCGACAGCTGAAGCCCATCGGGGCGCGTCCGCGCGGCCTCCTGGAGCGCGAGCCGCCCCGATCCGTCGTCGACGGACCGGGGCGGCTCTCGTCTTGGGGCCCGAGCGGGCCCGAGCGGGCGCGCGCGGGCCGATCGTCGGCTCAGGCGGTCGGCTCGCTCGCTTCGCCCTCTCCGAGCAGCCAGCGGCCGTACATGAGCGCCAGGGCGGTGAGGCCGTCCTTGATCTTGCCCGCGCGCAGGAGCGCCTCGCACTCGGCCCAGGTGAAGGTGCGCACGATGATGCGCTCGGACGGGTCGAGGTCCTGCTCGTGGCGCAGTTCGCAGCCAGTCGCCGCGTACAGGTGCACCCAGTGGGCGCTGATCCCGTTGATCGGGTAGAAGCCCGGCAAGGAGCGCACCTCGGCCGCCTCGTAGCCGGTCTCTTCGCGGAGCTCTCGGAGCGCCCCCGCGGCCGGGTCCTCGCTCGCCTCCACGCGCCCCGCGGGGGCCTCCCAGTGGGTGTCGCCGTGGGGGTGGCGGTGCTGGCCGATGAGGACCACCTCGCCCGTCGCGGTGATCGGGAGGACGCACACGGCGTCCCCGATCTCGACCACGTGGTACTCCTGAGTGCCGCCGCACGGGAGCGCCAGCTCGTCACGTCGAAGCGCGATCCACGAGGAGTCGTAGATGCGCTCCGTCGACAGGACGTCGAAGGGCGGGAACTGAGCGGGGTCCGCCGGGACCCCGCCCTCGTCCGGAGGGCCGCCGCTCATGCGGTCGGCGGAGCGGGCCAGAGCTCGCGCCAGTCTCCGATGCCGGCCGCGCGCGGAGCGCCCGAGACCCGCTCCAGGGTCGAGGCGCTGACGCGCACGTCCTCGAGCGCCGTCTCGCTGAGGACCTTGCCGCAGGCCGCGACGATGGAGTCGGCGTCCAGGTGCTGGTACTCGAAGACCTCGTCGGGCCGGCCGCACTTGGAGAACTTGCGGACCGCGAGGGTCTCCTGGCGCACGCCGACGATCGAGCCGATGTTGTCGAGCAGGCCCGCCTCGCCGTCGCACACCGCGACGATGGGGACCCTGCGGCCCGCGAGGCCCGCCAGGCCCGCGGCGTCCGCCTCGCCCGTCGGGACGAGGTGCATGTCGCCGTTGACGCCGAGGCCGTCCTTGAGGTGGCTGTAGCTCGACTCGTGGCCGAGGATGCCGAAGAGCAGCTCGGGCGAACTCACGTGGATCACGTTGGCGTAGATGCCGCGCTCGAGGAGCTTGCGGCTCGCCTCGACGGCGCCGTCGGAGAGGCTGCCCATCGTGAAGACGTGCACCACGTTGTCGCCGGGCTCGTAGCCCTGGTAGCCGCGGTAGTCCACGAGGTAGTAGCCGCCGTCGAGCACGTCCTGGCGGACCCCGGCGAGGATCTCGTCGTTCGTGACGCAGGCGACCTGCGACTCGTCCGTCGCGCCGGCCCAGTCGGCGCCCTTGGGCGCGAGGGCGCCGGCGTCGTGGCCCTTGTAGCGGGCCTGGGTCTTCAGGAGCTGGAGCATCTCCTTCTGCTGGACGCCGCGCGTGACCGCGCGGATCAGCACGCCGCGGCGGCCGTCGTTGTCGTCCGTCATCTGGCGCTTGATCGCGTCCGAGAGGATCCAGTCCACCTCGATCGCGTACAGCGGCTCCCAGGTGATGAGGTTCGGGATCTGGATGTCGCTCTTCCAGGAGTGCTGCGCGCCCTCGGGCGACAGCGTGACCCCGGAGGGCGTGCCCATCACGACGAACTCCGCGCCCCAGTACAGGCTGTAGTACAGCTGGTCGAGGGCGCGTTTGATGAAGAAGTCGTAGACCGTCATGATCGGGAAGAACGGAAGGCCCACGTAGTGCGCCATCTTCCCGAAGGAGCCCACCGCGGTCATCGCGTTGGCCTCGGCGATCTCGAAGCGGATGTGGCGCGTCCAGGCGTCCTGGGTCGCCACCAGCTCGGGGTGCTTGTACTTCACCTCGAGCTGCTTGCCGAGCTCCGCGTCCTCGCGGTCCGGCCCGTAGATGCGCTCGTTGAGCACCGACGAGATGTTCGTCGAGGTGCCGACGTCCGGGGACATCGTCATGACGTACTCGGCGGCGGCGGCCCAGCGGCGCTCGTGCTCGGTCAGGTCGGCCGCGCCCTGGACGTCGTTCTTGCGGCGGCCCTGGCGCGCGTCGGTCGTGGTGGAGCCGAGGCGGACGAGCTTCGCCGCGAGCTGGCCCCACATCCACTGCGTGTGGGCGACGGGGAAGAGCGAGAGGTCGATGTCGAGGGAGTCGGGGATCTCGCCCGCGGACTCGATCGCCTCGGCCACGCGCCCCTTGTTGCGCGCGCGGAGCTCCACGTGGGCGTCCATGCCCGCGCGGAAGAGGTCGCGGCGCGCCGCGAGGAACTGGCCCTCCTCGGAGTCCGCGGCGAAGTGCACGAAGGGGTCGTCCATGCCGAGGCCGGCTCCTTCGAGCAGCGCCTCGATCTCCTTCCCCTTGGGGAGGGTCGAATGGTTCGCGGGGTCCGCGAGGCACTCGAGGCCCCAGCCCTTGAAGGTGTGGGCGATGACCATGTACGGCTCGTCCGACTCCTCGCGCGAGGCGCGCAGGGCGTCGCGCACCGTGTCGTAGCAGTTGCCGCCGAGGTCCAGGAGCATGCGGAGCACGCCCTCGTCCTCGAGCCCCGCGAGGGCCGCCTTGCAGCCGGGGTGCTTGGCGGTGAAGACCTCGCGGATCGCGCTCGCGTCGCGCTTCAGCGCGAGCATCTGGAACTCGTAGTCGGTGAGCCCGCGCTCGAGCACCTCGCGCAGGGCGTCGCCGCCGTCCTTGGCGAAGAGCAACTCGCGCAGCTTGCCGTGGCGGACCTGGATGACCTTCCAGCCGTTCGCGAGGGCGGTCTTCTCGATCCGCTCGGCGTCGGTGTTCTCGAGGCCCTTCTCGTTCGGGATGCGCGTCCCGTCGAGGTTCTGGCGGTTGTAGTCGATGATCCAGGTGACGTTGCCGAGCAGGCGCTCGGCGATGTCGGGCATCGCCTCGAGGAGCGAGCCCTCGCGGAACTCCGAGTCGCCGATCAGCGACCAGAAGTGCGCGCCCTCGGGGACCTCCCAGCCGTGGTCCTTCGCGTAGCGGTACGCGAGGGCCAGGTAGCCCGAGACCACCGGCGGGATGCCGACCGTGCCCGAGGGCAGGAAGTGGAAGTGGTCGGGGTCGGTGCGCGCGTGATAGCTCTGGAAGACGTGCGGCTGGTCCTCGGTGGGGAAGCGGCGCAGGCCCTCCATGGCCGCCTTCGACTCGTCCTCGGTGAACCACGCGTCGCCGCGGGCCGTGGGGTCGGCTTCGAACCAGTCGACGTGCTCGTTGTGACGGAAGAGACCGAGCAGGTTGTGCAGCGCGTGGTCCACCGGTGACGCGTGCGGCTTGCAGCACACGAAGTCCTGGGGCTCGCGCACCTCGAGGTGGAGCGCCGCCAGGGTGTGCATCGCGCTCGCGCAGGAGGCGGGGTGCCCGCCGACCTTCGGATCGGTGGGCCGCTTGTCCTTCCTGTTGTTGGCCATGTGGATCATGGCCATGGCCTGGACGAAGGCGCGCTGAGTGATCCTCTCCTGGACGGACGAGGAGGCCTCGGTTTGGGTCGCTTTGGTGATCATGTGCGGGTCGCCTCGGGGATCGGAGGACGGCGCCGGCGTGGGGGAGCGGAGCGGCCGGGCGCGGCGGCGGAGGGGGCGGGGCCCCGGCCACGCCGCCGGATCGGCGCAACAGTGTAAAGCTGCGCCTCCCTCGTGGGCGAGGGCGGGCTCGTCCTCAATCCCTCGCGGCTTCGCTCGGGCTGCCTCGACGCCTTCCCCGGGCGCTCACGCAGCGTTCATCGGGAGCCGGCGCGCCGCGCGGGACCGGCGGCCTCGATCGTCAGGAGCCCGGCACCGGGGTCGGTGGTCGCATCGCGGTCGCTCGGCTCCGCGAACCCTTCCCGTGTCGCGTCGCGGCGATGGCCGGCGACGCCTGCCGGATCCATCTCCAGCGCCACCTCTCTCGCGGCGCTCAGCGCGCCATGGCGGTGTCGTAGACGCCGCCGTACCGCTCGACCATCGCGTCGAGGGAGAACTCCGCGGCGACGCGGGCTCGCCCCGCGGCGCCGAGCGCGGCCGCTGTCTCGGGGTCTCCGGCG
>CBFIJG010000101.1:0-11907 GCA_965662915.1 Planctomycetota bacterium | reverse complement strand
TGAGCTCGAACACGCCGGTGCCGTCAGTGGTCACGGCGAGACGCGGCGCGTCAGCGGCCTCGTCAGCGCGGCGCGGCACGGGCATCCCGGCGGCGACGTAGGGCGTCAGCGGCGGGACGTCAGCCGCCCAGCGCACCGCACGCGCGAGCACGACGGGGAAGGCGCGGCTCGACGTGAAGCCGGCGTCCTCGCTCAGCAACTCGGACCAGAGGGACACGCGGCGCGCGTCCGAGGGAGCAGCCCCGACGGAGATCGTGCGGCCCGTCCGCTCGGCGATGGCCTGGCCATCGACGCGATCGAGGCCGAGCTCTCCGACGGCGCGGGAGAGCGCGGCGCCGGAGTCCTCGCCGGCGTCATGGCCCACGAGGATGGCTTCCTCCTGATCGACGGCGGCGACGATCGCCACTCCCGCCACGCCCGCGGGAACGTCGCCGATCGTCACGTCGGCCCCCGTGGACACGATCTCGACCGCCGGATCGCTGGCGACGGCCGCAGCGATCGACGCGGGGACGTTGGCGGTCAGCGCCACGCGGATCGGCGGGCGCGCGGGCAGGGTGATGAAGGCGCGCGCGCGCGGATCGCCGCTCCCCGGGAGCGAGACGCCCAGGGTTCGACCGTCGAGCGGAACGTCGGCCCTCCACATCGAGAGGCCGTCTCCGGTCCGCTCCGAGAGGGACGCGGCGTCGCCGCCGATCGCGCCGGCCTCGCCGTCGAGGGTCCACTGCGCAGCGGCCGCGCCGTCACCCTCGAGACCGACGGTGCGCACGAACACGTCGGCCGTCCCCCATCGCCCGGAGGCGGACGGTGCCACGCCGAGGGCGACGATGCGCGGGCCGGCCGGCGCCTCACCCGCGAGGTCGAGGACCTCGACACGGGCGCTCGCGGGGAGCACTTCGACCACGGCCGCGCGGGGCCGCGCGTCGCCGATGACCACAAAGCGAGTGTCCTCCCCGCCCGCGCGCAACGCCCGCGTCATGGACTCACCCACGGCGGCCGGCGCGAGGCGCTCGAGGCGCTCGGCGAGGAGCGCGCGATCCTCGCCCGGCGCGAGGACCCGGCGCAGGTCGGCGCCGCAGAAGAGGATCTCCGTGCGATCGCGCGGACAGCGCTCGATCTCCTCGAGCAGCGCCGCCCTGGCCGCGTCGAAGCGGCCCTCCGAGGCCATCGCAGCCGAGCCGTCGAGCAGCAGCACGTGGCTGGTGCCCTCCGCGCGGTGTGTGTCGGGGCGCGCCGCGCCCAGCCAGAGCAGCACGGCGAGGCCGAGGCACAGGGCGTAGGTCAGCGGATGACGGAAGCGCTCGACGAGCGTGCGCGCGCGCTGCTCCTCGATCTCCTCCCGCCAGAACAGGGTCGTGACGACGACCTGCTCGCGGTGCCTCACGCGCAGGCGCTGGAGCGCGTAGAGGCCACCGGCGAGGCCGACGAGGCCGGCCGCGAAGAGGCCCGGCCCGATCGTCGTCAGGTTCAAACCTCGCGCCTCCCGTTCTCGAACAGGCTCGCGATCTGGGGGACGACGTCCTCGTCGGCGTCGAGGGCCAGGAGCCCGGCGCCGCGCGCGCGCGCGATCGAGGCGAGCCCGCTCGAGAACTCGTCGTAGCGCGCCTGGTAGCGCGCGAGCACGTCCGCGGTGAGCGAGACGTCGCGGGCCTCGCCGGTCTCGGCGTCGACGAAGCGCAGGTCGCCGGGTCCGTGGGCCGCGAGGGGATCGCGATCACCGGCGCGCACGAGCTGGATCAGGAGGACCTGGTGGCGCAGGCCACGCAGGGCGTCCTTGATCGCGTCGAGCCCGCCGGGGTCGAAGAAGTCGCTGGCGATCACCACGAGGCCCTCGCGCAGGCCGAGCGCGCGGAAGCGCTTCATGGCCTGACGCAGGTCCGTGGCACCCCGCTCGGCCGCGGGCTCCGCGAGCGTCGACATCCGCGCGGCGAGCTGCATGAGTCGCCCCTTGCCCGAGGTCGGCCGCTGGAGGACCTCGAGGTCGCTGGAGAAGGGGAAGACCCCCACCGTGTCGTGCTGGCCGAGGGACACCGCCGCGAGGGCGAGGCACGCGCGCAGGCCGGCGACCGCCCGCGGCGGGTCCTCGACCCACGCGCTCCCGGAGACGTCGGGCAGGAGGTAGAGGGGCAGGTCCTCGTGCTCCTCGAAGAGCCGCAGGAAGACCCGGCCGAGGCGCCGGTACACCGTCCAGTCGATGGCCCGGAGGTCGTCCCCCGCGACGTAGGGCCGGTAGTCCTGGAACTCGAGGCCCGCGCCGCGGTCGCGGCTGCGCTGGTCCGCGAAGCGCCCGCGAGGCGCGACCCTCCGCGCCACGAGGCGCAGGCGCTGGGCGGCCTCGAGGAAGGCCGGGTCGAAGAGCTCCTGTGTGCTGGGCATGGCTGCGGCGGCCCATGTTGGAGGATCGATCGCGCCTTCGCAGGGACCGGGGGCGGATTGTCCGCAAGGTCGACGCAAACGAGCGCCTCGACGGCGAGAGGCGCTGGACCGGCGCCGTCCCCCGCCCGGCGTGCTCCTGCCCGGCACCTGCGGAGAAGCGTCCGATCCGGAGCGGCGATTCCAGGTGGCCCATGAGAGAGGCCGGGCCGCCCTCTCGGACGGCCCGGCCTCGGCTGATGACTCCGGCGCCGTCTGCGACGGTCGCCTGATGCGCCTCGGCGCCGACTTCCCTTCGCTCAGCCCTTCGCGGCCTGCTCCGCGACGGCCTTGGCGCGCGCCGCGATCTCCTCGGCGTCACCCAGGTAGAAGTGCTTCGACGGCGTGAGGTCGTCGTTCAGCTCGTAGACGAGCGGCACGCCGGTGGGGATGTTCAGGCCGACGATCTCGTCCTCGCTCATGCCGTCGAGGTACTTCACGAGGGCGCGGAGGGAGTTGCCGTGGGCGACGATGAGCACGCGCTTGCCCGCCTCGAGGTCGGGGCGGATCGAGCTCTCCCAGTAGGGGAGGAATCGGTCGACGGTGTCCTTGAGGCACTCGGTCCGGGGGCGGTCGGACGGATCGAGGTGGTCGTAGCGGCGGTCGCTCGACGGGTTCTCGGGATCGTCCGCGGCCATCTCGGGGGGCGGCGTGTCGTAGCTGCGGCGCCAGATCTTCACCTGGTCGGCGCCGTGCTTCTCGGCGGTCTCCGCCTTGTCGAGGCCGGTGAGCCCGCCGTAGTGGCGCTCGTTGAGCTGCCAGGAGCGCTTGACGGGGAGCCAGAGGCGGTCCATCTCCTCGAGCGCGAGGAACATCGTCTTGATGGCGCGCTTGAGGAGCGACGTGTGCACCACGTCGAAGTCGTACCCGCCCTCACGAAGGAGACGGCCGGCCTCGCTGGCCTCGGCGACGCCCTGATCGGTGAGGCCGACGTCGACCCAGCCGGTGAATCGGTTCTCGAGGTTCCACTGGCTCTGGCCGTGGCGCAGGAGGACGAGCTGTTTCATGCGCGGGAGTCTAGCTCCTCGCCCCTCCGCAGGGTCCGCCCCGCGGCGCCCGATCCAGGGAGTCATGGCTGCTCATGGAGGCTGCATGAACGCTCCGGAGCCCGAGGATCCGCCGGCCTCCAGCGGCCGCGAGCTCGCCGCGGGAGAGGAGGTCGCGGAGGACCTCCGGGCCCCTCCGCCGCGAGGCGGAGGGGGGGCGGGAGACCCTGCTCGGATTCCGGCGACGGGATGGTCACCGCCATCACCCCGACGGATTGACGCGGATCGTGGGGCGCGAACGCGGCCGGAAGGACGTTCCGGCGGCCGATCAGGCGCCCCGATCAGTGTCATCGAGATTCTCACCTCGACTTCATGGCGCCGCGCACCGATTCTGCTCACCTGCTGGGCGCCGGACGCGCGCGCCAGCCGTCTCCCCATGCCGGCCCGGCAGACCGGTCGAGATCAGAACCCGAAGCACTTCCATGACCACCATGACCAACCCCTCCGCAGGCCTTTTCACGGGCCTCCTCGTGCTCGGTGCGGTGTCCTGCGCCTCCACCCAGGACGGCACCGCCACCGCAGACGCCATGGCGCCCAAGGCCATCGAGGCCTCCGCTCCCGCCGACGCCTCCGCCGGCGTCTGCCCCGTGATGCACGGACCGGCCGCGGCGCTGGCCTCCGCGCCTGCTCCCGAGGAGGGCTACCAGTCCAACGGCGACTGGTGGCCGAACATGCTCAACCTCGACCTCCTGAAGCAGAACCCGGCCAAGGTCGATCCGATGGGCGGCGCGTTCGACTACGCCGCGGCCTACGCGACCCTCGACCTCGACGTGGTCAAGGCGGACATCGAGAAGGTCATGACCACCTCCCAGGACTGGTGGCCGGCCGACTGGGGCCACTACGGGCCCTTCTTCATCCGCATGGCGTGGCACAGCGCGGGCACCTACCGCGTCGGCGACGGCCGCGGCGGCTCGGGCGACGGCAACCTGCGCTTCGCGCCCCACAACAGCTGGCCGGACAACGCGAACCTCGACAAGGCGCGGCGCCTGCTCTGGCCGATCAAGAAGAAGTACGGCAAGGCGCTCTCCTGGGCCGACCTGATGATCCTCACCGGCAACGTCGCCTTCGAGTCCTCGGGCCTCGAGATGTTCGGCTTCGCCGGCGGCCGCGACGACGTCTGGGAGCCCCAGGACGACGTCTTCTGGGGCCCGGAGGCCGAGTGGCTCGCGGACGCGCGCTACCACGGTGACCGCCAGCTCGCCGACCCCCTCGCCGCGGTCCAGATGGGCCTCATCTACGTGAACCCCGAGGGCCCCAACGGCAACCCCGATCCGCTCGCCGCGGCGCGGGACATCCGCGAGACCTTCGGGCGCATGGCGATGAACGACGAGGAGACCGTCGCGCTCATCGCGGGCGGCCACACCCTCGGCAAGGCCCACGGCGCGGCCAACCCCGGCGGCTTCGTCGGCCCCGAGCCGGAGGGCGCGAGCCTCGAGGAGCAGGGCTTCGGCTGGACCAGCACCTACGGCAAGGGCAGCGGCGGCGACGCGATCACCAGCGGCCTCGAGGGCGCGTGGACCTCGACGCCGATCGAGTGGTCCAACGGCTACTTCGAGAACCTCTTCGGCTACGAGTGGGAGCTCACCCAGAGCCCCGCGGGCGCCAAGCAGTGGACCCCGAAGGACGGCGTCGCGAACGTTCCGGACGCCCACGACCCGGACAGGTTCAACAAGCCGATGATGCTCACGACGGACCTCGCCCTGCGCATGGATCCCGCCTACGAGAAGATCTCGCGGCGCTTCCTCGAGGACCCGGCCGCCTTCAACCTCGCCTTCGCCAAGGCCTGGTACAAGCTGACCCACCGCGACATGGGCCCGGTGGCCCGCCTGCTCGGTGACGAGGTCGCGCCGGCCCAGATCTGGCAGGACCCGGTCCCCGCCGTCGACCACACCCTGATCGACGGGACCGACGCGAAGGTCCTGGCCGCGCGCATCATGGACTCCGGCCTCACGGTCTCGGAGCTCGTGGGCGCCGCCTGGGCCTCCGCCTCCAGCTACCGCGACAGCGACAAGCGCGGCGGCGCGAACGGCGCCCGCGTGCGCCTCGCCCCGCAGAAGGACTGGGCCGCCAACGATCCCGCGCAGCTCGCCAAGGTCCTCGGCGTCCTCGAGGGCATCCAGGCCGAGTTCAACGCGGCCCAGCCGGGGAACAAGAAGGTCTCGATGGCCGACCTGATCGTCCTGGGCGGCGCCGCCGCGGTCCAGTCGGCCGCCGAGGCAGCCGGCTTCGACGTCGCCGTGCCCTTCGCGCCCGGCCGCACCGACGCCACCGCCGAGATGACCGACGCCGCGAGCTTCGACGTGCTCGAGCCCCGCGCCGACGGCTTCCGCAACTACGTGGGCAGCGGCCTCTACATGCGGTCCGAAGAGGCCCTCGTGGACAAGGCGAACCTGCTCGGCCTGACGGCGCCTGAGATGACCGTGCTCGTCGGCGGCCTTCGCGTCCTCGGCGCCAACAGCGGCGGCTCGGACATGGGCGTGCTCACGGCCCGCGAGGGCACGCTGACGAACGACTTCTTCGTCAACCTGCTCGACATGGGCACCCGCTGGCAGCTGGCGAATGGCAGCGAGGACGTCTACGAGGGCTACGACCGGGCCACCGGTGACCTCCGCTGGCGAGCGAGCGCCGTGGACCTGGTCTTCGGCGCCAACGGCCAGCTCCGCGGACTCGCCGAGCACTACGCGAGCGACGACGCCCGCGAGATGTTCGTGCGCGACTTCATCGCCGCGTGGCACAAGGTGATGATGCTCGACCGCTTCGACATCAAGCGCTGAGCCGCGCTCCCCGAACCGGGGACCGCAGACGCCCCCCGCCGGCCGCTCGATGAAGCGTCCGGCGGGGGGCGTTCCCATGTCCGGTTGGCGGAATGGCAGCGGTGCGCCTACTGTACGCGCCATGACGCCCTCCCCCCTGCGCTCCACGCTCCTCCACCGCCGCGTTCTCCCTGCCCTCGCGCTCGCCGCCCTGGCCGCCTGCGGCGGCGCCGGAGACTCCGGCGGGCCTCGCTTCGCCTACGTGACGAACGGGGTCGATCCCTTCTGGAACGTGGCGGGCGCGGGCGCCCGCGCCGCCGCCGCGGAGTTCGGCGTCGACGTCGACCTGGTTTTCCCCGAGGGCGGGGCCGTGGACCAGAAGCAGAAGCTCGAGGACCTCATGGTCCGCGGCGTCGACGGGATCGCGGTGGCCGTCATCGACGGCAAGAACATGTCGTCGTTCCTGGACGACGTCGCCGGCAAGACCCACCTGATCACCCACGACTCGGACGCGCCCGCTTCGAAGCGGCGCTGCTTCGTCGGGGTGGACAACTACATGTGCGGCCGCGCCTGCGGCGACCTCCTCCGCGAGGCGCTCCCCGACGGCGGGAAGGTCGCCCTGTTCGTCGGACGCCTCGAGCAGGAGAACGCGCAGCTGCGCCGGCAGGGCGTGATCGACGCGCTCCTCGACCGCTCCTTCGACTCCACGCGCCGGGACGCGGCCGATGCCACCCCGAGCGGCAACGGCTTCACGATCGTGGCCACGCGCACCGACGGCTTCGACAAGTCGCTGGCCAAGTCCAACGCCGAGGACACCCTCGTGGCGCACCCCGATCTCGCCGGCATGGTGGGCCTGTTCGCCTACAACGCCCCCGCCTGCATGGAGGCGCTGCGGAGCCAGGACAAGCTCGGCAAGGTCAAGATCTCCGCCTTCGACGAGCAGATCGCGACCCTGGACGCCATCGCCGAAGGGACGGTGCTCGGCACGGTCAGCCAGAACCCCTTCCAGTACGGCTACCACTCGGTGCGCATCCTGAACGGCCTCCACGCCGGCGACGAGAGCGTGCTGCCCGAGGGGGGCACGCTCACCGTCGATCCGACGGTGGTGACCCGGGAGAACCTCGAGGAGTTCCGCGCCAAGCTCGAGACGGACATCGCCGCCGGCTCCTGATGGCGGCGGAGCGCGCTGGCACCGGCGCGCGTGGGACCCTGCGACTGAGCGTGGAGGGTCTGACGCGGCGCTTCCCGGGCGTCCTGGCCCTCGACGGTGTCGGCCTCGAGGGGCGGCCGGGCGAGGTGCTCGGCGTCGTCGGGGAGAACGGCGCGGGGAAGTCGACGCTGATGAAGATCCTCGCGGGGATCGATGCGCCGGACGAAGGAGCGATGGAGCTCGACGGCGCCCCCTGGGCGCCGCGCACACCGCGCGAGGCCGCGGACGGCGGGGTGGCGCTCATCCACCAGGAGCTGTGCCTCGCCGAGAACCTGTCGGTCGCAGCGAACATCGCCCTCGGGCGTGAGCCGACGCGCATGGGATTCGTGGACCGCGACAGCGCGCGCGAGATGGCCTGCGAGGCGCTTGGTACGGTGCGGGCCGCGATCGACCCGGACGCGATCGTCGAGAGCCTGTCGGCGGGCGAGCGGCAGCTCGTGGAGATCGCGAAGGGGCTCGCCGGGGGCGCGAAGGTGGTCATCTTCGACGAGCCGACCTCGAGCCTGACCGCCGGGGAGAGCGAGGCGCTCTTCGACGTGGTGCGCGAGCTCCGCAGCCAGGGGGTGCTGGTGCTTTACGTCTCGCACCGCCTGCACGAGATCACCGACCTCTGCGATCGCGCGGTCGTCCTGCGCGATGGATGCAACGCGGCCGCGCTGGAGGGGAGCGAGCTGAACCGATCCGCCCTCGTGCAGGCCATGGTCGGGCGCGCCGAGTCCGAGCTGATGAGCCCCACGGCCGCCGCCCCCCGAGCCAGCGCCGCGCCCAGGCTCAGCGTGCGCGGCTTGCACACCGCCGACTGGCCCGCCGCGTCCCTCGACATCGACGTGGCCCCCGGCGAGATCGTCGGGATCGCCGGCCTGGTCGGCGCCGGCCGCACCGAGCTCCTGGAGGCGATCTTCGGGCTGCGCGCCGCGGTCTCGGGCGATCTCTCCCTCGACGGCGATCCATTCATCCCCGACGGCCCCCGGGCGGCGATCGCCTCGGGCGTGGCCCTCGTGCCGGAGGACCGCAAGCTCCACGGCCTCCTGCTCGAGGAGTCGATCCGCTGGAACGTCGCCCTCGCGACGCTGACCGCGCGCCGGCGCGGCCCCTTCGTGGACACGGCGGCCGAGAGGAGCGTGGTCGAGGAGCGCTCGAGCGCGCTCGGCGTTCGCTCGAGCTCCATCGAGCAGCTCACCGGCACGCTGTCCGGCGGGAACCAGCAGAAGGTCGTGATCGGCCGCTGGCTGGAGGCCCGGCCGCGGCTCCTGCTCCTCGACGAGCCCACCCGCGGCGTCGACGTGGGCGCGCGAGAGGAGATCTACCGCATCCTCGAGGAGCTCTGCGCCGAGGGGCTCAGCGTGCTCTTCGCCTCGAGCGACCTCGAGGAGCTCCTGCGCCTCGGCCAGCGCATCCTCGTCATGCACGAGGGAAAGATCACGGGGGACGTCGCTCGCGCGGACGCGGACGAGCGCCTCCTCATGACACTCGCGACCGGCGGCGACGCCCCGGCGCCCACGACGTCCCTGGAGACGAACCCATGAACGTGCGAGGCAAGGTCCTCGGGATCTTCGGGCTGCTGGTGGCGGTGGTCCTGTTCACCGGCCTGATGAACCCGCGCTTCTTCAGCGCCGACAACCTCGAGAACGTGGTCCAGCGGACATCGCTCTTCGGGATCCTCGGCATCGGCGCGGCGCTCACGATCGTGACGGGCGGCATCGATCTGTCGATCGGCGCCGTCGTCGGGCTCGCCGCCACGCTCCTCCCCATGATGATCGAGGCCGGCGTCCCCGCCTCCGCGGCGGTGCTCGGTGTCCTCGGCGTCGGCGCTCTGCTCGGCGCGATCCACGGGTTCCTGATCACGAGGGTGGGCCTGCAGCCCTTCGTCGTGACGCTCTGCGGCCTCCTCGTCTACCGCGGGGTCGCGCGCCAGATCTCGGGCGATCAGACCCTCGGCTTCGGCAACGACAACGAGGGGCTGCGATCCCTGGCCACCGGGTCCCCCTTCTCGATCGGCTCCTTCGACGTCCCGGCGCCGATGTTCCTGCTCTTGATCGTCGGGGTCCTCGCGGCGCTCTTCCTCGGGCGCAGCGTCTGGGGCCGCTGGCTCCTCGCCCTCGGGCGCAACCCCGAGGCCGCCCACTACGCCGGCGTCCCGGTGAACCGGATGATCGTGGTCGCCTACGTCCTCTCGTCGCTGCTCGCGGCGCTCGGGGGCGTGCTCTTCGCCCTCGACGTCGGCAGCGTCCAGCCGGCCGTGATGGGCAACTTCTACGAGCTCTACGCCATCGCCGCGGCGGTGCTCGGCGGCTGCAGCCTGCGCGGCGGCGAGGGATCGATCCTCGGCGTGGTGCTCGGCGCCGCCGTCATGCGGCTCCTCTACAACTCGATCGTCCTGCTCGGGATCCCGAGCCAGCTCGAGTTCGCCATCGTCGGCGGCGTCCTGCTCCTGGGCGCCATCGCCGACGAGACCGTGCGCAAGATCGCAGGCAAGCGCCGCGCCGCCGAGCGCGCGCGGGCCCGTTCCAAGGACACGTCATCATGAAGACCCAGCTGCCCCTCCTGGCGCTCGCCCTCGGCGCCGCCTCCTGCATGAACACCCCCACCTCCTTCGGACCGGCGGAGTCCGTCCGCGTCACCGCCGGCGAGGCCGACGCGAGCGGCCGCGTGCGCATCACCCTCACGAACGAGCGCGGCATGGAGGTCGAGATGACCAACCTCGGCGCCACGGTGACCGCCGTGCGCGTGCCCGACCGGGACGGCGCGATGGCGGACGTGACCCTCGGGTTCGACGACCTCGACCGCTACGACTCGAGCGACAACCAGTACTTCGGGTGCACGGTCGGCCGCGTCGCCAACCGCATCGCCGAAGGCCGCTTCGAGCTCGGCGGCGAGGCCTACACCCTCGCCACCAACAACGACCCGAACCACCTGCACGGCGGGGATCGAGGCTTCGGCGTGCGCGTCTGGAGCTGGGAACAGACGGGCCCCGGCGAGGTGACCTTCCGCCGGACGAGCGCCGACGGCGAGGAGGGCTATCCCGGCAATCTCGAGGTGTCGGCGACCTACTCCCTCACCGACGAGAACGTCCTCGGCTTCACCCTGACGGCCACGGCCGACGCGGCGACGCCGGTGTCCCTCACCAACCACGCGTACTGGAACCTCGCAGGCCACGGCGCCCCGACCGTCCTCGACCACGAGCTTCAGCTGCGCGCCGATCACTTCACGCCCACCGACGACACACTCATCCCCACCGGTGAGATCGCGGCCGTGAGCGGCGCCCTCGACTTCCGCGAGGCGAAGACCATCGGCCGCGACCTGGCGGAGGTCGCCGACACGGCCGCCATGGGCTTCGACCACAACTACGTGCTCTTCGAAGCTCCGATCCGGCGAGGCCAGACGACCTACCAGCGTCTCGGGCTCGGCGCCTTCGACGCGCGCCTGCATCACCCCACGTCGGGCCGCACGATGGAGCTCTACACGGACCAGCCCGGCCTGCAGTTCTACTCCGGCAACTTCCTGTTCGGCCAGACCGGGAAAGGCGGCGCCACCTACGCCCTGCGCTCGGCGTGCTGCCTCGAGCCCCAGGGCCTCCCCGACGCCGTCAATCAGCCGGGCTTCCCGAGCGTCGTGCTCGAGCCCGGCGACAGCTACACGCACACCACCGCTCTGCGCTTCGGCGTCGAGTGATCCCCCAGGCTCCCCCACACAGACACCCATGTTCGATCTCACCGGAAAGGTCGCGCTCGTGACCGGCTCCACCACCGGCCTCGGCAAGTCCATGGCGCTGCACCTCGGCCGCGCCGGCGCGAAGGTGGCGCTCAACTACGCGCACAACGTCGAGCGCGCCGAGACGACCCTCGCGGAGTTCGAGGCGGAGGGGCTGACCGGCGCTCTGTTCCGCGGCAGCGTCATCGATCCCGACTCGGTCACGCGGCTCGAGGAGGAGATCCGCGAGTCCCTCGGGCCCATCGACATCGTCGTCCTCAACGCGACGCCCGCGCAGCCCATCCTGCCCTTCGAGGAGTACGACTGGGAGTTCCACCAGTCGATGCTCGACTTCTTCGTGAAGAGCCCTTTCTTGCTGACGCGCGCGATCCTGCCCGGCATGAAGGAGCGCGGCTACGGCCGGATCATCAACATCGGCTCCGAGGTGTTCGACCGGGGCGTGCCGAACTTCAGCCCCTACGTCGCCGCCAAGGGCGCGCAGCGCGGTTGGACCCGCTCCATGTCCCAGGAGCTGGCGCCCTTCGGGATCACCGTGAACATGATCTCCCCCGGCTGGATCCCGGTGGAGCGTCACGAGAACGACCCCGAGGAGGAGAAGCAGGCCTACCTCTCGCTGATCCCCATGGGGCACTGGGGCAAGCCCGCCGACATCGGGGCTGCGGCCGTGTACTTCGCGAGCGACGAGGCCAACTTCATCACGGGCCAGACGCTCGTGGTCAACGGCGGGATGACCGTCAACTGACGGAGCGCCGGGGCGGCCCCGCGCGCGGCGGCGCGC
>CBFIJG010000100.1:10909-12066 GCA_965662915.1 Planctomycetota bacterium | reverse complement strand
CGGCTGTTCTCCCGCAGCTCCTCCGCCAGCGTGGCAGGATCATGCGGGATCTCCGGGTCCTCGAGCGCGTCGTGCAGATGGACCGGCAGGACCGCGAAGGGCGCGGTCCGCACCTGGTTGCCGAAGTGGGCCTCTTTGCCGAGCACGATGCGCACGGCGCCCTTGGGGATGGGCTCGCCCGACTGCTTGCACTTCGAGCGGTTGGAGGGCGCGATCTCCGCGTAGGGGATCGTCTTGCGCTCCTTCTCCTTCTTCTCGCGCTCCACCGCCGCCGTCTCCGCGACGGTCTTGAGCTTCTCGAGCGTCGGCAGGTCCTCGGGATCGGGAGGGACCTTGGCGGCCTCCCAGGAATGAAGCCCGTAGGCCTCCTCCACGCGCTCGAACATGCGCTTGGCCGCGCAGTTGAGGTGATGCCACATGTGGCCCGCCCCGAAGGGTCCCTCGACCAGCACGCCTATCCGGAGGGCGTCCTTGTCGATCTTGCGCTGACACGTCTTGCACTTCGAGCGCCCGGAGCGGGCGTGCTCGATCACGTAGGGGGGGAGGGGGCCCTCCTCTTCGTCCTCGGGAACCATGGCCGGCGAGCATACGGTGGCCGGAAGCCCGCCGGAGCGCAGGAATAGCCGGGCGCCAGACACTTCCAGCTCCGGTATCGAGACGTCGTCGGCGCTGGCTACGACTTCTCGAACTCGTTGTCGTCCACCTGGCGCCAGCGCGACGCTCGCGGGGACCTCGTCGGAGCCGCTGGACGAGGTCGGTGGGCACTCGTCAGGAGAGCCCCCACGGACTCTCTTCTCCGATAGAGTCTCGCGCTCGATGTCCGCTCCGGATGACGCAGCTCCCCGCCTGGCTCCCGTGCCCTTCGCGACGCTCGATACCGTGCGCCGCGCGCGGCCGCGGCTCGTCGTGGACCTGCGATCTCCGGTGGAGTTCGAGGACGACCACGTGAAGGGCGCCCTGAACGTCCCCCTCTTCGAGAACGAGACGCGGGCCTTCGTGGGGCTGCTCTACAAGCAGTTCAGTCCGGACGCGGCCTTCAACGAGGCGCGCGCCGAGGTCGTCCAGCGCATCGAGGAGATCGTGGGGCGAATCGCTGCCGCCGCCGGGTGGGACGTGCCCGCGGTCGATCTGAAGGAGCGCGTGCGGGCCATGACGTC
>CBFIJG010000100.1:0-10809 GCA_965662915.1 Planctomycetota bacterium | reverse complement strand
GTGGGGCGAATCGCTGCCGCCGCCGGGTGGGACGTGCCCGCGGTCGATCTGAAGGAGCGCGTGCGGGCCATGACGTCAGGCGGGATCGCGCGCATGGAGACGGATCTCGACCCCGTCCCGCTCGACGAGCTGCCAGAGGACGCGGTCGTGCTCTCCTGCGCCCGGGGCGGACTGCGCTCCCGCAGCATCGTCGCGCTCCTGCGCACGCTCGGACTGGAGGCGGTCGGGCTGATCGACGGCTACCGCGCACACCGCAGCCACGTGCGCGAGGCCCTCGAGGCGTGGACGCCGCCGCCCCACGTCTTCGCCCTGCGCGGGCTCACCGGGGTGGGCAAGACGCTCGTGCTCCGTGCGATCGAGGAGCGCCGGCCCGGCTGGACGCTCGACCTCGAGGGTATCGCCGGGCACCGCAGCTCGCTCCTCGGGATGGTCGGCCTGCGGCAGACGACCCAGAAGGGTTTCGAGGGCGGCCTCGTTCTGCGCGCCGAGGAGGGGTTCCCGCAGGGCGTGCTGGTGATGGAGGGGGAGAGCCGCAAGGTCGGGGACGTCGTGATCCCGAAGTCGATGTGGAAGGCGCTCCAAGGCGCGGTCAACGTCGAGATCGTCGCGAGCGTCGCCCGTCGCGTCCGGGTCCTGTCCGAGGACTACCTCGCCGTGCCCGAGTCGCTGCCCAAGCTGCGCGAGCAGCTCGTAGCGGTGGCGGCGCGAATGGACGGCGAGCCCGACCTCGCAGGCATGTTCGACCGGGGCGAGATCGATCCGCTCGTGGAGCTGCTGCTCGAGCGCTACTACGACCCGCTCTATCGCGGGAGCGAGGCCGGCAAGCGCTACGCGGTGACCGTCGAGGCGGAGGACGCCAGCGCCGCGGCGGACGAGATCGTTCGCTGGATCGAGGCGCGGATCGGCGCGTGAACGCGCAACCCCGGGGGGAGGCTCGGGGAGCGAATCGAGGAATCTCGCGAAGCGGCAGGTCACGCATCGCGCGGGGCTGCGAACAGGTCGGCGAGCCCGCTCGGGCGCGCAACATCGACACCACGCAGCATTGACGAGAGATTCCGCCATGACCTCCATCGCACTCCTCCCGCCCACGGACGCCACCCTCCGAGGAACCAGCAGAGCGGCCTCGTGGGCCTTCCAGATCCTCGCGGCCGTGATCCTGGCGATCACACTCCCCTACAAGTTCAGCGGCGCGGAGGAGACCGTCCGCCTGTTCGATGCGCTCGGCGCCGGCGCGGTGGGGATGTACGGGACGGCGATCCTGGAGACGGTGGCCGTCGCGCTGCTCCTGACCCCGCGCCTCGCCGTTCTCGGCGGCGCGCTGACGGTCGGGCTCCTGTCCGGCGCGGTCTTCTCGCACCTGACCGTACTCGGGATCCTGTGGGACGGCGACGCGAGCCTGTTCACCATGGCCGTCGTCGGCCTGGCCAGCGGGCTGATCGTCACCTGGCTCCGCCGCCGCCAGCTCCCCGTCGTGGGGCGGCGCTTCGCCTGAGCTCCTCCTCGAGCCCCGACGACCATGGCCCACCGGGGCTGCGCGAGGCGCAGCGTCGGTGAGCCTCTTTCATGGCCTCAGCGACGCGCGCGCCGCGCGCTTCAGCTCGTCCAGTGGATAGCGCGTCCCGCGCCAGCGCACGCCCCCTGTGAAGAGCGTGACGAGGGTCGAGCGCCAGAGGATCACGAGGAAGAGCAGGATTCCGGCGGGGAAGAGGAGACCCGTCCATCGGGGTAGGCCAGCGTCCGACGCCGCGCGCGCGGCGCCCAGGACCTGGAGCGCGGCGCAGGCGGCGAAGACACTTCGCTCGGCACCGGCGGCCCAGGGCGCGGCGGCGAGGAGCCACGGCGCCACGAAGAGGCCGAGCAGGGCGGCCGTCGCCAGGAGGACGAACCACAGCCGGAACCCCACGCCGGCGAAGGCGTTCTTCTCGAGGCCGCGGATCATCGCGATGACTCCTGGGTACCACTCGACCGAGGCCGCGTCGCGTGCGTAACAGAACTCCGAGCGGCCGCCGCGGGCCTTGAGCAGCTGGCCGAGTGCGAGGTCGTCGTCGACGCGAAGGCGGATCTCGCCGTGACCGCCCGCGCGTTCGTAGGCGCTACGGCGCACGAGGTTCAGCGCGCCGATCCCGACGGAGGCCCGGCTGCGCGGATCCGCGACCTTCCAGGGGCGCGTGAAGAGCGCGAAGAGAACCGCGAAGGTCGTGATCATCACGGCGAGGAGTGGCCCCCGGGCCACGACCCTGGGCGCGCCGGCGAGGTGGTCGAGCTCGCGTTCCTCGGCGAGAGCCACCGCGGCGGCGATCGCACCCGGCGCGAAGCGCACGTCAGCGTCCGTGAAGAGCAGGTAGTCGGAGACGGGCGCAGAGCAGGCGCCGGTCCACAGCGCGTGGTTCTTCCCGAGCCAGCCCTCGGGCAGGGCGTCGACGCGGACCAGCCTCGCATGGGCGCACTCCGCGACGAGGGACTCCGCGACGGCGCCCGTGCCGTCCTCCGACCGGTCGTCGACGACGACGACCTCGAGGCGGGGCCCGGCCTGGGCCGTGAGTGCTGTCAGCGCGGGCCCGAGCGTGTCCGCCTCGTTCCTGGCCGGGACGATGACGCTGACGGTCGCGGCGGGGGCGGAGGCGGATGGATGGAGGCGCGGGAGGGCTCCGGAGCCGCGGACGACCGCCGCGAAGCGGATCAGCGCACCCGTGAGCAGCAGCGCGGCGAAGAGCAGGAGCATCGGTGGTCGGGGCCGGCGGCGCGCCTCGAGGAGTCCCTCGGGGCCGCCGCTGCTACGCTCTTCGGCCGCCCCCCGCCGGAGGACCCGGCCCCCCCCAGGAATTCGACTCGATGACCGTCACGACCGCCCCGGACCAGGCCCCTCAGCCCAAGTTCCGCAAGGACTACGCACCGCCTCACTTCGACGTCGAGTCGGTCGAGCTCGAGTTCGACCTCGGCGAGGACGGGACGGAGGTCACGGCGCGCGTCGCATACGCGCGCCGCGAGGGCTCGAGCGGTCAGCCGCTCGTCCTCGTTGGCGAGGAGCTGGAGACCCTGCGCGTCGCCGTCGACGGGCGCGAACTCGCGGCGAGCGAGTTCGAGGCGGGCCCCGAGGCGCTCGTCGTCCCGGCCGTGCCGGATCGTTTCGTGCTCGAGACGGCCGTGCGGATCCACCCGGAGAGCAACACCACGCTGATGGGGCTCTATCGCTCGAGCGGGAACTTCTGCACCCAGTGCGAGGCCGAGGGCTTCCGGCGCATCACCTGGTTCCTGGATCGGCCGGACGTGATGAGCACCTACCGCGTGACGATCACCGCGGACGAGGCGAAGTACCCGGTGCTCCTCTCGAACGGCAACCGTCTCTCGGTGGAGAGCCTCGGCGACGGCCGTCACCGCGCGCGCTGGGAGGATCCGTTCAAGAAGCCGAGCTACCTCTTCGCGCTGGTGGCCGGCGATCTGCACTGCCACCGGGGAAGCTTCGAGACGATGACGGGCCGCACCATCGAGCTCGAGATCTGGGTGGAGCACCAGGACGCGGACAAGGCGGAGCACGCGCTGCGCTCCCTCCAGCGTTCGATGAAGTGGGACGAGGAGACCTTCGGTCTGGAGTACGACCTCGACCTCTACATGATCGTCGCCGTCGGCGACTTCAACATGGGGGCGATGGAGAACAAGGGGCTGAACATCTTCAACTCCAAGTACGTCCTCGCGCGGACCGACACCGCGACCGACGCGGACTTCGAGGCGGTCGAGGCGGTCATCGCCCACGAGTACTTCCACAACTGGACGGGCAACCGTGTCACCTGTCGCGACTGGTTCCAGCTCACCCTCAAGGAGGGGCTGACGGTCTATCGCGACGCGCGCTTCACCGCCGACATGACCTCGCACGCCGTGAAGCGCGTGGACGACGTCCAGGGGCTGCGGAGCCATCAGTTCGCCGAGGACGCCGGGCCGATGGCGCACCCCATCCGGCCCGAGCAGTACATCGAGATGAACAACTTCTACACCTCGACGGTGTACGAGAAGGGCGCGGAGATCATCCGGATGTACGAGACCCTCCTGGGCCGGGACGGCTTCCGGAAGGGGATGGATCTCTACTTCGAGCGTCACGACGGGGCGGCGGTGACCTGCGACGACTTCCGCGCGGCGATGGCGGACGCGAATGGACGTGATCTCGCCCAGTTCGAGCGCTGGTACCTGCAGAAGGGGACGCCCGCCCTCAAGGCCAGCGGCTCCTACGAAGAGGCGGCCGCGACCTTCACCCTCGAGCTCACCCAGGAGGCGCCGGCCAACGAGCCCGGCTTCGAGCCCACGCACATGCCCGTGGTCGTCGGCCTCGTCGGGCCGGACGGCACCGACATGCGCCTCGCCCTCGAGGGAGAGGACGTCGAGACGGCTCCGACCGAGCGCGTGCTCGAGCTGACGGCCGCGCGCGCGACCTTCGTCTTCCACGGGCTCTGCGCGCGCCCCGTCCCGAGCGTGCTGCGCGGCTTCTCCGCGCCCGTGAGGCTCGAGATGGAGCGGAGCCGCGAGGACCTCGCGTTCCTGCTCGCGAACGACAGCGACGCCTTCAACCGGTGGGACGCCGGCCAGACCCTCTACACCGAGGTGCTGCTGGAGCTGAGCGCAGCAGCGGAGGCTGGTGAGGAGCTCTCCCTCGATCCGCTCGTGATCGAGGCGGTGCGCAGCGTGCTCGTGTCCCCCGACCTCGACGGGAGCCAGAAGGCCCAGGCGATGGCGCTGCCCGGCTTCAGCGTGCTCGGTCAGGCGCGCCAGCCCGTGAACCCCGCCGCGCTCGTCGAGGCCCGCGACTTCGTCGCCCTCGAACTCTCCCGCGCGCTCGAGAGCGAGCTGGCGGCGGCGCGTGACGCGGCGCGTCCGGCTGGACCCTACTCGGCGGACAAGGCGTCGATCGACGGGCGGCGCCTCTCGAACGCGGCGCTCGGACTCTGGTCGGTGAGCGGCGCCCCGGCGGCCCTGCGCGTGGCCGAGGAGCAGTTCGAGAGCGCCGACAACATGACGGACTCCCAGGCGGCCCTGGCGTGCCTCTGTCAGCACCCCGGCGAGGCGCGCGATCGCGCCCTCGCCGCCTTCCACGAGCGCTGGAAGGAGGACGCGCTGGTGCTCGACAAGTGGTTCGCCCTCCAGGCGACCTCTCGCACGGTCGGCGTCGCCGAGGTCGAGGAGCTCCGGAGCCACCCCGACTTCAAGATGGAGAACCCGAACCGCATGCGCTCCCTGGTCGGGGCGTTCGTCATGCAGAACTTCCGCGGGTTCCACGCGGCGGACGGCTCCGGCTACGAGCTGCTCGCGGACGTCGTCATCGAGCTCGATGCCACGAACCCGCAGATCGCCTCGCGTCTCGTGCGGGTGCTCGGCCCCTGGCGTCAGTACGCGCCCGCGTGGGGCGACGCGATGAAGGCGGCGTCCGAGCGCATCCTCGCGAAGCCGGGGCTCTCCAAGGACGTCTTCGAGATCGTCAGCAGCTCTCTCTCCTGAGGCTGCGACGGCTCCCGTCGCGGCCGGTTCGAGGACCGGCCGCTTCGGGAGCAGCGGGCTCGGGGGGCCATGGCGGCCCCCCGAACGCCCTGGCTCAGGCGTCCTTGGCGACGGAGGTGATCCGCACGCCGTAGGTGTTGTCGATGGTCACGATCTCGCCCTGGGCGATGACCTTGCCGTTGACCAGGACGTCGGCCGGCTCGTGGGCCTCGCGGTCGAGCGGGACCAGGCTGCCGGGACCGAGCTTCACGAGCTCGCCCAGGGACAGGCTCGCGCGTCCGATGCGAACGGTCACCCGGACGGGGACCTCCAGCAGGGCGTCCATGCCGATCGGGTGGCCGTCGGCGTCCAGCGCGCCGTCGAGCTCGCCGATCTCGGCGGCCTGGACGGCAACGGCCTCCGCGGCCGCGTCGATCGCACTCTCGAGGTCGGTCTCGCCGACGGTGGGCTGTTGGGTCTCGTCACTCATGGCTGATTGGGGGAAGGTCGGTGCTCGTTCGGGTCTCTCTCACCCGGAAGGGTCCGCGAGGTGGCTCATGGAGCTCACCTGGTCGACGACGACGGCGAGTCGCCCCTCGACCGCTCCGAAGCGGCCCTGGGCGCAGATGGTCTCTTCGATCTCGATCTCGACGGGCTCGCCGATCCTCGAGTCGAGCGGGATGACGTCGCCGACCTCGATCGCGAGGAGCTCGGCGAGGGGGACCTCGGTGCCGCCGAGAATGGCGGACAGGTCGAGGTCGACGGGCGCGAGGTGATGGGGCGCGCCGGCGCCGATGGGTTCGGATTCCTCCTCGGGATCGACGATCCCGGGGAGGTAGAGGAGCATGTCGCTGGCCTCACTGCCCTCGCTCTCGAAGGACAGGTGGACGAGCATGCGCCGTGAATCGGCGTCCGGGCCGAGGTCCTCGAGGGTCGTCATCTCCTCGGGCTCCTGCCAGATCTCACCCGGCTCGATCGTGAGGGAGAACTCGGCGACGATCGTCTCCACGAGGGAGTCGAGCAGGCTCGCGATGACGCGGCGCTCGGTCCGGGTGAGGACCGGCTCGCCGGCGTCCTGGATGGTGCCGGCGCCAGCCGCGACCTCCGGCGTGGGCCCCGAGAGGATGAGGTCGCAGGCGACCCGCGCCGCCGCGGCGTCCCAGACCAGCCAGCCCTGCTGGCCGTTACAGAGGAAGCCGTGGACGAGGAAGGGTCGCACGAACCCGTCGAAGAGCCCGTGCGCGTTCATCTCGGCGATCTCGCCCAGCGCGAGCTGGGGGTGGCCGCGGAGCGGCCCGGCGAGGCTGTTGGCGATCGCGCCGAGGCGCGCCGAGAGCGTCTTGCGGATCCGCGCGATCCGGTCGGCGGACAGGGTCCGCGGCTCCGAGAAGTCACGGAGCGACACGACGGCGACGCGCACGCCGCCTTCGTCCGCGCCGCCGGTCGCCGCCTCGAGGGCGGCGGCTTCTTCGGGGTCCAGGTCCATCGTCATCCTGTGCTGGTCTGCCTCCGGAGGAGCGTCACTGGGCGATGATGTCGCCAGTGAACATGCGTCGGATCCGGCCCATCACGCCGACGTTGACCTCGCCCTCGAAGCCGTCGTCGAGGGTCGTGACGTTGACGTAGATCTTCGTGCCGTCCTCGGCCTCGACGAGGATGTCGTGCTCGGAGCCGTTGAACTCGACCTGGGGCCCGCCGTCGAGCTGCAGGGTCTTCTTCCGGGCGTCCACCTTCAGGAGGTGCTCGTGGAACGCGCCGCGGAAGGTGCCGTGGAGATCCTGGCTGTCGCCGAGCCTCAGGCCCGACGCCGGGTCCGGCTCGTAGGGATTGGGGGTCTCTCCGAGGTGCACCGGGAACAGGACCGGTTCCGCGACTTCCTCGAGCGACGCCGCGAAGGCCTCACGCGACGCGGCTGCCATGACCTCGTCGATCCGGAAGCGCGAGATCGTGTAGATCATCGCCTGTCGGAGCGACTTCTCGTAGTGCTCGTCAGCCAGCCGGGAGGTGGGGTAGGCGAGGTCGTACGCGAAGTAGGAGCAGCTCGGGCTGAACTTCAGGTAGCGCGAGAAGTTGTCGTCGAGCGGGTTCCCGACGATGTCCCCCTCGAAGAAGTTGTGCATGGCGGGGCCCTCGAAGGACTCCTGCATCGCCTTCTTCGGCATCGCGACAATCGCCAGGGTCGAGCCGAGCGCGATCAGCCCGACAACGGCGCCCAGCAGCTTGAACGAACCCTTGGACGTCTGCGGCGCCCCCTGGTTCCCGGGTTCCTGGCCCTCGGCTTCGTTGGTCTCTTCTTCGGCCATCGTGGTCGTGTCTGTACTGCCGCGTCAGTTCGCGGCGGGGATGATCAGGCGGGCGTCGACGCCGCGGCTCGCGGCGCCTTCGAGCTCCAGCTCCGCGTACCAGGCCTTGGCGCGGACCTGGTCGGCGGGGAAGCCGTGTTTCTCGATGAGGTAGGCGACGACCGCGCGTGCCCTGGCGTGGGCGAGGCGCGTGTGGTCGCCGTCGTGGCGGGGGCCCGCGTCGGTCGCGTGGCCCTCGATGCTCAGGGTCTGGTCGCGGCGCGGACGGAGCGTCTCGACGAGCGCGTCGATGTAATCGCGTGAGGCTGCCGTCAGCTGCGCGCTGTCCTCGTCGAAGGTGGCCAGTCGGGGCTGGCGGACCTCGTCGTGGGGCTTCATCGCCTCGAGGTCGTCCGCGCGAAGGAGCTCGGTCAGCGCGGCCTCCTCGTGGGTCGCGCGGCGCTCGGGGTCGTCCTCGGGCGGCAGGTTGAATCGCCGGCGCATCTGTTCGAAGACCGCCTGCTTCTCGTGGGCGTCGAGCACGCCGGTGAGGCCCATGGACTTGATCTGCACCACGAAGGAGCCGAGCCCGCGCGCCATGAGACCGAAGTTGCGCTCCTTCGACATGGCGACCAGCAGGATGAAGAAGCACAGGATCAGGGTCATCATGTCGCCGAACGACACGAGGTAGGCAGGGGCGCCCTTCTCCTTGACCTTGTTGATCAGGACCTTCGGCCTGGAGGTGTCCGCGAGCTGACCGGTCATCGGCCGCCTCCCGTGGGGTCCTCACCCAGCTGCATGGCCGCGACGCGGTCCCTGCTGATGGACACGAGCCGCACCTCGACGCGGCGGTTGGCGCGGCGCTCGAGAGCGGTCTTCGCGTCGACGCGCGGCCGGTCCGGTCCGTAACCCTCGATGAGGATCAGGGTGGGGTCGAAGCCGCCGCGCTCGACGAGGACGTCCGCGGCGGCGCGCGCTCGCGCGATCGACATCGCGTAGGCGTCCGGGAAGGAGGGTGACGGCACGAAGGCGCCGTCGGTGTGCCCCTCGACGACGAGCATGAGCGGGTAGTACCCGGCGGTGTCTCCGAGTTCGGTCAGCGCCTTCTCGAGGGCGGGTCCGACCGCGTCCGCGCCGGGCTGGAAGCCGGCGCCATCGGCGAACCGCACGAGCAGGCCGTCTCCGGTTCCGCGCATGTCGATGGGGACGTGCTCCTCGGAGAGGGCCTGACCCATCTCCTCCATGTTCTCGCGCAGCTCGTTGACCGGCCGCGTGTGCCGGTTGCGTGAGCCCCGCGCGAGGTCCATGCCCAGCATGAGGTCGTCGTGCGGCGCCTCCATCGTGTCGGCGGCGCTGCCGTCGATGACGCCGCTGGTCGACATGATGTTCTTGGGGTAGGTGAACGTGTCGAACTCGCGGATGCTCGAGAAGGTGTAGAGCAGGATGAAGAACGTCACCAGCAGCGAGACCATGTCGACGAACGTCGTGATCCACGGCGGGGCGCCGTCGATCCCGTCGGAGACGTTCTTGACGATGGTCTTCTGCTTGGGCATCGCTCTGCGTCCCCTCGATCAGCCTTCCGCGTCGACGGCCGCGCGCATCGGCGGCGCCAGGAAGCCCTTGAGCTTCTCCTTGATGAGCTGCGGCTTCTCGCCGGACTGGATCGCGACGATGCCCTCGATCATCAGCTTGCGCAGCTGCTGGTTGGTCTTGGCCACCATCTCCAGCTTGCCCGCGAGCGGGATGAAGACCATGTTCGCGCCCATCGCGCCGTAGAGCGTCGTGAGCAGCGCCGTCGCCATGCCGAGGCCGATGCCGTTGGGATCCGACAGGTCCTGGAGCATCTGAACCAGGCCCACGAGCGTGCCGATCATCCCGAAGGCCGGCGCGAAGGCACCGAGCTGGTCGACGATCTTCTTGCCCGTCGCGTGGCGGCTGTCCTCCCACTCCGCCTCGAGCTCCATGATGTCGCGGACGGTGTCCGCGCTGAATCCGTCGATGACGAGCTGGACGCCCTTGCCGAAGAAGGGGTCGTCCACGGCCTGGAGCTTCGTCTCGAGGGCGAGCAGGCCCTCCTTGCGAGCGAGGTTCGCGAACTCGACGATGCGATCGATCTCCTCGGTCGGCGTCGATGCCTTCCGGATCGCCGCGACCATCATGACCTTCATGACCGGCTTCAGATCCGGCGTCGGGAAGGCCAGCATCGTCACCGCGATCGTCCCCCCGAACACGATGATCATCGATGGGACGTGCACGAAGACCATGACCCCGCCGGGGCCGATGGCCATCGCGCCGAGGACGAGGATGAAGGCGAGCGCGGCGCCGATGACGGTGTTGAGATCCATGGATCGTCGACGCCCCCTGGGGACGGGGCGTTACGGGTCCAGGTATCGACCTCGGAAACGGATCCCTTGATGGTCCACCCCGATTGGGGGCGAAAAATCTTCGGGAGAGAGCCGCACCGGGCCTCCTGATGGTCAGGGAGGGCTGCCGAGGCGATGGATCGGTGAGGGCCGTCCGTATCCTCGGGCCATGGCCGCACAGTCAGCGTTCCGCCGCGCTTTCACCACCCGGAGTGCTCCGCCAGGGCACCTCACCGATTCCGAGGGGCTTGCCCCGGCCCCGATCCTCGTGCCAGGCGTCCTCGAAGGGCACGCAGGTTGCGAGAGCGAGGCCGCGCTCGCCGGGGCGACGCGAGTCGTGGGCGTACGCCGGGTCGACCTACGCGGTCTCCTGGCCGCATGCATGTTCCTGGTCTTCCTGGCTCCCGTCGCGCGCGGAGGCCAGGAGGGAGCGGAGACCGGCTCGCTCCAGGACCTCCAGGGTCGGGTGCAGGCCGAGCGGGAGCGAGCCACCAGCGTCGCTTCGCGGGTTCAGCTCCTCCGGGCGAGGGGGGAGCCTGCGCCGTTCGTGGGCAGTCAGGCCGAGGCGGATCGCCTCGACCTGGAGGCCCTCGAGGAGCGCGCGGAGCGCGCGCGTGACGACCTGGACGCGGCGCGCGCGGTGGTGCAGGGGCTCGTCGTCGACGAGCAGCGGCGCGCGACGCGCCTGGCGGCGCTGCCCGAGC
>CBFIJG010000099.1:0-12187 GCA_965662915.1 Planctomycetota bacterium | reverse complement strand
GCTCGAGCGCCGACCCCACCGGCCACGCGGCGGTCGTCCGTCGGCTCGCGAGCCGGCTCAGGCCCGCGCGGCGTGGATCCGGACGCCGCTCGCGGGTTAGCGTGGGTCCCATGGACGACCGCAAGAGGCGCGGAGCACGTGAGTGGCTCTTCGAGACGATCTTCGAGCACGAGACGGCCTGGGGCCGCCTGTTCGACATCGCGCTCCTGATCGTGATCGTCGTCAGCGTCCTCGTCGTCATGCTCGAGAGCGTGGCGTCGATCGAGGAGCGCCACGGGGCGCTGCTCCGGGGAGTGGAGTGGGCCCTCACGATCGTCTTCACCTTCGAGTACGTCACCCGGCTCTACTGCTACCCGCGCCCGGCCGTCTACGCGCGCAGCTTCTTCGGACTCGTCGACCTCCTCGCCATCCTGCCGACGTACGTCGCCGCGTTCTTCCCCGGCGCGCAGGCCCTTCTCGTCGTGCGGATGCTCCGGCTGCTCCGGATCTTCCGGGTCCTCAAGCTCGCACACTTCGTCCGACAGGCCGACGACCTTTCCCATGCCCTCAGGGAGAGCGCCCCGAAGATCATCGTCTTCGCGATCACCGTCGTGACGCTGACCACGATCTCCGGCTCCCTGATGTACCTCATCGAGGGTCCCGAGCACGGGTTCGACAACATCCCGCGCGGCGTCTATTGGGCGATCGTGACGCTCTCGACCGTCGGTTACGGGGACATCTCGCCCGCGACGCCGATCGGACAGTTCGTCGCCTCGCTCATCATGATCATGGGCTACGGCGTGATCGCCGTGCCCACGGGGATCGTGAGCGCCGAGCTCACGCGCCGTCCGGCCATCAGCGGCGTCTCCGGCCACTGCTGCGGAGCCTGTGGCTTCGAGCGCCACGCGAGCGACGCGGTCCACTGCGCGCGATGCGGCGAGGCGCTCGATCGATGAACGGGCGATCGGGCGCGTCCGACCGGGTGCTCATCGTGCGCCTCGGCGCCATCGGCGACGTGGCCAACGCGCTCGTCGTCGCGAACGCGCTGCGCGACGCCCACCCCGGGTGCTTCATCGGCTGGGCGGTTCACCCGCTGAGCGCACCGCTCGTCGAAGGGCACCCGGCGATCGACCGGGTCCACGTCTGGCCGCGAGGGACCGGCGTCGCGGGCTTCCGTGCGCTCCGGCGCGAGCTCATGGCGGAGGACTACGACGTCGCGATCGATCTCCAGCGGCTCCAGAAGAGCTCCCTCGTCGCGAGGCTGTCGGGCGCGCCCCGCGTCCTCGGCTTCGATCGAGCGCGCGCGAAGGAGCTGAGCTGGATCTGGACGCGCGAACGGATCGAACCCGGCCCGCGCCGCGAGCACATGGTCCGACAGTACCTGCGGTTCCCGCGCCTCCTCGACCTCCCGAACGCACCCCCGCGCCGCTCGCTCCCGTCCCCCGAGGCCGCCACGGCGTTCGCGGAGGACTTCGCGGCGAAACACGGCGCGCCGCTGCTGCTCAACCTCGGCGCGTCGCGACCGGACAAGCTGTGGCCGCCCTCCTCCTTCCGGGAGCTCGCCGCCGACCTCCTCGCGTCTACCCTCGCTGGCCTCGACGGCCCCCTCGTGCTGACCGGTGGCCCCCAGGATCGCGCCGCCGCGGACGAGGTCGCGCGCGATCTCGAGGTGCACGACCTCGTCGGACGCACGAGCCTGCCCGAGCTCTGGGCACTCTGCGCTCGATCGCGCGCCATGGTGAGCGCCGACACCGGCCCGATGCATCTCTGCGCCGCCGTGGGAACGCCGACCGTCGCCCTCTTCGGGCCGGGCGATCCGGCGCGGACGGGGCCTTACGGCGGGGGGCACATCGTGCTGGTCGCGGGACGCACCCTCGCCATGGAGGCCGGCTCGGTCTCGCTCGACGAGGAGCACACGCCAGCGGCGATGGCGGAGACGACCCCGCGCGCCGTGCGGACAGCGCTCGAACAGCTCCTCGGCGCCAGCGGCGCGCGGTAGCGAGTCCCTCGAGGGCGCGGCCGATGCGGGTCGACGCTCCCGCCCTCGTTGGCCGGAACTCAGGAGGTGAGCCGCCGCTCAGAGCAGCGCGAGCAGCCCCGCTTGAGCGAGACCCACGAGGCCGCCCAGGACACCCCCGAGGATCTCGATCGAGCGCAGCTCACGGGAGGCGACCTGGAGCACGAGCTCCTCGATGCGGGCCACGGGGAACGCCGCCACCTTCGCCTCCACCACGGCGTGCACGTCGACGCCCTTCTCGAGTCCCTCCTGGAGCGCCCCCGCGAGCTCCTCGCGGTTCGATGCGACGCCCTTGACCGCGTGCCGACGAAGGTCCGCGACGCGCTCGTCCGTCAGGAATCCGCCCACGAGCGGGAGCTGTCGCAGCTCTTCGATCTTCGGGCGAAGCCCTCGCTCGAAGGCGCGGTCCACGAGAGCCTCCAGATCGACGGCCTCCAGGGCACCGGCGAGGTCCTCGGGGCGGACGAGGTGATCCCCCACCACCGCGCCGATGCTCCGGGCGAGCTCCGGCTGACGGCGCCCGATGAGTCCCTGGACCCGAAAGCCGAGGATGCGGCGGGGTTCGACGGGTCGGAAGATCATGCGGACGGCGAGGCGGTTGGTCGCGTAGCCGATGAGAGCGCCCAAGAGCGGGAGCACGAGCCAGAGGGTCCAGGGTTCCATGGGACGGGGAAGGGTAAGGAGCGGAGCGCTCGAGTCGATACCATCCTGCCCGTGGCCGCCCAGACCAGCAGCGTCCCCCGCCGGGAGGACCTCGAGCTGCGTGCCGCTCCGCCGGTGGCCTTCGTGCTCGGCGCGAGCGGCTATGTAGGCGCTTCACTCGTGGAAGCCCTCACGCGGGACGAGCACGTCGCCCGAGTGGTCGCCCACGTCCGTCCGGATTCCCCGCGGGCGGAGGCGCTCGCGGAACGGCTCGGTCGGAGCGCGCCGCGCGCCGAGATCGATCGAACGCCGCTCGAGGCCGGCCCGCTCGTCGAGACCCTCGAAGCCCTCGCCCCGACGCACCTGTTCCTCTGTCACGGGACGACGGCCAGGCGCGCGAGGTCGGAGGGGATCACCGATCCCTACGAGACCGTCGACCTGGGCCTGACCCGGCTCCTCTGCGAGGCGGCCGCTGCCCTCCCCCGGGCGCCCCGCGTCGTGCACCTCTCCTCCATGGGGACCGGGCCGCGCGCCCGGAGCGCTTACCTGTCCGCCCGCTGGCGAGCCGAGGAGGTCGTGCGCGCCAGCGGCCTCCCCTACACCATCTGCCGCCCCTCGTTCCTCACGGGGCCGGACCGCGCCGAGTCCAGACCGGGCGAGCGCTGGGCCGCGCGGATCCTCGATCCCCTCCTCGGGCTCCTGGGCATGCTCGGGGCGCGACGCCTCGCCGCGCGCTATCGATCCATGGACGCTGCGGAGGCCGCGGAGGGCCTCGTCCGCACGGGCTTCCACTACATGACGATCGGCCGTGTCGTCCTGGGTGATGAACTCCGGCGGCGCGGGGTCTACGAGACGGAGACACCGGCCCCCGCGTCGCGGCGTGAGGGAGGCCGTCACTGACGATGCAACGCGACCGTAGGCACCATCCCGCCCACCCGCAGGTGGAACACGACGAGGAGGAGGGAGAGCGCGGCGCGCACACCCTCGAGGTCGTCGAGGGGATCATCACGGGCGTCTACGGCCAGGACGTGTTCGTCGAACTCGGGCCGCGGAAGGAGGGCGTGATCGCCCGCGACGCTTTCCTCGAGCCGCCTGCCATCGGGCAGCGCCACTCCTTCACGCTCCGTGGCCGCGAGGACTCGCTGTGGATCCTCAACCTGATCGAGGAGCGCACCCTCGAGCAGTGGGTCGAACTGGAGGAAGGGAGCCTCACGGCCGCCCGCGTCACCCGCTCGACCCACGATGGCTACCAGCTCAAGATCGGGCCGCTGCACGCGTTCATGCCGTTCTCGAAGAGCGGCGTGCGGCGCGGCAAGGATCGCCCGAAGCTCATTGGCCGCTCCGTCGTGGTCGAGGTCCTCCACGTCGACGCCGACAAGCAGCGGGCCGTGGTGTCGCGCAAGTCCGTCCTCAAGATGCAGCGCGAGGGACGCGATCCCCACAGCGTCGTCCCCGGGCAGACCGTTCAGGGACGCGTGACGCGCATCGAGAGCTACGGCGTCTTCCTGCGTTTCGGCCGGGGCCGCGAGGGGCTCTGCCACGTGTCCAACATGTCGGTGGATCGCCTGGATCACCCCGCGGACATGGTCAGCGTCGGCGACGTGCTGGACGCGCGGGTCCTCCACGTGCGGGCCGGCGGCAAGCGCATCGCGCTCGGGCTCAAGCAGCTCCACGAGAGCCCCTGGGCGCGCGCCGAACGGGAGCACTGGGAGGGGCAGATCGTCCCGATCGAGTTCGTCCGGGTCGGCGAATTCGGCGCCGTCGCCCGCTTGATGCCCGGGATCGACGGGATCGTCCCCATCTCCGAGTGCGGCGGACTGCAGCCCCGCATCGGCCTCGCCGTCGGCGACCGCCGCTCCGCGCGGATCCTCGAGCTCGACCCCGACGACCAGCGCATCGCGTTCTCGCTCCAGCATCTGGACGGACGGCTCGTGGACCTCGACGAGGCGGAGACCATGGCCTCCTTCGAGTCGCTCCTCGCCGAGCGCGGCCGGGGCCGGAGCGTCGTGACGCAGGACGACGCCGGCGAGGACAGCGCCGCCGGGACGAACCTCGGAGCCCTCCTCCGACGCGCCCTCGGCGGCGAGTCGTCCGGGGTCGACGCGAGCTCGGACTGAGCTGCTTCTTCTCGGGGCCGTTGCACGTCCCCGGGAGGAAGTTCAGAGCCGCGGCGCGCTTCGCAGGCGCGCGTACGGGACCCGCTCACCGCCGGGCTCGAGCTCGAACGACTCCGTCACGTAGTCCGCCGCGAAGCGTGGATCCGCGACGATGTCCGCCTCCCAGGGGTTGATGTCGACCTGCCCGGTGTCGGGCTGGAAGCGCGCGTTCCCGAGCAGGAGGTACTCCGGCTGCTGATCCAGCACCCAGGCTCCATCGTGTCTGTGATGGCCCTTCACGCCGACCTGGCCGAGGTCGGGTTCGACCTCCGCGAACGCGTCGTGGGTCAGGCCGAGCACGTCGACGATCGGCAGGCCGCTGCGCCACCCGATGGCGCCCACGGGCGAGAGCGCAACGGCCGCGCCTGCGGGTGCACGCGCGGCGAGAGCGTCTCCAACCGCGAGCCAGTGACGCTCGAAGAAGCGGTTCTCGAAGGCGGCCTGAGACCTCGCGCCCAGGCCCACGAGGCCCACCCCGAGGAAGAGCGCGGCCGCTGGCCTCCAGAGCGCGGGCCACGCGAGGACGCCGAGGGCGCCCAGAGGCAGGAACGGCACGAACAGGCGGCCGTGGACCATCCAGTCGCCGCCCACCAGGAGCGTCACCGAGAAGCCTGCTGCACAGGCCATCCCGATCCAGCGAACCGGTCCATCGCGCAGGAAGCAGAGGCTCGCCGCGCCGAGGAGAGCGGCAAGGCCTCCCTCTCCGAGCGAGCGGAGGGCGTAGGCCCAGCCGTAGGCGAGTTCGTCCGCGAGCGGCAACGCCTTCAGCGACGCGGCGGCGGGGAGAGGATGTCCGAAGGTCCACTGTCGCCAGGCGCAAAGGGCCCCGAACGCGAGGAGCGGCGGCGCGATCGTCCCGACGCGGCGTAGGTTCCGCGACGCGGCGAAGCCGGCCACGATACACAAGACCTCGGGACGCAGGAGCACAGCGACGGCCGCGGCGAGGCCGCAGGCCAGGCGCGCGCCCCTTCGCCGGCGCTCGTCTTCTTCCGCACCTGCCTCGCGCCCGAACGCCGCCAGCCCCCGCTCTGCGCAAACGGCGAGCGCGAGAGCGGTCACGACGGTTCCCAGCCCCGCTACCGCGTGCCAGGCCGCCGCGGGAGAGAGCGCCACCAGCAGTCCGGCGGCGAGCCCGGGACCGTTGGAACCCGCCTGCCGCGCTGCCGCCCGCGCCGTGACGGCGGCGCACGCCGCGAAGGCCGCGGCGCCCACGAGCGGCGACCACCACTCGGGAGGCACCCCGAGCGCCACGGCGGGGAGGACGAGAAGCAGCCAGCCCACGGTCGTGACGCCGTCGCTCGCCGCGGCGCCTGCGTTGAAGCTGAGCTCACCGTGCTCGAGGAGGTTGCGCGCGTAGCGGTAGACGATGAAGTCGTCGTCGACGGGAACGACGCCTCGAAGGCTCGCCGCGTGCGCGATCGCGATCGCAGCGGGGAGCCATAGGACGATGCGTCCGGCGTTCGGGCCGAGTCCATTCATGAGAGATCCGACGCGCGCGTCGCCGGAGGGAAGAGCGTATCTTCGGGGCGTCAGCCTTGAAGGTCCTCATCGCGTCCGCTCCACACGCCGATACCTTCGGCTACTCCATGCCGCCTCCCGGCCTCCTCCGGCTGGGCGGAGCGCTGCGTGATGCGGGGATCCACGTGGAGCTCGACGACCTCGCGCACCGCCTGGCGGCCGGGGAGATCCGCGGGGACGACGAGCTCGCGACGAGCGCCGCCGCGCACCTCGTGCGCGGCCAGGTCTTCCCGCCCGAGGTCGCAGGCCTCTCCGTCATGGGCGCGACGCTCCCCGTGGCGCTCCTGATCCTCGAGGAGCTGCGCCGCGCCTGGCCCCGGACGACGCTCCTGCTCGGAGGGCCGGGCATGAACGGGACGGACCTCGCCGTCCTCGAGCGCTTCCCCCAGGTGGACGCGGTGGTCAGGGGCGAGGCGGAGATCACCCTCGTCGAACTCTGCGAGGCCCTCCTGGAGGGCACCCCCATGGCCCGCGTCGAGGGGGTCACCGCCCGGGACGGAGGACGGCCGGTCCGCGCCCCGGACCGACCCCAGATCAAGGACCTCCACGCGCTCCCCGCGCCGGCCTGGGACCTGCTCCCCCCCATCGCGCGCTACAAGGAGATCACCGGCGAGACCGACGGGCTCGTCCCGATCGACTCCGGCCGCGGCTGCGTCTACGACTGCTCGTTCTGCTCGATCGGCCGGACGTGGAGCCGCCGCTCTCGACCGCTCCCCGCCGCGCGCCTCGCGGACGAGGTCGCCGCCCTGCGCGACATGCCTGCGGCCCGACGGGCGTACCTCTGTCACGACATCTTCGGCGCGCGCCGCGATCACGCGGTGGAGTTCTGCGAGACCTTGCTGGAGCGCGGGATCGACGTTCCGTGGGAGGTGCGGGCCCGCGCGGATCACCTCGACGCCGACCTGCTCGAACTCATGGGACGCGCAGGCTGCGACCGCGTGCTCCTCGGCATCGAGTCCGCGTCCCCGGCGATCCGGCGCGCCCACCAGAAGGGCATGGCCGACGACATCGATCTGATGCGCGTGGTCGACGACTGCGTCTCCGCCGGCGTGACGCCCATCCTCTCGATGATCCTGGGGCTGCCGGGCGAGAGCGATGCCGACCTCGAGCTGTCGCTGGCCTTCTGCGCGGACGCGAGTCTCCGCGGCGGGGTCAACCTCTCGCTGCACCTGGTCAACCCTCAGCCGGGCTGCGCCCTCGGCGACGAGCACGGCGCGAGCGCCGTGCGCGTGGACGGTGTCCCCCCCGACATGGCCCTCGGCGCGGGCGACTCCGCCGGCGAGCGCGCTCTCATCGCCGCGCACCCCGACCTCTTCTCCACCTGGGCGCTCCTCCCCATGGAGCCCTCCCGGACCGAGGAGCTCGTCTGGCTGGCGAAGGAGTTCGCCGAGGTCGTCATGCGGCACCCACGCTCCATGGCTGCGCTGCGGCGCGCCCGTCCCGAAGAGGGTGTCCTCGGCCTCGCCCGTGCCTTGCGCGCCGACGGGCGCAGCTTCGAGTCCTTCGCTCCGCACCATGCGCCCGCGGCGGAGCGCGAACTGGTCGAGGGGCTGGTCTCCTGGGAGCTGGCCCAGCTCAGGGTCGCGGCCCGCGGCGCTCTCACGCCGCGCGAAGGCCGCTGGCGCCTGGCCGCCGCCCTCGTGGACTCGCCCTTCGATCTCCCGGCCGCCGCCGAGGCGCTCGTGGCCGGCGCCGAGGGGGCCTGGCCCCCCCACCCCGACCCTGACGGCCCCCGCTCCCTCGGGGTGGTCAGCCCGCCCGTCGACCCGGGGCGCCTCGCACAGGTCCGCACGGTCCGCCTCGCCGAGGGCGCCGCCCGCCTGGCCCGCGCCGTGGAGCGCGCTCCAAGGGCAGGGGACGGCACCGCCGAGGCCCTCGCCGCCCGCCTCGCCGCCCCCTCACTGGTCGCTCCACTGACGGATCTCGCCCGCGCCGGGGTCCTCGTTCCGCCGCTCGGATGGCAATCTGCTGGCGCGGACGACCCCGGCTCACCTGCCGCCGCCGGCGGTCACGGCTCTCCACTGCAATCATGATCCAGCGCAGCTCCTTCCCCATCTCGCTCGCCTTCGTGCCCCAGGGGCACTGGACCCAGCCGCACCTGGCGATCCCCTGCCTCAAGGCGTGGCTCGAAGCCCGCGGCTTCGACGACGTGGAGCAGATGGACCTCTCGGTGGAGGCCTTCGACCACTTCCTCACCCCCCGCTCCCTCGAGCGCGCCCGGGACCGCGTGCGCGAGCGCATGGATCTCGCGCGCTTCGAGTCCGCGACCCTCCCCCTCTCGGAGATGCGCGCGTGGCGCGCCGCCAGCGAGAGCGCCGCGTCGGCGGACGCGTTGATCGCGGGGGTCGAGGACGCCAAGCGCGTCCTGCGGGGCACCGACGGCGGCGGAGCGCGCGGCGCGGAGGACGCGGGCTTCTGGGATCCCGACCGCTACGTCCCCGCGGTGCGCACGCTCTACCACGGCCTGCGCCTCGTGTCCGCAGCGCACTACCCGAGCGAGCTCACGCCCCACAACTTCACGATGGGGTACGCGAACGACCGGTCCGAGGAGGTGCGCGCCGCCACCGAGAACGAGGAGCAGAACCCCTTCATCGCCTTCTACCGCGAGGAGGTGCTGCCGCGGCTGGTCGAGCGCCAGCCGAAGCTCCTCGGCCTCTCCGTGCTCTACGGCAGCCAGCTCGTGCCCGCCATGACGCTCGGCCGCATGGTGAAGGAGGCGCTCCCCGGCTGCCACGTGACCATGGGCGGCGGCTTCCTCGCCTACATCGGCGACAAGGTGATGGACGCCCAGATCCTGGCCGACTGCTTCGACTCGATCATCTTCCACGAGGGAGAGAGCCCGCTCGAGGCGCTCGCCGAGGCGCTGCGCTCGGGTGAGGAGGACCTCGCGGGCGTCGGGAGCCTCGCGTGGTGGGATCGCCGCCCCGACTTCGCCGCCTCCAACGGTGGGCCGCGCGCCGTGCGGAACACGCCGGCGCACCCCATCAAGCTGGACGACGCGCCCGCGCCCTCCTTCGACGGCCTCCCCCTCGAGAAGTACTTCTCGCCGGCCCTCGTCGTCCCCTACGACGTCAACCGCGGCTGCTACTACGGCGAGTGCACGTTCTGCACCCTGCCCACGGTCATCGGCCCCGGCTACCGCACGCGCTCGGCCGACACGATCGCGCGCCACGTCGTGGAGCTCCGCGACCGCTACGCGAGCACGCACTTCAACTTCATCACCGACTGCATGCCCCCGGGCATGATCCAAGACCTCCCCGAGCGGCTCATCGAGCGCGAGGCCGGGATCACCTGGTGGGCGGACGCGCGGATCGAGCCCAAGGCCTACTCGGAGGAGGGCGCGAAGCGGCTGTACGAATCGGGCTGCCGCAAGCTGCTCTTCGGCTTCGAGTCCGCGGTCAAGCGCATCCTCAAGATGATGATGAAGGGGCAGAGCCTGAAGAGCGTCGTGGAGGTGGCGCGGAACTGCACCGAGGCCGACATCAGCGTCACCTTCTACGCCATGGTCGGCTTCCCGACCGAGACGCGCGAGGAGGCCCGTGAGACCCTTCGCTTCATCGAGGAACACTCGGACATCGTGCGCGAGGTCTCCCTCCAGACGTTCCACATCGACGAGGTAGCGAAGACCTACAAGGAGCCCGAACAGTTCGGCATCGATGTCCTCCCCGCCCCCGGCGACCTGGCGCTCTATCACGACTACGAAGCGGAACGCGGCATGACCCAGGAGGAGGCCGCGGAGATGTTCGAGGAGATGATGCAGGCCTTCCGCGAGAAGCTGCCGCTGTTCTCCGGGGACAACATCTTCTACTTCATGCAGAAGAGTCACTACTTCCTGCACCTCGCGAACGGCGAGACGCCCGACACGTTCGCGGCCCGCTGCGCCGAACGCACCCGGGCGCGTGCCGCGCGCGGGGCCGAGGACGACCTCGAGGTCCGGCCCGGCCTGGTGGCCGTTCCGCTGGCCTTCAGCTACTCCGACGCCGTCCGGACCCTCGGTGATCCGCTTGCCCGCGCCGCGCGCCCCGACTTCCTCACCGGGCGCTTCGTCGCCGACGCCGAACGCGTGGCCGAGGAGCGCCTGCCCCCGCTCGAACGCAAGGAGCGCGTGCTCCTCTACGATCCGGGCCAGGCGGAGTTCGTCGAGCTGCGCGACGGTGGGCGCCGCGTCCTCGAGGCGCTCCTCCGCGCCGGCGGTCTGGGCGAGTTCCTCGAAGCCCAGCGCGCGCGGGGCGCCTCCGAGGAGTCGCTCGATCGCGTCCGCGAGTTCGCCGCCGAGCTCCACCGGCTCGGGGTCCTGCACCGCGCCGCGGACGAGCTGACGCCCGCGGCCCGGGGCGCGACTCCGAACCACCCGGGCGCCGAACTCGACGGCTCCACCGTGCAGAGCTGACACCATCCACCCAGGCCCTCGTGGCCACGATCAGGAACGACCCCATGGACGAAGCGAAGAACGAGAAGAAGGAAGAGATCGTCGAGCGGACCGCCGCTCCCCTCGGTGAGGCCGCGGAGGAGGAGCTCGATCTCGAGGACCTCGACCTGTCCGTCGAGACGGTCGAGGAGAGGATCAGCCCGAGCGAGACGAACGTCTTCGACAAGTAGTCCCAGGGGGCCCGCGCCGGAGCCACCACCGCCGTCGCGCAGAGCGCCGGGTGCGAGCCGGCCGCCAGTTGGCGGAGCACTTCCGAGTGCTGACTCCTCGACCGGAGGCCCCCGGGGCACACCCCCCGGCTCCTCGGTTCCATTTGGATCGAGCCGGAACGAAACCGGGGCCGGCCGGCGCGGGTACTCTCGTCCGCATGGAAGCGACCAACCGACGGGCCGACCCCACCGCCGCGGAGCCCGATCGGCCCCTGGTAGCCCTCGAGGCCGCTCTCCAGACCGTCCTCGAGGGTCAGGAGAGAACGATCCACCTCTCCCTCGCCTGCCTGCTGGCGCGGGGTCACCTCCTCCTGGAGGACGCTCCCGGGACGGGCAAGACCACGCTCTCGCGGGCCATCGCGCGCGCGGTCGGGCTGGAGTTCCGGCGGGTCCAGATGACCGCCGACATGATGCCCTCGGACATCACCGGCGCCCGTTACCCCGCCGCGGAGCTCGACCGCACCGCTCCCGGATCGAGCCTTCTCGAACAGCGATTCCACTTCGTGCCGGGTCCGGTCTTCGGAGAGCTGATCCTCGCGGACGAGCTGAACCGAACGCCGCCGCGGACCCAGTCCGCACTCCTCGAGGCCATGGCGGAACGCTCCGTCACGATCGAAGGCGAGACCCATCCGCTCCCCGATCCCTTCTTCGTCGTCGCGACGCAGAACCCCGCCGAGTTCGCGGGCACCTTCCCGCTCCCCGAGTCCCAGCTCGACCGGTTCATGATGCGGCTCGCCCCGGGATACCCGTCCCGGGACGCCGAGCTCCGGGTCCTGCGCGCGAGGCGGGGCGCGGACCCGCTCGATCGGCTGGAGCCGGTGATGAGCCGCGAGGAGCTTCGAATCGCGATGGACGCCGCGGCCGACGTGCACGTCGCCCCCCCCGTCGAGGGCTACCTCCTGGACCTCGTGGCCGCGACGCGCGACCCCGAGCAGTTCGAGCTCGGCGCGAGTCCGCGCGCGACGCTGGACCTCGACGCCGCAGCGCGGGCCCACGCTCACCTCGACGGCCGTTCGGTCGTCCTCCCCAGCGACGTCCGCGATCTCGCCCCCGCCGTGCTCGGCCATCGCGTCGTCCCTCTCGACATGGTCGCGCCGGGCAGCTCCCACGCGGCAGCGCTCCTCGAGGCGCTGCTCGACACGGTCCCCGCGCCGCGGCTCGAGGACGACGGTTCCCTGCGCGCGTGACCGCCGACGCGCCGACCGCCGCCGCCCATGCTCCGCTCGCCGAGCGGCGC
>CBFIJG010000098.1:0-12206 GCA_965662915.1 Planctomycetota bacterium | reverse complement strand
CCTCCGCGCCGCCCGCGTGCGCCCAGGTCCCGGCGGAGCGCCGCGCCGCGCGGCCCTCCTCCTCGAGCTTGACGAGACCCGCGAGCAGCGACCGGGCGGCGATGGGGAGCAGCTCCTCCTGGACATCGGCGTAGACCCTTCGGAGGAGCTCCTCCTCCCGCTCAAGACCGGAGCGGAGAGCCGCGACGAGGCTGTCCTCGCGTCGCTGGCGATGCTCCACGAACCGCCGGAGGACGCGCGGTCCGTCGCTCACGACGGGTCCGTGCGCCGGGTGGAGCACTCCCTCCCCCCCCATGATCTCCGCCATGTGCTCCAGGCTCCGCACGTAGGTCCCCATGTGACCTTCGGGCGGGTCGATGACGATGGTGGAGACCGTGGAGACGAGGTCGCCCGCGAGCACCGCGCCGTACCTCGACTCCCGGAAACAGAGGTGCCCAGGGGCGTGGCCCGGCGTGTGGTGAGCCTTCAGTGTCCAGCCGGGCGTGCCATCGGGAGAGGTGCCCAGGGGGAGCTCGACGCCGTCCTCGAGCGGCCGGGCGTTCTGGACATCGAGCTCGAGGCGCGCGAGTGTCTCCGGGTGCGCGAGCACCGGGACGTCGTAGCGGCGAGACGTCACCTCGACCGCGCCCACGTGGTCGGGGTGGTGGTGGGTCAGCAAGACGCCGACCAGATCCGCGCCCGCCGCCGTCCGGTCGTCGATCAGATCGAAGAGTCGCTGCTGCTCGAGAGGATCGGTGGGCGCGGGATCGACGACGAAGAGCCGGGACGTCCCGACGAGGTACGCGTTGGTCGTGGTCGCGGGGGGCAGCGTGCGCGTGGTGAGCGGAGCCATGATCACGCCGGGCACGTTCCGGATCGGGTGCAGCCGCCCGGCCTCGAGCTCGGCGGCGATCCCCGGGATCCGCTCCAGGAAAGCCTCGAGGCCGAGCTCCGCGAGATGCTCCAGCATGAACACGACGGGCGGCGCCACCAGCCGCTCACCCCGCCCCCACGACTCGAGCAGCTCCGCGGGCCGCGCGAAGGCGCCCTCCACGAGCTCGCCCGGGACGATGTCCGGCTCGAAGTCCGCGGGCCCTTCGAGGTGAACGAAGCGGGTCCGGTAGAGGACCGGCGCGAACGGCGGCGTGGTGAGGCGCGCGATCGGGTGAACGGCGCCGAGCGCGCCCGGCGCCTCGTCGAGCGCCACGCGGAACTCCGCGCTCGCCGCCGCTGCGTCGCGCTGGAGTAGACGGCTGCGCAGCTCTGGGTCGAGCCCGCCGAGGCCGTCCGCCACGAGCCCGACCTCCTCGTGCAGCTCTCGTAGCGCACAGCGCGCGTGGGCCACGTCGTGATCGGGCTCGCCATCGTGATCAGCCTCGTCGATCACCCCGCCCGGGAAGGCCCAGTAGCCGCCGAAGAAGCGCAGCTCGGGCGCGCGACGGACGAGCAGGACCTCGACGTCATGGCCTCTCCCCCGGGTGACGACGGCAGCGGTGGCGATGCGCAGGCGCTTCATGGGCGGGGACCATAGCGGCTCGATGCCGGCGGCGCTCGGAACGAGGGCCGCGCGCCACCCGTTGCACCCGGCGTCCCTTGCCCCGGGCGCGCCTGCTCCGCGACGATGTGCGCGCCATGCGCAGACCAATCGCTCGATGCCCGCGTGCCCTCGCCGCAGGCCTTCTACTCCTCCTGCCCCTCGGATGCGCAGGGCCTCGGCCCATCGGGAGCAAGGCGGCGCCCGGGAGCCCCAACGTGCTCTTCATCGCGATCGACGACCTGCGCGCCGATCACACGGACGCGCTGGAGGGCGGGATGCCCATGCCGCGGGTGCGAGCCTTCGCCCGCACCGCCGCCGAGTTCAGGGAGCACCACGTGCAGGCCCCCTCCTGCGGCCCATCGCGCGCGGCGCTCCTGACCGGTCGCGATCCGGCGCGGTCACGCGCGCTGCAGAACAACGCGCTCTACGGCGGTCCTTCCCGGCTGTCCGCGGACGCGGCGGGCGGCGCGCGTACGCTCCCCGAGCTCATGCGCAGGAACGGGCTGATGACGACCTGCATCGGGAAGATCTCCCACACGCCGGACGGCCGCGTGTTCGCCTACGACGGGTCGGGCGACGGTCGCGACGAGCTGCCGGGCGCCTGGGACGAGCTCCTCACCCCCTTCGGTCCGTGGGGCCGCGGCTGGGGCGCGTTCTTCGCCTACCCCGGCGGCGCCCACCGCGAGGACGGGAAGAGCTCCGCGCCCCTCGTCGCCGCCTCTGGCCCCGACCAGAGCGCCCTGCCGGACGAGCTGATCGCGGACGCCGCCTGCGACCGGATCGAGCGGTTCTCGGCGACCGGCGAGCGGTTCTTCCTCGCCGTGGGCTTCTTCAAACCGCACCTGCCCTGGGTCGCTCCCGAGCGCGACCTGGAGACGGACGAGGGCCGCGCGACGACGCCGACGGCGACGAGGGTGCGGACCCCCTACCTCCACGGCAGCGGGGAGTTCCGTCGCTACGAAGCCGCCTGGGGGGCAGGGCTCCCCGCCGTCGGCTCGAGCGACGAGGAGGAAGCGCGCGCGGCCTACGCTGCCTGCGCGCGCTTCACCGACCGTCAAGTGGGCCGCGTCCTCGACGCCCTCGAGGAGGCCGGCCTCGCGGAGTCCACGGTCGTCGTGCTGTGGTCCGACCACGGCTTCCACCTGGGCGAGTCGGGTATCTGGGGCAAGCACACCCTGCTCGACCGGTCGCTCCACAGCCCGATGATGATCCGCGCTCCGGGCGTGACCGTGCCGGGACCGCGCGACGGGCTCGCCGCGACGGTGGATCTTTATCCGACCCTCGTCGAGCTCTGCGGTCTCGAGGATCGGGCGACGCGGCACCCCCTCGACGGAGTGGACCTCGGACCTGTGCTGCGCGACCCCCGGGCGTCCGTTCGTGAGGTGACCACGGCCTACTGGGGGCGCGCGGCAACCGCTCGATCGCAGGAGCACCGGCTGCTGGCGAGTTGGCGGGAGGGCGCGTGGCGAGACCTGCGGCTCATCGACGCGACACGCCCCGACCCGACCGCAGAGGAGCTCACGACCGGAGTCTCGGCCGAGGACGAGATCCCGGCGCGTCTGCTCCGCCATCTCGTGCCTCCGCCTGGGGCCTCCCGCGCGAAGTCGGAGTGAGCGGCTCTCGGCGCCGCTCCTGATCATGCCCAGCGTCACGACGACCCCTGCCCGCGCGCTCCACCTCCTCCCCCACCAGGGCGTCGCGGGACGCACCCGCGCGGTCATCGAGTTCGTGCGGCACGAGCGCATGGACGGCGCGGCGGACGAGCTCGTTCTGACGCGGCGCCCCCTGGACGTGGATCGGGACTTCCTCGCGCCCGCCACACCGGTCCACTTCCTCGGGCTGCTCGACTCCTCGGTGGCGAAGCGCGCCCGCCGCCTCGCGGACCTCGCCGTCTCGCGCGAGGCTCGCGTGCTGCACGCGTACACGGATGCCGACGCACGCCTCGCCGCCCGCGCCGCGCGACTCGAGCCTGGCCTCGCAGCGATCGCGACCCCGTTCGAGCGACCGGGCGCGGCAGGCCTCTTCGAGCGGCGGCGACGCGCGCGGGACCTGCGCTCCCTCCGCGCGCTCCACGTCCCGAGTCCTGCCCTCGTCGCCGACTGGACCGCGGCGGGCCGAGCCCCCGACTCCGTCACCGTGGCGAGCGTCGATACCGGCCGTTTCCACCCCCAGAAGCTCGAGTCCTCCTGGCGCAAGGCACGCCTTCCCGACCCGGACACGATGCTCGTCGGCACCCTCATGCGCGCCGAGCCCGGCAAGCGCCACGACGTGCTCATCGAGGCCGTCGAGCGCCGGAACGCGGCAGGCCGTGCGACCGCTTTGATGATGGTCGGTGACGGCCCGGGATTCGCCGCGATCAAGGAACGCGTGCGGGGGTCGGACCACCTCTTCGCGCGCCGACGCGTCCTCGACGCTCCGGGCTTCTTCGGGAAGATCGACGTCTTCGCCCTCCACGCCGAGGAGGAACTCGTGCCGATCTCCCTGGTGGAGGCCCTCAGCTGTGGCTGCGCCTGCGTCGTCGCGGATCGTGGCGAGGTCGCTCAGCTCGTCGGCGCGGACGCGGCGCTCTTCACGATGCCTGGCGACGTGGACGCCGTCGTCGAGGCGCTGGACCGCCTCGGCGATCCGGCGGAACGTGGCGCCCTGGAAGAAGTGGCTCGCAAGCGCGCGCTCGAACGGCACGGCCTCGGACGACTCCGTCAGGAGACAGTCGCCGCGTACGGTTGAGCCTCAGGCAGGGCAATCCTCGGCTGTGAGCCCCAGCGCAGCACCCGTGAGCAGTGCGTCGGACGCTGCGTCGAGGCGCCCGTCCGCGCTCGACGTCGCCGCAGGCGCGACCGCCGGCGGGGCGTCGGTCGCCGCGGCGGATCCGGTCAGCGAGGCGTAGGTACGCACGCCCGCCTCGTTCATCACCGCCAGCTCGGCATCGATCAGGTAGAGGGCCTCGAGCTCCGCGAGCTGCTCGGTGAGCATGTCGCGCAGCACGATGGCGGTCTCCGCGCCCTCGGTCCCCGACCGCTCCAGCGCGCCGAGGTCGACCTGACCCAGCTCCGAGGCGGCGGCTTCGAGGCGCCCGCGCCCCTCGAGGGTGCTGATGACGAGTTCGGTGTACGTATCCGTCGTCCCTTGAAGACGGTCGCGGATCTCGCGCTGGAGCGCCGCCCCGTGGTGACGCGCGATGGTCTCGGCGACGCCGCGAGCGAGGCCGCGGCACTGCCCGCGCCAGGCTGCGAGGTCGAGCCCACAGCTGCGCTCGGCGACGGCATGGGGCGCGTGGAGGAAGCGCGTCCCGCAGCGATCCTGGAGCCGGAAGGCGAGGTCGAAGTCGAGAGCGATCGGATCATCGATCTCCTCGTCGAACAGGCCAGCCACGCGGAGATCCTCGATGGGCATCATCACGTTGCGCCCGTCGAATCGATTCCACTCGTGGAGGCGTCCCGCCGGGAGTTCACAGATCCCCGCGAGCGTCGGGCGCCCCGCAGCCGCGACCTCGATGTTCCGCAGCCGCTGGGCAGCCGGCGCCTGCAAGGCTCCGACGCTCCCGCGAGAGGGGCCGGCCTCGGAGAGATCAGCGAGGTGCTGCTCCACGAGGTCGGTCGCTGGGATGACACCGTCGCGCATCAGCAGCGCAAGGCTGCCGCGCGCGGAGCGAGCCGCCGCGTTGAGCGCTCCCCCGAGGGTCTTCGAGGAGCGCGCGTCCACGACGCGGAGGCGGTCCGCCGCGCCTGCGACCGCTTCGACCGCGACGTCGTCGCGGGCAGCGACGACGATCTCGATGCCGTCACCAACGGTCTGCCGGGAGAGCGCGCGCGCCGTTCGCAGTGCGTCCTCGAGCGTCGCGGCGTCCGCAGTGAGCAGCGCCGAGACCTCGGGCGCCTCGGGCGCGGGGATCCGGCAGGTCCCGTTCGCTCTCGCCATCAGCGCAGCGTGGAGAGCCTCCACGGACGGGTCGAGGGGCGCGGAAGAGGCCGCTCCGGGCCCGGGGGCACCAGGCTGAACGGTGCGAGCAGTGAACGCCTGGATCGCAGCTCGCACGCCGGGCTCGCCGAGGCGAGCCTCGTCCACGAACAGCCAGGGCGCGGTGTCTTCGTCGGCGAGCTCGAGCGCGCGCAGCCCGGCGCGGCGCCAGAGCCCGAGGGCCGTCGGCGCGTCGAGATGCGGACCGGACGCTCCGGCGCAGGAGGTGATCAGGGCCTCGAGCTCCCCGTGCAACCCGCCCGGATCGCTCACGACGAACAGGACCCGCGATTTGGGCAGCATCTCGCGCCAGCGTGGCATCGTCGAGAGCAGCCGCGGATCGGCCAGCGCGGCGGCGCCGGCGACCGTGTCGAGGGTGAACGACTCGGGCAATCCCGAGAGCTGCGCCGGGTGCTCCCCGGCAGGATCTCCGATCCAGAGCCCATCACCGGCCATCACGGAGGTTCCGGCGAGGACGTAGTCATTGAGCAACTGCACGCCGCCGACGACGTCGTCGGGCGCGCCCCCCAGGGCGTCCGCCAGTCGCCGCGCGGCGCCAGGGGACGTCCCGAGCACGAGAACGGGCGTGGACTGGTTGGTCGTCGCGGCGGCCGCCGGAGCTCGATCGGTGGTTCTCGTCACGGCCTCGACGGCACCGTTCGTCGTCGGGGCCATTCCCGCTCTGGGTGCGGCAGCGGTCCCGTCCGGCTCGTCGACGAATGCGCGGCGGCTCTGCTCGCTGCCCTCCCAGGCCGGCGGCGCGGCGTCTGCTGCGGGCACCGGGAAGACGAGCTGACGCTCGGTCGCTTCACCGAGCTGGGGCACGTGGATCGATGCGTAGTCGAAGAGCGCCGCGCCGGAGGCGCTCGGGCACCACTTGTCGACGAAGGCGTTCCAGTTCGCCGCCATCCAGCGATCGTGCCACTCCGACTTCTCGCGGGTGCCGTAGTGCGCGTGGTGAACGTAGGTGTCCATCGCGACGCGGTTCCGCCAGCCTGCGAGGCGAATGCGCAGGCTGATGTCGTCGTCCTCGAAGCCCCAGGGCGAGAAGGCCTCGTCGAAGCCACCGATCCGATCGATCACCTCCGAACGGACGAGAACCGCGAAGGAGGTGAAGAGCGTCGTGTCGACGCCGCGCCGGCCGACGTCACCGGCGTGAAGGCCTGCGAAGGCGTCGAGCGACGCCTGGTCGTCGGGCCCGTCGTAGGGCACGACCTGCTTCTTGGACGCGCGCGACGCGCAGAGCGCGACGGATCCGACGGCGGGATCGACCTCGCCGTGATAGAGAGCTCGGTGAGCCCATCCCTCGGTCACGAAGACGTCGTTGTCGAGGAACAGGAACCACTCCGGGCGCTCACCCTGCTCCATCAGCCAGCGAATCGCCTGGTTCCTGGCCCTGGGCGCGCCGTGGTTGATCTCGTTCCGGATGAGGTGGACGCTGTCCTGTTCCGCGAGCCACTCGGCGCTGCCATCGCTGGAGCCGTTGTCCACGACGACGATCGTCTGCGGGTGACGCGGATCCTCCTTCGCCTGGAGGGTCTCGACGCAACGCCGCGTGTTCTCGAGGGCATCGCAGGAGACGATGACGGCCGCGATGCCGACCCCCGCAGGCGGCCCGTCCTCGAGCAGCTCGATGGGGTTCACGCCCTGTTCGGCGAGGTGAAGGCCCGCGAGCCGGAGGATGTTGCTGGCTCGCTGCGTATCGGCCTGGAGTTTCTGGACGAGCTCCTCGGGGACAGGACGACCCCGGTACTCCGTGTCGAACGCCTCCAGCTCGGCCAGGACCTTCTCCGCCCACGAGCGCTCGGCCTCCAGCGTGCTCACGAGAGCCTCCTTCTCCATGGCTCGCTGCGTGGGGTCTTCGCTCCAGGCGAGCCCCCGGAGTCCGTGGAGCTGCTCGATCTTGAGCTGGTGGACGCCGAGGTCGAAGGCCCGGCGCATGTAGGACGCGGGAGTCAGTTCGTGGTGGTGATGGGCAACGCAGTCCTCGCGATAGACGACACCGTACCCACGCTTCTGAAGCCGGATCCCGAGCTCGACGTCCTCGCAGATGGCCTTGTGGAAGTTCTCCTCGTCGAACCCGCCCACCTCGAGCAGTGCAGCCGTCGGCAGGCTGATATTGCAGGTCCAGAAGTAGGTCCAGCCGTGTCGCTCTCCGTGCCGAAGCCCGGCGAAGTCGAAGAGCAGGCCAGAGCTCTCCAGGAGGCGAACGAAGGGTGACTCCAGCGACGCTTCGTCGAAGTGGAACGTCCCCATCACGGCCGCGCGATCGCCGACCTCGGCGTGCGCGCGGAGGTGGGACTCCACGAGGTCGGGAGCCGGGATCGCATCGTCGTTGAGGATCAGCACGAGCTCGCCGCGGCAGAGAGCGAGACCCGCGTTCCGGGCGGCCGCGGGACCGCCGTTGGGCTGGCGCAGCACGCTCGTCCGGAAGGGCAGCGATCGCTCGTCGATCGAGACCGGCGGATCCCCGCCGTCGTCGACGACGATCAGCTCGAACCGATGAGGCTCCAGGGTCTGGTTCTCCAGAGCGGAGACCAGCGTGGCGAGGTCCTCGGGACGCCCGTGACTGGGGACGAGGAGGGAGATCTCGGGGCGAGCGGCGGCCTTGGGTGCGATGTCGTTCATGGTGGAGACCGGTCGTGCGGCCCCATCGAGGGCCCAGCGAGCTCGGGTCCACGGCGCGACCGACCGGACGGCCAGCCACGCCACGGACCCGCTGGAGCAGTCCGGTGTCCTCGATCGGGAAGAATTCGCTGTGCCTTTAGGGGCTTCTCCCGGTCCCTGGAGGGACGGGGCCGCATCAGCCCCCCCGGGCCGCTACCGGAGCAGCACCTCCACGGCCGTGGAGGTGCTGCTCGCCGGAGCCCCGGCGCCGTCGACGTCACGGAACCAGCCCTGGAACTGCCAGACCTCGCCCGGAAGAGCACCTCCGGAGGGGAGCACCGCGAGGTCCGGCGCGAAGCACGCGTGACCGGCCTCGTTGATCCGCGCGATCTGGCCTGGACCGTGGAGCAGGTCGTAGGGAGCCCCGATGCACAGGGTGCCTGCGGCGCCGCCGAAGCCCGGCTGGTGGCCGCGGTCGCGACCGGCGACCAGGATCGCGCTCTCTCCGCGGGGCCCTCCAGCGAGCAGCAGGCGCAGATCGTTGACGGCGACCTCCAGCGAGCCCCCCGCCGACAACGTGGCGACGTCCCCGCTCGAATTCACGTGACCGGCGCAGTGGGGAGTGCCCAATCCACCCGCGGCAAGGATGGAGACGAGCGCCTGCCCGACGCGCGCGCCCGTGGTGTCCTTGAGGGTCACGACGCACAGCGCTCGCAGCTCCGCGGTGACCGCGAGGTCGTCGTCGCCGAAGGTGTCGATGAAGACGCCGTCGTCCAGCAGTCCGTCGCCGTCCAGGTCCACGGGGTCGCTCTCACGCGCGATGATCCGTTGCCCGTCCAGGACGAGCACCGCGTCGAGGGCGGGATCGGGGTGATCGGTCGTACCACCCACCACGTAACTCCCGCAGCCGTTCCCGGCGGCCGCGAAGAAACCGGGCGCGAACCCCACGTCGTCCCAGCGCTCCTGCCCGCCGGGAACGAGAGGCTCCCCCGTCTCCGCGACGACCTCGCCGTTGCGAACGATCCAGTCGTGCCCCCCTGTGTTGCCACCGCGAGCGATCCAGTTCCCGCTGGCGTCCATCGAGGCGGTGCGAACACCGCCGGAACTGATGGGCGCGGTGTAGCCGCTCGCCGGGACGGGGAGCCCTTCCTGGAGCACGACGCGTCCGTCCACCACCACCACGTCGTCCGTGGCCGTGCGACCGGCGAGGTCACCCTGGACCAGCCAGCGAGATCCGTCCGCCGCCGCCCAGAAGTCGCCGAGGTCGAAGTTCTCGATCGGTCCCTCGGTGCTCGCCGGCTGACCCTCGGGCACCGTGACGCCCTCCTGCATCAGCACGCGATCCCCGAGCACGAGCACATCGTCGATCGAGGTCGAGCCGAGCCCGTCGATCCCGTCCGCCGCGTAGCCCGCACGCCCGTCGTCGAGCAGGACGCAGGAATCGATGGCATCGTCGAGGGTCGCGCCGGAGAGTCCGGGAACCGGTTCCCCCTCACGCGCTGCGTGCCCCCACGCTCCCCCCTCGAACGTCACGATCCAGTCGTCGTCGACGCTCCCCGAGGAGTTGGTCGCGAAGGCGACCCCGCCGCTCGCGTTGACCGCGCAGCGCTGATCGAGGGTGCCGCAGGACTCCGTGCCGCCGGGGATCCACGGGGCCACCGCGCCCTCGCGCGCCACGAGCTCCCCGGACCGGATGAGGCACTCGTCCCGATCGGACGGCAGGTCGGCGAAGGCCGTGAGCACCCAGTGCCCCGCAGGGTGGGCGTAGACGCGGTCGAAGTGAGAGGTCCCCGCCCCGGGCTGGAACATCACGCCGCCGAGCCCGGGCACCTCGTCGGTCCCGCCGCCGGTGACGTTCGACAGCAGCGCGGAAGCGCGAGTGGAGGCCACGCGAGCGCCCGATCCGGGGGGCGGAGGCGCCTTGGCGCCGCTCGCGTGATCGTCCTGGGCCAGGGCGGCGGGAGCGAGGAGGAGCGCGGCTAGGGTCGCGCGGCAATGAAGCAGGTGCATGGGCGCCTCCGGGACGGCCGGGTAGATGGACCGGGCCGCGAATGCGGCCCTCGCTCCTCCACACGGACGGCGCGCGCGGCGGTGTCACCGTGCCCCGTACTCTTCAGAAGGGATTCGTCGCGAACACGCTGAACTCCGGCACGAAGCCCCGCGGGTCCGTCACGAGCGCTCCGAGGACCGCGTGGGCGATGTCCTCGGGAACGAGCTTCTTCGGCGATGGTTCCTGGTTCCCCCCCGCGCGACGCGAGAAGTCGGTGAGGACCTCGCTGGGGTTGCAGAGGATGACCCGCACGTCGTGGCGCCGGAGCTCGTCGCGCCAGCACTCGGTCATCCCGCGGAGGGCGAACTTGCTCGAGGCGTAGGCGGATCCGCGCTGGAAACCGCGCAGGGCAGCCGTCGACGCCACGTTGACGATCGTGCCCGAGCCCTGCTCGACCATGCGCCGCGCGCACTCCCGCCCTACGAGGAAGGCCCCGAGGACGTTGGTGCGCCAGACCGACTCCATGTCCTCGGCGCTGGTCTCGAGGAGCGTCGCGAAGCGGCCGAACCCGGCGTTGTTGATCAGGATGTCGATGCCGCCGAAGCCCTCGGCCGTCGTCTCGACGATTCGCCGGGCGTCCTCCTCGACGCCCACGTCACCCTGGACCGCCAGGGTCCCGAGCTCCGCCGCGGCGGCGTCGAGCGCCGCCCCGTCACGGCCGTTGATCGCGACCCTGGCGCCGGCCTCGATGAGGAGCGCGGCGACGGCGCGGCCGATGCCGCTGCTCCCGCCGGTGACGAGGGCCCGCTGGCCCTGGAGAGGTCGATCCTGCTGCATGGTCTGTTCTGCTCTTCGGGCCGTCCGGCCGGGTGGATGGGATCGCCGCGACGCGCGGCGGCTCAGCGTCTTCGCTTCGCGCGAGCCGTCGGTTCCGCGGCGAGCGGATCCTCCGGCCAGGGGTGTTTGGGATACCGCCCGCGCAGGTCCTTGCGCACCTGGGCGTAGGTCGTGCTCCAGAAGCTCGCGAGGTCGTCGGTGACCTGCTGGGGCCGGCCGTTGGGCGCGAGAAGGTGCAGCAGCACCTTGACCCGCCCGCCGGCCACCGTCGGCGTGTCGGCGAGGCCGAACATCTCCTGGATCTTCACGGCGAGCACGGGCGGCCGGTCGCCGTCGTAGGCGAGGCGCAGCTGGCTCCCGCTCGGGACGCGGAGGCGCTCCGGCGCTCCCTCCTCGATGGCCACGCGCTGGGCATGGGAGAGCAACCCCAGGAACGTCCCTACGGCATCCTTGCGCGCGAGGTCGGCGAAGCTGCGCGCGCCCGGCACGAGCATCGGCAGGAGTGCGCGGAAGGCCTCCTGGTCCGGAGCCAGCAGCCCCAGCTCCGGCCTGTGCGTCCGCAGGAATCGAAGGCGCTCCAGGACGGCGGCGCCCTCGGACCCGGTGGTGATCCCGAAGGCCTCGAAGGGCGTCTCCGACGCGGCCTCGGCGAGCACCGCCTCGACGTCGTCCCCTCGCCCCAGAGGCTGGTCGGACTCTCGCAGGACCAGCCGCCCCAGCATCTCACGGCGTCTCCCGACGACGCGCCCCGTCGAGGGGTCGAAGACCGGCCGCGTGGACACTCGCGTCTCGCCCCCGTCGATCCACTCGCGCGGCACGGCCGACGCCATGCGCACGAAGTCCTCTTCGCCCGAGCGACGGGCCGCGCCCACGTCGAGCGCCACGAGGAGCTCGCCCTCGGTGACCCCCGAGTCCCTCCCCATGCGGAGACCGCGCCCGCCGACCATCAAGAGGCGCGAGGGATCGCCGTCGCGCCGCCGGGCCAGGCGGTCCGGGAACGCCGCGAGCACCGCCCGCGAGAGAGCTTCGGCCTCGTCGACTCCAGGGCGATCCCCGCCCACTCCCTTCAGCTGCCTCAGGATCGAGTCCTTGACCCGGAGCACACCCCGCGCCGCGCTCACCTGCAGCCCGCGCCGGGGCGCGCGCCCGTCCCCGAGGTCGAGCAACGCCGCCACCCGGTCCCAGAGGTCGGACTCGGTCGCGTCCATGGGAGGAGCCTCGGGGCCGCGCCGCCGGAACGGGTCGCGCTCGGAAAGGAGCGCCGCCGCCGCTGCCCCCACCTCGGCCGCGCCGCGCGAG
>CBFIJG010000097.1:0-12283 GCA_965662915.1 Planctomycetota bacterium | reverse complement strand
CGTCGGCGGGCGGCGCGTCGCCGTCGGCGCCGCAGCCGGGGAGCGTGCCGAGCAGGAGCCCGGCCGCGACGAGGGCCGCCGTGAAGTGGGGTGAGGACGTGTCCATGGATAGGGGGCCGCGCCGCCGGACGAGCTACTCGCCGTCCGCGGGGCCGTTTCCGATTCCGTCCTCTCGACGGTCGAAGCGCGCGATGAAGGGGAGGACCCGGTCCACGAGGAATTCATAGGTGCGCAGGACGTTCTCCTCGACCACGGCCAGGCCCTCTCCGCCGGCCGTCGCCGGTCCGAAGGTGCCCTGGACCTCGATGTAGAGCGAGCGCGGATCGGGGTTGTAGGACTCGATCCGGAGCCCGAACGCGTTCTCCTGATCCTCGTCGGGCCCGAAGCCCAGGCGGAGTCCGACGAGCTGCGGGGAGCGGCCGAGGCCGTCGAGGCGGCCGCCGAAGCCGAAGACGCGCTCTCTCAGGAAGGTCCGGGTGTCCGAGGTCGTGCGGGGGTTCACCAGGCTCCGCAGGATGATCTGCTGGGCCGAATAGACCGGGACGCCGCGGAGGGGCGCCGCGCGCTCGGCGATCTCGCGCACCTGCGCCGCGAAGGTCTCGTGCGTCAGGCTGCCCCGCTCCTCCCTGAACTGGACCCGATCGGCCAGGAAGGCCACCTGGGAGACGCCCCCGGGCGTGGCCACGGGGTTGGAGAGGACGGGCCCCAGCGGGCTGACCTGGAAGCCCGCGTAGGGGGGCTGCCCGCCCTCGAACATCTCGTTGTGGAGCCGCTGGATGGGGCGCGGATCGGGCGCCGCAGGGGAGTGCAGGAGCTCGCAGAGCAGGGCGATTGTGCGGGTGGGATAGCTCATCCGGGGCGGCACACGGTAGCGGCCCTGGGGGATGCAGTGGGGGCGGGGGTTCAGGTGGAGGGGCCCGGCGCCCGACAAAACATCATTAGGGCCCACTTTCCGCTCTCACCCCCGGGCCCTCTCCGTACGCTCCGCGCCCCTCGTGCGCCAGCGTCCCACGGACCCATGAAGAAAATCCTCCTCCTCGCCCCGCTCGCGGCCGCCCCGGCCGCCCTCGCCCTCCCGACCGCGCAGAGCGAAGCCGACACCGCCGCTCCGGCCCAGGAGTCGGCCTTCGGCGAGCCGGTGACGGTCAACGGCGTCCTGATCCCGGACCTCGAGATCAAGCGCTTCCTCGTGTACGGCCCGGGCCGCAACGCCCTCGACGCGCGCAAGCTCCAGGTCCTCATGGACCACGAGCGCCGCCTCCGCCGCACCGAGATGGCCGAGCGCATCCTGGACGAGAAGGGGGACATGGAGGAGGCCGCCCTCGAGGCCGCCGTCGACGAGGCCATGACGACCTTCGACTTCGATCAGCGGATCGTCACGCGCCGCCTCGAGCAGGAGAAGGCGAGCTTCGCCGAGCGCTACCCGACCCTGAGCTACGAGACCGAGCTTCGCCGCGCCTACCGCTCCGGCGACTGGTACCGCGACCAGGTCCGGCAGACGACCGAGTTCGACCAGCTCTTCTTCCCGGACCACCCGGACACGTGGCCCGCGCTCTCCATCGAGGCGATCAACGCCGGCTCGCCCCAGGTCGACCTCATCGCCGACTACCAGCGCGAGTACGAGCGTCGCCTGCAGGTCAGCATCGACACCGGCGAGCCCATCATTCCCGAGCAGGAGATGATGATGCAGATCCTGCGCGACTTCGTCATGGGCGCGCTCTGGAGCCTTGCCGACGTCAAGACCGGCGTCCACGGCATCCCGGCCGAGCTCGCCATGGTGATCGACGGCGACGACTGGCACGCGGAGATCCGCACGGAGGACGTCTACCAGGAGATGGCGGAGTTCTTCACGGTCCAGGAGATCGAGGACGCGAAGCTCGCTCTCGCGCTCATGGAGGCCGGCCGCCAGGGCCTCGCGAAGATGGACGCGCTCCTCGACATCGAGGCCTTCCGCGCGAACATCGCTGACCAGCGTGAGCAGATGAAGACGTCGATGTTCAACTTCGACTTCATGGCGCTCCAGGGGCACGGCTTCCCGTCGTCGGAGGCCTACGAGCAGCACATGTACCTCGTGGAGTCCTACAAGAAGCACAAGGCCAGCGCCCTCGAGCTCACCGAGGAGGGCGGTCTGAGCCCGGAGCTCGCCGGCCACATGACCGTGGCCAACGGGATCATGGGCCTCGCGAAGTGCCACGCGGACACGCTCCTCGTCTCGGCCTTCGACTGGCTGAACTTCGAGTGGAGGGAGAACGGCTGGGAGAACGCCTACGAGCGCTCCATCGCGATCCGCGAGGAGATCGACGCGCACCTCGCCAAGCTCGCCGCCGAGCGCGAGGCCGTCGAGGCGGCCAAGCTGAAGGGCGAAGCCTACGCGGGTGAGCCCGTCCTGCCGTTCGACCAGTGGTGGGCGACCTTCCTCCGTCAGAAGAGCGAGTTCTGGGATCCGCCCCTCCCGGCCACCGGCAAGATGCCGCCGGAATACGGTCTGAAGAACTTCGGCGCCTTCCGCGACCAGGCCATGACGCGCAACGACATGAAGCGCGCCCTGGGCGAGACCGAGTACACGCACTTCCTGGGCAACTTCGCCGTCGTGGACCAGATGTTCTTCAGCATGGATCCTGGCGAGGTCGCCGGCCCCTTCGAGGGCCCGCACGGCTTCTACATCATCTACCTGCGCACGCGCACTGCGCCGACCAACCCGCTCAACATCCGCACGGACAAGCACCTGGCGATGCTGCGCGAGGATTGGCTCCGTAAGGACTTCCAGAACTTCTGCCACGAGGCGCTGATCGAGTCCGAGACCACCGGACTCTGAGCGTTCCTCGAACGGGGTCTCCGCTCGACCGGGGCTCCCGTAGAACAGGCCACGGGCGCCGCCGAAGCGATTCGGCGGCGCCTGCGCCGTTTCCAGGGCCCAGCCCTCGCACGTGGGCCGCACCGGGCTCAGGATCGGCGTCCACGCGTCGCGCCCCGATCGGCGCGCCATTAACCTCCCCCGCCCATGAATCGCCTCGGCGACCTCTTCCGGCTGCTGCGGCCGCACGCCCGGCCGCACCTCGGCGCTCTCGTGCTGATCGTCATCTTCGGGACGGCGAGCGCGATGCTCCAGCAGGGCACGTTCCTGCTCCTCCTGCCGACCTGGGAGGCCCTCTTCCCCGAGGAAGAGGACGCGTCGGCGGCCTTGGAGGGTATCGCCGTGCCGCCCGGCGGAGCGGATGCGGGGGACCCCGCTCCCGGAGAGGTGGCGAGTGCACCGGACGCGGCCGCCGCGGGCGAGTCGGTGGGCGAGGCCGCGGAGCCCGCGGGCCTGAGCGAGCGGCTACGCGAGGGGGTCCTCGAGCGCATCCTCGGGCCCGAGGAGGAGCGCGTGGGGACGGGCTGGCGCATGCCCGCGCTCTACCGTGTCGGCGTCATCGTCGTGATCATGGCGCTGCTCGCGTCCCTGACCCACTACGGCATGGGGGTGCTCGCGGGCCTCGTCGGCCTGCGCCTGGTCGTGTCTCTCAGGATGCAGCTCGCGGAGCATCTGATGGGGCTCTCGATGCGCTACCACACGGGACGTCGCTTCGGCGATCTGCTCTCGCGGATCAGCAGCGACGTCGGCCGCACCACCCAGGTCGTCCAGCTCATCCTGAAGGACCTGGTGCAGGAGCCGCTGATGTTCGTCGTGAGCATCGGGATCGCCGCCTACATCAACTGGAAGGTGACGCTTTTCGTGCTCCTGGGGCTCCCGCTCTTCGTGGTGCCGATCGTGATCCTGGTGCGCAAGGTCCGCAAGGGCAGCCACCGCAGCGCGACGCGGCTGGGATCGACCTTCCAGGTCCTGACGCAGATGTTCCAGGGCGTGCGCACGGTGAAGGCCTATCGCGCCGAGGAACGGGAGCTGGAGCGCTTCGCGGAGACCAACCGCTCCTACCTCGACGCCACGATGAAGATGATCCGCGCATCGACGCTGTCGCGCGCGTGGACGATCCTCTTCACCAACGCGGGGATCGCTTTCGTGGTCGTCTTCGTGGGTTACGTCGTGATCGACGAGGGCGCCTTCGACAACGGCGGCGCGATGCTGACCTTCTTCCTGATGATCAGCCAGGCCTCGTCGCACCTGAAGCGCACCACGCGAGTCATCGCGCAGATCTCCGAGGCCCAGGGCGCCGCGCAGCGCCTGCAGGACATCCTCGACGAGCGCCCTGATGTGGTGGAGCGCTCTGGTGCGGTGACGCTCTCCGGGCTCGGCAGCGGGATCCGCTTCGAGGACGTTGGCTTCGAATACCCCGACGAGGACGAGGACGAGGGCGCGGACAGCGCAACGACCTCGAACTTCGCGCTCCGCTCCATCGACCTCGAGGTCCAACCGGGAGAGACCCTGGCCCTCGTCGGTCCGAGCGGCTCGGGCAAAAGCACCATGCTCGACCTCGTCGCGCGCTTCGTGGACCCCTCGTCCGGGCGGGTCACGGTCGATGGTCACGACCTCAAGGACGTGACCTTCGACTCCTGGACGTCGTCCTACGCACTCGTCACCCAGGCGCCCTTCCTGTTCCACGCGTCCATCGCCGAGAACATCCGCTACGGCCGCCCGGACGCCTCCCAGGTGGAGGTCGTCGCCGCCGCGCGCGCCGCCAACATCCACGAGTTCATCGAGGCCCTGCCCGAGGGCTACGAGACGAACGTGAAGGACGCCGGCACGCGCCTCTCCGGCGGCCAGCGCCAGCGCATCACCATCGCCCGTGCGCTCCTCCGTGACCCCGAGCTCCTGCTCCTGGACGAGGCGACGAGTGCTCTCGACACGGAGTCGGAGGCGGTCGTCCAGGCAGCCCTGGAGGAGATGATGGTGGGGCGGACGACCATCGTGATCGCGCACCGCCTCTCCACCGTGCGCAACGCCGACCGCATCGCCGTCCTCGACGGTGGTCGCGTCGTCGAGCTCGGGAGCCACGAGGCACTCGTGGCCGCTGGCGGCCTCTACTCGCGCCTGAGCGAGGCCCAGGCGATCTAGCCCGGCGGGAGCCAGCAGGGGCTCGCGGACCTTCCCACCGGTTCGGTGGCGCGCCACGCCGCCGGCGCAGGTAGCTTCCTCGCAGGATGTGTGGCTGATGCCACAGCCCTGCTTTGGCCTGCCACCTGCGCTTCGTCCTGCCTCGCTGGCCCATGCTCCACCGCCCTGCTCCGAACGCCGCGTCGTCTCGGCTGGCCCTCGGTCTCGCGGTCGCCATCGCCTTCGGAGCGCCGGCTGCCGGGCAGGGAGAGGCTCCGCTCGAGTCGGCAGCGAGCTGGGGTCCCGGATGGCTGAGCCTGGGCGGGGAGCTGATCTACGAGTCCACGACGGTTCTCGATGGCGGCGTCCGGCGTGGCACCTCCGACCGTCACCTGCTGCTCCTCGGCGCGGAGGCGAACCTCGACCAGGCCTTCGGGACGGAGGGCGCGGGGTCCCTGACCCTCGGCTTCGCGACGGCCCCTCCGAACAGCGGAGGATCGCTCGACATCGGCGACGTGCAGATCGCTTCGAACATCGAGACCGATCGTTCCCTGGACCACATCCTGGAGTTCGTGTGGCGCTCCGACCTCGGCGGGGGGCCGGTCGAGCTGGCCCTGGGCAAGCTCGACGCCGACGACGACTTCGCGGCGCCCCGCTCCGCGACGGGCTTCTCGCACTCGTCGGCAGGCTTCGGGCCGACGATCTTCACCTTCCCCTCCTATCCGGATCCCGCGACCGCTGCCTGCGTGTTCCTGGACCACGGCGTCTCCGACGGGGTCGATCTGCGACTCGGCTACGGCCTCTTCGACGGCGCGCTCGGTGCGGACGGGATCTCGACCGGGAGGCGCGGCCCTTCGAGCTTCATCAGCAGCAGCCCGTCCAACGACTCCTTCCACATCCTTCAGGCGGACCTTCTCCTCGGAGGTGAAGAGGGCTCGGTCTTCTCGGCGGGCGCGTGGTACCACGACGGCCGCTTCTCCACCTTCGACGGCGGCGAGGACGTCGGGACCGGCGGCACCTACTTCGTCGCCGACGTCGCGGTCATCGACGGATGGCGCGCCTTCACCCAGGTGAGCTTCGCCGATCGTGAGCTCACCGAGTTCGGCGCTCACTACGGCGCGGGCTTCGTGGGGCCCGGACCGCGCGAGGAGGACGAGTGGGGCCTCTACTGGAGCCACGTCGACCTCGTCTCCGCGGCGGCGCCCTCGGACGAGAGCGCCTTCGACCTCTACGGCCGCTTCCAGCTGACCGAACAACTCGCGATCCAGCCCGAGCTCATGTGGATCCGCGACCCGGGTGGCCGCACCGACATCGACGATGCCACGGTCGCGTTCCTCAGGCTGATCGCGACCTTCTGAGCCCGGCGAGGCTCGCGCCCGGACCTCAGCTGCGCTCTGCGCTGCTCCTGCGGCGCGCGAGCAGCGCGGTGACGAGCATGTGGGGCGGCGTCAGGCAAGCGAGCGCGATGAAGACCGTCCGGACGTAGCCCGGGGTCGTGGAGGCCACCTCGGCGAGGCGATGGCCGGCGCCCATGAGCACAGCCGTGGCGAGGAGCACCGCCGCCCCGACGAGCGCCTTGCGCCCCGAGCGGAGCCCGCCGAGGGCCGCGTGGACCTCGATCAGGTGGCGCGCGGAGTGCCAGAGGCAGAAGTAGACGGTGAACGAAAGCAGCGGCGGGAGGAGGGCGAAGGCGGCCGTGAGGGCTGCGAGCTCGGCGGCCCCGCGGAGGCGTCCCGCGCCGGGCAGGGCGTAGGCGACCATGGCCGTCAGCAGCCATGCAGCGCCGAGCGCGGGCGCTGCCGAGCCGAGTGCGTCCTCGACGGCGGAACCGCTCGTCGCGATCAGCCAGCCGAAGACCTCCGACACGGGAGCGGGGTGGGCGATCGAGGGCAGGACGATCGGCGCCGCGCCGTGCGCGACGACGCGCAGGACGTGGGCGCTCGTCGAGGACGCTTCGCTACGGTCCGTGTCACCGAGCCCGAAATGCAGCGCCGAGCTCGAGAGGAAGAGCGCGAGCCCGAGGGCGGGCGAGATCAGCCACAGGCCGAGGACGGACGCGGCGAGCACCACGTAGGCGCCGAGGAAGAAGAGGATCCGCGTCGGGGATCCGAGGCGAAGCCCGAGGCCGGCCACCAGCGGATCGAGCGCACCGTGGGGGAAGCCGATCACGGCGACGCCGACGAGGAGCGCGCCGAACTGGATTCGCTCGGGGACCCCTCCCGCGGCCAGCGCCGCGGCGCAGGCCGCCGCCGTGAGGCCCATCGCCCAGCGCCAGTGCCGGTCGCGCGGGGCCAGCGCCGCACCGCCGCCCGTCATGATCGTGCGAGGCGCAGGGCCTCTCTCGTGAAGGGCAGCTTCGGCATCGAGAGGACCACGCGGCGCCGTTCGGGCCAGCCGTGGCGCTCCATCATGAAGCGAGCGAAGGTCTCCGCGTCGAGGGAGGAGGCCATTCGCGCGAACAGCTCCGGAGCCCGCTCGGGGAAACGGGAGATGACGCCGAGGAACACCCGGTCGAGCCAGGAGTCGACGCGAGAGCGGACGGGCCGCTCGCGGGGGATCCGTCCCGCGGCGATCGCGCGGGTCAAACGGTCGGTCTGGCGCTGGATCCCGTGGAAGGCGTACCCCGTGCTGGGCCGGACCGCGCCGGCGGCCGCTCCTGCGCGGACGACGCGGGGGAGGCCGGCGCTGACGCCGCGACCGTCGGACATCGGGATGGCGCCGGACTCCACTCGTCTGATGCCCTCGATCTCCGCGTCGTGGACGCGCTGGACGTACTCGATCGCCCGCGCCGTGTAGACGTTCTCGGGCAGCGACGCGGGGGAGAGGATCGTCGACTCGACGAGCGCGCGTCGACGTGAGAAGGGCAGCACGTACATGAAGTGGATCCCGTCCGATTGATCCACGTCGAAGTCCATCAGCGTCACCCGGCCCGGGTCGAAGGCGTCGTCGGCCGTGACGATCCCGAGGCCCACGAAATGCTGGAGGAGCGCGGGGCCGCGGGGCTCGTGGAGCTCGGGGCGCGTGTCGATCACCAGGTCGGCGAGCAGGGAGCCCCGATCGCTCTCGATCCGCGTGGCGCCGTCGAGGGGCAAGAGGCGCTCGGCCCGGACACCCTTCCGGAGCTCCACGTGGCCGGCTCCGCCGATGGCATCGAGGGCCGTCTCGTAGAAGCGGTCGGCAGGGATGTGCTCGTAGGCGTGGCGGCTTGAGGAGTGGACGTGCTCCACGCCGTCATGACGGACGGACCACTGCCGCCAGGACCTGTCCACGCAGCTCGAGAAGCGGTGGGTCCCGAACGACCACCCGCACCAGGTCCGATCGCGGGTGTAGCTGGTGCGTGGTTCGAGGACGACGGCGCGCCGGCCGCCCAGATCGGCCTCCGCGAGGCGGGTCGCGAGGCTCAGGCCCGCGCAGCCGCCTCCGATGATCGCGACGTCGAACCGCTCGGTGGTCACCCGGCAACCCCCGGGAGACCTGCGAGGGCGTCGTGGAGCCTGTTGTCGTGCTCGGGAACGGCCCAGAGGACCGCGCGCGCGCGCAGGCCGATGACCGAGGCGATGCCGCGGGTCATGTGGAGTGCTTTCCCGGCGGCGTTCACGTGCACGCGGCCCGGCAGGGTCCCCGACGGCGCGGCCAGGACGCGCGGGCCGATGGCCTCGTAGGTCCTCGAGGCCGTCTGGACGGCCAGCTGCGCGCGGGCGGGAAGGAAGCGGATGCCCTCGTCCGCGCTGCGGTAGTGTTCGCGCGCCCGACGCAGGAGGGTCTCGACCGCGCCTCGCGAGGCGGACATCGCGGCGGGCTCCCTGGCCACGAGCTCGGCGGGGTCGATCGCGCCGCTCGTCAGTGACGCGGGCAGGTAGACGCGGCCGCGCCCGGCGTCCTCGAGGACGTCGCGGCTGATGTTGGTCAGCTGCATGCCGATCCCGAGGTCGATCGCGAAGGGGAGCGCGCGACGATCCCTGACGCCGAAGAGGCCGCACATGAAGAGGCCCACGGTGCCCGCGACGCGGAAGCAGTAGCGGAAGAGCTCTTCCTCGGTCTCGTAACGCGTGACGTCCAGGTCCTGCTCCACACCTCGGAGGAACTCCTCGGCCGCGCCCGGCTCGACGGGATGGGTCTCGAGGAACCGGCGGAAGCCCGCAACGGCGGGGGAGGGGGGCACCTCGCCCGCGAGTTCGCGGCGCACTCCTGCGAGCGCGACCCGGGACTCGTCGATGGGGAGCTCGTCGGCCAGGTCGTCCACGTGCCGGCAGAAGCCGTAGAGCAGGTGGACACCCTCCGCGGCGCCGCGGCCGAGAAGAAGATGCGCGGCGTGGAACGTCCGGCCGTGCTGGCGGAGCGCCTCGGCGCCCGCGATGGAGGGCGCTTCGGTGCTCATCGCGCGGACGCGCTCTCCTGGGCGTTCACGGCGGCGCTCTGCGGCGGGGCGGGCACGACGCGGTCGAGCACCTTCGCGGAGCAGAGGACACCGGGCATCCCGGCGCCGGGGTGGGTACCCGCTCCCACGAGGTAGAGGTCGTCGATGTCCTCCGAGACGTTGTGGAAGCGGAACCAGGCGGACTGGGTGAAGACCGGCTGGATCGAGAAGCCCGAGCCCTTGTGGGAGAGGAAGCGAGACTCGAAGGTTCGCGGCGTCACGAAGAAGTCCTCCGTGATCTCCTCGGAGAGGCCCGGAAGGATCCGCTCGTCGAGGAAGCTCACCAGGCGATCCCGCAGCTTCGGACCCTCGACGTCCCAGTCGAGGTCCGCGTCGAGGTTCGGGACGGGGACCAGCGCGTAGAAGGAGTCCTTTCCCTCCGGCGCCATCGACGGATCGGTCGCGGTCGGCCTGTGCAGGTAGACGCTGAAGTCGTCCGCGAGGATCTGGCGATGGAAGATGTCGTCGAGCAGGCCCTTGAAGCGCGGGCCGAGCACGATCGTGTGGTGGGGCACCTCGGGGTATTGCCGTTCCGTGCCGAAGTAGAGCACGAAGAGCCCCATCGAGTACTTGAGGCGGTCCACGCGCCGATCGGTCCAGCGGCGGCGATGCCGGCGGTCGATCATGTTCTTGTAGAGGAACGGCGGGTCGCCGTTGACGACCACGAGATCGGCGGAGAGTCGCTCACCCGAGGCGAGCACGACCCCGCGGGCCGCGCCGTTCTCGACGACGAGCTCCTCGACCTCCGCGCCACCGCGAAAGGCGACGCCTTCCTCCTCCATCAGCCGGCCGAGGGCGCTCACGATCGCGCCGGTCCCGCCCATGGGGAAGTGGATGCCCCACTTGCGCTCGAGGAAGTGGATGAGCGAGTAGATCGACGTCGTGTCGAAGGGGTTGCCGCCCACGAGGAGCGGGTGGATGCAGAAGGCCTGCCGCAGGTGCTCGCTCTTGATGAAGCTCGCCACGAGCTGGTGGACGGTCTTGTAGCTGCGCAGCTTCAGCAGCGCCGGCACCGTCTTCATCATCGCGCCGAAGCGATGGAAGGGCGCATCGGCGAGCTCGGTGAAGCCCTTGTCGAAGATCCGCTCCGACATGTCCACCAGGCGCTTGTAGCCCTCGACGTCGCGCTCGTCGAAGGAGCGGATCTGCTCCAGGGTGTCGTCGAGGGACCCTCCGTAGTCGAACTCGCGGCCGTCGGGGAACTGGTAGCGGTACCAGGGCTCGACCGGGACGATCTCCGCGTAGTCCTCGAGGCGCTTCCCGAAGAGTTCGAAGAGCTCCTCGAACAGGAACGGGGCGGTCACGACGGTGGGGCCGGCGTCGAACACGAATCCGCCGCGGCGGTAGACCTGGGCGCGGCCGCCCGGAGCCTCGAGCCGATCGAGGAGCTGGACGTCGTAGCCCCGCGCCCGGAGGCGAAGGGCCGCGGCGATGCCGCCGAAGCCCGCGCCCACGACGATCGCGCTCCTCCCCTTATCCCCGTCACCGCCGGGGTGGTTCGAGCGATCGTTGATGAAGCGGAACAATCCAGGGCCTCCCCTCAGTGCACGGAGCCCGCGCGGTTGAGCTGCGCCGACTTCTCGTCGAGGGCCGCGAGGCGGCTGGAGGCGGCGAGGACGTCGCGGGCCAGCCCGGCGATCACGTCGCGGAGACCAGCGGGCAGCACGCGAGCGGCTGCCGCGGCGCGCTGGATGACGACCCGCTGATGCTTCATGGCGAGCCCGACTCCGGGGCCGCGCCGGATGATCTCCGCCTGCTTCTCGAGGGGTACGCCGTCGAAGCGCGACCCGCCATTGATCGGGCGCGGCCGGGGCCTCTCGCTGAGCTCGTGGAAGAGCACAGGCGCCGAGAGGCGGTTGCAGCGAAGGTCGCTGCCCACGGCCCGGCCCTTCGTCCCGAAGACGTCGGCGAGATCGTCGTGGATCTGGAAGGCGATGCCGACGAGCTCGAGGCTCTCGCGCGCAGCGGCGAGGGCGACGGCATCGCTCGTCCAGCGGAGCATCACGAGCTCGGCCGGGAGCGTGAAGAGCAGCCCGGTCTTCGCCCGGGAGAGGGCCTCGTAGGCCGCGATCGTCCGCGGCAGCGGCTCGCCGCGCGCTCCGTCCGAGCACTGACCGGCGGCCAGACCGGTGATGCAGGTCGAGAGGAGGCGGACCTGCTCGGCGAGGCGCGGCGAGGCCCCGCTGGTGAGCGCCTCGAAGGAGGCGGCGATCATCGCGTCTCCGAGGAGGAGCGCGGTCGGCTTGTCGAACTTCGCCCACACGGCGGGGGCGCCCCGCCGCTGCCGGTCGGCGTCCTGTAGATCGTCGTGGATCAGCGAAGCGTTGTGCAGCAGCTCCACCGCGATCGCAGGCGCCAGCGACTGCTCCATGGGGAGGCCGAGCCCCAGGCCCGTGGCCAGGGCGAGGCGGCCGCGGAGGCGCTTGCCCCCGGTGGCGAGGTGGTGGCGCGCGGCGTCACCGAGCCGCTCCTCGAGGTCCAGAGCGCGCTCGAGACCGCCCCTCAGCTCGTCGAGGTGGCGCGCAGCGGTGGTCCATCCATCCATGGCGACGGTCGAGCGAGCGCTCGTGGCGATCGGGTTCGATCCGAGGGCGTGCGGATCCGGCTGAAGCATGATCGGCGGGTCGAGGGGGGAGACGGGGGAAGGGATCGCGCAGAGGAGTGCGCGAGAAGGATTCGCCCGCCGCACGCCATGAGGAGGTCGTTAAGTGCTGAATTCTCGCCAATTAAGGGGATGTGCCAGAAGAGCGCAGTTTCGGTGCGTCAATGCATCCCTGCCTTCGGAGGCCGCGAACCCGACGGGTTCGCGCTCTCCCGCCCGGCGCCCCCTCGGCCTCTCAGCTGGGTCGAGTCAGCCAGCGCTCCGTACGCGGGGGACCCCTTCGGATGGGGGA
>CBFIJG010000096.1:0-12759 GCA_965662915.1 Planctomycetota bacterium | reverse complement strand
CGCGAGCCCGACCGCGCGCTCGTAGGGCGCGCCCAGGTCTCCGTCACCGAGCAGCATGAGCCGCGGCCCGGCGCCCACGCTCGCGGGATCCGGCTCGGCGTGCACGAGCAGCGCCGGAGGCCGCTCGGAAGATGCCGCCAGATCCGCGCCTGGCCGGCCGTGGACGAAGACCGGGAACCGGGCGCCCGCCGGGCTCGGGCGCGACACGCGCGTGACGACCGGCACCAGGTCTCCGAGATCTCGCACCGGTTCGCGCTCGCCGCCGAGGAGGATCCCCGCGACGCCAGCGAATCCAGCAAGCGCGCCCATCACCCCGAGCCAGCCCACGCGCTGACCGATCAGGAGCGCCAGGGGGAGCGTGAAGAGCGGAGTCGACGCGAAGAGCACCGCCGCGATCCCGCTGGGGAGCTCGCGCAGGGCGAAGTGATAGGGCACGAGCCCGCAGATCGCGCAGCCGACCCCGGTGAGCGCCACGGCCCCCCAGACTCCTCCGGGCCCCGGCGCTGCGAAGAGCGGCTGGATCAGGCGCGAGATCTCTGCGCCCGGGGACGTCCGACGGCCCAGCCCGAGGACCAGCGCCATCGGGAACGCGCCGAGCGCTCCACCGGCCAGCCGGATGAAGCCGCCGGGGCAGACGCCGACGTCGTCGAAGCGGCCGTTGCCGAGGGGCACCGCCGCCCCCATGGCGAGGGCTGCGAGGAGCGCGAGGGCCACGCCGACGGAGAAGCTCCCTCTCCGCGTGCTCTCAGCGCTCGAGCCGCGGGCGGCGGGGTCGAGCACGACGAGCAGGACGCCGGCGAGCACCACGCCGATGAACACGAGCGCTCCATGGTCGAGCCGGTCGCCGACGATCGGCACCGCGAGGAGCGTCGCGATCGGGACGTTGAGCAGCACGACCGTCGCCGCGGTCTGCACGCCGCAACGCGTCATCGCCGCGAGATACAGCGCGTCGGCGACGGAGAAGCCCAGGAACCCGGAAAGGAACAGCCAGCCCCAGGCTTCTCCCACGGGCCAGCGCCCGCCGAGCACCAGCGTCGCCAGGAAGAAGCTGGCGGCAGCCAATCCGTTCTTGAACAGGTTGGCTGCCGCTGGCGAGACCCTGCCATGGGACAGGAGCCTCGAGAACGCGATGGATGCGAAGGCCCAGCTCGCGGCCGCGGAGAGCGCGGCGAGAACGGGGCCGGTCGCGACTGCGCCGGAGGGGTCGGGCATCGGTGGGAGCACGCTTCAGCGCGCTGGCCCCGACCCGCGATCAGCCCTTCGACTCGGGCTTCTCGGCGGCCTGGGGCTGGACGGACACGCCCTTGCGCGCCTCCTTGCGGGCGAGCAGGTACTTGCCCGAACCCATACCGATCTTGCGGACGCGGCGTCGGCCGCGCGTGGGGCCGCCTGCTTTGAACTGGGACTTCGCCATGGCTCTTGTGGTCGTCGGGCTCCCCCGTCGGGAGAGCGGCCCAAGAGGGTAGGGACGGCCCCTTCCGGTGTCGAGGGGCAGGGGCGGAACTCCTGACAGGCTGGCCATGAGACTCCTTCAGGCCGAGCTCCGGCCCCCGGCAGGGACCGGGATCGGGGCCTCGGCCGGCGGGGGCGCCCACTAGACTCCCCCCATGGCGCACCGCCGCATCTTCATCGGAGACCTCCAGGGCTGCCGCGAGGAGTTCGAGCAGCTGCTCGAGGTGCTGCGGTACGACCCGGCCTCCGACGCCCTCCACCCCGTCGGGGACCTGGTCAATCGCGGCCCGGACTCCGTGGGGTGCCTCCGCCTCGCTCGCGCCCTGGGGGCCGAGCCGGTGCTCGGGAACCACGACGTCCATCTCCTGCGGCAGCGCCGCGACCCGAAGCTGCGGGGCAACCGGCGCACCCTCGAGGCCCTCTCCGCCGCAGAGGATGGTGAGTCCCTGCTCGACTGGCTCGACCAGCAGCCCCTCGTGCTGGCCTGGGAGGACGTTCTCATGGTGCACGCCGGGATCCATCCGCAGTGGGAGGACCCGGCCGCTGTCCTCGCCGGGCGCTCGCACCTCGATCCAGAGGACGCGGCCGTCGAGTTCGCCGTCAGGGCGCGCCACTGCGACTCCAGCGGAGCGACGCCGCTCAGCGGCGACTGGCCGCTGCCGGCCGCCCCCTTCGTCCCCTGGGACGAGCACTGGCGCGCGCGCGAGGCGGAACCGCGCACCGTCGTCTTCGGCCACTGGGCGCGCCGTGGACTCGTCGCCCTCGATCGAACGCGCGGGCTGGACACCGGCTGCGTGTACGGGGGCGCCATGACGGCGTGGATCGCGGAGGAGGACCGGCTGGTGAGCGTGCCCGCCCGGCGCGTCTGGCACGAGGCAGGATGACCGGGAAGGCACGCTACGAGGAGCTCGACTGGTACGAGACCCCGCGCTACTACGATGCGATCTTCGACGTCGACACCGACGTCGAGGCCCGCTTCCTCGAGGACGCCTACGCGGCTCACTCGCGCCCCCCCGAGAGATCACGCGCTCCTCTCCGCGTCCTCGAGCCCGCGTGCGGCTCCGGCCGGCTGATGGTCGAGATGGCGCGACGGGGGTGGCGGCCCCATGGCTTCGACCTGACCCCGGAGATGGTCACCTTCGCCCGTGAGCGACTCGCCCGCGAGGGTCTCGAAGGGACCGTGGCGCGCGGGGACATGGCCGACTTCCGCACCCGCGGACGCTTCGATCTCGCTCACTGCCTGGTCAGCACCTTCAAGTACCTCCTCACCGAGGACGCCGCCCGCGGGCACCTCCGCTCGGTCGCGCGCGCCCTGCGACCGGGCGGGGTCTACTGCCTCGGGTTCCACCTGACCGACTACGCGAGGACCAAGGGATCGCGGGAGCGCTGGAAGGTCGAGCGAGACGGCGCCCTCGTGGACTGCACGATCGAGGGGTGGGCGGCCGACCGGCGCACTCGCCTCGAGCCCGTGGAATCGCGGATGAAGGTGCTGGAGGGCGGCGTCGAGAAGAGAGCGCGGACGCGCTGGAACTTCCGCACCTACGACGCACGCCAGGTCCGAGCGCTGCTACGCGCCGTTCCCGAGCTGGTGCACGTCGCGACCTACGACTTCCACTACGCCATCGACGAGCCCCAACGGCTCTCCGACGAACAGGGTGACACTCTGCTGGTGCTGCGCCGCGTGTGAGGCGTCGAGGAACGCGCTTCAGTGCAGCAGCGCGGTCGCTCCCCCGCCTGGAGGATCGGTCAGCCCGCGCATGAGCGCCGCGCGGACGTAGGCGCGGGCGTGCGACACCGCCGCTTCGAGGGGGTCCCCCAGGAGCACGCGCGCCGCGATGGCGGCCGAGAGGGTGCAGCCACCGCCGTGGACGCGGGCCGCGGGGACGCGGTCGTGCTCGAGCGCCACGGCCTGGACACCCGGGAGAGCGAGCACGTCGATCGCGCGGGCCCCGAGGTCGAGGCGTCCACCCTTCAGAAGGACTGCATCCGCTCCCAGCGAGAGGAGCCGCTTGGCCTGCTCGTGCAGCTCCGACAGGGACTGCGCCGGCGCGGCCTCCAGGAGCAACCCCGCCTCGTGGACGTTCGGCGTCATGAGGGCCGCGCAGGGCACGAGCGCAAGCAGCGCAGCGACGGCGTCCTCGTCCAGGAGAGGCTCACCACCGGCAGCGACCATGACGGGATCGAGCACCACGGGGATGTCGGGCCGGCCGGCGAGCACCTCGGCCACAGCTGCGGTCACCTCGGAGGATCCGAGCATTCCGATCTTGATCGCGCCGACGTCGAGGTCCTCCAGAACGGCGCGCACCTGGTCCGCCACGAACCCGGCGGGAACGGGATGGACCGCCTGGACCCCGCGGGTGTTCTGGGCCGTCAGCGCGGTGATCGCCGCGGCACCGTGGACGCCCTGGGCGGCGAAGGTCTTGAGGTCGGCCTGGATACCGGCTCCGCCCGAGGGATCCGAGCCGGCGATGGAGAGTGCGGTTCTGGTCACGATGAAGAATGGGTCGACCGTGGAGTCGTCGCGCACCGTTGCATTCGCCCGGACCGGCGCTGTGGACATCGTGGGAGCTGCGAAACGGCGGCCATCGCGCGCCCTGAACGTCCCGACAGCGACGACGGCGGCCGGGTACGGCCACCGGAGGGACCCGACCAGCGTTCACGAACGGAGCCCGGGTTCGGCGCGACCGCGATCGCGGGCCCTGCGGCGCGGAGCCGCCTCCATTCCGCTGCTCCGATCGACGCGCATGCTGCGAATCGGTGCGGCGCCGAGTACCGTGCAGCCCGTCTTGCTCCGACCCCGTCCCCACGCTTCCCGACGCGCATGAGAAGGCTCCTCCACCCGATCGCCGTGGCCGCGCTCGCGTCCGCAGCGAGCGCCGCTCCCCAGGTCCACTACCACCCCAGCGGCCAGCCCTGGTCCCAGCGCGCGGGCAGCGGGCCCGACGCCGAGTGCCCCGGCTGGTTCTACAACCTCGGCGTCACCGGGATCCGCGTGCGCCTCGTCGAGGACGCCCCGACTGTTCTGCGCGTCGGACACGTGCTCTCGGGGAGCCCCGCCGAAGGGCGCCTCCAGCCCGGCGACGACATCGTCGGCGTGAACGGCCAGGCCTTCGAGACGCCCCATCGCAACGGCTACGGCATGGACGTCTTCGGGCCGACCGGTCCCATCGAGGACTTCGCGAAGGCCCTCGACACGGCGCTGTCGGATCCCGCGGGACGACCGCGCCTCGCGCTCATGGTCCGACGGGGCGGCAAGACTCTCTCTCCGACCCTGGCGCTGCCGCGCCGAGCGGCGACCTTCGGCGACGACTTCCCCTTCGACGATCGCAGTGCTGAACTCCTCGAGCGACTCCGAGACCACCTCGCGGAGCAGCAGCGCGACGACGGTTCCTTCGGCAACCCGGTCCACGACACCTTCGCCCCCCTCGCCCTCCTGGGCAGCAAGAAAGCGGCGCACCGCAGGGCCGCGCTGAAGAACGCGCGCTATCACGCGCGCACCACGAGCCGCGAGGACGATCGCTGGCTCGTGAACTGGCACTACACGTCGGCGGCGCTCGTCCTCAGCGAGGTCCACCTCGCCACGGGCGACCGCAAACTCCTGCCCGAGCTCGAGGAGATCCGCGACTTCCTCCTCGGAACCCAGTACCTCGACCTCTCCCAGGTGAACCCGAAGGTCAAGGAGTCCCATCCGGACTCCTACCCGAAGAACGGCGACCAGCAGCGCGGCGGCTGGGGCCACAACCCCGGCTTCGAGGGCTACGGCCCCATCGCCATGATCACCGGGCAGGCAGCGCTCGGGCTCGCGATGATCGAGCGGTGCGGGATCGACGTCCCCGACGACCGCCAGCGGGCCGCCTACGCCTTCCTGAAGCGCGGCTCGGGCAGCAACGGCTACCTGTGGTACGGCGACAGCGCGGCCGGCGACCGGAACTGGGCCGACATGGGACGCACCGGAGCCTCGGCGATCGCCCACTGGATGAGCCCCTTCGACGAGGACCGCTCGCAGGCACGACGGCACGCAGCGGTCATGTCCGAGCACCCCGAGAGCTTCCCCGACACCCACGGCTCCCCGCTCATGGGGATGGGCTTCGGCGCCCTCGGCGCGAGCGTCGACCCCGAACGATTCGCCGAGGTGATCCGCGCGAACCGGTGGTGGTTCGTGCTCGCGGAGTGTCCCGACGGGACCTTCCACTACCAGCCGAACCGCGACAACGCAGGGTACGGCCCCGACGCCCGGCTCCTGGCGACCGCGGTGACGGCCTTCATCCTCTCGATCCCGGAGGGCCGCCTCGCGGTGACCGAACAGTTCGCCGAGGGGCGGTAGGCGGCGCGGAGGACGGGCAGGCTCGCCCTCCGCGCAGCAGCGCGGGCCTCAGTTGAAGTCGACGCGCAGGCCTTCGGTGAAGTTGGACGTGGGCCCGGCGCCGCCCACGTCACGGTGCCAGAACTGGTAGTACCAGGTCTCACCCGCCAGGGCCGGGAAGAGGCCGCCGCCGATGGGCTGGGCGTCGATCGACCACTCACCGAGTTCGGTGCTGAGGGAGACCGTTCCGTTCGGCCCGGAGTTCTTCACCTGCCACGGCTCGTCGAGGCGCCCGAGGGGCTTTCCGAGGCAGAGGTTCCCGGAGGAGCCGCCAGCGTTGTTGCTCTGGTCAGGGCTGCGGGAGACGAGGAAGAAGCCGAAGACGTTCGGCGGCAGTTCCGTGCAGCTCAGCGTGAGACGACCCTGGGAGGCGATGGAGCGTCCGGTGGCCCGCATACGGCCGACCTCGCCGGTGCTGTTGGGCGCGGCGATACAGAAGCTCCGGCCGATGTCGGAGCCCGGTCCCTCGGTCGCGAACATGCGGAGGTACGTCGAGCCGAAAGGGCGCGCTCCCTGTCCGCAGCCGACGCCGTTCGAGTAGATCGGAGGCGTCCGGACGGTCGTCGCGCCGTCCGTCAGCGTCCATCCGTCGAGGGCACCGAGACCGGTCGTCCCGCAGCTGGTCGCCGCCTGCGTCGGATCCAGGAAGTAGGTGCCGGCTCCGTACCCGCCGATGCCGCCCGTGAACTCGGGGTCGCCTGCGAAGAAGACCCCCGCGGGCTCTCCGCCGAGCGCGCCGCGATACTCGATGCCGTAGGCGAAGCTGTCCCGCGCGGGATCGTCCTGCCATCCCGGCGCGGCTGCGCCGCCGTCACCGACCAGCTTGAACTCCGAGCCGCCGGTGAGATCGACGGTCACCGTCCAGCAGCCGTTCGCCGGGAGGTTGACGAGGTCCACGACCGCGTTCGGCGCAGCGCCGGAGGCCGGGTCGACCGCGGGATCGAAGGACTCGTAGAAGGTGTACGTCCAGCTGGACGACATCGGCGCCGTCTTGAAGTCGCAGTAGCGAATCTCGAAGCCGGTGATCTCGTAGGAGACCTGGTCGGGCTCCGTTCCGAAGCCGACCGTCCCGTTGCCGAGGGCAGGCAGCGCCCCCTCGTCGTAGGCGATCTGCCCCGGGTACTGGAGCGAGCCGATCCCGACGGTGTAGAGCCCGCCGACGTTCGAGGTGTTGGAGTACACGACATCCTGACCGTCCGGGACGCTCCGGCGGAACGCCGAGCGCGTCCATGCGCCGGTCGCGACGTGGTAGGTCCCCCCGTCCTTCACCGCGACGGGTGAACGACGGACGAGTGAGGGGGTGGCCGGCGACTGCATCGGAGCGGCGACGGATCCGGCCTGAAGGAGGACGGACGACAGCAGAAGAGTTGCTGACATGGCGAGGATCGAGTTCAGGGGGGGGCTTGGATGCGCGCCCGTGCGATCGGACGCGAGATCGGGTACTACGATATCGAGGACACAGGAAAACCCTCTACGGCCCGCACGGTCCCCCTGCAAAATGCCTCAAATCGCGACACCGAATGCGCAGTGATGCCGCTGAACTGCCCCTTCAGGGCGATGGCGCGGCTCAGCCGGTGTTGCGCAGGCCGCGCGCGATCCCGCGGACGGTCTGGACGAGGAGGCGCTCGAGGGTCTCGTCCTGGCGGCCGCCTTCGCGCCAGCGCCCCAGGGCGTCGGCCTGGAGGAAGCTCATCGGATCGACGTACGGATTCCGGAGCCGGATCGATCGCTGGAGCGTGGGCTCGCTGGCGAGCAGCTCGTCCTGCTCGAGCACCTCGAGGATCGCGGCTGTCGTGCGGGCGTGCTCGTCCTCGATGACGGGGAACAAGCGCTTCCCCACGTCCCCGGCGAGCGGCGCGTAACGAGCGGCGATGGCGAGGTCGCTCTTCGCCAGCACCATCTCCACGTCCGAGGCGAGAGCGCGGAGCGCGGGCCAGTCCACGAGAGCGGCACGCACGGCCTCGAGGCCGTGCTCCTCGAAGGCGGCCGCGAGACCGGAGCCCACTCCGAACCAGCCGGGCAGCACGACGCGGCACTGGGTCCACGCGAAGACCCAGGGGATCGCGCGGAGATCCTGGACGCCCCGCATCTCCCTGCGCCGCGCGGGGCGCGAGCCGATCTGGAGGCGCTCGATCACGTCGATGGGCGTCATGCCCTGGAAGAGCGCGGGGAAGTCGGGGTCGTCGTGAACGAGCGCGCGGTACTTCGCACGGCTGGCCGCGACCATGGTCTCCCCCACGGCCCGGCTCCGCGCGGACGGAGCTGGTGCCGCTTCCTCCCCCCGTACCTCGCGCAGGAGGAGCGCCGCCACCGACTGCTCGAGCGTCCGGACGGCGAGGCCGCGCAGCCCGAACTTGGCCGCCAGCACCTCGCCCTGCTCCGTCGTTCGCGCGCAGCCCTCCACGGCCCCCGCGGGCGCCGCGAGGATCGCCTCGGCGGGCTTCGCGCCGCCGCGGCTGATGGACCCGCCGCGGCCGTGGAAGAACACGAGGTCGAGCCCCGCCTCTCGCGCCACGCCAGCGATCCGTGCCTGGGCCCGATCGAGTCCGAGCCGCGAGGCCGTGATCCCGCCGTCCTTGTTGCTGTCGGAGTACCCGAGCATGACCATCTGCCGGCCGCCGCGCGCTGCGACGTGCTCGCGATAGGTCGGGTCCGCCGCCAGCGCCTCGAGGGTCCCGGGACCGGCCAAGAGGTCGTCCACCGTCTCGAAGAGAGGAGCGACGTCGAGCGGCACCGCGCCGCCCTTGTCCACGCATCCACCGACGCGGGCGAGCAGGAGCACCGCGAGCGCGTCGTCGGGGCCCTGGGCCATGGAAACCACGAAGACGCCCGTCGCCTCGGGACCGAATCGTCCCCTGGCGTCCGCTAGCGCCCTGAAGACCTCGACGGTGCTCGCCGCCTCGGCGGACGCGTCGCCTTCGAGCCCCGGGACCTCGCCCCGCAGGGCTGCCGAGAGCCGCTCGGTCCGCGCCGGCCCGTCGAGCTCGGCGAATCCCTCGATGCCGAGCAGCTCGCCGACGACGCGCCTATGGACCTCCGCGTCCTGCCGCGCGTCCAGGGCAGCGAGGTGGAACCCGAAGACCTCGACGCGGCGCAGCAGGCGGTCGAGGAGCGCCACGCCGGCCCGCGCTCCCCGGTGCGCCTTCAGACTGTCGCGCATCAGCTCGAGATCCGCGCAGAACTCGGAGGGCGGCCCGTAGCCACCTTCCTCGCCGCGCGCCTTGCGCGCGAGTTGCTCGTCGCAGAGCCACAGGAGCTGCCGGTAGGGCATCCCGTCGTAGCGTTCCGGGATCGACGGGGCTCCGTCCCCGAGCGCCGACCGGCACTCGTCGATGCGCACGGTCAGAGCAGGGTCGACGTCGACGCGGCTCGTGGACTGGGAGAGGTGCTCGTGCAGCGCCTTGAGCTCGGCCTGATAGCGCCGCAGGGCCAGCTCCATGTGTCGCTCCAGACTCGCCCGGATGGTCGCGGCGCCGACCGACGGGTTGCCGTCCATGTCGCCGCCGACCCACGACGCGAAGCGCACCGGCACCCTTGCCGTGGGCATCTCGACGCCGAAGACGTCGCGGATCGCGCGCTCCAGATCCTCCGCGATCGCTGGAGCCACCCGATAGAGCACCTCGGACAGGAAGAAGAGCACCTGCTCGACCTCGTCGGCCACGGTCGGCCGCCCCGCGAGCTGCTCCTCCGTCTGCCAACCCGAGGCGAGCTCGAGGGCGATCCGCTCGACGTTCGAGGCGACATCCTCGGGCGTCCAGTCCTCCATCGAGAAGCGATCCACCAGCAGCCGCGCGAGGCGCTGGTCCTTCTTCAGGAGCGTCCGGCGAACCGCCTCGGTGGGATGGGCCGTGAAGACGGGTTCGACCCGGATCCGGCCCAGGGCGCGCGCGACGTCGTCGGCGCCGTGCCCCTCGTCCTTGAGGGCCTGGAGCGCCGCACGCAGACCACCGGGCTGGTGTCGGCCCTCCCGGCGGTAGGCGATCCGTCGCCGCAGCCGATGCACCTGCTCCGCCATGTTGACCGCGCCGAAGTACGCGGAGAAGGCGCGCACGAGCTCGAGCGCGCGCTCCGCGGAGAGTCCCTCCAGCCGCCGCGCGAGACCGGCCTCCGAGCCCGGATCCCCCTTGCGCCGGCGACGCGCCGCGAGTCGTGCCCCCTCGACCGCCTCGAAGAGGCCGTCTCCCTCCAGATCACGGAGGAGGTCCCCGAGGAGCGCTCCGACGAATCCGACGTCACGACGGAGCGGGCGGTCCTTGGGTTGGAAACGAGGCGAGCCGTTGGTGGGTGCGGTCATGGATGTCGGCAGCAGCGAGCGCGGGGACGAGCGCACATCGCGCCGTCGGGGAGCGCCGACGTCAACGGTGCAGCCGTCGGCACTCCACGCCTAGCCCACGATCGACGCAGTCACGAGCTGGCATTCGATCCCACCGTTGAGGATCCGATGCCGTTCCGCCCGCGAGAGCCGCAGGAGCCCGGCCAGACGTGAGGATCCGGTGAGAAGAGCGGCTCGATAGCCGTCGAGCTCACGGAGGCGGGTCCCGAAGACGTCGTGGAGTCGTTCCACGTCGTCACCGACGCGCTCGCCATAGGGAAGGTTCGAGACCACCATCGCGTTCCATCCCGGCCGCGGCGCGAAATCCTCAGCCCGCGCGCGCTCGACGAGTGCGGTCTCCGCGAGGGGCGCGAGGTGCGGGTGGCCAGCGAGGTGCGCGAGTGTCTCCTCGACGCGCGCGGCGTCCTGGTCGTGGCCGACGAGGCGGAGCTTGCGCGGGAGCTGGATCGACGACACGGCCGCGTCGCGTGCGCGCTCCCACCCGGCAGCGTCGTGCTCCGCCCAGGTCTCGAATCCGAAGCGCGACCGCGTCAGACCCGGAGCGACGCCGCCGGCGATCATCGCACCCTCGACGAGCAGCGTGCCGGTCCCGCAGAAGGGATCGACCAGCGGACTTCTCCTGTCCCACCCGCTGGCGAGCACCACGGCCGCAGCCAGCGTCTCCGCCAGCGGAGCGCGGCCCTGAGACGTCCGCCAGCCCCGTCGGTGCAGAGACGCACCAGAGGTGTCCACGGAGAGGGTCGCGCGATCCCGGAAGAGGTGAAGGTGGACGCGCAGATCGGCGCCCTCGCGCTCGACGCTGGGGCGGACACCGCTGGCCGTCCTGAGCTGATCCACGATGACGTCCTTCACCCGCTGGGCGAGATAGCGCGTGTGATCGAGCGAGGACTCGCGCGACTGGGCGTCGACCCAGAGCACCCCATCAGGGCGCAGGAAACGCGACCAATCGACTCCTCCCACCCCGCGATCCAGCGCGCCCTCGCTCGCCGCCTCGAAGCGCGCTTCCCGGCGCAGGACCCTGACGGCCGTCCGCAATCGGAGGTTGGCCGACCACATGGCATCCGCCCCGCCCTCGAAGCGCACACCGCCCACCTGGCGCTCGTGGCGCGCGAGGCCGAGCTCTTTCACCTCGCCGTGGAGCAGCGGCTCCACGCCGGGGGCGCAGGTTGCGAAATAGGTAGCGCGGTTCACGCCGCGGAGCATATCGGCCAGCCCCGGCGGCGGGTGGCCAGGCGGGACTTCAGAGCCGCGGCACCGCGGCCGCGGCGGCGGTGAAGGCATCGGGAGCGTCGGGCGCGAAGATCCGTCGCCAGAGATCCGTCTCGAGCAGCCCGTCCGGGTCCAGCTGCCCCTTGAGCGCGCGGAAGGCCTCGAGCTTCGCCGGCTCGTACATCGCCTCCGCGGTCCGCCGGCCGATCACCGCGTCCTTCGCGAAGTAGAAGCGCCCGCCCCGCTCGAGCACCGCGCGGGTCATCTCGTCGGTCGCGCTCCAGAGGGACTCCCGGTTCCGAGCCGTGACCTTGAAGTCCATCGCCAGGGACCAGCCGTCGAGCCCATGGGTGAGCAGGAAGTCGTCCGGCCGGTGCCGCTTGAGCACGCCGAGGTAGGAGACGTGTCCCGCCTTCTGCTGGAGGCGCAGCACCTCCTGGAAACCGTCGAGCGCGGTCTCCTTCGGCAGGAAGACCTGGTACTGGATCAGGCCACGCCCGCCGCCGCGGCCGTAGGCGAACTTCCAGTTCGGCACGAAGTCGAGCAGGAAGTTGAAGGCAGCGTGGGACTGGCGGTACCAGCCCTTGCGCTGCTCGAGCTTCCCCATCTGGTGCTTGGTGAAGTTGAGCAGCCGCATCCCCGGGTCGTTGCTGACGAGCCGCAGGATCCGCCAGACCTCGGCCTTCGGGAACCCGAGGATCGACGACGGGAGCTCCTGATGGTCGAGCCGCAGCGTCCGCTCGGGTTCCGGGTCGTCGCCGGACGCCAGGTAGCGCGCGTGGTGGATCAAGCCGCGCCCGAGCCCGCCGCCGCGAGCGAAACAGTCGAGCCACCCCACGAGGTAGTCGGCCTCGTCCGTGTGCGCGTCGATGTACTCCATCATCCCGGCGACGTGCGGCACCGACACGCCCCGGACGTCGATGTCGCCGGAGTGGATCTGCTTCGTCGCGATCCTGACGCGCGTGATGGCGCCCAGCATCCCGAACCCGCCGATCACGGCGTGGAACAGCTCGGGCCGCTCGGTCCGGCTGGCGGTCACGCGCTCGCCGGAGGGCAGGACGACGTCGACGTCGAGGATGGCGTCCCCGATCGTGCCGACCTTGTAGTTGTTCTTGCCGTGGATGTTCATCCCAGCAGCGCCGGCCAGCGTGGGGAACATCGTCCCTGACACGACCCGCGGCCAGAACCCGCTGGGCAGCGCTCGACGCCACAGATCGCGGATCGTCACGCCCGCCTCGCAGTCGGCGATCCCCGTATCCTCGTCGAAGGAGATGACCCCGTTCATCCGGCTCACGTCGAGGACCTCACCCCGCGTGTTGATGCTGGCGTCCCCGTAGCTGCAGCCCGCGCCCCGCAGCGCGACGCGGGCGCCGCGGGCTCGCGCCCCGGCGAGGACGGCGGC
>CBFIJG010000095.1:0-12863 GCA_965662915.1 Planctomycetota bacterium | reverse complement strand
CGCGCCGGGCTGGTCGCGGAGCGGAAGCGACGCGGCGAACGCTTCGGCCGCTGACCGCGCTCAGTCGGCGCCGGCCTCGCTGCGCCCGGCGCGGCGGACCACGGCGAACGTGAACGCGAACGGCAGCGCCACGAAGAGCAGCATCAGGAGCCCGATGATGCTCCACCCGAAGCCGCCGGCGAGGGCGGGGTTGCCGGAGACGACCGCCTCCGCGCAGCCGTCTCACGGAAAAGGGGAGGGCGCGGCCATGGTCCGATCCTAGCCGGATCTCGCGCGCTCCGCGCCCGGTCGATCCCGGGGAGCCACACGCATGGTGAGGATCACGGACGGTGAACGATCCCGGGACGGCGCTCGAGGCCGGCACCGTCGGGCTACCGATGGCTCGGAAGAGCGAGCAGAGACCCGCGCAGGCCAGGTGTCTCATCGCTCCTGGGCGCTGGACGAGCCCCTGCGCCGTGTTCTAGGCGGCTCGCTCCGCGCCTCGAGCGCGCAGCGAGCCCGCCCGGCGCGACCGAGGGCCGCGGAGACACGGAGGGGCACGGTGTTAGGCTCGGGCCATGCCGCGACTGCCCTTCGCCTCCGCCTACCTCCTCGTGCTCGCCCACCTCCTCGGGCTGGAGCTCCGGGGCCCGTGGGTGTGGCTCGGCGCGGGCTACGTCTTCGTGCTGATCCCTCTGCTCGACCAGCTGGTCCCCATCCCGCCGCCTGACGACGAACGAGCGGAGTCGATGCCGAGCCGCTCCCGGATCCACGACCTCCTCCTCGAGCTCTGGCTCCCGACCCAGGTGGTGGTCCTCGGCTGGTCCCTCTGGAGCGTCACGGCCGCCCCCCCTGGTTGGTTCGAGTGGTCCGGCCTCGTGGTCAGCGCGGGGATCGTCAGCGGCGCCGGCGGGATCACGATCGCGCACGAGTTGATGCACCGCGCGCGCCCCCTCCACCGCGGACTCGCGGAGGGGCTCATGGCCTGCACGCTCTACGCCCACTTCTGCATCGAGCACGTCCTCGGCCACCACAAGCGCGCAGCGACGCGCGACGACCCGGCCACCGCCCGGCGCGGCGAGTGGATCTACGCGTTCCTCGTCCGGGTCGTCGCCACCAGCGCCGTCCACGCGTGGCAGCTCGAGGGTCGCCGCGCGAGGAACCAGGGCATCTCCTGGACCCCGAAGGACCGCCGCGTTCGCTTCGCGCTGATCCAGGCGGGGCTCGTCGCGGCCGTCGCGTGGGCCTTCGGCGGCGCAGGGCTGGGCTTCTTCCTGGCACAGGCCGCGTTCGCCGTGCTGCTCCTCGAGCTCGTGGACTACATCGAGCACTACGGACTGGTGCGCCGCGTCCTCGAGACCGGGAAGACGGAGCGCGTGCTCCCCCACCACTCCTGGAACAGCGGCCACCGCGTCAGCAGCGCTCACCTCTTCCAGCTGACGCGCCACTCGGACCATCACGCGAACGCCAGCCGGCCCTACTACCGCCTCAGGACGCTCCCTGGCGAGGCGCCCGTCATGCCGGGGGGCTATCCCGCGATGATGCTGCTCTCCCTCGCGCCGCCGCTCTTCTTCCGGGTGGTCGACCCTCTGATCGACGACCTCGAGGCGAATGCGGCGGCCGCGCGCTCGACCGGCGCGGCTACGCCGGCGGGTTGAACTGGTAGAGCACCAAGTAGACCAGCACGCCGGTGATCGACACGTAGAGCCAGATCGGGAGCGTGAGCTTGGCGAGGCGCTTGTGGCGCTCCCAGTCTTCCTTGTGAGCGAGCCAGAAGGTCCGCAGGACCATGGGCAGGTTCACGACCGCGAGCAGGACGTGGCTCGCGAGCATGAGTAGATAGGCGACCTTCGCCGGCCCTTCGCCGTTGAAGCGGGTCGGCCCACCGCTGATCGGCAGCACCGCGAAGTGGTAGTAGAGGTAGCAGGCGAGGAAGGCCGCGCTCACGACGAAGGCGAGCTTCATCAGGAGCTCGTGCTGCTTCTTCGCTCCGCGCTTGATGGCGAGGAACCCTGCGATGAGGAGGACGAAGGCCGTTCCGTTGAGACAGGCGTTGACCAGCGGGATCATCGACCCGCCTGCCGCCAGCGCCTTCGCGCGATTGGCGATCAAGGCGAAACGCGCGTCCAACAGCACCTCGGCCTCGGCGAGGGGCATCGCCTCCTCGCCCGACATCCCCGTGGCGAGAGTGGGATCCGCGAGCTCGTAGGAGCCCGCGATGACGCCGCTGCCGTCGACCACCGGCATGCGTGTCCCGTGGGTGATCGCGAGTCCCGCGTCCTCCGCCTCCGGATCGCGCTGGACCGCCACCCACAGCCCCATGCGAACGAACTCGTGCATGACCGCTTCCTCGGGAGCGCTCACGAAGAGCCACCGCTCGCGATCGATGTCGAGAGTCCGGGCGTAGGCATCGAGCGCCTCGGGGGTGTCTCGCTCGGGGTCGATGGAGAACGACACGAGCTTGACCCCGGTCCCCTCGAGGACGGGGTAGAGGCGCTCACGGATGTCCCGGGTGATGCTCGGGCAGGGGCCGGTGCATTCGAGGAAGAAGGGCACCCCGATCCAAGGCGAGCCGAGCAGGTCCGCCCTGGAGAGTTGCCCGCCGCGGCTGTCGTCGAACGTGAAGTCCGGGACCGCCTCGAACCGCTTCGGATCCCGCGGCGCTGGCGCCCCCGCACTCGTGACGTCAGGCCCTCGACCGGAGCCGCAAGCGGCAGCGAGGACGCCGAGGAGGAGGATCAGCGGGGTCCAGACCGCCGGGACACCGCGCGAGAGGCTTCGCTCGTTCATCGGAGCACGTAGAGCAGGCCGAGCAGGACGAACCAGACCGCGTCGACGAAGTGGAGGTAGAGGACGCCGTACTCGAGCGCACCGCGGCCAGGGGCGACGTGGGCCCGTCCCGCGCCCGTGATCACGAGCCACAGCAGCCAGAGGAGCCCGACGAGGACGTGGAATCCGTGGGCGAGGGTGAGCGCGTAGAACGTCCCCCAGCGGAGGGACGTCGCCGGCGAGACGCCCTCCTGGTGGAGATGGCGGTACTCGAACGCCTGCGTCCCGAGGAAGACCGCGACGAGTGCGGACGCGAGGAGCAGGTGCCGCGTCGCGCTGGTACCGCGGTCCCGAGCCGCGACGGCGCGGTGCCCGGCCACCGATGCCGCCACCAGGAGCGCCGTCATGAGCAAGCCGACGACGAGGGACGGGTGCAGCCCGTCGGACCAGGTGTCCTGCGCCTGCGCGCGCAGGACGAACCACGCGGAGAGCAGCCCGCCGAAGAAGAGGCTCTCGGCCGCCAGGAACAGCCACGTCGCGAGGCGCCCCGATTCCACGGGCGGCCCGCTGTCGTACTGGAAGGTCGTCTCGGCGGTGGACAAGGTCGCGGCCGGTTCAGTGCCCGCGCATGACGGGGTCCACGAAGAGCAGAGCCATCAGCGCCGGGAGGTAGATGATCGACGCGAACAGCAGCCGCCGGGCGTTGGCGTGCGACTCCTCGCGAGCGAACTGGATCGACGGGACGATGTACAGCGCACCGAGGAGGAGAGCGCCGAGGACGTAGACCGACCCGGCCATCCCGCTCAGCGCGGGCATGAGCGTCACGGGCACGATGGAGAGGCTGTAGAGCATCGCGTAGCGGCCCGCCATGCCCTCGGAGCCCGGCTCCGTCGGCACCATGCGATGGCCCGCCTTGGCGTAGTCCTCGCGGTACATCCAGGCGATGGCCATGAAGTGCGGGAACTGCCACGCGAAGATCGCTCCGAAGAGCGCCCAGCCCAGCGGGCCGACCTCTCCTGCGAGCGCCGCGTATCCGATCAGCACCGGCGCCGCGCCGGGGATCGCCCCCACGACCGTGTTGATCGTGCTGACGCGCTTGAGGGGCGTGTACACGCAAACGTAGACCACGAGGGTCGCCAGCACGAGCACCGCCGAGAGCATGTTGAAGGACAGCACGAGCCCGACGGTCCCGAGCACGCCCAGGAGCACGGCGCCCGCGACGGCGGACACGACGCTGATCTCACCTGTCACGAGCGGCCGCATGCGCGTGCGATCCATGAGCGCGTCCGTCTCGCGCTCGACCACCTGGTTCAGAACGCTCGCGCATCCCGTGACGAGCAGGACGTACAGCCCCGCCTCCGCGCAGCGCGCGAGGTTCGCGAAGCCGGAATCGCGCGTGGCCAGCCAGCCTCCGAGGGCTGCCGTCAGGAAGACCATGACGGCCACCCGCGTCCGCAGGAGCTCCATCCAGATCGCGATGGGACCACGGGGCGCCGGCCCTTCGGCCCCGCCGACCGCGCGCTGAACGGCTCCGCTCACGCGCTCACCTCTCCGGGAGCCAGGGTGCGACGCGCGTAGGCCGCGCCCACCACGGTGGCGCAGAAGAGGACCGCGCCCACGAGCACGTGGCTCGTCGCGAAGATCGCCTCGCCCACCGAGACCTCGTTCTGCATGCCGCCCGAGATCCCGTAGATCCCGTAGGTGGCGAGGATCCCGAGCAGGAACTGGGCCGAGACGGCGCCGAGGATCAAGCGTTCGAGGCGCCGCAGCGGTGCGCGGTCGATGCCACGCTCACGACCCTCTCTCGCCGCGATCCCGAGCTGCCTCGCGAAGACGAGGACCAGCACCACCACCGCGAGGGCGAGGGTGCCGTGCACGAGCAGCGCCGCGGTCTGGCCATGGTGGCGGAGCCACGCGCCGAGTGCGATCTGGAGGTAGAGGAGCCCGACAACCCAGGGGCCGAGGCCGTGGGCGCCCCCCGCGTGGGCCGAGCCCGTGCGCTCCATGCGCTGCCAGGTCCGGCTCGACATCACGGCGAGGACCGCGATGGTCGCGAAGACCGCCTGCGCGATCACGCCGTGGAGGAACGCGAGGTTCTGGCTGACCTCGAGGACGCGCGTGCCGCCGATGACGGCCTGCACGGCGATCGCGCCGCCGGTCGCCCACGCCATGGCCTTGAGCGCCCGGCGAGAGCGGTGCACGTAGGTCGTCAGCATCACCGTGAAGGCGACGAGGCCGAGGGCCGACGCCCAGAGCCGGTGGACGTGCTCCAGGGTCACCCCCTTGCCCTGCTCCAGCATCTCCCGGAGCGAGTAGGTCCACATGTTCTCCTGGAACGTCGCGGGCCAGTCCGGAACCGCCATGCCCTCGCGGTAGGTCGTCACCGCGCCGCCGATGACGACGAGCACGAGAGCGAAGAAGACGAGGACGCGAGACGCACCGCGCGGCGACAGGAAGAGCAGCGGGATCGGGAGCGGCGTGAACAGCAGGTACTGTTCGTTGCGCATACCCGACGCCAGTGCGATCAGCGCGAAGAGCGCGATGAACACGGCGCGCAGCCGCGCGTTGGGCGCGGCTATGCCGCCGGGCGCGGCCGGCGTGGGCGCGACGTCGAGGGATCGACCGATCGGCTCGGCGGCGCCCGTGGAGAGGCTGAAGACCATTGGCGGGGGGGCGTTCCGCGACGCGCGGAACCGAGGCTGCAGATGGACGCGCGAGGGCGCGTTCCGGGCGAACAAGGATAGGCCCATCCACACGCCACCTCCCCCGCTTCCACCCGCAATTCCCACCCGCCGTCAGGGGTGCCGCGCCACCGGACACGGGGCGCCGCCACGCCGCGCGGCGGCGGGTCGCGCGTCAGCCTCTCTCAGCCCCGCTCGGCCGGCTCCGCCTGGCCGATGTGATCGATCTCACCCGCCGGGCTCAACAGGTACCGGTACGGACCCCGCGAGACCTGGATCCGCGCGCGGAAGTTGCCGGCAGGAGGCGGCGAGGGAGCCGCCCACTCGAGGGACGCTGCGTCCCACGGGTTGTCCTCGCCCCGGCGCGCCAGGAAGAGGCCGTACACGAGGTTGGCGACGAAGAGCAGCTGGACCGACACGAGCAAGACGGCCGACCACGTGATGAACACGTTGAGGCCCTGGAGCTGCGCGACGCCGTCCTGGATCGTCGGATCGGCGGTCCTGCGGATCATCCCGCGGAAGCCGAGCTGGTGCATCATCAGGAACACCGCGTTCGTCCCCAGGAAGGTCCCGAGGAAGTGCACGCGTCCGATGCCCTCGTGCATGCGCCGCCCGGTCATCTTCGGCCACCAGTGGTAGAGGCCCGCGAAGAGCGCGAAGAGCGACGCCCCGAACACGATGTAGTGGAAGTGCGCGACGACCGCGTAGGTGTCGTGCAGGTATCCGTCCACCGGAGTCGCCGCCATCCAGAGCCCCGAGAGTCCGCCGATGACGAATTGCGCGACGAAGCCGATGGCGAACAGGTTCGCGGTCGTCAGCCGGATCCGCGCTCCCCAGAGGGTCCCGAGCCAGTTGAACGTCTTCACGCCGGAGGGCACGGCGATGAGCATCGTCGAGACGAGGAACGCCATCTCGAGCCGCGGATCCATGCCCGAGGTGAACATGTGATGGCCCCAAACGATGAACCCGAGCGCCGCGATCGACGCCATGGCGATGACCATGGGCCGGTAGCCGAAGACGGGCTTGCGCGAATGCACGCTGAGCACGTCACTCACGATCCCCATGGCCGGCAGGATCATCACGTAGACCGCGGGGTGGCTGTAGAACCAGAACAGGTGCTGCCAGAGCAGCGGCTGCCCTCCCTCACCGTCGGCCGCGTTCCCGGGTGAGAGCAGCGCCGCGTCGAAGCCGCGGTCGATGAACATGAGCACCGTGCCGGAGGTGAGCACCGGCAGGGCGAGCAGTTGAAGCAGCGCCGCGATGACGAGGGCCCAGACCGTCAGCGGCAGCCGCATGGCGGTCAGCCCCGGCGCGCGCATCTTGACCACGGTCACCACGTAGTTGAGCCCGCCGAGGATGCTCGCGAAGCCGGCGAAGGTCAGTGCGAGCAGCCACCACGTCTGCCCCGAGAGACTCCCCGGGGCGTACTCCCCCACCGTGGAGAGGGGCGCGTAGGAGGTCCAGCCCGCGCCGGCGCCGCCGCCAGGTGAGAGCGCGGACATGGCGAGGCACCCGACCCCGGGGATCATCAGCCAGAACGCGAGAGCGTTCATGCGCGGGAAGGCCATGTCGGGCGCCCCGATCATCAGCGGGATCAGGTAGTTCCCGAAGGCCCCCGTGAGCAGCGGGATGACCACGAAGAAGGTCATGATCGTGCCGTGCAAGGTCAGGAGCGCCGTGTACCCCTCCGGCGTCATCGCTCCGCCCGTCTCCGGGAAGAGCCACTCCCCGACGATGGGTACCTTGGCGAAAGGCCACGCGAGCTGGAAGCGCATGAGCAGCGCCATCAGGCCGCCCATCAACAGCATCACGAGGCCCAGAGCGAAGAACTGGATCCCGATGACCTTGTGGTCGGTGGAGAAGACGTAGCGGCCCACCCACGTGCGGGGCTCGTGGGGATGGAGCTCCTCGACCGTGGTCTCGCGGTCGAGGGCCGCACGAAGGGCGCCGATCATCCCTCGTCCTCCACGTCGTCCGCCATCGCGTCGGCCTCGAAGCCGGCGGCGCCGGCGCGGGCCTGCCAGTCCTCGAACGCGACCTGGCCCATGGGGAGCAGCCTCCCCACCATGGCGTAGTGGCCCCAGCCACAGAGCTCCGCGCAGCGCAGCTCGAGCGTCTCGGGGCTCCCGGCCGCCGCGTGATCCTGCGGATCGATGGTGAAGGCCAGCGGCGTGACCGTCCCCGGCACGACGTCGCGCTTCATCCGCAGCTCGGGGACGAAGAAGCTGTGGATCACGTCGACGCTCTCCATGCGCAGCTCGATCGGACGGCCCACCGGCACGGGCATGTCGACGACGCTCGTGACGTCGTCGAGCGTCCCGAGAACACCGTCGGCTCCTGCGTAGGTGAAGCGCCAGTCGAACTGGACGCCCTCGACCTCGATCACGAGGGGCGCCGCCGCGCCCTCTCCGCCCCGGGCGTCCGCGGCGATGGTCTCGCGCGCCTCGATCTGGACGAGCGTCAGATGGACGACGATGCCCGCGGGGACCACGGTCCAGAGCGCTTCGAGGCCGCGGCTCCCGCTCCGATCGCTCCCCTCTCCACCGCGACGCCCGGCGCCCCGCCAGACGACCCAGGCGAGCGCGACGAAGGTCAGCCCGAGAAGCCCGGCCGCGAAGAGGTTCGTGTGGTCGAAGAGGCCGTCCACGCGCTCGGCGCCGAGGCCGAGCTCCGCGGGGAACCAGTCGCTGCCCGCCGCCGCGAAGATCCACTCGGGGGACTCCATCGAGACGACCACCAGGGCCCCTAGGCCCAGGACGAGCAGCGCGACGAGGAGCCGCATCATCGGCCGGCCTCCTCGCCCGTGCGCGAGAGGCTCAGGACGAAGTGCACGAGGGCCCAGATGTCGTCGTCGGTGAGCGACGCATCGGCGGCGGGCATGATCGTGCCGCCGATGCCGGACTTGATGCGCCGGTATAGATCGACCGGCCGGCCGCCGCCGCGGAAGACGCCCGCCGTGAGGTTGCGCGGATGGCTCGGCTGGCCCCAGCGATCGAGACGCCGGCGCCGCTCGCCCTCCTCGCCTTCCTCCCAGATCGCTTCACCATCGCCCTCGCCGCCCGCGCCGTGGCAGCTCGCGCAGTTCGCGAGGCTCCCGCGGAAGAGCTCGGCGCCCCGCGCGACGACCCCCGCCGTCACCTCGGCGGGCGACGGCCCGGCGGGCACCGCGAGCCAGTGATCCTCGGCCCCGTCCCAGCGCTCCCAGACGGTCCCGTAGGCGCGCTCGACGCTGGCTGGCCTGACGTCCCCTTCCTCGCAGGCGAAGTAGGTACTCAGCTGCTCGGTCTCCCCGCGCACCGCGAGGTAGCGGATCCAGTCGACGAGCCCCTCGAGCTCCCCGCGCGACAGACGCCGGAAGGCCGGCATGGCCGTCCCCCTCACGCCCCGCTGCAGGAGGCGAACGAGTCCGTCCCGGGTGGGACGGCGGTTCGCGTCGACCTCGGTCCATTTGAAGATCCCGTCGCGCAGATCCCTGGGCCGCGGATCGAGCGTGCGGCCGGTGGGCCCGTCGCCGGCGCCGAGCGAGCCGTGGCAGAACAGGCAGCGGGTCCGATACAGCTCCGCCGACTCCTCGAGGGTCGGGTAGTAGCTCTCCCAGAAGCGCAGGGCCTCGTCGCCCCACGTGAAGGACGGGTCGTCCTCGCTCGACTCCTCCTCCGTCGGCGAATCCGGATGGAGGCTGCCGAGCTCGACCTCGCCGGAGACGAGCGGCGCGAAGGCGGCCTCGAAGCGCGCGAGCGACTCGCCGCCCCGCAGCGGGCGGGGAACGTCCGGCAGCGCCGCTTCACCGGCCTCCACGGCCGCGCGCACTGCCGCGATCTGGTCGGCGAACCTCCGTCCGTTCCCCTCGCGGACCGCGGCGACCGCCTCGTCGGAGAGCTCCCACCAGGCGTCGCCGGGATCGCGCTCGCCCTCGACCCAGGCGTCGGTCAGGTGATAGCCCGGCGCGGAGGGCGAGCCGAAGTAGAGCTCGAGGGCGCCGCCGATCCGCGCCGCCGCGACGTCGGGCGCGCTGACGTCCGCCTCGACGAGTGCGGCCCTCGTGTCCGCGCTGACCTCGGAGGCGAAGGTCGGCCGGTCAGGGACGAAGCCGCACGCGGCGGCGGACGCGAGTCCGGCCGCTGCGAGCACGCGGGAGACGGGAAGGAGCCCCATGGAGACCGCATCCTCCGGCGGCTGCGGCAGCCGTGTCAACCGGCTGCCACGAGCACCCCGGCGATTGGCCCGGATTGCGTCGCCCGGACGCCCCGGACGACACCGAGGGCCGGCCCGCGACGGAGCGTCCCCTCCGGCCGTTGTGTCGCGCCCCCCATGGCCTACCATCCCCGCCCGCGGCGTCCCGCGCGCCCCCCCACCCATGAACAGCTCCCCGCTCCAAGAGCTCCACGCGTCCCTCGGGGCGCGCGCCCTTCCGGCCGAGGCCGGCGGTGACGTCCTGACCTATGGCGATGTCCCCGGCGAGGTCGAGGCCGGACGCGAGGGCGCCCTCCTGTTCGACCGGACGACCTCGGGGCTCGTCGCCGTCGCCGGCCCCGACGCGACGGACTTCCTCCACCGCATCCTCGCGAACGAGATCAAGGGGCTCGAACCGGGGGCGGGGAACCGGAACCTCCTGCTGACCGGCAAGGGGAAGGTGGTCCAGGTGTTCGACCTCGCGTTCCTCGGGGAGGGCTACCTGCTCTCCTGCCCGCCGGGCCAGGCGAGCGCGCTGCGCGAGGCGCTCGACATGTACATGTTCACGGAGGACCTGCAGCTGCTCGACGAGACCGAGAGCTACGCCCCGCTCGAGGTCGTGGGGCCGAAGGCGCTCGAGGTCCTGGGGAGCGTCCTCGAAGGCGCTCCCACGGAGCGAGGCGAGGATCACGCGACCCACCTGGCGACCTTCGGTGGCTCGGCCGTGCGCCTCGTGCCCGTGCCCGTCACTGGCCTCCCCGGCTGGCGGGTCGAGGCGGAGCCGGACGCCGTCCCCGCGCTGTGGAAGGCGCTGCTCGACGCGGGGGCCGCGGGCGGCGGCCTCGTGGCCCACGACAGCCTCCGCGTCGACACGATCACGGGCGTCTTCGGGCGCGACATCACCGACGACGTCTATCCTCAGGAAGCGCGCCTCGACGACGCGTTCTCCCTCACGAAGGGCTGCTACATCGGGCAGGAGGTCGTCGCGAAGATCGACACCTACGGCGGCCTCAACAAGCAGCTCTTCCGCCTGCGCGTCTCCCACGATGAACCGATCGCACACGGCACGCGCCTGATGCGCGAGATCGACGGCGAGGCCCGCGACCTCGGGGTCGTCACCACCTGGGCCTACTCCTTCGAGGAGGACGGCGGCGTCGTGCTCGGCTACGTGAAGCGCAAGCATCAGGAGCCCGGGACCGAGTTCCAGCTCGAGGGCACCGGCGCCACCGCGACCCTCCGCGCGTGACCGGACCGGCGCGGCGCGCGGATCGATCGATGCGGCGCGCCGCGGCGAGCGAGCGAGCGACGAAGGGGAGAGGGCTCAGCGCCCGACGATCCTGCGTAGGCGGATGTCGCGGAACTCGATGACCGCGCCCTCCGACTGCAGGCAGATCGGCCCCGCCAGCTCCTCGCACCAGTCGGCGGCGTTCTGCAGCACGCCGTTCACGCGGAGCTCCACCCTGGGCCCGTCCACGAGGATCTCGTAGCGGTTCCACTCCCCCACCGGCTTCTCGGAGGTGGGCGCGGCCCGGCGTGTGTTGCGGCCGCGGGTGCGCGCTGGATCGGCGCGCATCGCGACCTCCCCGATGTTCCAGAAGTCACCGGCGTTCCTGTGCTGGAGCTGGGCCTCGATGCTCCGCGGCCAGATGCGGTCCGGTCCGCTCTTGCGCAGGAGAACTCCGGAGTTCCCGGGGCCAGCGGCCGGATCGAAGCGCCACTCCAGGGTCAGCTGGAAGCTCTCGAAGCTCTCACGGGTCTGGATGTACCCGCGCGGCCGCCCCTCACAGCGCAGAACGCCGTCCTGGACGCTCCAGACCTCGGCCGGGTCCACGGCGCCGTCGACCAGCCAGGGAGTCCACGCGTCCATGTCGGTGCCGTCGAAGAGCACGACCTCCTCGCCGAGGACCGGCTCCGCGGCAGGATCCTCCGCGAGGAAGGCCACCAGGTCCGCGAGTTCCTGGGGCTCGAGCTCCGCGGCGAGCCCTTCAGGCATCGTGGACACGGCGAGCTTCTGCCGCCGGACGACCTCGTCCGCGTCGAAGACCATGCGCTCACCGTCCGTCCCGAGCACCACGACCGTCGGCCCGTCCGCGAGGAGGAAACCGGTGTGCAGGAGCCCGTCGGAGGTCTCCATCAGATACGTGTCGTAGCCGAAGGCGATCCCCGCGCTCGGGTTCAGGATCGCGTCGAAGAGGGCCTCGCGGCCGAGCTTCCTGTGGATCAGGCTCAGCTCGGGTCCGAGGTCGACGCCGATCCGGCGGTCGCCGTGCTGGTAGGCGTGGCAGGTGACGCAGCGCGCGCGCGCCTCGTCCTGGAAGAGGACGCGGCCGCGCCGCGGGTCGCCCTCCAGCGCCATGAGGTCGGGGATCGAGGGGAGGGTGCGGCCGCCTTCGCCGGTGCGAGGGACCACGCGGCTCGCGAGGGCCCGGACGGCGAGATCATTCGAGCCGAGGAGCCGCTCTCCCGCGTGCCCTGCGAGGTTCTCGTCGAGCCGCTCCTTCTCGAGCGCGTCCATGAGGAGCAGCGCTCCCTTCGCATCGGCCGCGAGGTCCGCGACGGCGCGGCGGCGCTCCGCGTCGTCCACGTCGACGTCGAGGGCACGCGCCATCCACTCCCGCAGCGGCTTCGGCGCGGGCGGGGTCTGGACGTGGACGCGGAAGGCGAGGCTGGTGGAGGCGCCCAGCTGCTGGGACACGCCCCCCTCCTCGGGCCCCACCTCCGCGATGAACCGCAGCGCGCCGTCGGGCACCTGGAAGCGGATCTCGGCCGGAGCGTGGGTCCCGATGCCCGCGGGGATCGGCGCGCCGGGGAACTCCAGGGACCCGCCGGAGGGGTCACGATCCGTGCGCGTCTCTCCCCATCCGGCCCGGGCCTCGACCCACGCACCGTCGTGGAGGATGACCTCCTCCCCGCTCTCGAGGAGGAAACGCGGCGCCGCGATGGCCGCCCAGTCGCAGGAGTTCCCGTCGCCGCCGTCGGTGACGGTCAGCCACAGATCGCTCGCGCCCGCCACGTCCACGTCGACCAGCTCCCGCCCGCGCTTCATCACGCCGGTCTCGAACGCCAGCGTGGCACCGGCCTTGCCGCTCGAGCGCGGCTCGAGGCCGAACTCCCGCCAGTCGTTGGTGGCCCGGTTCTCGATCCACCAGGTCGCGTAGGCGCGGAGATCCTCGGGCCCGCCGATCGACGCCGCGTGCACGGCCTCGGCCGCCGCGCGCCCCGGCGCGAAGGCGAGGGCGTCGATGGCGCGGCGACGCGTCG
>CBFIJG010000094.1:0-13028 GCA_965662915.1 Planctomycetota bacterium | reverse complement strand
CGCGGCGGTCCTCGACTCCCCCTCGACCGGCTACCTCGTCGGCTTCGTCGCGGCGGCGGCGCTCGCCGGACTCGCGCGGCGGAGGATCGCCGGCGGTGTCCTGTCGATGACGCTCCTCTTCGCCGCCGCGCACCTCATCGTGCTCGGTCTCGGCGCCGCGGCGCTCGCGCGGGACATGGGCCCCCTCGAAGCGCTGGAGCGCGGCGCGGCGCCCTATCTTCTCGGAGGGGCGGTCAAGAGCCTCGTCGCGGCTGCCCTCGTGGCCGCCCTGCGCGGCCGCCCCGTCGCGCCGCCCCGAACGCCATGACCCCTCGCCGACACCTCCCCCCGGGCAAGGGCCCGAAGTCCCCCGCCGAGACTCTCCAGGACGAACGCGTCCAGCGCGTCCTCGCGACGGTGGACTCGATCCCGCGCGGCCGCGTGGCCTTCTACGGGCAGGTGGCGGAGGAGGCGGGGCTCCCGCGCGCGGCGCGCTTCGTCGGCTCGGTCCTGAAGCGCTTCATCAACGACGACGAGGTCCCCTGGCACCGGGTCCTCGGCTCCGACGGCACCATCCGGGTCACCGGCGGCACGGCGCGGGACCAGGCGCAGCTCCTGCGGGCGGAGGGCGTCGAGGTCAGGCGCGGCCGGGTCGACCTCGCTGCGTGTGGATGGCGCCCCTGAGCCGAGGAGCGCCGTGGCGGGGCACGCCAGCGGTGAGGCCGTGAGGCCACCCTCGCATCCATCCGCCGCTGGACTCCCCCTTCGGGACACCGGGGAGGCCGGACGGCACCTGATCGCCGGACAGCGCTCACGCCCGCCCCCTGCTGCGCGTACGCGTCCGCGCGGATAGAATCCCGCGACGATCCGGCCAGCGCCCAACCCACGACAGACCCCGATGAAGCCCAAGAGCGCCCTCCTCGCCTTCGCCGCCGCCACACTCCTCGCCGCCTGCGGCGGTGGTGGCTCCGCTCCGACCGACGCCGACCCCGGCGAGCTGATCCAGCAGGGCAAGATCGACGAGGCCGTCGAGGTCATCGAGGGCCGCCTCGCCACGGTCGAGAAGGGCACCGCCGACGAGCACGACCTCGTGCTCGACCACGCCGACGCCCTGAGCTACTCGGACCCGGCGAAGGCCCAGAAGACCTTCCTGGACTTCGCCCAGGCCAACGCGGACCTCGTCACGCCCAAGGACTTCAAGTACGTCGTGTCCTCCCTCCGGACCCAGGACGCCTTCGCCGAGGCGATCGACGTCATGCACGCCGGCAAGCAGCGCTGGCCCGAGGACGCCGAGATGGTCGAGCTGCTCGAGCTCATCAAGGCGGACGTCCTGAAGGCCGCGGACCCGGCCCTCGCGGCCAAGATGAAGGGCCTGGGCTACATGTGAGCCCACGCGCGCGGGCCCTGCGGGCCCCCGCCGACGACAGCCGGAGCGCTCGCGCGCGCCGGCTGCTGTTGTTTCCAGCCGGTGCGAATCCCCGGAAGGGGCTACGCTCCGGTCCCCCATCCGCCAGCCCTCACAAGTGACCATGAGAGTCAGCACGACGGCCCTGGCCTCCGTCCTCCTCGCCTTCTCCGCCTCCTGCGTGACGCCCTCCCCGATGCTTCGGGGTGACGACGCGCTCGAAGACCGCGCCCCCTCCGGCTCGGGCGCCCGCGCTCTGGTGGCGAGCTACCAGGGTGGCCCCGGGGACTACACCCCGCCCATCCGGGGCCGCTTCTCGGCCCTGTTCGGAGGGAGGAGCATCGACGAGGACGCCTTCACGCCCACGGACTCACCCGCGGTCTTCGCGGTCGAGTTCAGCCAGGCCCCGAAGCAGGGCGGTCTCGGCTTCGAGTTCGGTCTCGGCCTCGGCTTCGACGACGAGGACGGCGCGATCCTCCCTGACAGCACCGTCGCCGACCTGGAGCTGCGCCAGGCCGAGCTCTACGCCGGCCTGCGCGCCGAGTTCGTGACCGGTCCGATCCGGCCCTACATCGGCGGCGGCGGCACGTTCCTCTCGACCACGACGACGATCAGGCAGGGGTTCCTGCAGGCCGAGGACGACGACAGCGCCCTCGGCGCTTACCTCCACGGAGGGGTCCAGGCCGACGTCAACGACGTCTTCTTCATCGGCCTCGATTACCGCCGCGTGTTCGCCGAGGACTACGAGTTCGGCGGCGCGTCGTTCAGCGCCGACTACGACCAGGTCTCCCTGGTCCTCGGCTTCAACATCTGACGCGGCACTCCAGCGCGCTGGAGCCCGGGACGAGCCCGCGGCGCCCCGTGATCGGGACGCCGCGGGCTCGTGCCATCAGAGCATCCGCCGCGGCGGCAGCACCGCGTTGGCCGTGAGCATCCCGCCGACCAGCGCGGCCGCGAGGAGCAGCATCTGGAAGGCGGTCTCGATGCCCGCCATCGTGTCCTGCTTCGCGAGAGCGCTGAGCGCGCGGTAGCCCACCGCGCCAGGGACGAGCACGAGCAGCCCCGGCACCAGCGGCACGAGCGCCGGCCGGTCGCGCAGCCGCGCGTACGCATTGCTGAAGATCCCCACGGCGAGCGCGCCGCTGAAAGCCGACAGCGCGGCGCTCTCGACGGAGCCCACGCCGGCGCCGAGCGAACCCGTGACCCGCGCCGTTCCGAAGCCGAAGCCGCAGGCCGCCGCCACCCACCCCATCTCGGTCGGACGCACACGGAAGAGCAGCGAGAACCCCGCTGACGCGAAGAGCAGCGTCAGCCCGAGCCCTGGCGCGGAGGCGAGCCAGGGATCGGCCGCGCGGTCGAGCGCCGGCGGCGCTCCGGGCCCCAGCGCCGCTTGCACCGCGAACCTGCCGAGCAACGCACCGAACCCGATCGTCAGGAAGACCGTGGCCGCGCCGGCGAGCCGGGCCGTCCCCGAGGCCAGATTGCGGGTCGCCAGTTCCAGGAGCGCGACGGTGAGCGACAGCCCGGGAACCAGCACGATGATGCTCGCGAGGGCCACCACGCCGTCGTTGATCCTCCCGTCCGAGAGGTGCGCCGCGGCCAGCGCGGCAGCGGCCGCAGTGCCGGCGGCAAGGGGCTCGAAGATCCTCGCCACGCCCTGGCGGCGCGACGCGACGCGCTGGAATACGCCGATCACGAGTCCCAGCGCGAAGGACAGCAGCGCGTCCGGCAGCGACCCGCCGAAGAAGGCCGCCGCACCTCCCGCCGCGAGCCCGTGGCCGAGGAGCACGGCGGGAGCGGACCAGCGAGGAGCCGCCGCGTCGAGGGCATCCAGGCGCTCGAGCGCGACCGCAGGGGCCAGGGCGCCCGCGGACACCTCGTCCAGGAGCTCATCGAGGTCTTCGAGACGGCCGAGATCCACGCCTCCGGGCTCGACGCGCAGGAGCCGCACGCGGTCCTCGACCTCCGCGCCGAAGCCGAGGAGGATCGACGTCGGGGTCGAGAAGACCTCGACCGAGAGCCCGCGGCTCTCCGCCAGGTTCACCACGACCCGCTCGAGGCGGTGCGCGGGCGTCCCGTAGGCGTGCAGCAGCCTGGTCGCGCGAATCACGAGCGTGACCTCGTCGGGATCGCCGGGGAGCGCGGCGGTCGCGGCACGCGCCAGCGCGCTCGCAGCTTCGCCGGGCGCGGGGGAAGGGGCAGCGGTCAGGGGAGGGTGCCTGTCAGCGAGAGGTTTCGCCAATGCGCGGGGCGTGGCGACTGCGCGAACGGACGTCTCATGGCGGTGGAGGGTGCCGCGGGAGGAGCACCCTTGAGCGAGGGACGAGCGGGACCTCGGGAGCGGGGTCGCCCTCGCTACGGAGCGGCCCTTCCTCGGTCACACGCCCTTACAGGAGACCGACGGCCCGACGCCGTGGCCAGCGCCGCCCCCGGTCTCTTCGCCCTTCGCCGGACCTGGCGCCCGGAGGCGCCTCAGTTGCCCAGCGGCGGGAAGGCCCGCGACGGATCGCGGTCGACCCAGACGGTCGGAGCCGTCACGGGGGCCGCCCCGCCGGGCTTCTCCCTCGACGTCCCCAGGGTCCAGATCGCGCCGCTCGGGAGCACGTGGACGGCCTGGCCGGAGTCGAAGGAGTCATCGCCCGCGGAGCCGTCCTCGATCACGAAACCCACGAGGTTGTAGCTCGCCGTGGTCCGGCCCTGGCCGTTGAAGGCGAGGACGACCATGTCGGTGTGCAGCTCGAAGTTCTCGCGCTGGCCCGTCACGAGGATCGTCCCGTCGGGCCCGAAGCAGAGTCCCTCCGCGGTCGTCGCCCGCCCGAAGTCGACGTCCTCGACGTTGGTCGACGCGGCGCGGAGCGTGGCGACGCCCGTCGAGAAGGTCGGCGACGAGGAGGAGCCGGTGAAGTCGGGGTCGGGCGTGCCGTCGCCGAGCACGCGCCAGACGGCGGGCTGATCGCGGAGGACGCCGTCGAGGCGCGGGAGGACGAGAGTGCCCGCGACCACGAGGTCGCCGCTCGCGTCCACGGCGGCCTCGCCGGGGCGCGCGTCACGCGGGATGCCCGAGAAGGTGCGCACGAGGTCCACGACCCCGGTGCCGCCGAAAGCGGGGACGAGCTCACCGGTCAGCGCGTCGAGGCAGACCGCGCGGATGCCGCCGGTGGCCCGGCCGACGATGTAGGCGCGGCCCTCATCGGAGAGGGCGAGCTCGGACGCGCCGCCGTTGCCGAACTCCGGCGTCGCGGGGTGCAAGACCACGCCCGCACCGCCTGCGAAGGTGGCATCGACGGTCAGGTCGGGCAGCAGGCGCCACAGCGCGAAGGAGCGCGCGTCGGTGCCGCGCGCGCCCGCGGCGAGCAGCGCACCGTCCGGCGTACGGGCGAGGCCGGTGATCGCCTGATCGGTCGCGTCGGGGTTCGGCATCACCACCTCGCCCGCCACGGTGCCGTCGGCGTCGAGGATCCAGATCACCGCCTCGGCGGGGCCTGCACCGATCACCGGACGTCGCCAGCCTCCGACGTGGACCGTCCCGGTCGCCTCGTCGACGGCGATCGACGTGGCGCCCGCCTCCTGGGCGCTCGGGCTCAGGCTCGCCACGCCGCCGACGCCGAATCCGGACACGAGCGAGCCGTCCGTCACCGTGGGCGCGTCGTGGGGGCTCGCCTGGAACCGCATCACGTACGCGCCGCTCGCCACGCCGCAGGCGGGCCCGTCGCATCCGTCGGAGCGCCAGCCCGCCGCGAGGACCGTTCCGTCCGGCGCGTCGACCACGTCCTCGATCCGGCCGCCCTGCGCGTTCCCCGCGACGTCGCGGTACCGCTCGACGTCGAGGAAGGCGCAGCCCGCGCCGAAGCCGGTCGCGTCGAAGTCGAGGATCGCGTCCGTCTCCGCCGTGCCCGGGGTCGACCGCAGCGAGATCGCGAGGTTCCAGGGACCCGACGTCTTCGGCGAGCAGTAGCTCAGGTAGTAGAAGCTGTTCGCGACGCTCTCGATCCCGTCGACGACCTGCTCGAAGGCCCCCACGAGGTCCTCGAAGTTCGCCACCGCGACCGAACCGTCGCGACCGATCTCGCCGAGCACGAAGGGATCGATCTCGGATCCGACGCCGATCGTGAACGAGTTGAACGAGGGAGGCGGCGATGTGAGCCTCGCGACGACCTGGTCGAGCGTGGCGTTGTCCCCGGTCTGATGGGTCCCATCGGTGAAGGTCACCAGCGTCAGGGCGCGGTTCGGGATCCCGAGAGCGCTCGCCTCCGCGTCGACGTCCTCGAGATCGTCGAGGGCATAGAGCGCGGCGCCGTACAGATTGGTCGAGGGGTTGAAGATCGGCTCGTCGAAGAGCGCCGCGACGGCGTCGGTGAGCGCCGCGGCGTCGTTGCTGAACCCGAGCTCGTGACCCTCGACCTCGTAGAGGCCGTCGGAGCCGTCGAACCAGCTGAGCTTGACGAAGCTCTCCACCGAGTTCGTGTCCGATCCGACGACCCGATTGATGTACTCGGTCGCGGCCTCGATGATCGCCGCCTGACCGGCCGACTGGACGCTGTTGCTCCGGTCGATGATCAGGTGCTGATAGCTCCGGAACCGCTCGGGGCGCGGGACGATGCGCTGGAAGCTCTCCGTCTGGCTGACGAGCTGGCCGTCCTCGAAGATGTTGAACTCCTCGGCGGCGATCCCCCCCACCGGCACCGCGTTCTCGTCGAAGACGCGGACGAGCACGCTGATGCGACCCGGCAGATCGATGTCGGGCTCGCCCTGCTGCGCCTGGACCGACGAGGGGGTCCCCGGGCCCGTGTCGACCGTGCGATCGGCGAGATCGCTGCTACCGCACGAGGCGGCGAGGCCGAGCGCCAGGATCGCGGCGAGCGGACGGTGAGCGGGAAGAGCGGACGCGCGGAGAGACCCGCGCTCTGTCAGACGTGCGATGCGGTCCATGGGCAAGACTGCGCCTGCGGCCCGGACCCCCCGCCCGGCCCCGCGGCGCCTCGGCCCGTCACATTGCGAAAGCGGAGGGGGCCGAAACAAGGCGCGATCCCCGGCCGAGGGGCGCTTCCGGTCCAGCGCCTGCTGCGCCGGGCGCCGGGGAGCCACACGCCCCGGTCGGGCCCCGGGGCGCTGTGAGGCTTCGCGTCCCTGGAGGCGGCCAGGCGAACGCCAGGTCCCCGGCTGGAGGCCGCGACGGAGAGGCGCGGAGATCCGCAGCTCGGCGAGCGATCGACGCGCCCCCCGCCGGAGGAACACGGGTCAGGAAACCCGGAGGAAACGCGCCGTCACCTCGCACGAGGGCGCGCGGTCCTCCATAGTGCCCCGCCCACGATGAAACTGAGCGGCTTCACCTTCCTGCGCAACGGGGCCAAGCTCCACTACCCGATCATCGAGTCGATCCGCTCGGCGCTCCCGCTGGTGGACGAGTTCGTGATCGCCCTGGGCGACTCCGACCCCGACGACGACACGGCCGAACGCATCGCTGCGATCGGCTCGGACAAGATCGTCACCTTCGACACGGTCTGGGATCTCGAGCAGTATCCGCGCGGGACCGAGCACGCCCACCAGACCGACCTCGCGAAGGAGCGTTGCACCGGCGATTGGCTGATCTACCTCCAGGGCGACGAGGTGCTGCACGAGGAGGACCTCGAGGTCCTCCGCGAGTCCTGCGAGCGCTGGCTCGACGACGAGCGCGTCGAAGGGATGCTCTTCGACTACCTGCACTTCTGGGGCGACTACGACCACGCCCACGACAGCCACAGCTGGTACAAGCAAGAGGTCCGGATCGTCCGGAACCGGCCCGAGATCCACAGCTTCCGCTCCGCGCAGAGCTTCCGGCGCATCCCCGACTTCGACGGGGTCAGCTACCGCGAGAAGGAGGGGACGGAGAAGATCACGGTCGTCCACTCCGGCGCCCGCATCTTCCACTACGGCTGGGTCCGCCCCCCCGCGGCGATGCAGAAGAAGCGCGCATACTTCACGCGCAACCACCACGGGGTCGCCGCCGAGCAGGCCGTGGCCGCCGAGGCGGACCGGTTCGACTACGGGCCGCTGTGCCGCGTGCCGCGGTACGAGGGGACACACCCCGCGGCGATGGCCGAGCGCATCGAGGCGCTGGACTGGCGCGCGGACCTGCGCGAGCGGCCTGCGGCCGGCGAGATGCGGCGGCCCCATGACCACGAGTCCTTCCGGGACCGCGCCATCACCTTCGTCGAGCGCGCCTTCTTCGGCGGCCGTCACATGTGGGCGAGCCGCAACTACACGATGCTGCCCGGCGTGAAGCTCCCGCGGAAGCGAAACGCGCCGACGCCTCGCTGAGGCGAGATCAGGCGAGGGCCGCGCGCAGGCCCGCGAGGCAGAGCGCCACGTTGCGCTCGGTGGAGCCCGTCCCCATGAGGCCGATGCGCCAGGTGTTGCCCTTCATGGGGCCGAGCCCGCCGCCGATCTCGAGGCCGTAGTGCTCGAGGAGGAAGCGCCGGGTGGCGGCGTCGTCGACGCCGTCGGGGATGGCGACGGTGGTGAGGGAGTTGAGCCGCTCATCGGCGGGCACGCGCACCTCGAGTCCGAGCGCCGCGAGGCCCTCCCGGAGCGCCGCCGCGTTCCTCGCGTGCCGCTCGAAGCGGGCTTCCAGGCCCTCCTCGAGGATCAGGCGCAGAGCCTCGTGGATGCCGTAGAGCATGTTGATCGGCGCCGTGTGGTGGTAGCTGCGCTCCTCGCCCCAGTAGCCCTGGATCAGCGAGAGGTCGAGGTACCAGGATTGCACCGGTGCCTTGCGCGCGCGCATCTTCTCGACGGCGCGCGCGCTGAAGGTCACGGGCGAGAGGCCCGGCGGGCACGAGAGGCACTTCTGGGTGCCCGAGTACGCCGCGTCCACGCCCCAGCCGTCGATCTCGACGGCGTGGCCGGCGAGGGAGGTGACGCAGTCGATGAGCAGCAGGGCGCCGAGGTCGTCCGCGAGGGCGCGGATCTCGGGGATCGGCTGCAGCACGCCCGTGCTCGTCTCGGCGTGCACGACGGCGACGAGATCGAAGCGCCCGTCGCCGGCGGCGGCGCGCAGCTGGTCCGCGGTGAAGGCGCGGCCCCACTCGCCCTTGCACTCCACCACCTCGGCGCCGCAGCGTCGCGCGACCTCGGCCATGCGCGTCCCGAAGACCCCGTTGACCCCGACGAGCGCGCGATCCCCGGGCTCGAGCAGGTTCGCCATGCAGGTCTCCATGCCCGCCGAGCCGGTGCCGCTCATGGGCATCGTCAGCTCGTTCTCGGTCCGGAAGACGGCCCGGAGCATCGCGCGGATCTCGTCCATGATCCCGAGGAAGTCGGGGTCGAGGTGCCCGAGGGTCGGGCGCGCCATGGCGGAGAGGACTGCGTCGTCGACGTCGGAGGGCCCGGGGCCCATGAGCACGCGGCGGCGCGGAGAGACAGCGGCGGGGACTTGCATCGAGAGGCAGCCTAACCGCGCCGCTCCCGACCGGCCATCGCGGGCGCGACCGGACGCGCGGACCCCACCTCTCGAAACGAGGCCGGCGCGCCCCTCCGCCGTGGAGGGGCGCGCCGGCCTGACCGAACGCGTCGGGGAAGCTCAGTTCACGACGGCTGTGAACTTCGTGCCCTCGAAGGCGGCAACCAGATCCGCCGGCTTGACGTCAGCGCCGGAGCAGTCGACCGTCGCCGTCTTGGCGGTGTAGTCGACGTCGACGTCCGAGTCCTCGATCCCGTCGAGCTTGGCAAGTGCAGACCGCACCTGCGGGGGGCAGCCCGCGCCTCATGTCATTCCCGAGATGCTGAGGGAGACCTTCATGGCCTTCGCGGAGGCGTCGCTGGCGGCGCCAGCGGCGTTCTCCACCGGGTCCGTGGACGGCGCGCCGTCGGGCGCGGACTCGGCGGTGCACGCGGCGAGCGCGAGGCCGGCGAGGATCGAAAGTGCTGCTTTCATGGGATCGTCTTCTGGTTGCGAAGTGATTCGAGGGGCGGCGAGAAGCGCCGCAGGCGCCCCTCAGCCTAGGGTCTGAAGGCCAGATCCGCGCGTCCCCCTCTCTCAGCGCCCCAGGAGGTGCTCTTCGATGAGCGCCCACTCGGTCCGGCGAGCGTGCCAGGCGAGCTCGCGATCCCGGATCCCGTGCCGCGTCCGGGGGTAGGCCATCATGCTCCAGTCGAACTGCTTGGCCTCCATCAGAGCGCTCGCCATCTGGAACATGTTCTGGACGTGCACGTTGTCGTCCATGATCCCGTGGTGCATGTGCAGGAAACCCGAGAGGTTGCCCGCCTGTGCGAGGACCGAGGTCGCCTCGTAGCCCTCGAGGTTGTCGGCGGGCGTGCGCATGTAGCGCTCGGTGTAGATCGTGTCGTACATGCGCCAGTCGTAGACCCCTCCGCCCGCGACGCCGAGGGCGAAGCGGTCGGTGCGCATGAGGCAGTTGGCGGTCATCGTCCCGCCGAAGCTGTAGCCGGTGATGCCGACGCGTTCGCCGTCCGCCCAGGGGTTGGCCGTCAGCCAGTCGAGCACGTCGACCATGTCCTCGACCTCCTGCAAGCCGACGCGGCGGTAGAGCGCCGCGGTCGCCCCGGGCCCACGGCTCGTCGAGGAGCGCACGTTGGCCTGGAGGACGATCACGCCCTGCTGGTTCAGGAAGTGGAAGAACGAGCTCGCTCGCCAGCGGTTGCGGACCGAGGGAGCGGCGGGCCCCGAGTAGGTGGAGATCCACACCGCGTAGCTCTTCTTCGGATCGAAGTCCGCGGGCTTGAGCAGCGCCGCGTCGAGCACGACGCCGTCGCGCGTGCTGACCTCGTGCAGCTCCCACGTCCCGAGGGCGTGTTTCTCGGCGGCCGGGAACGTCGCCGTCTCCAGCTCGAGGAGGACCATCCCGTCCGCGTCGCACACGCGCACCTGGCCCGGGTTCGTGAGGCTCGAGAACTGGTCGATGAACATCGTCCTGCCCTCGTTCCAGCGCACGCTGTGGCTGCCGTCTCCCTGGGTGAGCCGCGTGAAGTTCGCCCCGTCGAGCTCGACGCGATAGAGGTTGACGTTGATGTCGCCGCCCTCCGTGCACTGGAACAGGACGTGGCCCGGCGCGCCGTCCTCGCCCTCCGCGACGTCCACGACGCGGGTCAGGTTCCAGTCGCCCTTGGTGACCGCGCGGATCAAGGTGCCGTCGGCCTTGTAGTGGAAGAGATGCGTCGGGCCGGTGCGGTGGCTGTGCCACAGGAAGGAACCGTCGGACAGCCAGATCGGCGGCTCGGGGCGCTCGGTCCACGCATTCGACTCCTCGCGGATGAGCGGCGTGCCCGCGCCCGTCTCGGGGTCCACCGAGAGGAGCTCGGCCCAGGTCTGGATGCGATCCTGCACGTGGACGAGGCAGCGCGCGCCGTCCGGCGTCCAGCCGACGCGGACGATGAGGATCTCCTGGCCGTCGTAACGCGAGAGGTCGACCCACGCGGTCGAGCCCGTCTCCGCCGCGGCGATGCCCACGCGCGGGATCGGGTTGGGGTCCCCTACCTTCGGGTAGTTCGTCACCTCCGGCCGGACCCGGAAGTGGCCGTCCTCGATGTGGTCGACGACGGTGAACTCCATCACGGGCTCCTCGTCCAGGGAGATGAAGGCGGTGTGACGCGAGCTCGGTGACCAGAAATGCGCCTGGAAGTCGCCGCGTCCGTAGATCTCCTCCTGGTAGACCCAGTCGAGGATGCCGTTGAACTGGTCGGGACCGCCGTTCGACGTGATCGCCCGGGTGGAGCCGTCCGCCGTGCTCGCGAGGAAGAGATCGTTGCCGCGTACGAAGGTCACCCAGCGTCCGTCGGGTGAGAGGCGGTCGTAGCGGATGTCTCCGTCCGCGCCCCGGGCGATGACCTGGACGCCGGCCTCGGGGTGCGCCGTGTAGAGCACCTGCCCGTGATAGACGAGGCTCACGGCGCCGTCGTCGGAGCGCTGTTCGGGGCGCAGGAAGAGCGACTTGGCGAGAGCCTCGAGCTCGCTGCGCGACATGCCCGCCGCGCCAGGCGCCGTCTTCCGGACCAGCTCGAGCTGAGACGCCTCCAGCTGGGGCCGCGGGGACTCCTCCCGCGCATCCGGCTCCGTGCGCTCGCCGGTGAGGGGGTCGATCCAGACGTTGTCCTCGCCGGGCCGACGCAGCAGGACGTGCTCTCCGTCGGAGCCCCAGCTGTAGGTCCCAAGCCGCACCGAGAGGTCCACTCCAGGGACACCCGAGCCGCGACTCGTCTGCTCCAGGGTGATGGGCTCCTGGGGCGCGGCGGCGGCCTGCAGCGCAGGAGAGAGCGCGGCCAGGAAAGCGGTCTGCGCGGCGATTCGGGTCATGAGCGGTATCGAACTGGGATGGAGAACCGGCTGAACGCCCCCCGGCAACGACGGCCGAGGAACCGAGAGAGGATTCTAGGCGCCGTCGGGAATGGTGCGGGCGGTGTCACGTAGCTCTGACGCGCCCTCGGGGCGCGCGGCGACGAACACGTTCAGCCGTGACCCCCGACCGCACGGCGCAGCCCCCCCCCTGGACAACGACCGACCATGCTCCACGCCCTCACGCTCCTCCCGCTCGTCGCCCCCGCAGCGCCCGCTCCGACTCCGAGCGATGCGCTCCTCTCGGTGGTTCCGGCCGATGCGCTCGTGTGCGTCCACGCGCCCAACCCCAAGGCCCTCATCGCGAGCCGCGACACGAACGCCTGGATGGCCTTCGCCCTCGACGCCCGCTGGGAGTCCGTGATCGACGACCTCACGCCGCTGATGGCCGACGACCGGGCCGAGGCGATCGCCGCACAGGTGAAGACGATGCGCCGTACGCTCATCGAGGCTGCGGAGGACTGCACGGGTGCGGTGGTCTTCGTGGACGTGGAGACCGCCGGCTCTGCGCCCAGGGTCGGCCTCGTCGCCGCTGCGGGACCCCGCTTCACCCAGGTCCTCCGCCGCGTCGTCGGCGAGAACGCGGACGAGATCCAACTCGCCGAGGGGATCACCGCGCTGGTCGATGACTCCCGCCGCGCCGAGCTCTTCCTGGAGCGTGGAGGCTACGCGATGGCCTTCTCCGCCGAGAGCACCGAGGCCGCCCGCGCGATGGCCATGTCCAGCCTCGAGCGCCTGGAGTCGCCCGAGCCCGCGGGCCCGCTCGCGCTCCCGCCGGTCGCCGCGCGCCGCCGCGCCTGCGCCCTCGAGGTCGCCGTCAACCTGAACCCGGTCTGGAGCCAGTGGCTCCGCGCGGAGGGCCCGTTCGAGGGGATGGAGGCCCGCGCCGCGCAGGCCGTCTCCTCGCTGGAATGGATGTACGGCGCCGCCACCCTCGGCGACGGCGAGGACGCCGGCTGGGAGTTCGTCGTGCCGTACGGTCAGGAGACGCTCATCGGCGACTTCCTCGGCTTCTTCGGCGCCGCCGACGCCTCGCTGCTGCGCGACGTCCCCGCCTCGGCGACCACCGCCACCGTCGTGTCCCTGGACATCGGCGGGATGGTCGACTGGATCCTCGGGATGGTCGAGGGGAACGACCAGACCGCTTTCCTCCGGATCATGGGAGGCATCGACGCCGCGAGCGGCGTCATCGGCTTCGACATCCTCGACGACGTCGTCCGGAACTTCACGGGCGACTTCGTCATGTTCAACGAGCCGACGGGCCTCCGCTTCGAGGACTTCACGATGCCCGGCGACGCGCCGACCTTCATCGCCCGG
>CBFIJG010000093.1:7999-13456 GCA_965662915.1 Planctomycetota bacterium | reverse complement strand
GACCGCACGCCCTATCCTGTGCGGCCCTTCGCGGAGCGCAAGGACGCTTCACGCAGACGCCCGATGGCCCGCGCCCTGCGGGCAGCCCTCTCCCCGGCCCGCCGACCGGCCGCCACGACGCCATGAGCTCCATCGCCGACCAGTTCCCCGCCGACGTCCCCGACCAGCCCGAGCTCGTGACCGCCCGACGTGAGGGGGATCTCGTGTGGCTGACCATCGAGCGCCCGGAGGTCATGAACTGCCTCTCCTTCCCGACGCTGCGCCGCTTCCGGACGCTGCTGGAGGAGCTGCGCGAGGACCTCACGATCCGCTGCATCCTGATCACGGGATCGGGCGAGCGCGCGTTCTGCGCAGGTGCGGATCTGAAGGAGCGCAAGACCATGCCGGCGGAGCGCGTGCCGGACTTCGTCCGCAACATCCGCGGGCTCATGGACGACGTCGCGGCGATGCCCCAGCCGACCGTCGCGGTGGTGCAGGGCTTCGCCTTCGGCGGCGGCACCGAGCTGATGCTCGCCTGCGACCTGCGCATCGCCGCGGCGGAGGCGAGCTTCGGGCTCACGGAGACCACGCTCGCGATCATCCCGGGCGCGGGCGGGACCCAGCGCCTGCCCAGGCTCATCGGTGCGAGCCGCGCGAAGGACCTGATCCTCACCGGGCGCAAGCTCGACGCGACCGAGGCCGAGCGCATCGGCCTCGTCAATCGCGTGGCCGCGCGCGCCGACCTCGCCGAGGCGGCGATCGAGCTCGCCGGTACCATCGCGGGGAACGGCCCGGTCGCCGTTCGCGCGGCCAAGGAGGCGATCGACCGCGGCACCGAGGCGCCCATGGAGGAGGGCCTCGAGATCGAGGCGCGCTGCTACGAGAAGGTGCTGCCCACGACCGACCGGCTCGAGGCCCTCGCCGCCTTCGCGGAGAAGCGGCGGCCCCGGTACACGGGGAGCTGATCCGCGAGGCCCTCCGCGTTCCTCAGGCGGGCGGGGCTGGACCGTCGGGCTCGAAGGGCGCGCCGGGCCACTCCTGGAGGCGATCCTCGTACCAGTCCTCGGTCGCGCTCGCGATGCGCTCGATCGTGTCCGCGTCGTGGATGCGGCCGTCCCGCGAGCCTGGGCACACGGGGGTCACCTCCTCGCTCCAGGTGTTCCGCTCGAGGTTGATCGTCCAGAAGGGCCAGGTCCTGCACTGGACGGGGCGCACCTCGTAGATGCCGCAGCGAGCGTCCTCGCCGAGGAAGGGGCACTGGGCGTCGCCCTGGCGGAGGAGGAGCCATCCGTCCTGGATCTGCAGGTGGGCGGCGGCGAAGTCGCCGAGCTCCATGCCGAGGTGCTCGGCGATGGCCTTCGCCTCCTCCTCGCGGAGGTAGACGTGGCTGTACTCGCCGTGACTCTTGCAGCAGTTCCCGCAGCCGGTGCAGGAGAACGGGAGCCCGTCCTCGTACCAGCGCTCGGCGGCGGGTTCATCGGGCGCGTCGGACATCGCCGAGAGCTTACGCGCGAGGCCCGCGGCCCGCGGCATCCCGAGGGGCGCGGCGTTCGAAGACCGCAGCGTCCAGCGAACCGCGCCCTCCCCTCGACCGATGATCCACAGCACCAAGGCCCTCCTCGCCCTCTCGACCCTCTCGCTCCTCGCCGCCTGCGGCACCACCGATGCAGGCAGCGACCCGGCTCAGCCGGGCGCCAGCGGGGATGCGGCGCCTGCGGCGCCCTCCTCGGACTCGGTGTACGCCCTCACCGCCCAGACCCTCGGCGGTGAGCCCGTGGAGCTCGCGCGCTACGAGGGCAAGGTGACGCTGTTCGTCAACGTCGCCAGCCGGTGCGGCTACACGCCTCAATACGCGGGGCTCCAGGAGCTGCACGAACAGCTCGGCGGCGAGGGCTTCGCCATCGTGGGCGTCCCCAGCAACGACTTCGGTGGCCAGGAGCCCGGCAGCGCGTCCGAGATCCAGGCGTTCTGCCAGGAGAACTACGGCGTGACCTTCGACATGCTCGCCAAGCAGGGAACGAAGGAGGGCGACAGCCCGCTCTTCGATCGCCTCGCGGAGCTCAGCGGTGAGCGGCCGGGCTGGAACTTCTGCAAGTTCGTGGTCGGGCCGGACGGGCGCACCGCGCGCTTCTTCTCGAGCCGCGTCGCGCCGAACTCACCCGAGCTCGCGACCGCGATCGAGGACCTCGGCAGCTGAGGGCGATCTTGCCCGACGCCTGAGAGGGGCCGCGGCGCCGTGCGCTGCGGCCCCTCTCTCGTTCGCTCAGGACTCACTCACCGCGCAAGATGCGCAGGCGCGCAGCGTGCACGACGGTGTCGTCCTGGATCACGAGGTCGAGCCGCCCCGAGGCGAGGTGGGAGCGCAGGTCGACCGCCCCTCCCTCGCGCGAGGGAAGCCGCGACAGGTCCACGAGCACCCGCCGACGCATCCCGTCCGACCAGCGTCCACCCGTGAGCGAGGTCAGCCGGTTGCCCCACGCGTACTTGCGCGCGCCGAGGTGCTGGAGGTAGATCGAGTCGTTGCGGCTCATCCCCGAGTTGGCCTCGAGGTCGAGGATCAGCTGGGCCGCGCGCACGTCCCCCGCGCCCACTCGGAAGGTCTGGGCGAAGTGGTGATCCCGGTTGTCCTCGCCGATGGTGAGCAGGTCCTCGGGGAGGATCTCGCGCAGTCCGCTGGAGGGGTCGATCCACGGCTGACCGTCGCTGTCGAGCGTCGGCTGGACGTCCTCGGCGATCCCGCCCTCGACCGTCTCGAGCACCAGGGTGGAGCGAATTTCGGACCGCGGCTCGAGGATCTCGACCTCCACGTCGGCCTCCAGTGACACCGCGGTGGAGAGCGTCATCCGCCATCGGCCCGGCGGGAGCCCGCGCTGCTCGACGAGGCCGAAATGGAGGAGCCGCTCCGAGCTGTCCGGGACGTGGGAGATGCCGGTGCTCGCGCCGCCGAGGAAGGTCAGGCGCGCGGCCTCGACCAGCAGGGGGCGCTCTGCAGCGTCCAGCACCTCGATCGTCCACGTGGAGTCGTGCGCCGGGCCCGAGGGGATCTCGAGCACCTGGCTCGGCGCGCCCTTCACGACCTCCTGGGTGATCGTGCTGCTGACGAGGTAGCCCTCACCGAAGGTCAGATGCCCGCCCTTGCGCCGGTCCGATCCCTGGAAGCAGAACCCGCCGGTGTGGTCCGACTTCACCTGGCCGATGTAGAGGATCTCCGGGAAGGGACCCGGCTCCGTCACGCTGAGCTTGACCACGACCCCCGGCAGCGGGGTGCCGCGCCCGTCGATGACCACCCCCATGACGAGGGGACTCGGTGCCAGGGCCGCGGGCGCCTCCAGCGGCTGTTCGGAAGCGGGCCGGCGGTCCTCGATGGCGGCTCGTTCGAGCGCCGGGGTGGCCTCGCCAGGGCTCGCCCGGGCCACCCGGGCGAGCGTCACGTCCTCCTCGGCGCCCTGCTCGACGGGGTCCTCCGCGACGCGCTCTTCGCCCGACCCGTCGGTGGTGCCCCTGTCGAGGGCCAGCCAGGCCGCTACGAGGAGAAGCGGGGGCGCGGCGATGAGGAGCCTGCGGACGGAGCGATTCACGGTCCCATTGAACCAGGATCGCCTCCAAGGGGCTCGGGGCTAGGTCGCTCCTGGGCTCTGCGATTCGGGGTCCAGACCCCGTTCCGAGCCCCGAGGAATAGAATTGTGCGATTTTCGAACGGCAGATCCGAGACCGGTCCGGCGTCGTGCGGTATCGCTCATGACCCCGGCTCCCGTTCCTCCCGCCGGGCCTCGAGCCCTGCGCCCCTCCGCTCCCGTCCCCGCCCCTCCCAGGCCACCCATGAAGCTCTCCGTCATCGAGGACGGCGTCCGCGCCGATCTCGACCTCGACCAGTCGGTCGTGACCATCGGCCGCGCCCTCGACAACGACCTGCGGCTCCAGTCGAGCCGGGTGTCGCGTCACCACACGCGACTGGAGACCAGCGACGGGGAGTCGTGGATCATCGATCTGGGATCGGCCAACGGGACGCTCGTCAACGGGGAGCGCGTCACCCGCCGGCTCGTGGACGTGGGGGACTTGATCACGATCGGCGGCGTGGAGATCGCCATCGAGCCCGATCGTCCGCCGGCCGCGCCCATCGAAGAGGGTGGGCTCGCGACCCTCACGGGGGAGGCGCGGCGCGAGCGGGAGAACCTGCGGGTCTTCGCGAAGATCACGCGTGAGCTGACCGGGGAGACGGATCTGATGCGGCTCCTGCGTCTCATCGTCGACTCCGCCGTGGCCCTCGTCGGCGGCGAGCGTGGATTCGTCCTGCTCGACGATGGACGCCAGAGCGAGGAGCGGCCGCGGGGCGCGCCGGCCGATGTCGAGCGCATGACGGTCAGCGTGGCGCGCAGCTTCGACCACTCCGACATCGTCGTACCGCGCTCGCGCCTCTCCATGGGCATCGCGGGCCGCGCCGCGCGTGAGGGGCAGCCGGTCCTCTCCGTGGACGCGAGTCAGGACGACCGATTCGACGGGATGGCGAGCGTCGAGGAGCTGCGCCTCCGCTCGGTGATGTCCCTCCCGGTCTTCCTCGAGGGGCAGGTGATCGGTGTCCTCTACGTGGACAATCGGCTCCAGTACGGCGCGTTCTCCACCGACGACCTCGAGCTCATGGAGCTCTTCAGCGCCCAGGCGTCGATCGCGATCAAGAACGCGCGGCTCGTGGCATCCCTCAGGGAGAAGAACGGCCGACTGGAGCAGTCCCGCCAGCAGATCGAGCGGCTGAACCAGCAGCTCGGCCGGAAGGTGCGCGACCAGGGGAACGAGCTGGCCGTCGTGCGGCGAGAGCTCGACCGCGAGCGCAGCCGCTACGACTACAGCGCGATGATCGGCGGATCCGACGCGATGCGCGCGGTGTTCCGCTCCCTGGACCGCATCGTAGAGTCGGACCTGCCGGTCCTCGTCCACGGAGAGAGCGGCACGGGGAAAGAGCTGATCGCTCGCGCGATCCACCGCAATGGCGCGCGGAAGGAGAAGGCCTTCGTCAGCGAGAACTGCGCGGCCCTCCCCGACACCCTGCTCGAGTCCGAGCTGTTCGGCCACGTGCGGGGAGCGTTCACCGGCGCCTACAAGAACAAGAAGGGCCTCTTGGAGCAGGCGGACGGCGGCACCCTCTTCCTCGACGAGATCGGGGACATGAGCGCCGAGATGCAGAAGAAGCTGCTGCGGGTGCTGCAGGAGGGGGAGTTCCGCGTCCTCGGGTCGGACCGCATCGTGAAGGTGGACGTGCGGATCCTCGCCGCGAGTCATCGCGACCTGGAGGAGATGGTCCGGGAGGGAGCGTTCCGGGAGGACCTCTACTACCGCATCGCGGTTCTCTCGGTGGACCTGCCCGCGCTCCGGGAGCGGCGGGACGACATCCCGGTCCTCGCCGAGCACCTGCTCCTGCGCGCCGCACGTGAGGCCGGACGCGAAGCGCCGGGCCTTCCGCACGACGTGATGACGACCCTGTGC
>CBFIJG010000093.1:0-7901 GCA_965662915.1 Planctomycetota bacterium | reverse complement strand
AATGGCCGGGGAACGTGCGCGAGCTCGAGAACGAGATGCGTCGGCTGCTCGTCCTCTCCGAAGGGGAGGTCAGCACCGAGCACCTCTCCGAGACGGTGCGGGAGGGGCGTGGCCGCGACGGCTTGGCCTCCGGCGCTGCCCGGCTCGTGGAGGCGGGCGACATCAAGACCGCCGTGGCGGACCTCGAGCGACGCTCGATCGAGGCCGCCCTCGCTCAGGCCGGCGGGAACAAGAGCCGCGCGGCCGAGGCGCTGGGGATCAGCCGGTTCGCGCTTCAGCGCAAGCTGGACAAGTACGGTATCGGGAAGACGCGCCGTCGCTCTTCGCCTGCCAGGGACTCAGCGGCGGCCGAGGAGTGAGCCGAATCCTCCACACCCGACCGTGAGCCACGACTCCGAGAGCCCCGAGCTGCCCCCCGAGGACGGGGACCGCGCCGCTGCGTCCAGCCTGGACGAGGAGCCGGTCGTCGAGCTCGCGCCGTTCGAGGCGGAGCGCTTCTTCGCCGGTCACGTGGAGGAGGACGCCGAGCGGGATCCCGCTCTTTCGGCCTCCTCGAGCCAGCTGGAGCTCCCCGCCGGGCTGGAAGCGCCGGCCGTGCCCGGCTACGTCGTCGAGGGCTTCATCGGCCGCGGAGCGACCGGAGTCGTCTATCGCGCGAAGCAGCAGGCCGTGGATCGCGCCGTCGCCCTGAAGGTCCTGCACCCCGAGCTGGTGACCAACCACCGGGCGGTGCGCCGGCTCAAGCGCGAGGCGCGGCTCGCGGCGCGGCTCGCGCATCCCAGCATCATCAGCGCGATCGACATGGGCGTGCAGGACGGGCGCTGGTGGTACGCGATGGAGCTGGTCGAGGGGGTGAGCCTGCTTCGCCGCATCGCGGAGCGGGGCTCGTTGACCGAGCGTGAGTGCCTGCGTCTGTTCAGCCCCCTCTGCGATGCGCTGCAGCACGCCCACGAGGTCGGGGTCGTCCATCGCGACATCAAGCCCGCCAACATCCTCGTCGACCGCCGCGGTCGGGCACGTCTCGTGGATCTCGGGCTCGCCATGGGCCAGAACGACCCCTCGATCACGAGGACCGGATCGACCCTGGGAACGCCGCACTACGTGAGTCCCGAGCAGGCTCGCGATCCCAGCCAGGCGGACATCCGGAGCGACATCTGGAGCGTGGGGGCCACCATGTACCACGCGGTCTGCGGGCGCCCGCCCTTCGCCGCCGAGGAGGACAGTGGTGGGGTGGCCGAGGTCCTGAGCCGCGTCCTCTACCAACCGGTGGTCGATCCGCGCGAGTACGTGGGTGATCTGTCGAAGGGCTTCTCGCTGCTCCTCCGCAAGTGCCTCACGCGGGACCCGGGCCAGCGCTACCAGGAGCCCTGGGAGCTGGTCGCGGACATCGAGACCCTCCGAGAGCGTCGCCGGCTGGACCTACGCGGAAGCCAGGTGGATGCCTTCGCGTCCCGTCGTCCCGCGTGGCTCGCGCAGGCGGGCTGGCTCGCGGCGGCCATCCTGGCGGTCGCGGCCACATGGCTGCTGACGGCGCGCCCTTGGGAGGATCGCTCGGGCGTGGGCCCCGAGGTGGCTGCGCCAGCGCTTGGGGACTGGCCCGAGCTCGAGGCCATTCGCGACGATTTCGATCGCGGTGACCTCCGCCCCGCCGAAGCCCTCCAGGAACTCGCCTCTGCAACGCTCGACGAGCTGCCCGAGAGCGCTCGGCACCTTCAGAGCGGGCTCGTCGTGCACGTGCGCGAGGAGCTGGACCGCGCGGTGGTCGCGCTCGTCGACGAGAGCTCCCTCGCGGTCGAGGCAGCGCTCGCCGAGCGTGACTTCCCCCGGGCGCGACGCGTGCTCCAGGAAGACTTCCCCCGGGAGCTCGCCGCGCGGACCGGGTATCGAGGCGTCGGAGCGTTGCCGCCCGGCCGGGTGGCGTCCGCGGCCGCTGACTTCCAGCGGGAGGAAGGCCGCCGCGTCGAGGAGGTGCGCTCGGCGGCCGTGCGGGAGGCAGGCGCGGCCCTTCAGGCGGCGTTCGACGAATTGCTCGCGCGTGAGCAACGCGCGCTCGTGGCGAGCGGGCGCTATCGCGACGCGCTCGCGTGGCTCGCGCGCGACGAACCCGCGCGCTGGCTCACGCGCGAGGGGGTGCCCCTCGACCTCCGCGGCCTCGACGAGGACGAGCGACGAGACGTGGCCGACTCCATCGAGGTCCGGCTGGACTCCGAGGCGTCGGCGGTGCAGTTCCGCGCTGCGGACGCCGCCCGTGAGGCCCGCGCCGCCCTCGAGGACGCCGAGTCCGCGGCCCTCTTCGCCATCGACCGGGGCGAGGTCCGCGAGGAGATCACCGCCTCCGCGCGCCTGGACGCGGAGGTGCGCGCCTGGAACGCAGAGGCGGGCCTCGACCCCGAGCAGCTTCCGGCGGCCATGGCGCTCGACTACGGCGCGCGCAGGGACGCGGCCCTCGACGGGGTCGCTCGCGCGGAGGCGCGCAAGCGCGAGGAGATCGCACGAGGGGACCTGCGCCGCCTCGGCCGCCTCGTGGGAGCCCGCTGCCGGGGGCGCGCCTACGAGACGGCGCGAACGCTGCTCGAGGGCGCGCGGGCAGAGAGCTGGCGAGTCTCCACACACGGTGAGCTCGGGCTTCGTCTCCAGGAGATCACCCTGCTCGAAGAGGTCCTCGAGCGGGCTTCGAGCGGGGTCGAAGGGGCGGACGGCGAGCGAGTCACCCTCGACTTCGGCGGGGTGAAGCATCCGGGGACCATCGAGCTCATCAGCTCGCAGCTCATGCGGGATGGCTTCCTGCTCCGACCGCTCCGCGGGGATCGCAGGGAGATCCACGTGGTCTTCCTCTCCGGCGGCGACGACGAGCGCGCGCGGCTCCTCGGCACGCGCGATGTCCTGCGCTTCGCGGGCCTCTCGGAGCTCGACGGCCTCGCCGCCCGGGAGCGTGTACGAGCGGCCGCGTTCCTCCACGCGGAGGGCCGCTCCGAGGAAGCCGCGCGCGCTCTTCCAGTGGAGATGGACGCCGAGCTCGAAGGGCTGGTCTGGAACCTCGAGGAGAGGGTGGAGCGAGAGATCGGCGCTGCGCGGATCGAGGCCGCCGAACGGTCGGTCGAGAGCGCGGCTCCGGCGCCGTCGCCGGCGCCCGTCAACCTCGAGTCCGTGTACGGCACTCCAAATCAGCGCGGCGTCGGCAACGACGTGCGCCTCGTCTGGTGGTTCGTCGATGAGCGGCAGCCGCCGTCCGCGCTCCGCCGCAGCCTCTCCACGGACCTGCCGCGCGGCGAGGATCGCTTCGGCTCCTGGCGCGCAGGCGGCTGGCGCAGTTCGGTCGACGGGCTCGTGCTCGATGACTCACTGCGCGATCGCAACGAGTTCTTGCGCGCTGGATTCGGCCCTTCGCTGCCCGTTCTTCCCCCGGTGGATCGGGGCCAGGGGGTGCGCGTGCGGCTGACTCTCCGCCCGGGCGACGCCCGCCCGACGGGCCACCTCTTCAGTCTGACCATCGAGGGGTACCACGCGCTCTTCGTGGACGGCCGTGTCTGGTTCGGAGGAGGGGAGCTGCGCGATCTCTACGATCACATCGACGAGGATCTCCCCGGAGACGTGGGGGAGTTCCGCTCGTGGGTGGGGCCGAGGATCACCGAAGGAGAGGAGCTCGTCGTCGAGGTCGCCGTGCGCGACAAGACCCTCGAGGAGCTCGCGATCGGGGGACAGGTGATCGCCACGAACAAGTTCCTCCAGGCGAGCGAGCGGGAGGACAACGTCGTCAGGCTTCGCTCGCGGGGGCCGGTGGTGCTACGGGGGGCCGAGCTGATCGCCGAGGAAGCGCGCGTGCGCTGAGGCGTCGTGGCCGTCCGGGGGGAGCTCAGTCCGCGCGGGCGAAGCGCGCGATGACGTCGCGCGCCCGCGTCAGGCGATCGGGGCGCAGCGCCGGCCCGATGACCTCGAGGACGCGTGCGACGTCTTCGGGGGATGCGCCGCAGCGGACGGCGCCCCGCGCGTGACTCGCCAGCTGGCGATCGTGGCCGGTGGCCGCCAGGCAGGCCACCGCGATGAGTTCTCGGGTGGGAGCGTCGAGCCCGGCTCGCGCGAGCACGCGGCCGTAGGCGTGCTCTGCGACCCAGCGCGCGAAGGTGGCTTCGAGGGCCTGCACGTGCCGCCGTACCTCATCGGCGCCGCCTCCGTAGATCTCGTCGAAGAGGGCCGCGCCCTCTGCGCGCTGATCTTCGATGCCGCGCTCCGAGGGCGGAGCCGCCGAGAGGGTCAGGCCCGCCTCTCGCAGCGCATCGAGAGCGGCGATGGTGCGCGGCACGCCGCAGAACAGGTGGCACTGGAGCAGGGTCTCCCGCAGGCCGCGGTCCTCGACGGCCTCCCCGCCGTGCGCGCGAGCGAACCTCACGAGTTCGGCGTGGTCGTGGAGCACCACGGCGACGGCGAGGCGCACGAGTTCATCGCGTTCGATGGGTGCGCCCCCAGCGGTGGTCATGTGCGGGGCTCCGCACCGAGGAGCCCGATGGCCTCGCCCAGCCGCGGCGTCGCGCCCTGGGCCGCGCCGGGCGCGGGACGCATGAACCCTGGCGGGGTGACCAGGACCACGGTCGAGCCCATCTCGAAGCGTCCGATCTCCTCCCCGCGGGAGAAGGGACGAGGAGGCGTGAGCGGGCCGCTGTGGGACGGTTCGACACCCACGACGCGGATCCGCCCGACGATGAGCGCGCCCACGAGGACCATGAAGAACGGCCCGTGAGCGGACTCGAGGCGGAGGACGACCCGCTCGTTGACGCTGAGCACCTTGCGCCGCTCGAGCACGCTCGGCTGGACGCTGTGCCGCTCGCCGCGCACGGGGACCGAATCGACGAGGCGCGCGTCGAGGGGGGAGTGGATGCGGTGGTAGTCCTTCGGGCCGAGGTACAGCGTGAGCTGGTGCCCACCCTCCAGCTCGACGTCCTCGCCGACGCCCGCGAGGAGGTCGCGGATGGGGTAGGTCCGCCCCTTCGCCTCGACGACGTGCCCCGACTCGACAGGGGAATTCGCCTGGACGAGGCAGTCGACGGGCGACGGGAGGGTCGCCGGATCTGGATCGAAGGTCCGTGCGCTGTCCTTCAGGCGGCGCACGAAGAACTGCCCGAGGCTCGCGTGGTCGACGGGGCGGCCCCGCATCTCGGTGAGATCCGCGCCCGTGAGGCGGGCGTAGGTCCCGAAGACAGCGGGCCGCAGGGGGCGGGGGACGTGGCGGTCGGCGGCCCAGCCCGCGAGGAGCGAGAGGCGGCGCTTGAACTGGAGAGAGCTCGGCACGGCGCGGCACGGTACCGATTCACAGGTCTTGAGGGCACCTTTGGCCCGGGCCTCCTTGACGCCGTTTTGACACGGGGGGTACCGTCCGCGCGGCTCGACGCCGATGCCAGCCCGGCCCGCCGTTCGACCCGCTCGCGCCCGCGCCCGAACCCCTTTCGAACGATCCATGAGCAGCGGAACGACCGTTGTCATCCTCGCCGCCGGCAAGGGGACGCGCATGAAGAGCGAGCTCCCCAAGACCCTGCACGAACTGTGCGGCCGGCCGATGCTCGGCTGGGTCCTGGACGCAGCCGCAGCCCTCGATCCCGACCGCATCGTGGTCGTCGTGGGGCACGGGGCCGACCAGGTCGAGGCCGCAGCCCGCGCGGCGCTGCCCGACAGAGAACTCGCCTTCGTTCTCCAGGAGCCCCAGAACGGCACCGGGCACGCCCTCCAGGTCGCGGCGCCGGCCATCGGCGACTGCGAGAGGGTCGTGGTCACCTACGGGGACATGCCCCTCCTCACCGGCGCGAGCCTCGAGGCCCTGGTGACCGCGCAGAAAGACGCCGGCCCGGGCGACGCGGTGTCTCTCCTGACGGCGCTCGTGGACGACCCCTTCGGCTACGGCCGCGTCATCCGGGCCGGCGACGACGCCTTCGAGCGGATCGTCGAGCAGAAGGACGCGAGCGACACCGAGCGCCTCCTGAACGAGGTCAACCTCGGGGTGTACTGCTTCTCCCGGGGCCACCTGGACGGCGACCTCGGCCGCCTCACGAACGACAACGCGCAGGGCGAGTACTACATCACCGATCTCGTGGGGATGGCCGCCTCCGACGGCCGGCCGGTGGCTCCGCTCGTCCTCGAGGACGAGCGCGAGGCGCAGGGCGTGAACGATCTCGCCCAGCTCGCGGACGTCCGGTGGCAGCTCCAGATGAGGATCCTCGAGGAGCACATGGCGAACGGCGTGCGGATCATGGATCCGAGCACGACCTTCATCGATCACGGCGTGACCATCGGCCGCGGGACGGAGGTCCTCCCGTGCACCGTCATCCGCAGCGGGGTCACCATCGGCGAGGACTGCGAGGTCGGCCCCTTCAGCCATCTGCGGGTGGGGGCGGTGCTCGACGACCGCGCCGAGGTCGGAAACTTCACCGAGATGAAGAAGTCGCGGCTCGGCCCCGGGTCCAAGGCGAAGCACCTCAGCTACCTCGGCGACGCGGAGATCGGCGCGAAGGCGAACATCGGCGCCGGGACGATCTTCGCGAACTACGACGGCAAGGCGAAGCACCGCTCCGTCGTGGGTGACGGCGCCTTCGTGGGGAGCGGCACGATCGTCGTCGCCCCGAACGAGGTGCCCGCCGGCGCGACCACCGGCGCCGGAGCCGTGCTGACCCGTTCGTCCTCGATGCAGGAGGGCGAGACCTGGGTCGGCCTCCCCGCCCGCAAGCTCCAGCCCAAGGACTGAGGCGGCCTCCCCCTGCGCCCCGGTCCTCTCCCACCTACCCACGAAGATCTCTCCTCCGTCCAGGCGGCGGGCACCGAGGCGCGGCGAAGGTCGCCCGCCCGGGGCCCGGACGCGGGCGCTCTCCCCCAGACTCCTGTGACGAACGCGTACAGCGACATCACCCTCATCGCGGGCACGGCTCACCCCGAGCTCGCGAAGTCCATCTCCGACTGCCTCGACGTGCCCCTCGCCGAGGCTCGCGTCGGCCGCTTCACCGATGGTGAGGTCGACATCAAGCTGGACGAGGACATCCGCGGCCGCGACGTCTTCGTGCTCCAGCCGACCTGCCCGCCGGTGAACGACGCCTGGATCGAGCTGCTGCTCCTGCTCGACACGCTCCGGCGCGCCAGCGCCGGACGCGTCACGGCGGTCATGCCGTACTACGGCTACGCCCGGAAGGACCGCAAGGACGAGGGGCGCGTGCCCATCAGCGCGAAGGTCGTCGCCAACACCCTCGCCGCCTCGGGCGCGGATCGCGTGGTGACCCTCGACATGCACGCGGCCCAGATCCAGGGCTTCTTCGACATCCCAGTGGACCACCTCTACGCGCGCCCGGTGCTCCTCGAGGAGATCGAGGCCATGGGGCTGGAGGATCCCGTCGTCGTGACGCCCGACGTCGGCGGGACGAAGATGGCCCGCGCCTACGCGAAGCGCCTGGACGCCGACCTCGCCATCGTCGACAAGCGCCGGATCTCGGGCACCGAGACGTCCGTCGAGCACGTCATCGGTGAGGTCGAGGGGCGCAACTGCATCATCGTCGACGACCTGATCTCCACCGGCGGATCGATCACCCAGGCCGCCGCGGTGCTCAAGTCCAAGGGCGCCAAGGCGATCATCATCGCGGTCTCGCACGCGGTCTTCGTGGGGCCCGCCGTGAGCCGTCTCGACGCCGCTCCCGTCGACGCGATCCTGGTCACCGACTCGATCCCCCAGGGAGAGGTCAGGCCCAGCAAGCTCAAGGTCTGCAGCATCGCTCCGATCATCGCGAAGACCATCAAGAGCATTCACCGCTCCGAGTCGGTCAGCAGCCTCTTCGAGTGACCGCCCGCGGGGCCTCGTCCCCGCAGCCGCGGCGTACCCGGCCCCGCTCCGGCGTCCCTCCCCTCCGCGGGGCGGGCGGCCCGGCGCGGGGCCC
>CBFIJG010000092.1:0-13656 GCA_965662915.1 Planctomycetota bacterium | reverse complement strand
ACGGTCCGCCCCACCTATCCTCGAGAACGAGAGAGAGCTTACGGTGAATCGCCGTCCTCTCTTGCCCACGTCGTGTTACCCCGGGTAGCTCGAAGCGTCGGCCGCTGGTCGGCCACAACTGCTCTCCGCTGGATCTGGTCTTGACCCTCGAGGTGACGTTGCCCTGTCGTCAGGTCTCCCGATATTCCCGACCCAACCATGAAAGCCCCTCTTCTTCTCTCCATCGCGGCGTTCGTCCTCGCCGGCTCTTCCCTCCTGATCAACTCCTCGCGCGTCTCCGGCGAGTCCGCGAACCTCCCCGCCGACGAAGTCGAGCGGACGGATACGGGCGCGATCGACGAGCTGCGGCGCGAGATGGCCGCGCTCGCGGCGCGACTCGACGCGCTCGAGGTCGATGATCTCGTGCCGGTCGCCGCGGCGCCGCGCGAGCAGGTGGACCCGGGCTGGATCACCGAGGAAGAGCTGGAAGCACGGCTCGCCGAATTCCGCGATGACGACGTGGCGAAGGCCCAGCGAAAGGCCGGCGCGTCGGCCATGGACGCGGAGTCCTTCGACGCTGCGCTCGAGGCCGCGCGCAGGCGTGAGGCCACTCGGAAGTTCGAGGCGAAGGCGGAAGGCCGGGCGCAGGAGCTCGACGAGCGGGTCGCGAAGTTCGAGGCGGCGCTCGGCCTCGACGCCTCGCAGACCAGCGCCCTGCGTGTCGCGTTCGAGAACCAGCAGGCGCGGAACACGGAGCTCGTCCGGATGTGGAACGAAGGCGCGACCGACCTCGGGCAGGTCAAGCAGGACAACCAGCAGGCCTTCCTCGACGAACTCGGCGGCTTCCTCGACGAGGAGCAGCGCCAGGCCGTCGTGCGCGGCGGAGGCCGCGGGAAGTAGCGGCTTCTCATGAGCCCGGATCGAGCGGGCGCGCCGAGCTGAGAGGGCTGGTGGGACCTCGCCGGGTCGACGTGGACTATCCTTGTCTTCGCGATGAAGGCGTCACTCCTGCTTTCGATCGCGGCGCTTCTCCTCGCCGCTGCCTCCCTCCTGCTGAGCTCGCAGTACGCCTCTGGCGAGGCCGAGCGGCTTTCCGGTGGCGGCGTCGTGCGTGCGGACGCCTCCACCGCCGAGCACCTGCGGGGCGAGGTGGCTCGCCTCATCGAGCGGATAGAAGCCCTCGAGGCTGACGATCTGATACCGATCGAGGCGCCTATCCGCGAGCGATCTGGACGGGGCTGGGTCACCGTGGAGCAACTGGAAGCGCGGCTGGCCGAGCTCCTCGAAGCGGTCTTGGCGCGCGGTCAGAGAATGACCGAGGCATCCTCCATGAGCCCATTGGCCTTCGACGCGGCGCTCGAGGCCGCGCGGCGGCGTGAGTCCGAACGCAAGAGCGACGGGCGGAGGGGTCTGGGAGATGAATCGCTCAACACCCGGACCTTGAGGTTCCAGAGGGAACTGGGGCTCGAGCACATGCAGGCCATGCAACTGCTCGTCGCGCTCGACAGGCACGGCGAACGGAACAACGAGGTCATGGAACTGCACGAAGCGGAGCACCCGGGCAGCAGCTGGTCGGTTCCGCCAGGTCAGCAATTGAGGCAGGTGATGCGGGGCAATCGCGAAGCCCTCATCACTGAACTCAGCCTCTTCCTCGACGAAGAGCAGTGCAGGTACGTGGCGGACCAGGTGGCCCCCGAGATCTGAGTCGTCACGCGCGCCCGCCGACGGAGGCGCGCCGAGCACCGGGCCCGCTCGAGGACCGGGACCCAGGACGATCTGTGCCTGGCGGTCGTGCCTGCCTCGCACCCGGACGGAGGCTTCCGGCGTCGCGGCCCGTCGCTGGGACCTCGCGCCACGCCTTGCCGTCTCGTCGGGTGGTCGGAGTGGCTGCCGGGGCCGTCGCTTCCGCAGAAGCGTGCTACCGTCAGCGGGTCCAGAGCGGCTCGATGACGAACCTTCCCCACACGCGGCGCACCTCGCGATCCCTCTCCAGTCCCCTCCGCAGCAGCGCGCTGCTCGCCGGCATCCTCGTGCTCCCCGCTGCGGCGCAGGACGGCGAGCGGCCCGACTTCGCCGCGCTCAAGGCCGAGGGAGCCAGGCGTTCGCGCTACCTCGAGCCCGATCGTGAGGTGAACGGCGCCGGGGCGCGCGGCGCGGACCTCGAGACCTTCCGCGCGGAGATCGAGCCGATCCTCGCCAGCGCGTGCCTCGAGTGCCACGGCGAGCAGAAGCAGAAAGGCGGCTTCCGCCTCGACGAGCTCGACCCCGACCTCGTGGCCGGAGAGGACGTCGACTGGTGGATGGACGTACGAGCGGCGCTGGTCGATGGCGACATGCCGCCGGACGGCGAGGAGAGCCTCTCCGCGGAGGACCGGGGCCGCGTCATCGACTGGCTGACGGCCGAGGCGCAGGCGGCATCGCAGGCGCGTCAGGGCGCGCGCGAACACTCGACCTTCCGCCGCCTCGCGCGCTACGAGTACGACTTCGCCCTGCGCGACCTCCTCGGCGTGGCGCGCTCGTTCGGCGAGGAGCTGCCGCCCGACCCCATCTCCGAGGACGGCTTCGAGAACAGCGCCGAGGTGCTCCAGCTCTCGACGACGCAGTTCGAGGCCTACCTCGACGCAGCGCGCGCCGCGCTGGGTCACGCGACGGTCACGGGCGAGCGGCCGGCACCGCTCCACTGGAGCGTGTCGATGGACATGGCCGCGGAGCCGGAGTGGCGCCGGCAGGACGGTGCACTCGAGGGCATCGCCAAGAAGCACGCCGAGGATCCGGAGAAGCTCGAGGCGGAGCTCGAGAAGCGCCGCCAGAGCCACATGAGGCGGCCGGGCGGGACGCACTTCGAGCAGCGCTCGACCGGCCGCCTCGCGCGGGCGACCTGGGGATACAACGGGGCGACGCGCGCCTTCGCGCCGCAGGAGGGCGAGCCGGCTCCTCCCGTCGAGTCCGACGCCGTCGCCGTGCTGCCGGCCGGCGCGGGGCTGATCATCGAGCTCGGGGATCGTCTCCCCGAGGAGGGGGTCATGCGCGTCCGGGTCCGTGCCGAGCGCGGCGCGGACGGGGACGAGCGCATCCCGAGCCTGCGCCTGATGTTCGGCTGGCAGGCGAGCAACGACTCCAACGCCGTCTTCCGCGCGGAGGTGGAGGACGCGCTGATCGAGGCGCCCCCCGGGGAGCCCGCCACCTACGAGTGGCGCGTGCCGATGGGCACGATCGACGTGCGGAACCTCGCGCGGGGCGTGAACAAGATGGGCGAGCTCCCCAGCCCGTCCGAGTACGTCAAGCTCGTCAACTCGTCGATGTCAGGGCGCGAGGTGCGCCTGCACCACGTCGAGGTGACCGCGCCCTTCACCGAGAGCTGGCCGCCCGCGTCCCATCGAAGGGTGTTCGAGGGGGACCCTGGCCGTGGCCGTGAGGAGGCGCGCGTGCGCGCGATCCTCGAGGTGTTCATGGCGCGCGCGTGGCGGCGTCCCGTGTCACGCTCCGAGGTCGGGCGCATGGTGAAGCTCTTCCGGCGGATCCGCCCGTCCACCGAGAGCTTCGAGGAGGCCACGGTGGAGGTGCTGGCGGTGACCCTCGCGTCCCCGAACTTCCTCTACGTCGTGCGCGGCGCGGAGGAGGGGCGTGCGTCGGACCACGAGCTCGCGACGCGCCTGGCGTTGTTCCTCTGGTGCAGCGTCCCCGACGATGCGCTCCTCGCGGCCGCTGATTCCGGCGCCCTCGCCGAGCCCGAGTCGCGCGCCCGCGAGATCGAGCGGATGCTCGCCGACCCGCGTGCGCGCCGGATGCCCGAGGTCTTCGTGGATCATTGGCTCGACCTCGGGCTGATGGAGAACCTCGAGATCGACACCAAGGTCCATCAGGGGTTCGACGGCCGGCTCAAGGAGTCCATGACCGCGGAGCCCGTCGCGTTCTTCGCGGAGCTGCTCGCCACCGACGAGAGCGTGCTGTCGCTGATCCACTCGGACTTCACGATGGTCGACGAGCGGCTCGCCCGGCACTACGACCTCGACGGCGTCGCGGGCCATCGGATGCAGCGCGTCGAGCTCGATCCGGACGGGCGGCGCGGCGGCCTGCTCGGCCAGGCGGGGCCGCTGGCGATGAACTCCGACGGCAAGGACTCCCACCCGCTGAAGCGGGGGATCTGGGTCCTGGAGAATCTCCTCGACGACCCGCCGCCTCCGCCGCCGCCAGCCGTTCCCGAGATCGACGTCGCGGATCCTCGCATCGCGCAGATGACCCTGAAGGAGCGACTCGAGGATCACAGGAACGATCCTGCCTGCATGTCGTGCCACTCGAGGATCGATCCCTGGGGCATCGCCTTCGAGCACTTCGACGCCACCGGACGATGGCGCGACGACGTGGAGGGGCGCCCGGTGGACGCGGTGAGCCTCCTGGCGGGAGAGAGGGAGCTGGACGGACTCGACGGCCTGAAGGCCTTCCTGCTCGAGGAGCGCCAGGACCAGTTCGTGCGCGCCCTCGCCAAGAAGATGACCACCTTCGCCCTCGGCCGGCCCCTCGGATTCGGCGATGAGGCGGGCCTGGAAGGCATCGTTTCGAGAACACGCCGCGGCGGGGACGGCCTCGCTACGATGGTGGAGGCGATCGTGTCCAGCGAGCTCTTCCTCGAGCGTTGACCCGGCCCCGAAGCCTGCTCTCGACCTTGCGATGAAAGTGCCCGCGCCCCTCGACATGAACACGGTGGACCGTCGCCGCTTCCTGCGCGGGTCCGCGTTCGCGCTGGCGCTCCCCTGGTTCGAGTCCATGGCCATGGCCTGGCCTTCGGAGAAACGAGGCGAGAAGCGCCGGCGGCTGGCCTGCGTGTACTTCCCCGACGGCGTGCCGATGCCGCTCCAGGAGGACCCCGCGTACGAGGACTGGTCCTGGTTCCCGCACGGAAGCGGCACGGAGTTCCGCTTCACGAAGTGCATGGACCCCCTCGTGGGTCTGCGCGACGACTTCACCGTGTTCTCGGGGCTCTCCCACCCCGCGGTGCGCGACGTCCACGGCCACTCGAACGCGGACCAGTTCCTCACCGGCGCCGACACCGGCGCGAAGGGTCAGTACAGCAACGGCGTCTCCCTGGATCAGGTCTTCGCCGCTCACGCGGGCGAGCACACGCGCCACGACTCCCTCGTCCTCTCGACGGATGGGGGCACGGGGACCCCGCGGGGAGCCCACACGCTCTCCTTCTCCCGCACGGGCCGCGCGATCCCGGGCGAGCACCGCCCCAAGCGGATCTTCGACGGGCTGTTCGTCAAGAAGGACGGCGCCGCGGAGAAGCGCCTCGCCATGAGCCGCAGCGCCCTCGACGCGCTGCTCGAGGACGCTCGTTCCCTGCGCAGGTCGCTCTCGCGCGAGGACCGTGAGACCCTCGAGGAGTACCTCGAGTCCGTGCGCGCCACCGAGCTCAAGGTGGAGAAGGCGCGGCGCTGGGCGAGGATCCCGCTGCCGAAGGTCGATGCGGAGCACCTCGACCTCGAGGTCTCGCCGGACGAGCCCCGCGTGTACCTGCAGACGATCTACGAGCTCATGTACCTGGCCTTCCGCACGGACAGCACGCGGACGGCCACGTACCAGATCGGCCGGGAGAACGGCGTGGGACGCAGCGACGTGCTCGCGCGCGCCGTGGGTTTCCCCCTCAGCCACCAGCTCTCCCACGAGACCAAGAACCCCGGCGGCTGGGAGCGCTTCGGGATCTACTGCCGCTTCCTGAACGAGGAGTTCGGCCGCTTCGTGCAGCGCCTGAAGGACACGCCCGAGCCCGGCGGCGAGGGTTCGATGCTCGACCACTCGCTCCTGCTCTTCGGCTCGGCCTCCAGCGCCTTCCACCTCTCCCGCAACTACCCCCTGATCCTCGCCGGTGGCAAGGACATGGGCTTCGAGCACGGCCGCTACGTCAACCTCGTCGGCGACCGCGCCTTCGGTGGCGCCTGGAGCGGCGGTCGCGAGCCCTGGCAGCAGGAGTTCTCCTACGACGACGTGCCGCTGTCCGACCTCTACCTCCTGATGCTGCGCCGCCTCGGCGTCGAAGCGGAGAGCTTCGGCGGGAGCACGACGCCCTTGAAGGGCGTGTAGCGCCGGCGTCCTCGCGTACGCGCGCTCAGCGCGTCCCGGGGTGCGTGAGGTCCGACAGCCTCAGGTCGATCCGGTTGGCCTCGCGGCCCTCGACGTCCATCGAGATGAGCGAGACGGCCGGGTCCTCCGCGGACCAGTCGATCTCGATGAAGCCGACGTTGTACAGGGCCACGGGGTCGCCGACGCGGCGCGCGCTGGGCTCGATCACGTCCCAGTCGTTGTTGATGCCGCTCGCGGTCACGTCGTGGAGTGGGTAGCCACCGGGGACGTCCTGGCGGTTGATCTCGCCCCAGTGCACGTCGCCGGAGATGAAGACGACGCCGTTCGCGCGGGTCTCACCGATCAGGTCGATCATGCGCTGGCGCTCGAGGGGGACGTTGGTCCAGCTCTCCCAGCCGTTGTAGCTGTGCCCGAACTGGATGCTCGTGGCGATGATCCGCAGGTCCGCAGGCACGAGGAGCTGCTCGCGGAGCCAGGCCCATTGCGCGGGCCCGAGGATCGTCGCGTCGGGGCTCGGGTTCGTGCGGTAATCGTTCTTGAAGGGGGGCTCGGGGTTCTCGCCGGCGGGGAGGAGATCGTCCCGGAAGGTGCGCGTGTCGAGCAGGATCACCTGGAGCCGACGCCCGTTCTCCTCGAAGAGCTGAGCGTCGTGGACGCCCTCGTGGCGGCGGCGAGGGGAGTCCTCGGGCTCACGCCAGAAGTCGAGGAAGATCTCGCGCGACTCCGCCTTCATCGCGTAGCGCCGGCCGGAGTCGTTGGCGCCGTAGTCGTGATCGTCCCAGGTCGCGAGGAGAGGGCAGTGACCGCGCAGGGCCTGGAACTCGGGGCGGCAGCCCAGGGTGAAGTACTTGCCCCGCAGCACCGCCATGTCCTCGGTGTCGCCGTAGATGTTGTCACCGAGGTAGACGAACAGGTCCGGATCACGCTCGACGACGCGGAGCAGGATCGGCTGCGGACGGTTCTGGTCCGCGCAGGATCCGAAGCCGATGCGGGCCGGGAGCGCGCCGCGATCGAGGACCTGGTCCTCGAGGTGGAACGAGTTGAGCCGCGGCGCGGAGCAGGCGGCCGTGAGCAGCGCGAGGGTGAGGGAGAGGCGCATGGCGATGATCACGCCGCTGCTCCGCGGTCCCGTCAAGCGTGGCGTCCGGCACGCCGCGAAGGACTCACTCCACGACGCGCAGCGGCACGTTGTGAACAGCGCCGTTGCCAGCGCCGTCACGGACGTAGGCGAAGAGCCGGTACGGCCCCGGGCGCCGGGGCATGCGGACCTTGGCCCGGTTGCGCTTGCCGGCGAGGATCGCCTCCGGGAACTCCTCGAGGGAGCCTTCCCTGGCGCCCCAGGAACCGTTGCCAGGCGACGCGGAGCGCAGGACCCACTCGACCTGGAGCTCGTCACTGTCGACGTCCCGGGCCTCGAGGGTGGCCTCGACGATCGCCCCGGGGCTCACGCTAGCGCGGCTGATCTCGAGCGCGCCGATCTCCGGCGCGCGGTTCTCCGGCGCCTCGCCCGACCACAGCTCGGTCATGACGTCCACGGCGCCCAGCCGCGTGCCGTCCTCGAGATACATCCCGAACCAGGTCGCGGTGGTCTCCTGCTTCTGGCCCCACAGGAAGACGTACGCGCCGATGCAGAGCGGCTGGCCCGCCACCGCCGATTGATAGGCGGAGCGATAGATGCTGGCCTTCTCGGTGCTGCTGAGCTCGATGGGGGTGCCCCAATCGGTCCGCGGGCTCTCCCAGTGTCCCTTCGGGCCGAACTCGGTGATCAGGTACGGGCGCGTCCCGCCCGCCTCGCGGTAGCGACGCGGGATCGAGCGGATGCCCCCGTAGCTGTTGATCCCGACGGCGTCGATCGACGGCGCGAGCCGCTCGAGGTCCTTCACCTTGTGGCCGCCCTCGCCGAGCTCCGCGATGACCGTCATGGTCGGGTGGTCGGGATCGAGCTCGTGGACCATCGTCGCGAGGTCCTCGAGATGCTCGTAGTAGCGAGGATCTGCGCCGTGCCCCTCTCCTTCGTTCCCGAGGCTCCACATCAGGAGAGCGGGGTGGCCGCGATACCTCTCGACGGCATCGCGGACCATCTTCGTCTGCCGCGCGATCGCGTCCTGCGAGCCGTAGTCGAAGCCAGCCCCCACGCGCTCGAGCCAGATGCCGACGGTCACCGTCAGCCCCGCGGCGTGAGCCTCGTCGAGCAGCTTCTCGGTGCCCTTCCCGACGCCCCAGGTGCGAATGGAGTTGCCGCCGGCGGCGGCGAGCTGGTCGAAGTGATCGGCGCCACCCGCGCCCTTCACGAAGAAGGGTCGGCCGTTACGGATCAGATCGAAGCGTCCTGCTGTGCGCACGATGGCCGAGCGCACCGCCGGGTCGCGGGGCGCGTCTTCGGGAGCGTCGGTCGAGCCGACCGCGGCAGCGAGTCCGAGGATGAAGAGGGCGCTCTTGAGCATGGGGTCGGCCGGCGGCCGCGCCGCGATCCTAGGCGACCCAGGGCCCCGCCGGGGCGTCGACCGCCACGACCCGTGGAGGACTCATCGAGCGCTCATCGACGTGGTGATGATGGAGACGATCCGGCGCATTCTGGTGCACCCGAACGGCCGTCGAGCCACCCCCGGCGAGGCGCCCTCCGCTGCGTCGGGGAGGCGCGCCAGAGGGGCCGGTAGGGGTCGCGGGTGAGGGGGTCGATTCCCGCCGGAACCTCGGCGCGGCCGCCGGGTTCTCTAATCTTGGACCCCATGGCGGACGACACGCGAATCCCGGAAGGAGACCCCGGCGGCGAGCTCATGCTCCGCTGGCGGGACGGCGATGACGCCGCCTTCGATGCTCTCGTCGACCGCTACTCGGGCCAGGTCTACGCCCTGCTCACCCGCTTCCTCGGCCGGTCCCATCCGGGACGAGAGGACATGGTTCAGGAGGTCTTCCTCCGGGTCCTGCGGGCGCGCGACCGGTACGAACCAACGGCCAGGTTCTCGACCTGGCTCTACAGCATCACCCTCCGTATGTGCATCAACGAGACAGAGAGGAGCCGCTCGCGCAGAACGGCCTCGCTCGACGCTGGTGCGAGCGACGGCGGGTCGGGTTTCGACCTCGCCGACGAGGGCACCCCTGCCCCGGCGGAGCTCCTCGAGCGCGGCGACACCGTGGGCGCGGTTCGCGCGGCCATCGCATCGCTGCCGGAGAGCCAGCGGGTGGCGCTCGTGCTCGCCCGCTACCACGACATGCCCTACGCCCAGATCGCCGAGGTGGTCGGCTCGACCGAGAAGGCGATCAAGTCCCTGATCCACCGCGCGCGAGAGACGCTGCGCAAGACCCTGGGCCCCCTGGTGCAGCTCGAGCTCCAGGCAGGAGAGGAGCCGTTCGGATGACAGAACACGACTGGATGAACGAGGACGAGATGCGGCGTATCCTCGGCGCCGACCCGGCCCCGAACCTCACCGCGGAGCAGCGGCGCGCGATCGTGCGCCGGGTGCGCGCGGAGGAGGAGGCCGCCCTCGACCGGGTGCTGGGGACGGTCGAGGTCGAGCTGCCCGCCGGGCTGGCCGATCGAGTGCGCGCCCGGGTCGAGTCCGAGCGAATCGTCGAGCCGCGCGGAGAGCGGCGCCGTCGTTCGACCCTCCGCGTGGTCGGGGGCGGCGTGCTCCTCGCGGCCGCGGCTGCCCTGGCCCTCGTGCTGCTCGGTCCGGATCCTGCGCGGGAGCCGATCGGGCCGCAGGTGGCGGACGCCTCCGACGCGGAGCGCGGAGAGGCCTTCGACGAGGAGCTGGTCGCCGCCCTCCCCGAGCTCGAGGAGCTAGGCGTGCTGCTCGACCTCGACCCGATCGAGGCGGACGTCCTCTTCCTCTTCGATCCCGAGGACGAGCTGCTGATCGACCTGCTGGAGGGGAACGGCTGATGCTGCGGGTTCTCCTGATGGTCCTCGCCGGGGCCCTCGTGGCCGCCGGGCTGGCGCTGGCCCAGGCGGAGCGCACCGCTGACGGCCGCCGCGCAGCCTGGGAGAAGCTCGATCCCGAGGAGAGGGCTGCCCTGCGCGAGCGCTACGAGCGCCTGCGGACGATGTCACCCGAGGAGCGCGAGCGCGCGCTCACGCTGGCGCGTCGCATGCGCCGCGAGGTGGAGGCGACCCTTCGTTCTCTCGATCCGGCCGAGCGAGCCGAGGTCGAGGCCCTCGAGCCGGCGGAGCGCAGTCGCGTCCTCCGCTCGCTGATCGCCGACCGCGCCCGGATGATGGCGACGCGGCTGCAGGCGCACCTGACCGACGAGGAGCGAGCGCAGCTGGAGGGCGCCGACGCGGTCGAGCGCTCCATCGTCTTGGGTCGCGTTCGCACGAGGATGCTGGAGGAGCTGCCGGGCAAGGCGCGGCGCATGGCCGAGGGCCTGCGGCTCTCGCCCCGTGAGATCGAACGCCTCTCCAGCGCTGATCCGCGGGAACTCCGCGCGGCGATGGTCGGTCTCGCTCGCCGCCGGGCCGCCCAGGTCACGGCCAGGCAGGGCCTGCCCGAGGGGCTCACACAGGCGGAGTGGGACCGGGTGCTCGCGCTGCCCGACGGCCAGTTCGTGCGGGCGCTCCAGCGCCTGCGCGCGGCCCATCCCGGGTTCGGGATCCCGGCGCGACGCGTCGAGCGGGCCCGGCACCGTCAGAGCGAACTGGCCTCCCAGCTGAGGTCCCTCGGCACGCCGAGCACGCGCGATCGGCTGAACGCGCCGAACGCGAGCGAGCGTGCTCTTGTCCGCCGCGCGATCCTGCACGATCGCGCGAAGATCGAGGGCCTCGTCGAGCGCCGGATGCAGCTGCCTGCTGACGTCATGCTGGCTGTCCGCGGGCTCGACGACGACGCGTTCGTCGCGCTGCACCGCCGGCTCCTGCGGGTCCTCGTGTGGGAGATGGACCCGCAGCGATCCATCGAGCGCTGGCTCGACGGCCGCGTCACGGATGCGCAGGCACGTGGAAGAGAAGGCCGCAATCGGCGCCGCGACCGCTGACGGCGGTCACTTCTCCTCCCCGCCCGTCACCCAGGCGAGCCAGGCCCGCTCCAGGTCGATCGGGTTCCAGTCCCACTGCTCGCGGAGGACCCGCCGCTGCAGGCCCGAGAGGTCCTTGCCGGAGGGGTAGCCGCGGTCGTCGAGCTGGCCCTTGAGCGCGCCGATGAGCTCCGCGTAGCCGTCCGGGTGCTCCTCGACCAGGAAGCGCGTGATCGACCACGCGGTCACGTTGGCGGCGCGATCGAGGTCGTCGGGACCGCGGGCCGCCATCAACGTCGCCACCGGCGTGTGTTTGCCGCGCTTCACGAGCTTCTCCACGTCCTTGTTCCAGTCGGAGGAGCGGTCGGGCTCGGAGAACACCCCTTCGCCGCCGTCGCGCGTGAACGACATGGGCTCGATGCGCTTCTCGAACCAGAGCGCCATCCCCTCCGAGAGCCACAGCGGCGGGTCGTAAGCGAAGAACTTGTACCCGTCGAACATCATGTGCGCGACGTTGTGGGCGAGGTGCGGCCAGAGCCAGCGGTCCTGACTCAGGTCCCCATCGGCGCAGGGCATCGAGACGACGAGCTTGCTGGGGGTGCGGTTGTGCCAGCGGACCGTGTCGTTCGCCTTGATGCCTCGCTGCCACCTGGTGAAATCGGCGTGGTCGATACGGCGGTCGTGCAGGACGACCTCGAACTTCTCTCGCTCGCCGAGGTACGGGCCGTCGCCCATGTACGCGCCGCGGCCGTTCTGGGCGGCGCGCGAGGCGGGGAAGTCATCGTCCTCGACCTTCGCGAGGGCCTGGAAATCGGCGTAGAGCGCCTCGAGCTGGACGCCGATGAGGACCACGTACACCTCCGGGGGCAGTGACTTCGGTCTGGCCCCGAGTTCGGGGAAGTAGGGCGCGAGCATCTCGATCTCGGCGGCGAGGCGCTTATTGTCCTTCGCCGACAGCTTCATCGGCCGCAGGGAGCTCGCGATGCGGAAGTGCGTCGTCTCGAGGTAGTGCCAGCCCGCCTCCGTGTAGCGCTCGGCGAACGGTCCGCGGCCGGGGTCGCCGAGGGGTTGCTGCGCGCGGCCGATCACGCCGAGCTCGGCGAGCGGGCGGCCCTCCGTCGACCGACTCCCACGCTGGGCGTCAGCCGCGGGAGCGACGAGGAGAGCGAGGAGCGTGATGGCGGCGCGGAGCGCGTTGGTCATGGTGAGCCTCGAGGGGGGGCGGGCTCTCCGGACGCTACGCCACACCCATGAATCCGGCCAGGGGCGGCCGGCGCGCTGACCCGCTACGCTTCGGGTGCGATGATCCTCGACCGCGCCGACCTCTTCAGCCACGCCCTCGCCGCGGAGCCCGGGCGCCTGCACTTCGCGGCCCACAGCCATCACCTCTGGCCCGACGTCACCCGCGCCGCTCACGAGCGAGCCTGGCTCGACGCCGCGGAGCTTGCGGACGAGAAGTGGGGCCGTGTCTTCGGCGAGGTCTGGCCCACGGCTCAGGCGAACGTCGCCCGGACCCTCGGCGTCGCCGATCCCGCCCAGGTGGCCTTCTCGGCGAACACTCACGACTTGCTCGTCCGCCTCTTCAGCGCCACGAACGCCTGGGAGCGCGGCCGCCCCCTGCGCGTCATCTCCACCGGCGCCGAGTTCCACAGCTTCACGCGGCAGATGCGTCGCCTCGCCGAGTCGGGGAAGGTGGAGTGGTGCGTCGTGGACGAGGAGCCCTTCGAGTCCCTCGCCGATCGCTTCAGCGCCGCCGCCGCCGAGGGGGAGTGGGACGTCGCCTTCGCGAGCCACGTCCTGTACAGCTCGGGGCACGTCTTCGACGAGTGCTTCGAGCTGCTCGCCGGGCTGCCCGAAGACGTCGTGCGCGTCGCCGACGGCTACCACGGCTTCTTCGCCGTGCCGACGGACTTCGGGCCCTACGCGGACCGTCTCTACTACACGAGCGGCGGGTACAAGTACGCGATGGCTGGCGAGGGCGCCTGCTTCCTCGTGGCGCCTCACGGGCGCGAGGAGCGCCCCGAGATCACGGGATGGTTCGCGGGCTTCGGATCGCTCGCGGATCCCCAGGACGCGCGCGTGGGCTACGACGGCGGCGCGGCTCGATTCCTGGGCGCGACCTTCGAGCCGACGCCGCTCTATCGCTTCAACGCGGTCTGCTCGATGCTCGCGGAGGAGAGGCTCGACGTCGATGCGCTGCACCGGCACTCCGCGGCGCTCCAGGAGCACTTCCTGGAGCGTGTCGAAGCAGGCGACGCGGGTCCGCTGACGGTCAGGGAGCTCACTCCCGGACGGAGGGAGCTCCCCGGCGCCCGGCGCGGGAACTTCCTCACCTTCCGTCGCGGCGACGCGCGTGATCTCCAGGCGCTCCTCGCGGCCGCGCGCGTCATCACCGACGCGCGGGCCGATCGGCTGCGGTTCGGGTTCGGGCTGTATCACCGCGCCGAGGACGTCGACGCGCTCGCAGGACGCCTCGCGGAGCTGGGCGCGGCCAGCGGCTGAGTCGCGATCCTCTTCTCAGAGGCCCGCTTCCGCGATGGCCTCCTCCAGGGAGTCGGGATCGACCCCGCGGCTGTTCTCCCGCAGCTCCTCCGCCAGCGTGGCAGGATCATGCGGGATCTCCGGGTCCTCGAGCGCGTCGTGCAG
>CBFIJG010000091.1:0-13893 GCA_965662915.1 Planctomycetota bacterium | reverse complement strand
CCGATGGGGTCTCCGGCGGCGGCGGGGTAGCCGACCGGCGCGTCCGCGCGGCCCACGCTCACGATCGTGCGCATGCCCACCGGGATGCCGTTCACCTCGACGAAGCCGAGGAACTCCTGGCCTCCGCCGACGCGCTGGCCGTCGGCGTCCGTCAGGGTGAAGTCGAGGCGCACGCCCTGACCGATGACGTGGGCGCCGCGGATCGAGCGGGCCAGCAGCTTCCCGTCCGCGTCCGTGCACTGGTCGGCGTTCGCGAAGTCCTCTCCGCGCTTCCAGGTGAGCGTGCCCATGGGCTCGAGAGGCGAGCCGCCACGGCCGCCCCAGTCGCGGCGGTCGAGGAACTGACCGACGTACACCGCGTCGAGGGTCCCGCGGGTCCTGGCGTAGCGCAGGGTGGTGCCGTTGGGGAAGCCGACGACGAGGCTGCGCGGCTCGCGCGCGATGCCGCCCGGGACTGCGGGCATCATCCCGTGGACGACGCGCGGCACGTCCTCGACGGCGATCTGGCTCGCGCCCGGCTCGACCACGGTGCCCTTCGGACCCATGGCGATGACGAAGTCGGCGAGGGCCGTGCGCTCCTCCTCACCGAGGGTCTCGGCGAAGGCGGGCATCGGCGTGCCGGGGATCCCGTAGGTCACCGAGCGCAGCACGGCCTTGCGCGTGTTGCCGTAGGAGTAGCCGCCGTCGAGGAAGCTCCGGGCGGGTCGGTCGAGATCGGCCGTGCCCCTGCCGTCGCCGTTCGCGCCGTGGCAGCTGGCGCAGTGCTGCGCGTAGAGGGCCGCGGTGTCGAAGCGCGCTGACTCCAGGGGGGTGAGGGCCGCGGCGGGTGCCGGAAGCGGCGCCACGAGGGCGGCGCTCAGGAGGAGGTCGAGCATGGAGTGCGGGGCTCTTGGGTCGGGCCGGCGCGGGCCGGCCGGGGTCACCGGGCGGGACGATCGTCCTCCTGCCTCGCGGCCTCGAAGGGGCGCGGGGCGGCGTGGGAGGCGGTCGGGGGGCCGAGGATAGCCGCCACATCTCCGAGGGGATCGGCCCCGGCGCTGTCCGGCCGAGGGGCCTTCCCGGGGCCCTCATGGGCGATCGCCTGATGCGCGCGGCGAAAATCGCTCATTTGGCCCCAATGTTCCCCTCAAGGAATCGCCGGGGGCTCTCGATCAGCAAAGAAGTGCCCGACCCCCCCCGGGCCAGCTCCATGTCCCACCCCTTCGGCCATCAGTCCGCCAGGAGTCCCGGCGCCCGCGGCCGGCTCGCTCCGCCCGGCGCGGCCCCCGTCCGCTCCGCCCAGGCTCGCGACCTCGTCGCGCCCATGCGGCGCGCCACGGAGCTCGCGCTCCGCGGGGACCACGTGGCGGCGGAGCGCCGGCTGCGCGCGGTGATCGAGCGCGCCCCCGACCTCGCCGAGGCGCATCACCACCTCGCGGTGGTCCTGCATGGAATGGGTAAGACCGTCGAGGCGGTGCGCTCCCTGCGCCACGGCCTCGACCTCGACCCGCACCTCGTGGGCGCCGAGGTGCGCCTCGAGCGCTACCTCGCGGAGCTCGGCGAGCGCCGCAGCGCCTGACGGCCGGCCCCTCGCGCGTCGCGGGCGGAGCGTATGCTCCGACGATGGCCGAGCCGAAGAGCGCCGCCCTCCACCTCGTCGACGCGAGCCCGTACATCTTCCGGGCGTACTTCTCGCTCCCGTCGTCCATGCGGAGCCCCTCGGGCATGCAGGTGAACGCCGTGCGCGGCTACGCGGACTTCCTGGCGCGGCTCCTGCGCGAGGAGCGGCCGACCCACGTCCTCGTGGCCTTCGACGGCAGCCTCACCACCAGCTTCCGCAACGACCTCTATCCGGCCTACAAGTCGAGCCGCGAGAAGCCGGACGAGGAGCTGCTCGCTCAGCTCGAGGCCTGCTACCGGGTGACCGAGGTCCTCGGTCTCGCCAGCTCGATCGACGATCGCTACGAGGCGGACGACATCGTCGCCACGGCGCGGGCGCGCTTCGACCGCGACTTCGAGCGCTTCGTCGTCGTGACCGCCGACAAGGACCTCGCCCAGCTCGTGGACGCGCGCACCGAGTTCTACGAGTTCGCCAAGGGCGTGCGGCTCGGCCCCGACGAGGTGCTCGAGAAGCACGGCGTGCGGCCCGAGCAGGTCCGCGACCTCCTCGGCCTCGCGGGGGACAGCGTCGACGACATCCCCGGGGTGCGCGGCGTCGGGCCGAAGACGGCGACGGCCCTCCTCCAGGAGTTCGACGACCTCGACGCCGTCTACGCCGGCCTCGACCGCGTCGCGGAGCTTGGCTTCCGCGGCGCGAAGACCCTGGCGCCGAAGCTCGAGGAGCACCGGGACATCGCGTTCCTCTCCCGCGAGCTCGCCACCTGCTCCACCGAAGCCCCGATGCCCTTCGACGTGGCCGGCCTCGCCCGCCGGTCCATCGACGGGGACGCCGCCGCGTCCCTCGCGGAGGAGCTCGGACTCGACTCGATCGCGCGCGCCGCGCGCGAGCTCTGACCACCGGCCTCTCACACGGCACGCCCCGAAACGATGGTCCTCCGCCCTCTCCATCTCCTGTCGCTCGCGAGCGCTCTCCTCCTCTCGTGCCCTGCCCTCGCGGCGAGCGAGGAGGAAGAGCTGAACACCTCGGGCGGTGCGCTCCTGGATGAGCAGGCGTGCTTCGACGTCGTCCACTACGACCTCGCCATCGAGGTCATGCCGGACACGCGCTCGATCAAGGGCACGCTGACCATGACCGCCGACGCGGTGTCCGCCGCGCGTGAGATCGCGCTGCACCTGGATCAGCGTCTGCACGTGATCCAGGTCAACGCCGGAGGCGACACGTCCCTCGAGCGCGTCCCTGCGGTGCACGAGGACGGGATGATCCACGTGGACACCTCCGCCTACACCGCGGAGCCGGGCGCCCGCTTCCGCGTGCAGGTGGTCTACGAGGGTGTGCCGCTCGAGGCGCCGCGGCCGCCCTGGGAGGGCGGCTTCACCTGGGCGAAGACGAAAGACGGCGCGCCCTGGATCGCCACGAGCTGCCAGGGCGAGGGCGCGGATCTGTGGTGGCCCTGCAAGGACCACCCCTCCGACAAGCCGGAGAGCTTCGACCTGCACGTGACCGTTCCCGCCGGCCTCGTCTGCGCCACCAACGGCCGGCGCCTCTCGAGCGAGACCGCGGGAGGGCTGACGACCTCGCACTGGCGCGTCACGACCCCGATCGCCAACTACACGGTCGCGCTGAACATCGCGCCCTACCTCGAGATCTCCCGCACGGTGAAGAGCGTCGCCGGTGACGAGTACCCCGTGATCTTCTGGGCCCTGCCCGAGAACGAGGAGAAGGCCCGCGCCTTCATGGACGAGATCGTCGACCACCTCGCCTTTTTCGAGGATGTCTGCGGGCCCTATCCCTTCCGCGGCGACAAGTACGGCGTCGTGGAGACGCCGCACCTCGGGATGGAGCACCAGTCGATCATCGCCTACGGCAACAAGTACAAGGGCGATCCGAACTTCGACTACGACTGGCTGCACCACCACGAGCTCGCCCACGAGTGGTGGGCCAACCTCGTGACCTGCAGCGACTGGGCCGACTTCTGGATCCACGAGGGCATCGGCACCTACATGCAGCCGCTCTACCTCGAGCGGAAATTCGGGCGCGAGGCCTACGACAAGAAGATGCGCCTCGACCTCCTGCGCGTGCTCAACCGGGGACCGGTGGCGCCGAAGGGCCCGCGCACGACGGACTCGATCTACTTCTCCCAGGAAGGGGACGACGCGCCGGGCATCGACATCTACATGAAGGGATCGTGGATCTGCCACAGCCTGCGCTGGCTGCTGGGCGACGAGACCTTCTTCCGTGTGCTGCGCCGCTGGGCCTACCCCGATCCAGCCCTCGAGAAGACCACCGACGGCTCGGCGGTGCGCTTCTCCGACACCGACGAGATCCAGGCCATCGCCGAGCGCGTGTCCGAGGTGGACCTCGACTGGTTCTTCCAGGCGTACCTGCGCACGGCGGCCCTGCCGGAGCTCGTGCAATCGACGAAGGACGGCGTGCTCACCATGGAATGGCGCGCCCCTGGCGGCGGGGCCTTCCCGATGCCGGTGGAGATCGAGGTGGGCGGCGAACTCCGCCGCATCGAGATGCCGGATGGCCGGGCAGCCGTCGAGGTGGGAGACGCGAAGGTCCGGGTCGATCCGAATCGGCGCGTCCTGAAGGACAGGGGCTGAGGATCAGATGCGCGGTGTACCCGCCTCGTCCAGGTCCCACGCGAGCGCCTCGGCCTCGTCGGGGATGCCGTCGAGGTCGTCGTCGGTGAGGGAGCCCGTCGCGATGTCGTAGGCGTCCTCGACGCCGTTGCCGTCCACGTCGTTCGTGACGGCGTGGAGCGTGGCCTCCCCGGCGCTCCCGCCCCCGGATGGCCCGCACGCAGCGCCATCGGCGGCGGCCAGCGGTACGAGGAGGGCGAGGAGGACGGCGATCTGGATGTTCATGGCGCTGCGGAGCAAGGGGGCTCGGGAAGGGCTTCCCTGCCTCAATGTCGCGGGCGCCAGCCGGCGGACAGCGAACTCCGGAATTCCCCGGGCGAGGGCTCTCTTCCCGGCAGGAGTGTCCATCCGAGCGGCCGGTGGCGCAGGGCACGACGAGGAAGGGCCCGGCCGGCAGCGCGCCGACCGGGCCCTCCCTCGCGCCTGGCGCGGGAGCCGCGGCGTCAGTCCGCGAGGTGGCGCAGCACCGTGTCGACCTCGCTCGCGCTGCCGAGGATGACCGGCACGCGCTGGTGGATCTGCGTGGGCTCGACCTCCATGGTGCGCGTGAGCCCGGAGTAGGCCTTGCCGCCCGCCTGCTCGACGATCATCGCCATGGGGTTGGCCTCGTACATCAGGCGTAGCTTGCCGCTCGGGTCCTTGGCCGTGGGCGGGTAGAGGAAAACGCCGCCCTTCATCAGCGTCCGGTGGACGTCGGCGACCATCGCGCCGGCATAGCGCATGGAGTAGCCCTGCTCGTTCGCCCACTTGACGTAGTTCTGGTACCCCGCGGCGGCGCGGGGGATGTTCGCGGCGTTGAGGGAGTAGCTCTTGCCCGACTCGGGGATGCGGACGTCGTCGTCCACCAGCAGGAACGAGCCGATGGCGGGGTCCAGCACGAACATCGACACGCCGTTCCCGGTGGTCATCACGAGCACCGTGCTGGGCCCGTAGAGCACGTAGCCCGCGCCGACCTGGTGCACGCCCGCCTGGAGGGCGGAGTCGCGCACGTCCGCGACGCGGCGGTCGTGCTGGAGGATGCTGAAGATCGTGCCGACGCTCCCGCAGACGTCGAGGTTGCTCGAGCCGTCGAGGGGATCGAAGAGCACCACGTAGGGCCGGTCGCCCGAGGTGTCCTCGCGCAGGACGATCACGTCGTCGTCCTCCTCGGAGGCGAGGATCGCGACGCCCTTGCGCGAGCCGAGGGCGCGCACGAGAGCCTCGTTGGCGATGACGTCGAGCTTCTGCTGGTCCTCACCCTGCACGTTCTGCGCGCCCATGCCGCCGAGGACGTCCTCGAGCCGGGCCCGTCGGCAGCGCGCCGCGATGAACTTCGCGGCGAGCGAGAGGGCCGACAGCACCATCGTGTAGCTGCCGGTCGCGTGCGGGTGCTTGCGCTCCTCGCTCAGCAGGAACGTCTGGAGCGAGGTGAGGTTGTGCCCGGCGGTCAGCTCGGGGGTCTCGGGGGAGGTCATGGAGTCGGGGAGATCAGCCGTAGAGGCCGCCGGGGCGGCGTGAGCGGTGGGGCGGCGTCGCGTCCGCCGGCGAACGGTCCGCGCCGGACGGGAGGCGTGGAGCGAAGAGCTCGCAGGGCGCTCCGGAGGTCTGCTCGACCACGAGCGACGGCCAGGTCCGGGACTCGAAGCCGTAAGCCGCGCAGCCCCGCGGCCGCTTCGGGCGCCAGGTGGTGAACAGGTGCTGACAGCCGGTGCACGGCGTCCCGCCAGGGCGCCGGTCTTCCTCGGCGTCCCCGCGCGCGGGTCGTCTCCGGGCTCGGCTGGGATCGGTCATGGGTGCGTCGTCGTGCGCGGGCGGAGCGCGACAGGAGGCGCCCCTGGACGGGCTCGGGCCCGCGGGCGGCCCCGGCGGAGGGGCGCGGTCGAACGAAGCGGGACAGGAGGTAGGATGATCCCGGACGCCGATTACGATATCGGCGCTCGGCGCTCCTTCCTGGACCGCCAACCCTCCCGGACCCATGTCGGAGATCGATCTCACCATCCTGCGCGCGCGCGCCCTCGAGGGGAACGCAGACGCCCAGTTCGACCTGGCCCTCTGCTACGCCGACGGGGACGGGGTCCACGCGAGCCCGGAGACGGCGTTCCGCTGGCTCCTCAAGGCGGCCGAGGCGGATCACCTCGAGGCCATGGGGGCGGTGGGGCGCTGCTACCACGGCGGCCTCGGCATCCCGGTGGACGATCGAGAGGCCCTCCACTGGTACGAGCGCGCGGTGGCCGGCGGGGCCGAGGACGTGCACCTGGACCTCGGTCAGCTCCTCGCCGACGAGCGCAGCTCGGTGCGCGACCCCGAGCGGGCGATGGCCGTGCTGCGCGAGGGCTGGGAGCGCCACGGCGACGCGGACTGCGCGGGGCTGCTCTCCGAGGTCCTCGAGGACGCCGAGGCCGACGACGCCGAGAGCCTGCGCTGGGCCACGGTCGCGGCCGAGGCGGGGGACTCCGCCGCCATGGTGACCCTCGGGTACCGCCACCGCTTCGGCGAGGGCGTGCCCCGCGACTTCAAGGCGATGCTCCGGTGGTACCGCCGGGCTGCCGAGCAGGAGGACCCGACCGCCATCGCCAACCTCGCGATCTGCTACCAGAACGGCGAGGGCGTGAAGCAGGATCCTGCGCGCGCCCACGAGCTGCGCTCCCGCGCAGCGGACCTCGGCCACCGCGGCTCGATCGTCTGGCTGGCCTTCGCCCTCATCGACGGGACCGGGTGCGAGCGCGACCCGGAGGCCGGCCGAGCGCGGCTCGAGGAGCTCGCCGCCGAGGACGCCGAGGTCGCCCACGACCTCGCGGATCGCCTGATCGACGGGCCGGGCCTGCCCCGCGACGTCGAGGCCGGGCTGGGCTGGATGCGCGCGGCCGCCGACCGCGGCCATCCGGCGGCGCTGACCTACCTCGGGGTGCTCCACTGGTACGGCCGCCACGTCGAGGCCGACCGCGAGCGCGCCATCGAGCTGTACGAGCAGGCCGCCGGCCAGGGGGACGCCTACTCCACCGCCAACCTCGGCTTCGCGGCCATGGACGGCGAGGGCGTGCCCCACGACCCCGAGCGCGGGCGCAGGCTCCTGGAGGAGGCCGCGGCCAAGGGCAACGCCCACGCCGCGAAGTGGCTGGCCACCCAGCTCCTCGAGGGATCCGCGGAGCTGCCGCGGGACGAGGAGGCCGCCGTTCGCCTGCTCGAGGCCTGCTCGGAGGAGGAGGAGGACGGCGACGTGCTGTTCATGCTCGCCGAGCTGTTCCGCGACGGACGCGGGGCCCCGCGTGATCCGGAGCGTGCCCTCGAGCTCTTCGAGCTGGCCTCGATCCAGGGACGAGACACCCGGGTCGAGCGCGCCGTGCTGCGCCGCGAGCTGCGCTGAGCGTCGCTGGCGCGCCCCGCTGCGGGTTCCCGGGGCGTTCCTCGCCGGGGACGGACCCCGGCTAGGCTCTGGAGCGCGGTCTCGGATCGAGACCGCCCGCGCGGCCCGGAGGGCCGTATCGATCCGATGCGATTCCCCGGGCCACCGTCGAGACTGGAATTGACCTGCGGTCCTGCACTCGCGGCGTGCCGAAATCTCCACGTGGGCCCCCGGCCGGTCCGCCCCTGCCCTCCCCTCGACACCGTCGGCGGAACGAAACACCCATGATTCATCCGGTCATCCTCGCCGGTGGTTCCGGAACCCGCCTCTGGCCCGTCTCCCGGAAGAGCTACCCCAAGCAGTTCTCGACGCTGATCGAGGGCGGCACCCTCTTCCAGCGCGCCGTTCGCCGCGTCACTGGCCCGGGCTTCGCCGCGCCGATCATCGTCACGAGCGACGACTTCCGCTTCATCGTCCCGGATCAGCTCGCGGCCATCGGCGTCGACGACGCGCGCGTCCTGATCGAGCCGATGCCGCGCAACACCTGCCCGGCGATCCTCGCCGCGGCGCACCTCGTCGGCGCCGCCGACGATCCCGAGGCGCAGCTCCTCGTCTGCCCCTCGGACCAGCTGATCGCCGACGACACCGCCTTCAAGCACGCCGTCGGCGCCGCCTCGGAGGCGGCCGCGCGCGGCCGCATCGTGACCTTCGGCGTCCAGCCCGATCGCGTCGAGACCGGCTACGGCTACCTCGAGCCCGCGGACTCCGCCGACCTCTCCGCGGGCGGCGCCCACGACCTCGAGCGCTACATCGAGAAGCCTCCCGCGGAGGTCGCCGAGCGCCTCGTCGCGGGCGGGAGGCATCTCTGGAGCGCGGGGATCTTCCAGTTCCGCGTCGCCGACCTGCTCACCGTCGTCGAGGACCTCGCGCCCGAGATGAGCAGCACCGTGGCGGCGGCGGTGAAGAGCGCCGTGCGCGACCTCGGGTTCTCGCGTCTCGACCGAGACGCCTTCGCCGCGGCCGACGACATCTCCATCGACTACGCGATCATGGAGCGCGCCGACAACCTGTCGGTGGTCCAGCTCACCTCGCCGTGGTCGGACCTGGGGGCCTGGGACGCCGTCTGGCGCGAGGGTGAGAAGGACGAGGACGGCGTGGCGACCCACGGCGCGGTGCGCACCTACGACTGCAAGAACGCCCTCATCCGCTCCGAGTCGGACGAGCTGCAGGTGGTCGCGATCGGGCTCGAGGACGTGGCCGTCGTGGCCATGCGCGACGCCGTCCTGGTGACCGCGATGGACCGCACCCAGGAGGTCAAGATCGCGGTGGACGACCTCAAGGGCGAGAGCGTCGACCAGGCGACCTCCTTCCCTCGCTGCCACCGCCCGTGGGGCTGGTACGAGACCCTCTCCGTCGGCGGCCGCTTCCAGGTGAAGCGCATCATGGTGCGCCCGGGCGCGAAGCTCTCGCTGCAGTCCCACTTCCACCGCGCCGAGCACTGGGTCGTCGTCCAGGGCTCCGCCTCGGTCACGGTGGGGGACGAGGTGAGCCTCCTCGGCGAGAACGAGTCGATCTACGTGCCCCTCGGCGCGATCCACCGCCTCGAGAACCCCGGCCGCGTCGAGCTGCACCTGATCGAGGTGCAGAGTGGCTCGTACCTCGGCGAGGACGACATCGTCCGCTACGAGGACCTCTACTCGCGCGACGACGTCGACTGAGCCTCAGCGCTCGTCGACGTGCTCGTCGGTCGAGGGCGCCGTCGACTCCGGAGCGTCCGCGCCAGCGTCCTTCGAGGACCGCGCCGTGACGTGGCCGAGGGTCGCCACGGTGAGGGCCCACGCGGTGAGTGAGGTCGCCATCACGCCCCCGAGCGCGTAGCGCCCCGACGCCCACCAGGCGGTGGCGAGCAGCACCGCGAAGGCCACCAGCCCGATGGCCATGCCCTCCGTGCCCTCGCGGACGGCGGCGGATCCTCCTGCGCGGTCCAGGAGGACCCAGGCGATCAGGATCTTCATCGGGACCATCGCCACGATCCCGGCGAGGCGCGACTCGGCGTGCTCACCGAGCAGCTTGATCACGACCGCGATCGTGCCCGTCACGACGAACACGGCGATGTAGGGCGTCAGGCGCATGACCGAGGCCGGATCTTGCTCCGGATACGCCCTTCGCGGGGCGTCTTCAGGAGCGGATTCCGTGGGACGCCTCCTCGTGGAGAGGCGGGGAAGGTCCGGGCCGTCGAGCGGGGTTCCGGTCGCAAGTCGATGCAGGGTAGATGCTTGAGTTCGTCAGGAGCTTGGGGCCGGCGGGGTACGCCTGCACCGACGATCGGCCGCCGCGCGATCGACCGAGATCAATTGAGGGATTTCCCTCTGATGGGCATTGACTGGTAGGGGTAAACCAGTATTTTCGCCGCCCGATTCGCGCGCCTCGCCCTCGCAGGGGGGCGCCCGGTCGAGCTCCTTCGAACCTGTCCATTCCACGCTGTCCTCCTGCTGGCCTGCTCATGGCAGCGGTCGCACGCCCCGGGGATCTCCGGGGTGGCGCCGCTGAACGCGCCCCGACCGGGGCCGAGAGCCAGACGAGCCGCGCCCGTGGGCATCTGCCCCCGGCGGCTCGAACTTCACCGACGCCCTGTCGGTCACCTTCCCGGAAGGGGGCGCTCGCCAACCGGTCTCCCCCCTCAGCGCCTGGGGGGGGAGCCCGATCGACCGGCCTTCGGGCCGGGCCTGCCACCTGCTCGCTAGCGCGGACCCCGGCGACCTGCCACGCCGGGGCTCGCGCTTCCCACACGACCTGCTCGCCAGCGCGAGCTCCGACGACCTGCCACGTCGGAGCTCGCGCCTGCCTCAACTCGCTCGCAAGCGCGGGCCCCGACGACCTGCCACGTCGGGGCCCGGGCGTGGCGCGGAGCGCCGCCCTTCAGCGGTGACTCGCGCCACCTGTGGAGCCCCTCTCGCGGGGCCCACTCCCCCCACGGCTGCGCCACCGCTCCACCCACACGGAACCCTCATGTCCTCTGCGATCACCACCACGACCGAAGCGAACGCCCCCGCGGCGCGTCGGGGCGTTCGTGTCGCGAGCGACGCGCGGGGATCCGTCGGGGAGACCGGCGCAGCGACCGTTCCCACGGCCGCGGGGACCCCGCGTGTCGATCGAGTTCTCGAGGCGTCGACCCTCCCCGTCGTGGGCGAGGGCGCGGGCCTCGCATTCATCGAGCGCGCGCACTCCCTCGCAGACAGCGGTCGTCCATCGACGGCCGCCACGAGCTGCGCGACCCGCTGAAGGGCCGTCCCAACCACAGCGCCGTGAATCGCCTGCTCGTATCCGGCGACGCGCGCTGAGCCTGCCCCTTTTCCTGAACCCGGGTCCTTCCGACCCACCAGCAATGTCCCACCTCATCGCGGCTCCTCTCGTTGCCTGCTTCGGCGCCCTGCTCGCCTCGTCCGTCGATCCGCCCTCCACCGCGAGGGCGGCCCAGCCCGGCTTCCATTCGGCCAGGCGCGTCAACACCCCCATCCGCCACCACGACGTCCGGCGCCGCAAGGTGCTGATCGTGGCGGTGGGCCAGTCCAACAACGGCCTGCTCGTCGAGTCGGAAGGGCCGGACCCCGTCCTCGACACTCCGGACGCTCGCATCCTCGAACTCTCGCGCGGGATCTTGCGCGGCGGCTACGAGGTCGCCCCGGCGGGTGAGCGGCATGTCTTCCAGCACCCCGCGCAGGACGACGACGGCGGCATCTGCATGCGCCTCGCCGGCGCCAAGGCCCTGCTCAGCAGAAGCTCCGCCATCGAGGAGATCACGCTCTTCTGCGGCGCCAAGGGCGGCACCTCGCTCGCCCCGGGTCTCGGCGGCTGGGCCGTCGACGGTCTGCTCACGCAGCGGGCCATCGACTGGTGCGCGCCCTTCATGGCGGCGAACCCCGATCACGAGGTGATCTTCTGGTGCTCGCTGGGCGCGACCGACGCCATGCTCGGCATGTCGGCGTCCTCCTACAAGAACCAGCTCATCCAGCTGGCGGACACCCTCCGCACGAACATCCCTGGCGCGAAGGACGCGTTCTGGGTCCAGGCAGACATGCCGCGTGACCTCGTCGAGATCATCGACGGCGCCATCGGCAACGGGACGAACATCCTCCAGGCGCAGAACAGCGTCGCCGGTTACGTGCCCAACTCGGGCGCCGTGACCATGTTCGACCTGCCCACGTACGACGGTCGGCATATCGACGCGGAGGGCCTTCGCGTGCTCGGCATGCGCATGGGATTCGCATCGCGTCTGTGAGCTGAGTGCGTCCCGGGGTGCGGCCTTCTGGAGAGGGGGGCCGCACCTCACCTTCCAACCCTGACCCGAACCCCTCGCAGCCGGCGAGGCGCGGCTCGCCCGATCGCCTCGAGTCCGCCCTTCGTCCGGCCGGGCCCTCGCAGCCCATTCCGCAGCCTGCCATGCCGTTTCTCGTCGCAGCTCCGCTCGTCGCCTGCCTCGGCGCGCTCCCGCCCTCGTACGACGCTCCGCCCCGGCCCGCGGGGTCGATCCGATCGAGCGCCCGGATCAGCCGCCGTGTCCGCACGCCCGCCCAGGATCACGGTGCACCGCGCCGCAAGCTGTTGATCGTCGCGGTGGGTCAGTCCAACAACGGCGTGACCCTCGAGCCCGGTCAGCTGGACCCCGTCCTCGACGGCCCTGACGCCCGCATCCTCGAGCTCTCGCAGGGGCTCGTCCGCAGCCACTTCGACGTGGCGGCTCCCGGCGCGCGGCACGTCTTCCAGGATCCGGCCCAGGACGACCGCGGCGGCATCTGCATGCGGCTCGCGGGCGCGAAGGCCCTGCTCCAGGAGCATCCGGAGATCGCGGAGGTCACTCTCTACTGCGGAGCGGTCGGGGGGACGTCGCTGGCGGCCGGGGCCGGTGAGTGGTCCGCGGACGGAGCGCTCACGCAGCGGACGATCGACCGATGCGGGGCGTTCATGGAAGCGCACCCGGACCACGAGGTGATCTTCTGGTGCTCCCTGGGCACGACTGACGCGATCCAGGGCATGTCGCAGGAGGTCTTCAGGGACCGGCTCGCAGCGCTGGCCGCGACCCTCCGCGCAGGGATCCCGGGCGCCGCGGAGGCCTTCTGGGTCCAGGGCGACATGCCGGGTTCCCTCGTCGGCTGGATCGACAACTCGATCGGCAACGGCACCGACATCCTCGAGGCGCAGAACAGCGTCGCGGACTACATCCCCGACGCGGCCGCCGCGTCGAGATTCGACCTGAGCACGTACGACAACGTGCACCTCGACACGAGCAGCCTGCGGCTCTTCGGCCTGCGCATGGCGCGCGCGTCGAGGTTCTGAACCGGTCCGGGCCCGTCCATGCGCGAAGTTCGAACCGTCGCTTCGACGCTCCGAGCGCTGCTCGATCCGCTCTGCCGTCGACGCCTCGTCCGGCGTGGGCACGGCGCGGCGTAGGTCGAACGGCCGTGCGTGCTGTCCATCTCGGATCGCTGACCCACGCGGGCGCGCATCGCGGCCCCGCCGTCCCTTTCCTCGCGGACGCGGAGGGTCAGTCCCGCGCGAGGGAGGCGGCGAGGGCCTCCGCGGCGTCGAGGATCGTGTGGGAGCCCGAGGAGTAGAGGGCGGGGGAGAGCACGAGGAAGCGCTCCTCGCGCACGGGCTCGAGCCCCGCCAGCCGCCCGTTGGCCCCCAGGGCCCGGGTCGAGGGATTGTCAGGGCCGTCGCCGCCCATCAGGAACCAGTCGAAGGGCTCCGCGAGGATCTGCTCCACCGAGATCGAGCCGGGGCCCTCGATGCCGAGGGTCGCCGCGTGGTTCACGCAGCCCGCCAGCCGCAGGGCCAGGTCGATGGTGGCGCCCGCGCCGGAGGTGAAGTTCTCGGTGCCGTAGTTGCCGTAGGGCAGGACGCGGGGCGCGGGGTCGGGGTGCAGGGCGGCGAGGGCTGCCCTCCGTTCCTCCAGGGAGGCGGCCACGCCGGGCCAGGCGTCCAGGGTGCCCGTGACCTCCGCCACCTGCCGGCCCGCCTCGAGGATGCCCTCCCAGGATCCCGGCTCGACGACCACGACGACCTCGAGGCCCGCCTCCTCGATGCGGCGGACCGTCGCCGGCGTGGTGAAGCGCGAGACGAGCACGAGGTCGGGGCTGCGGGCGAGCAGGGACTCGGCCTCGACCGCGGCGAAGCGCGGGGTGGAGGACCAGGCCTCGGCGTCCCCGAGGATCGAGTAGCGCGCCACCTGCTCCGGCAGGGCCGCGACGCGCTCGGGCGGGACGAGCAGGGCGACCCAGTCGGCGGCCGCCGCGGAGCAGGGGATGATCCGCGCGGGCCCGGCGGCG
>CBFIJG010000090.1:0-13978 GCA_965662915.1 Planctomycetota bacterium | reverse complement strand
CCCGGGGCGGGCGGCGCGCCCGGCGGCAGCTTCGTGGACGGCGGAGAGCCGCGTCGACGCGGGGCAGCGCTGCTCGCGCAGCAGGCGGGCGCCGACTGGGATCCGTTCCGCGGCGTCGAGCCGAACACCGACTTTCCCTTGAGCCGCGCCGTCGCCAGCGTCCTCCATCACCGAGGCGTGCTCGGCACCCGGAGCGGGGACCACCCCTCCGGCGTCCCGATCCTCCCGGTGGTGCGGATCAACGCGCAGGACCTCGACGCCAACGTCGGCCGGCCGGGCGCCTTCGACCCGGTCTGGGTCGTGGACGGCAATCCGACGGCGCTCGGCTACCCGGTCACCGTCCATCGAGCCCACTACCCGGCGTTCCTCCGGCGCCGCTTCACCTGGACCGCGCCGATCGACGGCCGGCTCGTGGCGGGGGAGGGCAACCCCGTGGACGAGCCCCAGGGAGGCTTCTTCACCGCCGGCGCTGGCTACGTGGCCTTCCAGGCGCCGGTCGTGGCGCCGACCGCGCCCGGCGTCGGTGGAGGCGGCGGCGGCGCGTCGAACATCACCGACCCGCGCTTCCGCGGACGCATCGTGAAGTTCCCGAGCGGCGAGATGCCCCGCGGCGTGTCCGCCGCGACCGTCGGGACGGGAGCGGGCGGGGCCGTCGACTTCGGCGTTCCCCGGGCCACCGTCGACGAGGTCGTCTTCGACAACGCCACCGTGTTCCAGGGCATCGGCGGCACTGCGCCGCCGTCCCATCTCGCGGGCGGTGCGCTGCTCGTGGGTGGAGGCTTCGGTGAGACGGCCGTCACCTTCACGGTCCTCCCGAACACGGCGCGCGCGGCGAACGGCACCTACGGGAACCCGGCGCCGATCCTGGGTCAGCTGCCCCAGGACGGCGGGCTCCTGCGGGTCGGCGAGGAGCTCATCGCCTACCGCTCCCTCGACCAGGCCACGGGCAACGTCACGGTCGCCGCGGGCGGCCGTGGGATGCTGGGGACCAGGCCGCAGCCGCACCAGGTCACCGAACCGGTGACGCTGCTCGAGGGCTGGCGGGTCACCACCCTCTCGGGCGGCGTCGGGCCCTTCGACGCGAGCATCCCGGTGGCCTCGACCGCGAACTTCCCCGCCGAGGGCACGCTGCTCATCGACCAGGAGCTCGTGCACTACACGACACAGTTCGGCGGCGCGTTCGTGATGCCCCGCGCCTCGGCGGAGTCGGGTGAAGAGGACGATCAGGGCGAAGGGGCGTTCCGCGGTCGCTACGGCACGACGCCCCAGAGTCACCCCGCAGGAGCGGCGGTGGTCTCCTTCCCCGCGCGCTACTGGGACCGCTACGCACCGCGGTTCGACGGGCCCGAGCTGGCCTACTTCGGCCTCTCGATCGAGCAGATCGGTGCTTACTGGACCGGCGTGACCTGGGAGGCCCAGGACTCCAACTCGGGCGGCGCGGAGATCGTCGTTCTTCAGCGCATCGGCGACGTCCCGTGGGACGCCGATCCGGAGGAGGAGCCGGGGCTGAGGCTGCTCGAGGACGGCACCTTCGAGGACGACCTCATCCCCCTCGGCGCGCAGGCGGATCGGATCCAGTGGCGCGTCTTCGCGCGCTACGCCCCGGGTGCGTTCGATCCCGAGTTCGGGCTCAGCCACGGCTGGAAGGGGACCCCGCGCTTCATCCACCTCGGCGCCACCTACGAGGCGCCCACGCGGCTGATCAGGAGCGTGCGGCGATGAGGCGGCACGGAGCTCGATCGCGGCGCGGTGTGACCCTCGCCGAGCTGATCCTGGCCACCGGGCTGGCGGCGATCGTGATGGTGTCGCTCGTCTCGGTCACGGACAACGCGGTGCGGCTCTGGACCCGCGGCGAGGCCAGCAGGGACGCTCGCGAGGTCTCGAGCGCTGTCTTCGGCGAGCTCACCCGGGACCTGCGCCAGCTCCATCCCTCGAGCGAGGGAGACCTCGTGATCGACTGGGAGCCCTTCGACGTCGAGCGCGACGGCACGAACGAGCGGCTCTGGCCGCGACTTCGCTTCGTGCGGGACGCCTCGACGGCCGAGCTCGCCTCCGTGCAGCGCCGCCAGCTCGCGGAGCTGGCACGTGAAGCCCGGCGCCGCGCCGCTGAAGGGGGCGATCGCCGCGCCCAGGAGGCCCCCGAGACCCTCACGGAGCAGGAGCTACTGGCGGCCGCGGGCCTCACCCGGGAGGAGCTCGCCCTCGGCGGCGGCGGCGTGCGCGACGTCGACGGCAGCGGGCTCGTGGAGGTCCTCTACGCGGTCGTCCCCGAGGGCCGCAGCGGCCCCGATCGCCACACAGGAGTGCTGCTGCGCCAGGAGCGAGTCCATTCGGCTGGCGAGCCGCGCGTGCTCACGGGCGATGGGGCCTTCGACTCCGCGGGCTATCCCGCCGCCGGCGCCGCGCGGGAGCTCGCTCGCGGCGTCCTCTGGATGCGTCCGCTGATGGCGACGCAGACGACGGTCATCGATCCCGGCGTGAACGCCGAGCAGGGTGGCTGGCGGGTCTCCGAGGGGCTCCGTACGGCGGCCACCTCGTGGGACGCGTGGCGCCGCGGCCGCCCGGACGTCGAGCTGTCGGAGTGGAACGAGCCCGCCCCCGGCATGCCGGCGGCGGGGCCTCGACCGGCGCTGCCGCGCCGCATCCGTCTCGAGCTCGAGACCCAGTCGCGCCGTGATCGCGAGCGCGCGCCGCGGCTGCTGGAGACCATCGACGAGGCTCAGGGGTCCTTCTCGGTCACCAGCGGCGCGCGGCTCTCGCGCGCGACAGGGCAACACGTCCTGGTGGGGGGCGAGTGGATGATCCTCCGCAGTGTCACGCGGGACACGGCCACCGTGCGCCGCGGCGTGCGCGGGACCCCTGGGCGCAGCATCGCCGAGGGAACGCCGATCTACTTCGGGCGTACGAGCGTCATCGAGCTCGAGGTCCCCGTCCACGACGACGACTGGCGGCTGCTGCCCGTCGAGCGGCGCGGAGGTGCGCGATGAGGCGAGCCGGCTTCACCTTGATCGAGGTCGTGCTCGCGGCCGCGCTCTTCGTCATGGGCATGTCCATGATCCTGGGCGTGTTCAGCTTCGGCTCGGCGCTGTCCCGCACGGCCGAGCTGCGCAGCCTGTCCGCGGACGCGGTGGACGCCCTCGTCGCGGACCTCGGCGAGACCCTCTTCCCCCTGCGGGACGACGGCCTCGTTGGGCCGCCGCTGACCATCGAGGACCGCGAGGTGCCCGGGGCGCCGGGGCTGCGCTATTCCGTGACCTCGCAGCCCAACCTTGAGACCCTCGAGGTGCTGCCCGGCGTGGAGGAGCCCGTCGCGCGCGAGTACGCCGTGACCATCGAGGCGCGCTGGCAGGCGGCCGGCGTGCAGCGCGCGGCGACCTGGACGACGATCATGCTGAGGGAGCTGCCCTTCGGCGCCCGCATGCGACAGCGGTTCCTGCCGAGGACCGCGACCGGGGACGGGGCGTGAGCCTGCGCTCCCCGGGGACCCATCGGCGGAAGGATGAAACCATGAAGACGAGCGAGAAAGGAGCGCGCCGCGGCGCGGCGTTCTGGGGCCTCGGCCTCTGCCTCTGCGTAGGAACGGCGTTGATCGTCGCCGCGGGCGGAGCGGGCGCGGCCCAGGAGGACGACGCGCCCTTCGCGGCGCCCGCGCCCCTGGCAGCTGGCGACGTGATGATGCTCAAGCTGCGCACGGGCGACCTGCACTTCGGCGCGATCGAGGAGCACACCCCGGAGTCCATCGAGTTCATCCGCGTCGACACGGGCGGACGCGCCACGGTGCCCTGGTCGATGCTCGAGCCGGCGCAGTCGGAGGAACTCCGCACGAAGTTCGGCTACGTCCAGACGGAGGTCGAGGAGGCCCTCGTCGAGGGCGAGCGCCTGGTGCTCGAGGGAGGCGGCTCGGTGGAGGGCGTGATCGTCAGCCGCGAGGGCGCGAACTTCGTGGTGAAGACCGACGGGAACCTCCAGGTGCTGCCGAAGATACGCGTCCGCTCCATCGAGACCGGCATCCAGATCGCCGCGCTCGACGTCTACTCGCGCGAGGAGATGTACAGCCTCTACTCCGCGGACGCGGACGAGGCGAGCGCGGAGTCCCAGCTCGAGCTCGCCCGCAAGTGCGAGAGCATCCTCGACTTCGCCCACGCGGTGGAGCACTACGAGGCCGCGGTCGAACTCGGCCTCGAGGACGAGCGCGAGGCCGAGCGAGCAAGCGGCGCGCTGGCGGCCTCGCGCGTCAAGGCGGCCAACCAGGAGCAGCTCGACGTGCTCCGCGGCGCCGATCAGCTCCGCAAGCGTGGCCGCTACGACGAGGCCCTCGCCGTCACCCGCGCCTTCGCGGGGACCTACGAGGACAGCCCCCTCGTGGAGGACGCCCGCAAGGCCGAGCTGCGCATCATGAGCGACCGCGACAAGGCGGCCGCGGACCTGACGCGCCGGCGCTGGATCTACTGGGCCAAGCGCCTCACGCGTGAGCGAGCGCGCGAGGGCGGCTTCGAGGAGACCCGCACCTGGGCCCTCGAGGCGGCCTCCGAGGAGATCCAGGCCCTCGTGCACGAGGAACTCGTCGCGAAGATCTCCCAGGAGATCGGTCTCGAGGACGTCCGCGAGCTGTGGGAGTCGCGCCGCAAGCGCTCCTACGAGGCGGCCACCTACGGTTCGGCCGGCACGTGGTTGCTCGGCGAGGACCGCGCGAACCGCGGCGCCGAGGAACAGCAGGCGCAGCGCTCGGGGCCTGTGTCGGCGATCGACGCCGAGCGTCAGGCCCTCGAGGAGCGGATCCGGCGGTACGTCGACAACCAGCGCGTGGCCCAGCGCGCGCGCAGCGCGGCCGACGCCGAGGACGAGCGTGAGACCTTCTGGACCGGCTGGTCGGCCAGCGGCCGCGCGCAGTGGGCGTTCTCCTACTACGTCGAGGAGTCCGGGGACTTCGAGCTCCGGCCTCGCCCGTACCTGCGACCCTGCAAGAGCTGCGCGGGCCGCGGCGCCATCGAGATGCTCGTGACAGGAACGGTCCTGCGCGGGGAGAACGCTTCCCTCGCGCGCTGCCCGCTCTGTCACGGCGTCCGCGTCGTGCGCCGTATCTACTTCCGATGAGCCGATCCCTGATCCTCGCCGCGGCGCTCTTAGCGGCCCTCGGCGCCGTCGCATGCTCCTCGCCCGGCAACCGGCCCGTGGACTCGGAGCGCCGCCCGCTGGCGCCGGAGGCCCCCGAGGTGGCCGCGGACACCGGTCCGGCGATCGCCGCCGCGGAGTCGGCCGAGGCGACCGAGCCGGCGACTGCTGTCGAGGCCGAAGCTGCGGTCCCCGCGATCGACGACCGTTCCGTCGCATGGCCGCCCACGGTCGATGGCTCCGCGCAGGCCATGGTCGCCTCGGTGGGGGGGCAGGGGATCCCCCTGACCGACCTGGTGTCCAAGTGGGTGCTGCGCGATCCGGACGGGGTCCGCGCCATCCTCGACGATCTGCTCCTCTCTCGCATCGTCACCTTCGAGGCGGCCGCCCTGGAGGTGCGGCTCCCCGACGGGGTGATCGCCGACGAGGTCGCCAGGCGCATGGCGGGCCTCGAGCGCACGGCCCGCGAGGTCGGCGCGCCGGATCTCGAGGTCTACGTGAAGCGACGCCTCGGTCTCGAGGTGGCGGCCCTGCGGGCCGAGCTCGAGCGAGAGGCGGCCATCGACCTCCTCGCGCCCCGCTGCGTGCGGGCGTGGTTGCTCTCCTCGGACCGCCGCGAGATCCGCGCCATCGCCGTCGACGACCGGGCCGCCGCCGATCAGGTCCAGGCAAGGCTGGCGAAGGGAGACGACTTCGAGGCGCTCGCGCGTGAGTACTCGAAGGACCCCTCCGCCGAGGAGGGCGGACGGATGCCGCCCGTCGTGCGCGCGGATCAGTCCCTGGCCCGGACCGCGTTCGCGATCCAGGTGGGGAGCGTCTCCGAGCCCATCCAGGACGCCCGCGGCTTCGTCTTCGTCAAGGTCGTGGGCGCGCCGGACCCGCTCGAGGGCGACTGGAACGCCGTCGGCGCCCGCGTCGAGGCGGACCTCGCGGAGAGGCCCATCGAGGACCCCGAGTTCTGGCAGTGGAAGGACGCGATGTACCAGCGCTACGACATCGACATCACTCCCTTCCTGGAGCTCGCGTCGCGGTGAGAGGACGGGCACGGCGCCCGGGACTTGAACCGGAGGGCCGGGTTTCCGACCCTCGCGGTATGGACGACATCCCCGTCGAGGAATTGGAGGTGCTCGAGATGGCTGCCGAGGACGAGATCGAGGCACCGGCCGAAGAAGCCGCGAGCGCTCCCGAACAGGGCTCCGAGGACGTCGTGGAGACGGCCGAGGACGGGGAAGAGGAGGCGAAGGGGGGGCCGGGTCCCGGCGCGGACCTCTCCGACGAACAGCTCGTCGAGCGGACCGCCGCGCTCCTCTTCGCGTCCCCCGACCCCCTCTCCGTGGGGCGGCTCGTGGGTCTCCTCGAGCGCCCGCCGGCGGCGAGGGTCCGCGCGGCGCTGGAAGCGCTCGGTCACCAGCTGGAGGCGAGTCCTCTCCCGCTGCAACTGAGGGCGCTGAAGGGGGGCTACACGCTCCTCACGGTGCCCGAGCTCGGCCGCGTCGTCGCGCGGCTCGCCAAGGGCTCGGCGATCGAGCGCATCAGCCCGGCGGCGCTGGAGACCCTGGCGATCGTCGCCTACCGCCAGCCGGTCACCAAGGCGGAGATCGAGGCCATCCGTGGCGTCCAGGCCGGCCCCATCCTGCGATCCCTCGTGGACCGCGGACTGGCCAAGGTGACGGGCCGGGCGGACGTCCCTGGCCACCCGCTCCAGTACGGGACGACGAAGGAGTTCCTGGATCGGTTCGGGCTCATGGGGCTCGAGGACCTGCCCAGGGACGCCGAGCTGGCCAAGGACTGAGCCGCGGGGTCGCGATCGCGGCCCTCCAGGCCATCCAGGGGGCGGCTCGTCCTCCCCCCGGCCCCCCTCGACGGGTAAGCTGTCGGCCCCGTCAGGTCCCCTGCGCGCCCCCTCGGGCCCGCACCCGGGTGCCTGCGATCCCAAACAGACGTACTGGCTCCGCTCATGGTGGCCGGTTCGAAGGCCCCCGTGGGGCCGCCGACCCGACGGGTCGGTGCGCGCCACGACTCCAACTTTCCCCCGGCTCTCCCCCCCCGGGAAGGACGATTCATGTCCGACAGCACCGCCAAGGAGCCCGAAGTCGTCGACGCCGACGGCGACGAGCTCATCCACGTCCCCACGGGCCAGAGCCGCCTGCGCTACCTGGCCACCATCGGGCTCGTGCTCTTCCTCCTGATCATCTTCGTCGTCGCGGACCTGTTCCAGTCGACGCTGACCGGGGGCTCTGGCCGCGAGGACCGCGTCGCGGTGAGCTGGGAGAATCCCGTCTCCGGCGAGCCGACCACCGTGATGTCGAGCGAGTTCGACCGCACGCTCCAATTCCTCTCGGTCCTCGCGAGCACCGGCCGGGGCTACTACCCGCCGTCGGCCGCCTTCCGCGACATCGAGGCCGAGGGGCCGCTCCGGCGCGTCGACGTGACGGACGAGGACGCCGCGGCCTTCCTCGTCTGGGAGGACCTCGCCGACGACGCGGGCATCGCGATCGCCAACGACGAGCACAAGGACTTCCTGAAGGGCGTCTTCGGGACCAACGACAACCTGCGCCAGTTCGCGCGGAACGCGGGGCTCACGGTCATGTCCCTCTCCCAGGGGATTCGCCGCGTCCAGCGCGTCGTCAAGCTGCAGAACCTCATCCTCCGCACCCAGCGCATCCCCGACTCCGCCGCGGCGGTCGCCCAGTGGCAGGAGGACTTCCCCGACTTCAAGTTCGAGGTCGTCAGCGTCAAGGCCGCGGACTTCGTGACCCAGGCGAAGGACTCCGTCCCCTCGGACGAGGAGCTCAAGGCCTGGTTCGCCGAGCGCCCCGCCTTCGAGCGTCAGCGCCTCTTCACCCAGCCGCGCGTCGTCCACGAGGCCGCCTACGTCGACCTGTCCGAGGGCGCCACCTTCGACGGCGCGGCGCTGCTCGCAGCCTTCCCCGCCGCCGAGGGCACCGACGTCGAGCAGCTCACCCGGAGCTACTACGACCTCAACCAGCGCCTCCGCTTCATGAAGCCGATCGAGGAGCCGGAGGAGGACGGCGCGGAGGAGGGCGACGAGCCCCAGGAGCCCAAGCCCGCGCCGAAGGCCGAACCCTTCGACTTCGAGGAGGTCAAGGACCGCGCCCGGACCGAGTCCGAGTACTACGCGGCTCTCGGTGCGCTGCTCACCGAGCTCCAGGACGCCCAGACCGCCGGCGAGGAGTTCGACTTCATCGCCCGCGCCGACGAGCTCGGCCTGGCCACCGACCGCGGCTCCGACGAGGGCATCACGCGCAGCGAGATCCTCGACGTGCCCGGATGGGGCAGCCGGTACATCTCCGGCCAGCTCTCCTTCGCGGCGGAGGGGACCTTCGTCCCGCGCGTCGTGATCTCGGAGAACGCGATGACCATCGCGCGCGCCGTCACGAAGATCGAAGCGCAGGAGCCGCCCTTCGAGGACATCCGCGAGGAGGTCGTCGAGATGTGGGCCAAGGACCGGGCCTCCGAGCTCGCGAAGGAGACCCTCGACGGTCTGCGCGAGACCCTCGTGGCCCGCCCGGAGGGCGTGGAGGTCGCCGACTGGATGCCCGTCATCGAGAAGGATGCGCTGCGCCAGCGCGCCGCCGAGGCGCAGTACGCCTACTACGACCGTCCGGCTCTCGGCCGCGGCGAGATGCCGGAAGATCAGAGGCCGGCGGACCGCTTCATCCAGACCCAGTCGACCATCTACGACCTCGAGGACGGCCAGGTCGGCCCGGCGATCGTGTCAGCCGACAAGGAGACTGCCTACCTCGTGCGCCTCGATGCGAAGAGCGACAAGCCGATCCAGGAGATCGACGTGGCCAGCTACGAGGGCTACGGCATGCGCGCCCTCAACGAGCGCATGGTGGAGATCGGCGGCAAGGTCTTCCGCGGCGACAGCGAGTGGTTCGCTGCCCGCACCAAGCTTCGCTTCCCGATGAAGGAGCAGATCGAGGCCGACCGGGCCGCCGAGGAGGCTGCCGAGACGGCCGCCAGCGGCGACTCGGAGAGCTGATCGCGGTGGCGGGGCTCATGCCCCGCGAGCCGTTGCGAAGGAGGGGGCCGCGCGGAGAGCGCGGCCCCCTTCTTCGTGCACGCCAGCGCGCGCGGCCTCAGGACGAGAAGATGACCTGGAAGACGGTGCCGCCGCCCTCCCGCGGCAGCGCGCGCACGCGAGCGCGCATGGCCCGGGCCTGGAGCGAGACGAGGTGCAGTCCGAGCCCCGTCCCCTTGGTGCTCCGCGTGTGCTCGTCGCCGAGGCGGAGGAACGCCTCGAAGATCCGCGAGCGGTCGCTCTCGGGGATCCCGGGTCCGCGGTCGAGAACCTCGAGTAGCACGCGCCGGTTCCGGTTCAGCCGGGTCCGCACCATGATCGGCTCTCCCTGGGGCTCGCCGTCCTCGCCCAGCTCGACGGCCGCGTACTTGCGGGCGTTCTCCACGAGGTTCTGCAGCACCACGTGAACGCCGTCGGGGAGCAGGAGGACCTTGGGGAGTCCCCCCGCGAGGTCGAACGTGACGTCCTTCACGGCGCGGCCGCCCAGGATCTCGAGGTCCCTCCGCATGCCTGCGATCTCGGCGTTGAGGTCCCTGTGCTGGGGCGCTTCCGCCTGATCGTAGAGCCGTCGACGGAGGAGCACGCGGTCGACCAGCCCCCCGAGGCGATCGGACTCGGTGACGATTCGGCCCAGGTACTCGTCCCGGCGAGCCTCGTCCGAGACCCACCCGTCACGGAGCATCTCGCCGTAGAGCTTCACCGCCGCGATGGGGGTGCGCAGCTCGTGCGTCACGGAGGCGACGAAGTTCCGGGTCCGTAGCGCCTCGTTGCGGCTCTGGCGGATGCTCCCCAGCAGCAGGCGGATCCCGATGACCATCGACACGGTCAGGATCAGCGCCATGCTGGCGAACCAGGCGTTCTGCTGGCGGAAGGTGCGCCGGAGCTCACCGGCGTCCGCGACGACGGCGAGGCGTGGCCCCGTGGCGCTCACGCTCTCGCCGGAGACTCCGAGCCTGCCCAGGACGTCGATCACCTCGACCGCGAGCCCCTCGCGCTCGGGCAGCTCGCTCGCGCCCAGCACCAGGCGCAGGGAGGGGCCGAGGACGTCGGCGGCCTCCTCCAGCGGCATCCGCACGTGCAGCCAGTCGGGATCGAGCGCGAACCCCTGGACGATCAAGGCGCCCTTGTTGATCGCGTCGATGCAGTCGGGGAGCTGGAACTCCGGCAGCTGATCGGCCGTGACCTGACGCGTTCCGAGCAAGAGCGGCGCCTGGCTGGCCCCGAGGGGGATCGGCTGGAGCTCGAAGTACTGGACGTGGACCGTGTGGGAGACGTTGTCGCGTAGCTCCGGGAAGCGGTCCAGGGCGTCGATGCACTCCTGGTGGTTCCCGCTCGCGAAGTTGAGCACCACGGATCGGATCAATCGCTCGCGGCGCTCGCCGAACCCCTCGATGCGGGCCGCGTCGCGCGCGACCTGGGCGGGGAAGGGGGCGTCCGCGACGGGCGCGACGAGGACCTCCGAGACGACGTCACGGATCAGCGCCGATGCGGCGTCGTCGGCGTCGACGCGCGGGCCGCGCAGCACGGTGATCGCGATGCCGTCCTCCCGATCGATCGGGTCGTCCACGACGCGGAACGCGAAGTGGCCGAGCACCCCGGGCCACGGCTGGCTGGTCACGAGGGGGGAGCGTTGGGCGCGTACGGGCCCGAGGTCGTCGACGAAGAAGTCCTCGGCGTAGTGCTCGAAGGGCCTCTGCATCTCGTCGTTGCGCAGCTTGTCCACGCGGTCGACGCAAGCCCGCGCGAGTCGCTCGGCGGCGTCGCGGCACTCCAGCGGGAGTTCCGCAAGGCGGGCGTCCTGGAACTGGCGGAGCTGGCGCCACAGGAGCCCGCCGAACACGACGGCCGGCAGCACGACCAGCAGGACGTACAGGAAGAGCGCGGTGCGCCCCGACGGCGCGCCGGGGCTCGGGATCGTACGCGCCAGGTTCGGCAAGGCTCGAGGTCGGGCCGCCCCGTTCACGGGCGGCCCATGCGGGTCACGCGTACCAGCGGTACCCCTTGCCCCGCACCGTCTGGATCAGCTGGGGCTTCGAGGGCTCGGGCTCGACCTTGCGGCGCAGGCCCACGATGTGGATGTCGACCGTGCGGGTCTCGACGTTGGCGCTCTGGTAGTGCCAGACGTCGAGGAGCAGGTCCTCACGGGTCACGACCCGGTCGTTGTGCTGGATGAGGTAGGAGAGGATGTCCCCCTCGCGCGGCGTCAGCGGCACCGTCTCGCCGTCACGGTGGACCTCGAGCCGGGCGAGGTCGACGCGGATGTCGCCCGGGAGCTCGAGCATCTGCGGGGGCGCCGTCTCCATGTTCGCGCGGCGGAATTGGGCCTCGATCCGCGCCAGGAGCTCGCGCGGCGAGAAGGGCTTCTTCATGTAGTCGTCCGCGCCGGCCTCGAAGCCCTTGACGACGTCTTCCTCGTCAGCGAGAGCGGTCAGCACGAGCACCCGGACGGTGTGCCTGTCGGCGCGGAGCTGCTTGAGCACGTCGATCCCGCTCTGACCGGGGAGCATCAGGTCCAGCACGATCAGATCGTGCTGGCCCGCGCGGGCGAGCTCGAGGGCCTTGTTGCCGTCGAGCGCGACGTCGACCTGGTAGCCGGCGTGCTCGATCGCGTCGCGGATGCCGACGGCGAGCGCTTCCTCGTCCTCGACGACGAGGATGCGGCGCTTGGTGGTGTCGATGTTGGTCAAGGTGGACGTGGTGATGTCGGTCATGGCTTCGCGGCGTCCCTCGCGGCTGGCGCCCGGGCGCGCCGCGAGGTGGGGGGCAGGTGCACCGGGGCGCATCCCTGAGGAACGAGTCTCGCAGACGATTCCCCTACGGACAACTCGCGGCAACGTGTGCGTGCATCTGGTGCGAACTCGACGTCCGACACGCCTCGGGAGGGCCGGAGAGTCCGTCCGAGCGGCCGATCGGCGGTCTCGGACCGGAGCAGCGAGCAGGGCGCGATCGACGAGGAGGCGCCTTCAGAGGGGCTCGAACGCCCATGGAGGGGAGCACTTCGGGCGCTCCTCCTCGGCCAGCGTGGAACGGTCGTCGCGGGCGACGATTCGATGGTAAGTCTCCGGTTCGGCGGAGCGTCCGCAGGGGCGGGGCCGCCTCGGAGCTCGCGCCTCGGTGGCCATGTCTCCGGATTCTTGCCTGCCTCAGCGTGGTACGAGGTTGCTCGCGGAGGCGCTCTTCAGGAGGCCGGCGCCGGTCAGCGCCTCCACCTCGATGGGGCTCAGGAAGTCCCCGTCACGTCGGCGAACGGGGCCGAGGCCCAGGACGCGCTCGGCTTCCGCGGCGTCGCCTGCAGCCACGTGGGCAGCGGCCAGCCGCAGGCGCGCGGGGCCGGTGTCGACGCCCGCGTCCCGCGCGCGCTGATAGGCCTGGCGCGCCTTGGTCACGGCGTTGCCGAAGCTGCCGCTGTTCAGGTGGTCCAGCGCCACGAGGAAGTCGAAGGCGGTCCGGTAGGCGGCCCGCATCTCATCGTCCCCGTCCGCTCGCGCGGCCTCCGCCGCGCCGAAGAGCTGGTTCTCGTCCCTCGCATCGAGAGGAGCCTCACCGCCGGCCTCGCGGTGGGCGCGGACGGCGGGAGCGGCGACCTCGATGCGACAGCCGATGAGCGCCTCGTAGGCGTACTTGCGCACGATGCCCTCCTCGAGGGCGCCCGCCTCGGACGCCCTCGAGAGCGCGCCCTCGAACGCATCCGCGTCGCGCAGGTCGAAGGTCACGCGGACGAGGTTGCGCAGGACCGTGGGGTTCCCGGGATCGAGGCGCCGGGCCTCCTCGGTCCGCTCCCGGGCGGCCTCGAAGGAGCTGCCCATGGCGAGGACGAGCCCGATGTTGATGAGGCCCGCCACGCTCTTCGGTCGCCGCTCGAGGAACTCCGTGTGGATCTCGAGCTGGTCGACGAGTGGAGCGCCCGTGGCGCGCATCAACTGGGCCTTCTTCTCGAGCGCCCAGCACGCATCCGGAGCGTGGCGGAGGGCGCCGTCGAGGGCCGCGACGAGCTTCTCGGGATCGTTCCTCTCCCGGTCGCCGAGCCGCTCGAAGGTCGCCGGGATCTCGGCCATGGCGCGGCCGTACCGGACGAGATCGAGGCTCCTGGGAGCGACGAGGGCAGCTGCGAGCAGGACGACGGCGTGCGCTGTGAACCCGGCGTTCCCGTTCTCCCTGGGCGCGTCGAGGGCCGGCGCGGCGACGACGCCGAAGGCCATGAACGCGAGAAAGTGGGAGAGGGGCGCGTAGAGCAGCGGCGCGTTCAGGAGTGCCATCGCGACCATCGCGAGCGCCACAAGCGCGAAGTCGCGCCGCGCGTCCTCGGGGCCCGCGATCGCCCCGAGGGCGCGCGCGACCGTGAGGACGAGCAACAGCACGAACGCTCCGCCTCCGAGCCAGCCGTACTCCACCAGCGCCGTCAGGGCGTCGTTGTGCGCGTGCTCCACCTCGACCGGGGTCGGCTCGGCGCGATACCGCGACGAGAGTTCGATCTCCGCCGGATCCCGATAGGGCGGGAAGATCGCCTGGAACTGGCCGGGGCCCGCGCCGTCGACGCCCGTGTCGGCCAGCGCGTCGGGGACGCGCGCCCACGTCAGCCGACGGAAGGTGAAGCCTCCGGTCGTCTCGCCGATGGACGGCGGCGTCGACCCCTCGTCCGCCTCCTCGATGGTGGGCGGGGTGCTCTCCGGCTCCCCGTCGGACCCGGAGAACGCCTGACGCCCGACGGTGCCGAGGGCGGCCACGAGAACCGCGACCAGCAGCAGCCTCGCGCGTCGCGCTGCGGCCGCGCCGCCGGCATCGCCGCGCCCGATGGCCGAGGCCGCGAAGGCCGCGATC
>CBFIJG010000089.1:0-14173 GCA_965662915.1 Planctomycetota bacterium | reverse complement strand
TACAAGCTCGACGACTTCCGGCCGTACCTCTTCCACACGACGGACTTCGGCGCGACCTGGCGTGACATCTCGGCGGGTCTCCCCGAGGACGAGTTCACGCGCGCCATCGTCGCCGACACCGAGCGACGCGGCCTGCTCTTCGCGGGCACGGAGCGTGGCGTGTACGCGTCGCTGGACGACGGCGCCAGCTGGACGCCGTTCCAGAACGAGCTCCCGACGGTCCCCGTGACCGACCTCGAGATCAAGGAGGACGACCTCGTGGTCGCCACCCAGGGCCGCGGCTTCTGGATCATGGACGAGCTCGCGCCACTGCGTCAGCTGCTCCCTGCCGAGCACGCCGCGGCCGCTTTCGTGGCCTACGAGCCCGAGCCCGCGACCCGCGCCATGGGGCGCACCTCCTCGCGGCCGGGCAACAACGGCACGAACCCGTCCTTCGGCGTGACCCTCGACTACATGCTCGGCGAGATGCCCGAGAGCTTCTCGCTCACGATCCGCGACTACGACGGCAACCTCGTGCGCCGCTTCGTCCCCGAGGGCGAAGGACTGAAGGCCCCGCACGCGGCCCAGAAGGACGACGTGCTGCCCGCCGAGGTGGGCCACAACCGCTTCACCTGGAACCTGCGCGCCGAGGGCGCCGAGTCCTTCCCCGACATGATCCTGTGGGGCGGCAACCTCGGCGGGCCCAAGGTCCCGCCGGGCCGTTACCGCGCCAGGTTCGAGATCGACGGCGCCGAGGCGAGCGTGCCGATCATCGTGCGCGCCGATCCGCGCTCGGAGGCGTCGACCATGGACCTCGTCGCCCAGTACGAGTTCGCGGTGGAGACCGGCGAGACCCTCACGCGCGCCCACCGCGCTATCCGGGACCTGCGTGACGCGCGCGGCGACCTGAAGAGCCTCGCGGGCCAGCTGGAGACCCTCGAGAGTGAGGACGCGAAGGCGGTCGGCGAGCGCGTCGACGCGGCCCTCGAGGCCATGAAGGCCGCGGAGGAAGCGCTCTACCAGACGAAGATCAAGAGTCCCCAGGACCCGCTGAACTTCCCGATCCGGCTGACCAACAAGCTGGCCGCGGCGCGCTCCGGCTCGATGCGGGGGGAGTTCCGTCCCACGAACGGGATGGTCGAGGTGGCCGCTGACATCACCGACCGGATCGAGGTCGAGCTGGACGCCCTCGAGCGGATCTTCAGCGAGGAGCTTCCGGCCATCGACGAGGCGGCGCGCGCCCTCGCCCTGCCCCTGGTACGCGTGCCCGACCGCGACTGACCCGCGTCCCCGGCGCTGGCCGGATGGACGCGAGCCCCTCGCGTTGGGGGCCTTCCGGCGGGCCCTGTAAGGTGGGGCCCATGGCGCCGCTCGCACTCGAGACCACCGAGAAGATCGTCCTCGACGACGTCGGGCCCTTCGTGGCGACCCTCGTGGTCTGCGGGATCCTGATCGCCGTCGCGCGGGCCTTCACGCTGGGTCGGCCGGAGCGCGGGGGCTACCGCGGCCAGCTCGCGCTCTTCTTCTTCATCGCGCTCTGCGGGCTCGCGGTGCTGATCGCGATGCCCCTCGAGAAGGAGCTCGCGTCGCAGATCTACTCGCTGGTGGGCATCGTGCTCTCCGCGGCGATCGCGCTCTCCTCGACGACCTTCCTCGGGAACCTGATCGCGGGCGGCATGCTGCGCACGATCCGGCACTTCGAGCCCGGCGACTGGATCCGCGTCGGGACTCACTTCGGCCGCGTCACCGAGCGGGGGCTCCTGCACACCGAGATCCAGACCGCGGATCGGGACCTGCTGACCCTGCCGAACACCCTCCTCGCCACCGAGCCCGTCCAGGTCGTGCGCCGCTCGGGGACGATCGTGGACGCCAGCGTGGGGCTCGGCTACGACGTACCCCACGCGAAGGCGGAGGAGGCGCTGCTGCTCGCGGCCGAGGACGTCTCGCTGGAGGGCGCATTCGTGGCGATCGACGCCCTGGGCGATTACGCGGTGACCTACCGCGTCGCCGGGAAGCTGAGCGACGTCGACCGGCTGATCTCCACGCGCTCGGGCCTGCGCCGCAAGATCCTCGACCGGCTCCACGGCGCGGGGATCGAGATCATGTCGCCCGCCTACATCAACGTCGCCCGCCGCGACTTCGAGGACCAAGCCATCCCCGAGGAGATTGGCGGCGGCCGGGTGGCGACGACGGCTCCGGAGGCCGTGGCCTTCGACAAGGCGAACGCCGTCCTCGAGATCGAGACCAAGCGCGGGACTCTCGCCGAGATGATGGCGAAGCTCGAGGAACTCAGCGGCCGCCTCGCGGGGCTGCAGGGGGAGGAGCGGCAGCGGCTCGAGTGGGAGCGGGCCCGGATCAGCGGGGAGTCGCGGATCCTCGAGGACGAGATCGCGGCCCTCGAGCAGCAGATCCCCGAGGCCTGAGTGCCGCGCTCAGCGCTCGACCGACCAGCGCAGCACCACCCGGTGCAGGCGGTTCGCGTCGCTCTCGGGGAGCACGAGCACGGAGCTCTGGCGCTCGACCGTCAGGGTTCCCGAGCCGCGCGGCAGATCCGCGAGGGAGAGTCCGAGGTCGATCGAGCCGACCTCGGTGCTCCCGAAGGTCGGACTCGTATCGGTGAGCACGAAGGTCAAGGGCAGGTCCCCGCGCTCCATGAACTCGAGCACGTTGCCGGCCGGGGGCTCCGCCTCGCTGCCCGGGACGAGGAAGGGCGCCGTGTCGCCGTCGGCGGACTTCGCGAGAGCCCTGCCGCCCGACACGATCGCGGCCCTGAAGCTGGGCGCGTCGCCGTCCGTGGCCCACAGCTTCCCGCTCTCCTTCGGCGCGATCGCGCACTCGAGCACGGTCAGCCGCACCCGGGTCCTGTTCTGCTCGAGATAGTCGGCGCGGCTCTCGAGGAGCTGGCGGGTGAAGGCGAGGTCGGGGTGTCCGGGCGCTTCCTGCTCGAGGCGCGCTGCGAGGCTCCGGGCCGCGTCCAGCTGGTCGGCGGCGAGGGTGGCCTGGATGGCGGCGAGTACCTTCGCGGGGGAGGCGTCGGCCGGCACGAAGGGCGGCGGCTCGTCCGGCGACAGCCCGGGCGCGTACGGGCTCTCGCGGTACGCGATGGTGACCCTGCGCACCGGCGCATCGGGATCTCCGAACTCGAGTCGGCCGCCGTCCACGCGCGCCAGCGGCGCGATGCGCGCCGGGCCGAGGAGGCGGTCGGGCCCACCGATCATCCCGCCGGGGGCGAGGAGCTCGAAGGTCGCGCCCTCGTCGAAGGAGGAGCGCACGGTGACCAGGCACTCGCGCAGGGTCTCCGCCCCGGGCGCGGGCGGCGCGAAGGTCTCCGTCTCGAAGACCACGACCCCGTTGACGGACACGCGCGCGAACAGCTCCTCGACGTCGTCGGAGGCCTCGATCGACGCCACGCGGAACTCCATCGGCCGGGGCTCCGCCCGGAAGGTCGCCTCGCGCAGCTCCAGGCGGGCGCGGGCTGCCTCTAGCTCCTCCGTCCAGCCGAGCTCCTCGGCTTGCGCGAGAAGCGCGTTCGCGTCCTCGAATCGCTTGGCGGCGAGGGCGCCGTCGGCGCGGACGAGAAGCTCCGCGCGCCGCGATGCGCGCTGTTCGGCCTCGAGGTCCACGCTCTCCGGCTCCGGCGTCTCGGGCTCCTCTGGCCCGCTCCCCGTCCAGAGAGTCCAGGCGAGGACGCCGAGCCCCGCAGCTGCGAGGCCGATGACGCCGATCCAGGCGTAGTGGGGTCGCTCGGGCTGGCCCATGGATCGAGACTGTCCAGTGCGTCCCGCGGCGGCGCAAGTCCGGAGCAGCAGGGCTTGCACATCACGCACGTCCCTCCCGGCGGCGCCCGCCGGCCGAGTACGATCCGGTCCATGACGAGCCCCCCCGGCGAGCTGACGGCCTTCGAGGCCGCGCGAGTCCACCCTCTTGACGGGACCGGCGTTCTCGAGGGCGGGAGCGTGATCGTCGAGGGCGGCCACGTGGTGCGCGTCGCGGCCTCCGGCGACGTCCCGACGGGCGCGGCGCGGGTCGACCTCGGCGACGTGGACCTCGCCCCCGGCTTCGTTGACCTCCAGGTCAACGGCGGCGGCGGCGCGCTCTTCAACGACGCACAGGACGTCGCATGTCTGCGCACGATCGCGGAGGCCCACCGGCGCTTCGGGACCACGGCGCTCCTCCCGACCCTCATCACCGACCGCGTCGAGATCATCGCGGCCGCCCGCGCCGCGGTGAACGAGGCGGTGGGCGTCGTCCCCGGGGTCGTCGGGGTGCACTTCGAGGGCCCCTTCCTCGACGAGCGCAAACGCGGCGCCCACGACGCCGCCCTGGTCCGCGACCCCGCCCCCGGCGACCTCGACGCGATGTTCGAGGGTGCCCGCGGCGTCACGCTCGTGACCGCCGCCGCGCGCCGGCTCCAGGGCGGGCTGCGCGAGGAACTCCTCTCCCGCGGCGCCGTCGTGTCCCTCGGCCACTGCGCGTCCACCGCCGCCGAGGCCACCGCCGCGTTCGACGGCGGCGTCGCCCTCGTCACGCACCTCTACAACGCCATGAGCCCGCTCCAGCACCGGGCGCCCGGCGTGGTCGGCGCCGCCTTCGCCCACGACCGCGTCGTCTGTGGACTGATCGCGGACGGCGTCCACGTGGACATGGCCGCGGCGCGCGCGGCGTGGAAGGCGCTCGGGACCGATCGCCTCGCGCTCGTGACCGACGCCGTGCACCCGGTCGGGACCGACATGACCGAGTTCCAGCTCGGCGGCCAGCGCGTCACCCTCGAGGGCGGCCGCTGCGTCAACGAGGAGGGCAACCTCGCAGGCTCCGCGCTCGACATGGCCTCCGCCGTGCGGGGCGCGGTGGAAGGCATGGGGGTGTCGCTCACCGACGCCCTCGCGATGGCGTCGCGCACTCCCGCCCGCGTGATCGGCCTCGAGGCGGAGATCGGCTCCCTCCGCCCCGGCGCCCGTGCGGACCTCGTGGCCCTGGGCCCCGACCTCGCCGTGAGCGCCGTCGTCCAGGGCGGCGCGATCGTCGTTCAGTCGTAGCGGATCGCGGCCTCGACGGCCGCGTCCACCGGCGGCGTCGGCCCGACCGCAGCGCCGCCCACGGTGATCTCCACGCCGCTGTTCGAGCGGAGGAGCTCGAGCAGGAGCAGGAGCGCCACGAGCCCCAGGCCGAGGGGGACGGCCCGGCGCCCGAGGCGCGGCGCGGCGAGCCTGGCCAGCGCGAGCGCCACCAGGAGCGACACCGCGGGGAGGGCCAGCGCGCCCTGACGCGCGTAGCCGTAGAAGACAGCGGCCAGCGCGAAGCGTCCGACGAGGAGCAGGACCCAGGGAGTCAGGGCCTTCTCGCGCCGCGCGAGGACCAGGCCTGAGATCACAGCGGCGAGGACGGCGAGCGACCAGAGCGTCCCGAGGAGGCCGTCGTTCACCACGAGATCCACGGGCCGGCGCGTCCCGGATCCGCCCGCGGGCAGGCCGTGGCCCCCGAGCCCCGCGCTCGCCCCGCGCCACGCGTGGGCGAGCTTCGCGGCGCCGAGCCCGGCCCAGCCCGCGGGGTCCGACGCGACGTGCGCGAGGGTGCGGGGGACGCCGTGGCTGAAGGCGTCGAGGTGGGGGACGTACTCGAGCGAGAGGCGCTCGGGCGGCAGACCCGCGACGAGCTCGGCGGGGTAGCGCTCCGCGCCGCCTTCGAGGGGAGGCGGCGCCATCAGCGCGCCGCGTCCGAAGCTCGGGCTCGCGCCAGGTCCGTTCGCGAGCCACAGGTTCAGGGGCCCCGAGGAGGAGACGAAGGGCCGTGCGGCCAGGGGAGCGGGGCGCGCGCCGAAGGCCTCGTCGAGGATGGCGATGTCCGCAGCCGTCACCTCGTTCCGCCCGCGGTGCCGGACGGTGTCGGCGACGAAGAGCGACGATGAGCGGCGGGCGAAGGCGGGGAGCGCGTCGAAGGCCGCGCGGGCCTCTTCGCTCCAAACCATGCGCCCGGTGCGCCGCTCGATGCGCCGGAAGGCGGCCTCGGTGGCCTCTGGCGTCGGGTGTTCCCCGGCGTTGAAGCGCCGCACGTCCTCCCACAGCGCGAGGTGCGCGGGGGCGAGAGCGGCGACGAAGGTGAGGACCGCGGCGCCCGCGGCGAGCGGTGAACGCTCACCGCGCCGCACCGTCGCCCATCCGCCCAGGAGCAGCGCGATCACGAGGTGCTCGGCGCGCAGGAGGCACGCTGCCGCCGAGAGGAGTCCGAAGAGTGCAGCGTGCCAGGGGCTCCAGCGACCGCCGAACGGCAGCGCGAGCATCGAGCCCACGGCGACGAGGAGGTACGGGGCCTCGACGTTGATCGAGCCGGAGACGTGTAGCGATGCGTTCGACAGCCCGAAGAGAGCGGCCGCGGTCAAGGCGACGCCGAGGCCGAAGGGCCGCGCGAGCGCGAGGAAGAGGAGCGTGCCTGCGCCCGCGCCCATGACCCGCCACCAGGCCTTCAGCCCGGCGATTCCTTCGGGCGTACCGTCCCAGAGTTGATCCACGAGCCAGGGCATTCCGGGCGGCCGCAGGGGCACCCCGGCTTCGAAGAGCACGCCCGCGCGCGAGGCGAGGACCTGCTCCAGCCAGAGGTCGGCGTCTCCTCGGTACCCGGCGCTTCCCGCCCAGCCCGCGTCGGCGCCCGCGCCGGCGAAGAGCGCGCGTGCCCAGAGCAGGAGGAAGAAGACCGCGACGGCGAGGCCCGCGCGGTCGGCGACGCCGGGCGTCCGTGCGGCGGAGGTCTCAGTCGCCATCGCCGTCGAGGAAGCGTGCGCCGCCGAGCCGCCGGCGGTCGACGGTCAGATCGAGCACGTCCGGGCGCGAGTAGTGGCCTGCGGGGTCGAAGTTCTGGCGCTCCTCGCGCACCCGCGCGGGATCGATCTCGGCGATCACGACGGCCTCCTCGTGGCCGAGCGGTTCGACCACCCAGCTGCCGTCGGGCGCGGCGATGCACGACCCGCCGTCGTGGATGACCTCGTCCGGGTCCGGCACCACGAGGTCCCGGCCAGGGAAGTCCGCGGGGACGTCGGCGGGGCGCAGCGGTGCGGCCACGCTGATGACGTAGGAGCGGCCCTCCTTCGCCATGACGGGCGTGATGTCCTCCGTGTTCCGCCGCGAGCCCGGCCACAGCATGCAGTGCAGGTCCTCGCCCTGGGCGTAGAGCGCGGCGCGCGCCAGCGGCATCCAGTTCTCCCAGCAGTTGAGGCCCCCGACCGTGAACGGGCCGACGGGGTGCACGACGAGCCCCGCGCCGTCCCCGGGCGCCCAGGTCAGCCGCTCCTCGTAGGTCGGTCGCAGCTTGCGGTGGACGCTGAGGACCTCGCCGTCCGCGCCGATGAACACACGCGCCGCGAACACCGAGTGCTGGTGCCGCTCGGCGACGCCGAGGCAGACGGTGATGCCGTGCTCCTTCGCGGCCGTCTGGACCGGCGCGAGGTGGCCCGCTCCGATGTCGACGGCCTGCTCGAGGTACAGGGAGTGGTACTCCTTCTGGTCCTGCGCGGCGAAGCGCGCGCCGTCGGTCCGGCCGATCCAGACGGGGTAGCCCGGCAGGAGCGTCTCGCCGAAGACGACCAGCTCCGCGCCGCCGTGGCCGGCCTCCGCCACCGCGTCGACGATCTTCGCGAGGGTCCGCTCTCGATCGAGCAGGACCGGCGCGATCTGTCCGATGGCGACCTTCATGGCAGGCATGACACACGCCGCGGAGGACGGGTGCAACCTGCTGGGACGGGCCCGGTGCGTATGATCCACGTGGCCGTCATGCGGGTGCTCTTCTCCACCGAACGCTTCGACGTCGTCGAGCTCGAGCGCGGGCACGAGGCGGCGATGCTGGCGGTCTACTCCGACGCCGAGGCGATGCGCCACGTCGGCGACGGTGAGCCGGCCACGGCGGCGGAGATCGGTCGTTGGATGGAGGTCACGGCCGACAACGTCGCACGGCGTGGCTACGGGATGAGCGCCGCGCTGGCGCGCGGGGAGCGCTCGGGGGAGGTCGTGGGCTTCGTCGGCCTGGTCCATCCCGGCGGCCAGGAGGAGCCCGAGCTCAAGTACGCCCTCCGGCGCGAATGGTGGGGCCAGGGCGTGGCCACCGAGCTCGCCGCGGGGGCGGTCGCGTGGGGCCACGGGCGCTTCGGGATGGAGCGGATCATCGCGACCGTGGCGCCGGCCCACGCGGCGTCGCTGCGCGTGCTCGCGCGCTGCGGGTTCGAGCGGCTGGAGGACATCGAGGAGGTCGATGGAGCCAGCACTGCGCTCCTGGAGTGGCGCTCGGGCTGAGCGTCGCCGCGTGTTGTCCGCGGTGGGGGGGCTCCAGACGGCCAGGAGAGGTTCATGCTTCCGGGGGGGCCACGTCCGGCGCCAGGACCCCATGATCTGAGACCCCTCCGGTTCTCGAAGCCCCATCGCCCCGTGCGTATCGCTCCGCTCGCTCTCCTCCTCGTCGCGCCCCTCGCGGGCGCACCCGCGCCCCGGTCTCCGGAGCACGTCCCCGCCTGGATCGAGGCGGTCGCGTCGCCCGTGGCCGACGACGGCCGCTTCCATCTGCGGCTGACCTGCGTCCCCGAGGGCAAGACCAAGGGGCCCCACGTCCTGCGAGTCGCGCTCACCTCGGCCACCCTCACCGAGGACCACGTGGTCGAGCTCCCGCTCAAGCCCGCCACGGCGAAGTGGCGCGCGGGTGAGCGTGTGGAGTACCGCGTCCCGCTCGCGCTCCCGGCGGACAACGCCTTCGACGACGGCGAGCTCGTGTCGGTCCGGGTGGGCTTCGTGCCGAAGAACGGCGGCGAGGTGCTGACGCTCGGAGAGCGCTGGGATGACTGGCTCGACGAGGACGGCCTGACGGAGGTGGCGAGCATCGACGCGCCGCGCTTCGCAGGCGCCGACGGCCCCGCTCGCCTGACGGAGATCATCGAGGAGGCCGCGCTGTTGCGCCGTAAGCGCGACGCGCCGGCGGCGTGGGCCATGCTGGACGAGGCCTTCCGCGCGGCGGCGAGCGACGTCACCAAGGCGCGCCTGCGGGACGAGCTCGCCGAGGTGGGGGAGCTGCCGCCGCCCGCGATCAGCGAGGTCGAGGACGAGATCATCGGCCAGCGGAAGCGCGGCGAGAAGGTGCGCGTCCTGCGCATCGAGGCGGGCCGCATGCGCAGCCGGGGGCAGCTCCACGGCGCGCTGAAGGTGCTGGAGGAGATCGGCGGCAACCTGCAGATCGACGCGGACCAGAAGGTCATCGGCGCGGTCGACGACGCCGAGCGGATGACGGAGCGCATCGACGACCTGCGCGAGCGGCTCCTGCGCGAGCGCACGGACGAGGAGCAGGCGGAGGTCGACGCGCTCCTGGGGGAGCTCGGTCGCACCGAGGCCCTCTTCGAGCGCGCCGTCGAGCTGGCGAAGGAGAAGCGCTACCCCGTGGCCCTCGAGTGCCTGCGAGAGCTGCGCCGGATGGACGGCATCGAGCTCCACGAGAAGGGGCAGGAGCAGCTGGAGATCTACAGCCAGGAGTACCTGGCCGCGATCCCGCCGGAGCAGCAGGCCGAGGTCGATCGCTGGGTCGACCATCCTTCCTGGGCGCGGACCTCTGTCGTGGCGAGCCACTGCTTCCTCTTCATCGGCCCGAAGGAGCTGGTGGAGGGCATCCCCGACGAGTCGAAGCTCCGCTTCGACCTCGCCTACGTCCACCTGACGGACCTCTTCGGCCGCCGGCCGAACCCCGACGGCGATCGGGTCACCGTCTACTTCAAGGAGCTCTTCGACTTCGGCGGCGGCATCGGCGGCGGCAAGATCATCGACATCGGCCGCGCCCAGGCGTCGCCGCCGCGTCCGGTGCGCGTGGACAACGGCCTGCTCTACCACGAGCTGACCCACTGCGTCGACGACACCCGACCCGTGCACGGCGGCTTCACCGAGGGGCTCGCGAACCTCGGCGCGGCGTACACGCACGAGGCCCTCGACCAGAGGGGCGACGCCCTGCATTCCTTCTCGTCGAACCTCGAGCAGTTCCGCCGCTACTTCCTCGACCGCGACCTCGAGTACTGGCGGATCCAGGAGTACGGGCCGAGCGCGGGGCTCTTCCTCCACTTCGTGGACACCTACGCGAAGGTGAAGGGCGGTCACGACTGGTCGCCCCTGCGCCGCTTCTTCCGCGAGTACCGCGAGGCGCCGATCCGCGACGGCCGCGAGCCCGCGGTCATGCGCTCGATCGCCAACTACCTCGTGCGCGGCTTCGGTCCCGAGGCGTTCGACGACCTCGTGCGCTTCGGCTTCCCCCTCGAGGAGTCCGACCGCTGGCTCCTCGCCAAGGAGCTGGAGGCCTTCGAGGAGCGCGACGGTCTCGACCCCTTCGAGGACGGCTTCAACGAGTTCCCGAACTCGCAGCTCCCCCGCGACGTCATCGAACAGGAGCTCTACGGAGCGTCCAACGGTGAACGCCTCGAGCGCGCGGCCGAGCTGCGGGATCAGCTCGGGATCGTCTTCGACTGGAAGGTGATCGGCCCGTTCTTCGCGAAGCGCGCCGACCCGGGCGCCTGCCCGTTCCCGCCCGAGGTCTTCATCGACTTCGACGAGCCGCCGAGCTCGTGGAACTCACAGAAGAAGGCCCGCGAGCGCCGCTGGTGGAAGGATCCCTGGCCCAGCTGGAACCACACGAAGCAGCACAAGGACGTCGTGCTCTTCCCCTCGGGCTGGCTGCGCTTCAACTACGACCCCTACGGCGACGACAACGCGGCGATCTACGCCCTCACGCACGTGACGGTGGCGGAGGCCACCGACGTGCTCGTCCACGGCCGCGCCGACGACGACCTCGTGCTCTTCATCAACGACGAGCGCGTGGGCTCCTACAAGGGCCGCGGCCGCAACGGCAGCACCGTGCTCAACTGGCGCGGGCCCTACGAGGAGGCGGCCGACGCGATCCGCATGCCCGCGCGCCTGGAGGCAGGGCGCAACAAGGTCCTGCTCAAGATCAAGAACCGCTACGGCATCGCGGGCGCGGTCCTCGCCTTCTCGCAGCCCGACGGCTCGCGCCTGGAGTTCTCCGCCGACTCGGGCCCGCCGGACGTCCCCGGCGAGCGCGCCGCGGTGGAGGAGCCGAAGTGGAAGCGCGTCGCGCGCCTCGACAGCCGCTCCTTCAAGTCCAAGGCGAAGACCGCTGTGGGCGGCTTCAAGGCGAAGAACAAGGTCTGGTTCGGGACCGACACCGAGGGCGGCGTGAAGTGGCGCATGTTCACGGTGCGGCCCGGCTTCCCGAAAGACTCCCCCTCGAACCTGCTCTGGCTCAAGCCGAACGTGACCAAGGACGTCGAGGCGGTCCGCATCGACGTCGAGCTGGACGCCGCGGCGCTGCCCAAGATGGGCCTCACCTTCCAGGGTGAGGGCGAGGACGACGGACTCTCGGGCTGGAACCTGCTGCTGCTCCCCGCGGGCCGCGACGGCGTGATCGCGCGCCTGGAGCGTTACGACCGCCTCGTCTATCAGTCGGACCGGGTCGAGTGGAAGACGGAGGAGGGCACGCGCGTGCTCTCCCTGCGGCACTGGGGCCGCTGGTGCACGGCGGAGATCGACGGCGAGCCGCTGCTCGACCGCGTCTCCATCGACCCCATCCCCGGCCGCAACCGGGTGGGGCTCAGCACCTGGGGGCCGAACACGCGCATCCACGCCCTCGAGTTCTCGAAGGCGGGGCGCTGAGCGCCGAGGTCTCCGGAGCCGGCCGTCAGTCGGCTTCGGACCCGGCGGCCTCGAGCTCCGTCACGCAGCGGCAGCTCGTGCCCATCTCCTCGACGTCGCCGCCCCAGGCCTCCTCGAAGGCGGCACGGGCCACGCGCGCGGCCGCGTCGTCGCCCTGGGCGGCGAGGGCCTGGCTGAGGCCGAGGAGGGACCAGCCGTTGCCGGGCCACCGCTCGAGATCCTCGCGGTAGACCTCCTCGGCCCGCGCGAAGCTGCCGGCCTGCATCAGCGCCACGCCGAGGGTGTGGCGCACGGGCTGCAGCCACTGGGGCGGCTCCCCGTAGCCGATGGTGTCCTCGATGGCCGCGGCCTGCTCGAGGAGCGCGGCGGCGGACTCGTACTCGCCCTGCTGCAGCTCGATCTCCGCCTCGACGAAGAATTCCGAGACGAGGAGGGTCTTCATGCGCGCGCCGAAGGGGACCGACGCGTCGATGGAGAGCGACTTCATGGCCTCGCGGAAGAGGCGCTGCTCGGCGCGGGCGGCGGGGATGTCCTGCTTGGCCGCGTGGGCGATGGCGCGGTGGGCGTGCCAGATGGCGTTCGTGATCTGGAGGTTGGCCGGCGGCGCGGGCTCCGCGAGCAGCGCGTCCCAGCGGCCGAAGCGCTTGTGGACGTCGTAGACCGAGCACATCGTGCCGTCCACGAAGTCGCCGGCGGCGGCGAGCATCGGCGCGGGGAAGTTCGCGAGCATCGACCGCGCCGCGGCCATCGCCTCCTCCTCGCGCCCGCACATCATCGCGGCGAAGGCGAGCATGTGCGCGTTGTGGGACATGTAGGCGTGCTGGATCAGCTGGTCCGGGGAGAGCTCCCGGTAGCGCGCGTCCGCCGCCATCGACTTGTGGCTCTGCTCGATCGCCTCGTCCCACTTGCCCACCTGGACGTAGATGTGGGACGGCATGTGGAGCATGTGGCCGGCGGCCGGGACGAGGTCCTTGAGCGCGTCGGCCGCGCGCACGGCGCGAGCCTTGTCGTTGCTCGGCTCGATGGCGTGGATGTAGAGGTGGTTCGCGCCGGGGTGGTCGGGGCGGTCCGCGAGGACGCGCTCGAGCGCGCGCACGATCTCGACGGTCGCCTCGCGCGCCGGCTCCCCGTCCGCGTCGTAGAGCTTCCAGGGGTGCTGGACCATCATGGCGTCCGCGAAGAGCGCCCCGGCGTCGGGGTCATCGGGGAACCGCTCGCAGAGCGCGCCCATGGCGGCCACGTAGGCGGCGTCGAGCTCGGACCGATCCTCGGGTGCCTCCGCCGCGTAGCGCGTGGCGAGGGCCTCGATGAAACCGCGCTCGAGATCGGTCTCGTCGTCGAGTTCCGCCGTCGCGCGGTCGATCGCGGCCCAGGCCGCCGCCGAGCGGTTCGGCGACATGAACGAGTCGTTGTAGTTCGGTCCCTGGGCGAGGGCGATGCCCCACCAGGCCATGGCGCAGTCCGGGTCGAGCTCGGTCGCCCGGGAGAAGGACACCACCGACTCGTCGTGGTTGAAGGCGTAGAGCCAGTTGAGACCCTGGTGGAAGAAGCGCCGGGCCTCCTCCGAGTCGGTCGTCACTGCGCGGGAATAGGAACCCATCCCGTCGAAGGCGACGGGGACGCCGACGGAGCCGTAGGCGGGGAAGCCGCCGGAGGGCGCGGCGGCGCCGCCGCTGGAGGCGCAGCCGGTGACGAGGGCGGCGAGGGAGACGAGGACCGAGGACGTGGCGTGAGCTCGCATGGGGAGGGCTCCGGGGAAGGGGATGCAAGTAGAGCGAGCGCGCACCTTAGCCGGCGCGGACATCGCTCGAAGAACCGAGCCCTTCTATCATCACCGCGGCGCTCTTCCTCGGGCCTGAAACCCGCTCCGGGAGTTCAATCCTTGATGAACGTGCCAGCCCTCTTGTCCTTGCAGACGCCGGGGAAGCGCAGGAGCTTGTTGTGCATCGCGGCGTAGACCCCCGGCGCCGCGAGCTGGACCGCCATGAGCGCCTCGACGAGGTTCTGGACGGAGTCCGTCGAACGCAGCTCGTAGGGGCGCATGGCGCCGGTCAGCACGATCGGGACCGGTGGGGCGGCGTTGAGCGTGCAGATCGTGTCGCCCGTCACCGCCAGGGTGTCGGTGCCGTGGACGATGACGACGCCGTCGCACTCGCGCGCCTTGTGGAGGGCCGTCTCCGCGATGAGCCGGTGGTCCTCGTCGTTCATCTCGAGGCTGTCCTTGTTCATCAGCGTGACCCGCTCGAGCTCGATCCCGCCCAGCTCGAGGCTCGATAGCATCACGTCCAGCACGCTGACGCGGTTGGTCAGCACGCCGTGCAGCTCGTCGTAGGTCTTCTCGATCGTCCCGCCCGTGGAGATCAGGGCGATCCGCGCGCGCTCGATGGGGTCGGACATGGCGCCATATTGCAGGAGCGCCGGCCCGATGTGTCGGACCGGCGCTCCGGAGGGTGGGGGCGGCGCAGTCTGAGAGCGCCCGATCAGCCCCGGCCGCGCCCGCGCGAGCGGCGGCGCCGGCC
>CBFIJG010000088.1:0-14517 GCA_965662915.1 Planctomycetota bacterium | reverse complement strand
ATCTTGTCGCCCCAGCTGGGCTCGCCGCGCGCCTCCTCGGCCGCGAGGGTCTTGAGATGCTCCTCGCAGACCTCGCAGGTCTGTCGGTACACGACGACGTGGCTGAAGGCGTCCATGAAGCCCTCGGACTGGTCGGCGATGGCGTAGAAGGGCTGGTCGTAGAGCAGCGTGTCCTCCATCTCCGCGAAGGGCAGCTCCATGAAGATCGGGAGGGCGGAGACCGCCGGGTCGGCCGCGACGGGCTCCGGGTCGGACTGCGCGGCCATCCCCGGTCCGGGATCGTCCGCGTCCTCGCCTGCGCTCTGGTCCGCGCCGGATCCGGGCTGCGGCGCTTCGGAGCCGGGGTCGGCCGCCGCCGCCGTCTCGGTCGGCGCTCCGACCGCCTTGACCGCCGCGGGACGCGGGAGCTTCGCGATCGGACCGGCGACGCCGGCGATCACCAGCGGCAGCGCCGCCATCGCGCCCAGCCCAGCGGCCTCGGGGAGACGCCACGGCCGCGAGAAGAGGATGAGCAGGAGCAGTCCGCCGTCGATCGCCATCATCACGATCGGCTTGATCGTGATGGTCCCGCCGAAGCACCCGCAGGACTCCGCACCCTCGGCCACGAGGGGGAAGAGCACCGCGATGAAGGTGGCGAAGACGCCGGAGAGGGCGAACCAGCCGAGCCGCGGCACGGTGATCACCAGGGCAACGACCGCGAGCTCGGCGGCGATCGCGAAGCGGAAGGTGTCCCAGGCATCGAAGGGGCTCTTCTCGATCACCGAGGACGGGAGGTCCGCCGGGTGGCCGTCGAAGAGCTTGTACAGCGCGCCCGCGGCGAGCCAGAGGATGCCGAGGGCCAGGGCGAAGCCCGGGAGTGCCGGGCGCGGGGGCGGGGGCGATTCTTGGGGATCCATGGTGATTCGATGGTGCCTACGATGCCGGTGGGCGTCCGTTGGCGTCCAGGAAGGATACGCGGCCGGGGCCCGCGAGCACGCTGGAGAGTCTGTCGCGGCGGCCCCACGCCGGGTCGACGATCCACAGGAACGGGCGCGTGGCCAGTGTCGCCAGGAGAGACGGCGCGAGGTGGTCCTCGAAGATCTCCAGCTCCTGCGAACGGGCGCCGGGTCCGAGGACCAGGTAGGGAACTCCGTCGCGCAGGCCCGCGACGAACGGCGCCCAGTCCGCGTCCGCCGCGGACTCCTCCGCGAGAACGAGGAGCCCCGCGCGCAGGGCCGCATCGAAGAGCCGGCTCAGGCCGGCGTCCTCCAGTGCGAAGCCGCCGACGAAGGCGCGCCCGCCCCAGGTGAGGCCGTCGTGGCCCGGGCCGAACGGGGCGCCGGGCTGGGAGGCCACCGTCATGAGGCCATGATCGAGGACGCCGCGCAGCGCGGGGAGCAGGGAGTCGCTCTCCTCGTCCGTCGAGGCACCGCCCCAGCCGGGGAAGAAGCCCCGCCGGCCCTCGAGGAATTCCGCCGTGAGGCCGAGCAGATCGTCGAGGGAACCGGCGGTGCGCCAGGCGATGCGTTCGGCGTCGGTGCCCATGTGTCTTCTCGGCCGTACGTGCGCGGGCGGGGAGACGGAAGATCGCGCTCTCCCGTCGTTCAACTCCCACCGGACTCTACACCGCCGCTCGGTCGCACGGAGCAGGAGGGCAGCGCGGGCCGCGCCGTGGTGTGGGGCCGGCCTCTGCGAGCGCCGGCGGATGCGAGGTCCGGGGCTCTCCTTCGCTCCGAGGATCCCCGCCGCCGACGAAGCGCGGCCCCACCCAGGCGGGGGGCCGCGCTCGGAGCTCGGAGAACGGGCGTCCCCGACCCAGGCTCAGCGGTCCCCGGCGGACTCACCGGCCGCCGCGTCGCCGTCCTTCTTGGCCGTGGCTTCCTTCTTCTTCCCACGATCCCGAGCAGTCCGCATCGGGTTCCCCCGATCGCGGGACCCGCTGGCATTGACGCGGAACCGGCGGTCGTCCATCTCCGGCGGCCAGACGTTGTTCGAGAGATCCCCGTCGGCGGTCTCGCGGCGGGGATCCAGGACGAAGCGGGCCACGTCCCTGTCGGTCATCACCAGCTTCTGGATGCTCGTCGCGTTCGAACGCCAGATCTCGGCCGGGACGCGGATCTGCTCGACCTCCCCGTCCTCGTAGTGGACGTCGAGGATCACCGGCATCGGAAGGCCGCCGAGGTTCTCGATGTCGACCACGTAGAAACGAGTCTCCATGCCGAGGATCTCGAGCTCGTCGTCCTTGCGCTTCTTCGCGAAGGACTCGTACTTGTCGACGTCCTCCTGGGTCACGTCCAGGGCGTCGTAGGCGTTGTAGAAGTCGACGAGCTCGGGGAAGCGCTCGACGTACTTCGGGAGCTCGCGGTTACGCTCGGCCGAGAGGGTCATCGGGATCGCGTCCCGCTCCGCGCGCTGGCGCTCCTTCTCGATCGTCGGGTCCTGGGTGTCCACCGTCCAGCGGGTGGCGCCGGTCAAGGCCATGTCGGTGTGGTCCGTTGTGAAGAACCAACCGCGCCAGAACCAGTCGAGGTCGACGCCGCTCGCGTCCTCCATCGTGCGGAACAGGTCCGCGGGCTCGGGGCGCTTGAACACCCAGCGCCTCGAGTACTCCTTGAACGCGAAGTCGAAGAGCTCCCGGCCCATGATCGTCTCGCGCAGGATGTTCAGCGCCGTCGCGGGCTTCGCGTAGGCGTTCGCGCCGAACTGAAGGATGCTCTCCGAGTTCGTCATGATCGGCATCTGGGAGGAGCTCGTCATGTAGGGCGCGATGTTCTGCGGAGCGCCGCGGCGCGAGGGATACTCATCCTGCCACTCGGACTCCGCCAAGAACTGCACGAAGGTGTTGAGGCCCTCGTCCATCCAGGTCCACTGGCGCTCGTCGGAGTTGACGATCATCGGGAACCAGTTGTGTCCCACCTCGTGGATGATCACGGAGATCAGCCCGTACTTGGAGCGCGCCGTGTAGGTCCCGTCCTTCTCCGGCCGCGGGCCGTTGAAGCAGATCATCGGGTACTCCATCCCGCCCACGGGGCCGTTCACGCTGATGGCGACCGGGTAGGGGTAGGGGAAGGTGAACTTGCTGTAGATGTCCAGCGTGTGGATGACCGAGTGGGTCGAGTACTCGCGCCACAGCGCGTCGCCCTCCTTCGGCCAGTACGACATGGCCCACACCTGCTCGCCGCCCTCGACGGGGTGGAGCTTGGCGTCCCACATGAACTTGCGGGACGAGGCCCACGCGAAGTCACGGACGTTCTTCGCGGCGAAGGTCCAGGTCTTCGTGCCCTCCGGGGCCGTGGTCTCGTTGGCCTCGGCCTCCTCACGTGTGACGATGAGCACCGGGCGGTCGGCCGTTCTCGCCTGCTCGAGGCGCTCCTTCCAGGCGGGCTCGAGGCACTCGTCGGGATTCTGGAGTACGCCGGTCGACGCGACCACGTGGTCGTCGGGGGCGGTGATGCTCACGAGGTAGTCGCCGAACTCGAGGGTGAACTCACCGCGGCCCAGGAACTCCTTGTTCTGCCAGCCGGCGTAGTCGGTGTAGCTGCAGAGCCGCGGGAACCACTGCGCCATCTCGTACAGGTAGTTGCCGTCCTCTTCGAAGAACTCGTAGCCGGTGCGTCCGCGAATCAGCTTCGAATTGTTGATCGCGTACTCCCAGTCGAGGCTGAACTGGAAGGTCTCGCCGCTCTCGAGAGGCTCCGGAAGATCGATCCGCATCGTGGTGTTGACCACGGTGTGATCGAGCGGCGTCCCATGGAGATCGGTGACGTTCGAGACCTCGGCGCCCCCGTCGAATCGCTGGCGCTCCATCATCGAGCGCATGGCCCGGAAGGTCACGCCGCTCGCGAGGTTGGGGGCGAGCGAGGTCTCGACCGCGTGTGCCTCGGGGCTGAAGAGGTTGGGCTCCACCAGCAGCCACAGGTACCGGAGGGTGTCGGGTGAGTTGTTGTGATAGGTGACGCGCTCCGAGCCCGAGATCCGCTGGTTCTCGTCGTCGAGTTCGACGTCGATGACGTAGTCGACCTGCTGCTGCCAGTACTCGTGACCCGGTGCACCGGAGGCGGTCCGGTAGCTGTTCGGCGTGGGGAGCTCGGCGCGGAGCTGCGCGAAGCGGTCCTCGCGGCCGTCCCCGCCGGCGAAGGCCGCGCCGAGGGCGAGGGTGGAGAGGAAGCTTACGCGGAGCGCGGCGCGGGCCTTCGTGGATGAGCGGTTGTCCATGGAGAGCAGGAGCGGGACGCGGAGGACGGGCGCGCCGCGCTCGGAGCTGCGCGGCGGGGGAACAGTCTATGCGGGGCTTCCCCCCCGGTTCGCGGTCCGCGCGCCATACGAGGCGCCGGGGGCACCTCTTTGGGACGCGCGGCTGCCCGGGGCACGAAGAAGGGGGGTGGACCGGCCCGTCCACTCCCCCCGGAAGCAACTCGCTCTGCTGCTTGCTCGGCTCGAGCGCCGCTTACGCGGCAGATACGGGCCGTGCTCTGTTTGCCGGTCCGGCGATCAGAATCCGCCGCGGCCGCCGCGGCCGCCCCGGCCGTTCCCGCCGCCGCCGGTGTCAGCGCCGCGACCGCCGCGCCCACCCCAGGGATCGTCGTAGCCGGACTCCTGGTACTGCTCGTACTGACCCGCGGTCAGGAGGCCCTGCACTGCGGTCTCGTGCTCGGTCTGCATGGTGCGCCACATCTCGCCCATCGACTCGCGGTTCATGGTTCCGTCCTGGAAGCCCTGGCGCATGGTCTGGCGCATCTCGTCGCGCTTGGCGTCACGCTCGAGGTAGAGAGTGCGCATCTGGTTCATCTGGCCGAGGTCGAGCCCGAGCTCCTGCTGCATCTTCGCCAGGCGGTCCTCGACGCGCTTCTCGCGGTCCGCCGCGCGGCGCTGCTCACGCTCCTGGCGCTCGCGCTCCTCTCGCTGCTCGATAACGCGCTCTACGGTCGCGGCGGCCATGGTGCCGGGCTCACCGACCTCTGCGGCCGCGACTTCGCTGATGAGTGCGCGAACCTCCTCCTCCGAGAGGCCGGCGGCGTCACTGCGAGCGCCACCCACGGGGGCGAGGGCCGGCGTGGCTTCCAGGTCTTCGATGCGCTGGGCGTTGGCGTCCGCGGTTTGCTGGAGCGCTACGAGGCGAGCAAGGATCTCGTCGTTCGCGCCGCTGTCCGCAGTCTCCGCGGTGACGGATGCAGTCGGCCGCAGCGTGGTCGCAAGGACAGCTCCGGCGCCACCGGCGAGGAGGCTAGAGACGATGACGATGGGCAGGGTCTGGCTCATTGTTGGATCCCGGCCGAGCCGGGGGTGGGGAGCGGGCGTTCGGTGACGTCGGCCCGCTGTTCGGTTCGTGGTTCGCGAGCGGTTCGGATCGGAGATGGGCAGGGTGGCGACAGCCAACCCGACCGTCGGTTCGGAGCGAAGTCTCCCACGCCTCAAACCACTTTCGCCAACAGGGCCTCAGTGGTCTCTCACAGAAGCCCTCTTCGCGGGGCCTCGGCTGCCGCGAACGCGTAAGGGTTCCGTTGGGGCGGACGGCCGCGCCGTACGCCGGTCAGGGTCACTTCTCTTCGGCGGTCCCGACGGTGACGTCGATGGTCGTCTCGAAGGAGGTCTCGGTGACCGAGGACATCTCCATCACGCCGCGGTCGGACTCCCTAACTCGCTCCGAGGAGATCTCGATGGATCCCTCGAACTCGAGGCGGGCGGGGTGCTCGGCATCGATGGACCAGAAGAGACGGCCCTCGAACTCAGCGCTGCAGGTCGTCTCCGAGGATCCGCCGCGGCCTTCCTGGCCAGCGGCGCGGTCTCGTCCTTGACGCTGGCCCATCTCGATGTCCGCCTCGGCTTCTGCCTCGATGGTGATCACCACGCAGTCGACCCCATCGACCTCCTCGGTCTCGTCAGTGAGGGTGGCGGTGATCTCCCAGTCGCCGTCTGCGAGCATCATCAGCGGGCCCGACATGCCGCGCGGGCCCCGGAACCCCCCGCGCCGGCCGCGCCCCTCGCCGCCTTCTTGACGTTCCGGACGATCGATGAGCTTGGCCTGGAGACGTTGCCCGAGGGCGGCCATCAGATCGTCGCTCTCGATGGACCATTCGTCGCCGATCTCGACCTCGTCTTCGGGGAGGAGACGGTCGAGGGAGAGGGCGAGGGAGTGCCCCTCGAGCCGCTCCTCATCCGGCGCGTCACCATCGGCGACCTCCACCTCGACCTCATCGCCCTCGGCGCTGAGCACGATGGTGAGCCCCTCGAATGCGCTCTCCATCTCCACTTCCTGCGCCTCGCCGCGCATCTCGAAGCTGGATTCGCTGGAGACCTCGTCGAAGGTCCGCTGGATCCGGGTCGGCGCGCCTTTCTCGGCCGTGAGCACCACGTCGGTCGTGGTGAGGCTGAAGTTGCTCGTGCGCCCGCCGCCACCGCCGCCGCCGCGCCCGCCGCGATCGACGGGCTCGCCATTCATGGTGATCTCCATGGACACGCGCTCGGAGCTCGAGGTCTGCGAGACGCTGACCTCGAACACACGGTTCTTCGCGTAGTCGGTGCCGAGGGCGCCGAAGAAGCCGATGGCAGCGGCTCCGCTTGCGAAGGCGAGGGCGAGGGCTGGGCGAAGGAGGGCAGTGGTGTGGAGCATGTTCGCGATGCGTTGGGCTGGGTCTGTTCCGATGTGGCGATGATCGAGGCTCGCTGAGAGAGTCGTCGAGCCTTTGCACGGCACATCGCCCTTTCCCTGGAGCCTACGGGCTCCACGCTGTTGGGAACGGCGGTTCGGCGCTTTTGATCAGCGCAGGGCGCGCCGGACCAGGGCCAGGCGCGTGCGGCTCACGGGGACATCTTCGCCGCTCTTCAGCCGGATCACCCCGGTCCCGGATGTCGCGCTGGTGAGTTCGAGGACGCGATCGGAGCGCACGATGGCTGAGCGGTGGACGCGCAGGAATCGGCCTCCGCCAAGGCGCTTCTCCAGGTGTCCCATGGAGGCGCGCATGAGCTCGGAGCGGCCGTCCACGAGGTGCAGACGCACGTACTGATCCGCGGCCTCCACCCACTCGATCTCGTCGAACGGCACGAGCAACATGCTCCCCTCGCGGGGCACGACGATGCGGTCCTCCCCGCGGTCCTGCAGCACACCTTCCAGGCGCTCGCGGCCCGCCTCTGGCCCCTCTTCGTTCCTGCGAGCGTGAGCGCGTTCCAGCGCCGTACGGAATCGCTCGTCGTCGAAGGGCTTGAGCAGGTAGTCGACAGCATGCAGCTCGAATGCGTCCACCGCATGGTCGTCGTGGGCAGTCGCGAAGACCACCAGCGGGCGGCTGTCCTCGGGGAGCGCTGCGACGACCTCGAGGCCCGTCGCGCCGGGCATGCGGACGTCGAGGATCAAGAGATCCGGCGCGAGCTCGGTCGCCCGGCTCAGAGCCTCGGTGCCGTCCGCGCATTCGGCGACGAGCTCGAGCGAGGTGTCGGCGTTCACGAGGGACGTGAGGGCCGCACGCGCCGCGGGTTCGTCGTCGGCGACCAGCACCCTGATGCGTGTGCTGCTCATCGGTCGAGGACCTCCGTCTCGGACGCGACGTCGTCGAGGGGCAGTCGCAGGACGGCGCGAGCGCCCTCGCCCTCGGAGAGTGCCTCGAGGGTGAGCGAACCAGCTCCCTCGAAGAGCGTCTCCAACCGCGTGCGGACGTGGGTGAGTCCGATCCCCTCGTCAGGCGTGTCTGGAGGTGCTGGTCCGTCGTTCTCGATGGAGATCTCGAGGATCTCGCCCTCGACCGCACGCGCGGTGATCGCGACGCGGCCGCCCTCGGGCCTCCGGGCCACGCCGTGCTTCACGGCGTTCTCGACGAGGGGCTGCGTGATGAACGCGGGGACCTCGCACTCCTCCAGGGCCGGATCGACGGCGAACTCCACCCGCAGCTTCTCTCCGAGGCGCAGGGCTTCGACGTCCAGGTAGCGGCGCAGAAGCTCGAACTCACGGCCCAGGGGGACGAACTGCTCCCCGCCCGCGTCCAGGCTCGTGCGGAGGAGGTCTCCGATCTGAGTCAGAGCCGTGAGGGCGCGGCCCGGGGCAGCCGAGCGGATGAGCCCGCCGACGGAGTGCAGCGCGTTGAAGAGGAAGTGGGGGTGAAGCTGGCCACTCAGCGCGGTCAAACGCGCCTCGACGAGCTTGGCCTCCAGCCGCTCCGCTCGCCGCTCCAGGTCGACCGCCTCGCGCTCGCGCTGCCTCCCGATGAGGAATCCTCGCGAGCCGAGGCCGATAAGAACGAGCGCGAGGTAGATGATTCCGTAGCGCGGGACGCGCAGACGCCAGCGTCGCTCGAAGTCGGCGGCGAAGTCGCCCGTTGCGACGTTGGCCGTGGAATAGCGGCCGAAGCGGCGGAGCCGTCGGGCTTCATCGCGGTCGAACGGCGGTCGACGCATCTCCCGATCGTTGGTCCCGGAGCGGTCTCTGCGCGCGCGTCTCTGCCCGTCCTCCTCGCCAGTCGCCTCCAGCCGGGACTCGCCCTCGGGTTCCCCGGGCACTTCGCGGCGACGTGCCTGCTCGTCCTCACCTTGAGCGCGGCTGTGGCGTACTTCGGAGTTCGGACCACGTTCGCGCGATTCCTCTCGCCTCTCGAGAAGCCTGCGGAAGAACTCGGTGTTCGTCGGCCCCTGGAGCGCTTCCTGAACCGCGATCTCGGCGGCGAGGAATGCGCTGCCGACGCCGAATGCGAGGGGCAGATGGCAGAGAGCGGCGAAGATCCAGTGGCGGGCTCTACGCGTGAGCTGGAACGCGATCGCGAGGAGCAGCGGAGAGACGAGTGCCCAAGCGAGCCAGGTCGCGCCCGACTGAACGATGATGTCCCACTCCGCCACGTCCGTGATCATCTCGCTGGCCCGAAGAAGCTCGAGCTCGCCCAGGGACGTGGCTGCGGTGGCCGTCGCGGCCGCTGCGACTGCGACGAGGGCCAGCCGTGGCCAGCTGGTCAGCCAGCGCTCTAGGCCCGCCGGGGCGGTCGTGGTCCTGTGGTCGATAACGGTCATCGGGAAGCGTGTGAACCCTACGTGGAGTATCAGTGGCGAGCCCTGAGTCCCACAACCTCCCCGGCTTCGCTACCACCAAGAACGCTTCACTATTCCCGCGGCGAGCCGCTTCCTATGCTCCCAATATGGGAAACCAGGACGTCGGCGAGCGAGGCGGGAGCAGCCTCCGCACGTTCATGCAGGCGGTGCTCGAGGACCTCCAGGCCCTCGAGCGCATGATCGACTCGGGGATGATCGAGCGGGGCGTGCGCCGGATCGGCGCCGAGCAGGAGCTCTTCCTCGTGGACGACGCGTGGCAGCCCCTGCCCCGCCAATCGGAGGTGCTCGCAGGGCTGGCCGACGCGCCGGGCTCCTACACGCCCGAGCTGGCCCGCTTCAACATCGAGGCCAACCTCGAGCCGCACCCTCTGTCCGGACGCTGCCTGTCCGACATGCACAAGGAGCTCGACGGCCTCGTCATGAACGCGCGGGCGGCCGCCCAGGAGGCCGGTTCCCGGCTCCTCATATGCGGCATCCTCCCGACGCTCCACCAGGAGGATCTCGGCCTCGACGGCATGGCCGACAGCGACCGGTACCGACAGCTGAACCGGATCATGTCGGACATGTGCGGCGGACGGTTCGAGTTCCTGATCAAGGGCCTCGACGAGCTCCGGGTCGAGCACGACAACGTGATGATGGAGGCGTGCAACACCTCCTTCCAGCTGCACTTCCAGGTGTCGGATCTCGAGTTCGCGAACCTCTACAACCTCGCGCAGCTCGTGACCGCGCCCGTGCTCGCGGCCGCGGTCAACTCGCCGGTGCTCCTGCAGCACCGCCTCTGGCACGAGACGCGCGTCGCGCTCTTCACCCAGTCCCTCGACATCCGCAACGCGACGCAGATGGCGCGGAACGTCCGCCAGCGCGTGACGTTCGGTGAGCGCTGGGTCCAGGACGGTGTCCTCGAGATCTTCCGCGAGGACGTGTCGCGCTTCAGGTTGTTGCTGGGCGGCGATCGCAAGGGCGGCGCCTTCGAAGCGCTGGACCGAGGCGAGATCCCGACGCTCGACGCGCTCCGCATGCACAACGGAACGGTGTACCGGTGGAACCGTCCGTGCTACGGCATCTCCGACGGCAAGCCGCACCTGCGCATCGAGAATCGCGTACTGCCGGCGGGGCCGACGATCGAGGACGAGGTCGCCAACGCCGCGTTCTTCTTCGGCCTCATGATCGCCTTCGGCGAGGAGCTCGACGACGTCCGTCGGGTCATGGAATTCGACGATGCCAAGGGGAACTTCATGGCGGCCGCGCGCTATGGGCTCAGCGCCGAGATGCGCTGGCTCGGGAACCAGCGCGTCAGCGCCCGTGACCTGATCCTCTCGGACCTGCTGCCGAAGGCGAGGGAGGGGCTCGAGTTCAAGGGGATCGACTCCGCCGACATCGACCGGTACATGGGCGTGATCGACGAGCGAGTCTCCAGCGGCCGAACCGGCGCGCAATGGGCGTTGGACTCCCTGGCGCGCATGGGAACGCGCGGTACGCCGGACGAACGTCACCGGGCTCTGACCTCGGCGATGTACGCCCGACAGGCCTCAGGTCTTCCGGGCCATCGCTGGGCGCCCGCTGATCTGGACGAGATCACGGACTGGCGTCACAGCTTCCGGACGGTCGGGCAGATCATGAGCCGGGACCTGTTCACCCTGCACCCCGAGGACGTGATCGACCTCGCGGCGAGCCTGATGGACTGGGAGCACATCCGCTACGTGCCGGTGGAGGACGACGAGGGCAAGCTCTGCGGCCTCGTCTCGCAGCGCATGATCCTGCGGCTCCTGATCAAGCGGCAGGCCTCGCGCGCGGCGGCCGAGGAGCCGATCGCGGTCAAGGAGGTGATGATCCCCGAGCCGATCATCGTCTCGCCCAAGCACACGACCCTCCAGGCCATGCGGATCATGCGTGAGCGCAAGATCGGTTGCCTTCCCGTGGTCGAGGGGGAGCGCCTCGTCGGGATCATCACCGAGCACGACTTCATCGACGCGTCGGCGAAGCTCCTCGAGGAGACGATGAGGGACGATTGACGCGCGGTGAGAGTCGATCCACGACCGTGAAACAAGTCCCCGGGTGGGCTCTTGTGCGGCCAGGGCGCGGACCGATCATCTCGGGATGAGCTCCCCCTCTCCCCGGTCCCAGACGACGTCAAAGGGCGCTGCTGCCCCCGGTGGGCACCCTGATCTGGACGGGTTGACCCGGGAGATCGGGATCAAGGACGACGGCCGCGACGGGCCCCTGGTGATCCTCACGGCAGGCCTTCACGGCAACGAGCCCGGCGGTGTCCGGGCCATGCTGGCTCTCTTCGAAGCGCTGGAGGGCACGCCCACGGCGGGCCGGATCGTCGGGCTGGCGGGCAACCTGTCTGCGCTCCGGCGCGGCGTCCGGCACCAGGGGCAGGACCTCAACCGGATGTGGACCGCGGACACCTTGCGGGCGCTGGGCGCGCGTCGTCCGGAGGAGGACACCGCGGACGAGGCGGAGCTCCGCGCGCTGTTCAGCATCATCGAGGCGGAGCGCGACGCCGCGCGTGGACGGAGCCGCGAGGTGATCCTCGTCGACCTCCACAGCACCTCCGCTGACGGGGGGGGCTTCTGCGTGGTCCCCGACTCGCTCCCGAGCCGCCGCCTCGCCCGGGACATCGGGCTCCCCGTCGTGCTCGGTCTGGAGGAACGGATTCAGGGCCCTCTCCTCACCTGGCTGGTGGCGCAGGGAGACACCTCGGTCGTCGTCGAGGGCGGCCAGCACGAGGCCGCATCGACCCGCGACGTCCTCATCGCCTCGCTGTGGGTCGTCCTCGATCACGCGGGCGCCCTCCCGGAGGCCGACGCCCGCGTCGAGCCGGCTCGCCGGCGCCTTCGCCAGGCACGGGGCGATGCGCCCGAGGTCCTCGACCTCATCTACGCCCACTCGATCGACGAAGGGGAGCCCTTCGTGATGCGGGGGGGCTGGAGGAGCTTCATGCCCGTGAACGACGGCGTGGTCCTCGCCGACCAGTGCGGGCACGAGGTCCCGGCTCCGCTCTCGGGTTACATGCTCATGCCCTTGTACCAGGGCCTCGGGACGGAGGGCTTCTTCCTCTGTCGCGCGGTCGGCCGCCCGTGGCTGCTCGCCTCGCGGCTGCTCCGCAGGTCGTGGATCGAGCAGGCCCTGCGCGTGCTCCCGGGCGTCGTCTCGCTGGACACGCGCGCCGGACGGCTCCTGGCCCGACGTGGTGCGCCGCGATGGATGGCCCGTCTCCTGCACCTCTTCGGGTATCGCAAGAACGCGCCCACGGGAGACGTGACCGAGTGGACGCGCCGTCCGCAGTGATGCGATCGGCAGCGTCCGGGGCTCAGCCCTGAACGAACTCGATCGCGCCCTCGGGGAGGAGGTACACGATGAGCATGCGACCGCCTTCCACGGTGGGTACGTGCTCGCTGCCGGGGGGCTCCACCACCCAGCCGGGGCCTTCACCGTCGAAGGTGGGGGCACCCTCTAGGGCGACGCACCAGTTGACCTCGCCGTTGGGATGACGGTGGAGCGGGCCGGGGCCCGTCATGTCGACGACGTCGATGGAGAAGCCCGAGGTCTCCTCGGTGGCCTTCGCCGCGCGGCTGAAGCGTACGGGCGGGGCGCCACGGTCCGCGACCTTGCCTTCCTCGAGCAACGCGACGAGGGCCGCGCTGACCGCGCGACCGGCCTCGGAGCCGGGATCGAGGCGGCCCTTCAGGGTCTCGCGGGCGGCAGCGGGGTCGGTGAGGTCGACGCCGCTGGCGGCGTCGATGAGGGGCTGGAAGTGCTCGAGCATGGGAGTCGCGGACCGTGGTGGGGGACCCGGGGGTCCAGGAGGTTACCCTCCGCCCGTGCCCTCCGGTCCCAAGCGCCTCCTCGTCTTCCTGCTCTGCGTCGCCGTCGCGTGGTACGCCCACCGACCGCTGCTCGGCGCGGGTTTCCTGGGGTCCGACCTGGCGGTCCTGGAGGACATCGATCGCTGCTTCGAGGACGACGGCTGGGACGCCGCCTGGAGCGTCGACGCCGTGGAGCACCGCCCGCTGGCGGCCGTCTCCCTGGCCCTCTCTCGCTCCTTCCACGCAAAGGGCGGTGTCTACACCCCGGGTGACGCGGGGAGGCTGCGGCTGGAGAGCCTGATCATCCTCGTCATCGCCGCGTTCGGGGTGCGCGCCTGCGTGATCCGCGGGCTGAAGCCCTGGACCGGCGACGACCACGCGCGGAGCGCGGGCGCCGCGGCCGGGGTGTTCCTCATGGTCCATCCGCTGCTCGTACCTGTGGTCGCGCACCTGCCCGCCCGCGGCGACGTGGTCGGGCTGGCCGCGAGCGCCTGGTCCGTCGCGCTGCTCCTCGAGGGGCGCCAGGAGCGGCGAGCGTTGGCGCTCGGCGCGGCCTTCGTTCTCGCGGTGGTCGCCGCCGCGTCCTCGCCCGCGGCCCTCGTGCTCGTCCCGCTGGGCTTCGGTCTCGAGTTCATCGCCGCCCGGCGCCACCGTCCGCTCGGGGCGCGCTTCCGGACGGGCGTTCAGGTGGCTCTCGGCTACGCGGCGGCGCTGGCCTTCGAGACCCTCGTTCGCGGCTTCGCGCGCCCCGGCGCCGACGCGGCCGATGTGCCCGCGCAGGCGGGCGTCGACCCGGCGCAGCTGCTCTCTCCAGAGCCCGAGGGGTTCGCCCATGCGTTCGCCCTCGCCGCGGAGAAGACCGGCGTCGTGGTGCTCCCGGTGAACACCTCGGGGATCGGGACCCTCGGCTACGTCCTCGCGGTGGTGGCTCTGCTCGCCGCGCTGCACCCGGGGTTCGTCGCGGCCCGAGCGGCCCCGCGTCTGTGGGGCCGCGTGCTCGGCGGCTGGGCCATCGCCATCGCGGTGCTCCTGTTTCTCGGGATCGGCGAACGGGCTGCCCCTGAGAGCCTCGCCGACGCACCCGGGACCCTCGCGCTGGCGGTCGCCATGGCCGTCGGACTCGGGATCTCCGCGACGGCGCTCTCCGGGGCCCGGCGCTCGGTCCTGCCCGCGCTCACGGGGGGGCTCTACGCGGTCCTGACCGCGGGGAGCGCGACGACGGTGCAGTGGGCAGCGGCGGAGGTCGGCGTCGTCCACGAGGCCGTGCTCGCGGCTGGCCGTGAGGACGGCTGGTCGAGGGTGACGTGGATCCTGGATCCCCCTCGCAGGATCGCGGGCGTCGAGGCCCTCGCGCCGGAGCACGACAGTAGCCTGACCTCGCCGCCTTTCCTCCCGCCGGGGGCGCCACCGCTCCAGGTGAAGGGCGTGCCGTCAGGAGCGTTCTGGCTGCTCACGGGCGAACCCGAGTTCCAGGAGGCGCGGCGCCGCGGCCTGACGCTGCTCATGCCGCCCGTCCGGATCGACGACGCGCCAGCGGAGGAGCAGACGGCCGAGACGCCGCGGCGACGCCACGACGCGCTGCGGTCCGCGCTGCTCGTCCGCGAGGTGATGCGCCTCGAGGAGCCGGTCGCCGCCCAGGGGCTCGGTGACGCCGGCGTGCTCGGCTGGGTCGGGGAGGGGACCTCGCCGGCGTCACCGA
>CBFIJG010000087.1:0-14645 GCA_965662915.1 Planctomycetota bacterium | reverse complement strand
CCTGGATGGGCCGCGGCGCGGTGAAGCCCGCAGCCCGGACGCCCGCGAGGAGGGGCGCGGAGAGGCCGAGGGCCTCGAAGCTCTGCTCCGCAGGCCCTCCGGCCCCGGCATCGTCTCGCGCGAGATCGCTCATCGGCGCGTGACGATGCCCGCCCGGCGGCCCGGCGGAAAGGAGGAAGCGCCGAAGAGCGCGCCGTCCGGGCCCCCAGGGCGCGCTACCCTCCCCCCATGGCTCCGTCCAAACAGGTCACCCTGGCCCTCGCGGCCTTCATGGACAGCCCCGAGCGGGGGGCTCTCCCCCACCCCGAGGAGGACGTCCGGCGGATCGCCGGGCGCTTTCTCACGGTGTGCTACGACGACATGGGCATCGAGCCCAAACGGCTCGACGGCCACGACATGCACGGCGCTCTCGGCCACGTCCTCCCGGGGAAGTTCAAGCGAGGCGAGGAGCTCGCGGAGTCGGTGCCCGATGTCCTCCGGGCCTACATCGCCCACCTCGAGAACAGCGAGGTCCTCGCCAACGCCTTCGAGCTCAAGAACGGCTTCGAGAGCACGATCGACGAGTTCCTGCACACGGTCCGCACCGGGACCAACCCCCACGGCCACGGGCACCAGGCGCCCCAGGACCCCTTCGAACACAAGGCGCCGAAGACGGGGCGCAACGATCCCTGCTTCTGCGGGAGCGGCAAGAAGTTCAAGAAGTGCCACGGCAAGGGATGAGCGGCGACGGAACCACCGTGTGCGTGATCCCGTCGCGGTACGGGTCGACGCGCTTCCCCGGCAAGCCCCTGGCCGACGTGGCCGGGCGCTCGCTCGTGCAGCGCGTCTACGAGATCGGCCGCGCGGCCCGGGGTGTCGACGAGGTGATCGTCGCGACCGACGACGCGCGCATCGCCGAGCACGTGGAGGGGTTCGGGGGCCGCGTGGCCATGACCGATCCCGCGTGCCGCAACGGCACCGAGCGCGTGCACGCCGCGGTCCAGGCCATGGAGGCCGAGCCCGCGCGCGTGATCAACCTCCAGGGCGACGCCGCGCTCACGCCGCCCTGGGTGCTCGAGGCGGTCGTCGAGGAGATGAAAGCTCACCCCGAGCTGCCGATCGTCACGCCCGCGGCCCGCCTCGACGAGGGCTCCCTCGCGCTCCTGCGGGAGGCCAAGGCCGCCGGCGAGGTCGGCGGCACCTCGGTGGTCTTCGATGTGAACGGGGACGCGCTCTACTTCTCGAAGGCCCTGATCCCCTTCGTGCGCGACGCCCAGGGCGGCGCGCCGACCTTCCGCCACATCGGGCTCTACGGCTACTCGGTCGAGGGCCTCGCGAGGTTCATGGACCTGCCGCCCAGCCCGCTGGAGCTGACCGAGGGGCTCGAGCAGCTCCGCGCCCTCGAGAACGGCATGGGGATCCGCGTCGTCGAGGTCGACTACCGCGGCCGGCGCCACCTGGCGATCGACAGCCCCGAGGACCTGAAGCGCGTCGAGGCCCTGCTCGCCGAGGACGGAGAGCTCACGGAGCCGATCCGATGAGCGGCGCCCGCATCGAGCTCGTCCTCGTCCGCCACGGTAACACCTTCGGCCCCGGCGATCGGGTGTCGTGGGTGGGACGCGGCGAGGACCTTCCGCTGGTCGAGAGCGGCCGCGCCCAGGCCAGCGCCCTCGGCGCGACCCTGAGGGCCGCCCGCTGGACTCCCACCGCCGCGGTTTCCGGCGCCCTCGCCAGGCAGACCGAACACCTCGCCATCGCCACCGGCGGAGCTCCTGCCCCGCGGGTGGACGAGCGCCTCGACGAGGTGGACTACGGCGCATGGGGTGGGCTGACGACCGCGGAGATCGAGGAGCGCTTCGGCGCCGAGAGCGTTGCCGCGTGGAACGAGCGCAGCGAGGTCCCCTCGGGCGCGGGATGGCCCGAGGATCGCCGCGACCTGGAGGCGCGCGCCCGCGCCTTCGCAGCGGACGTGGCCTCCGGGGCACTCGGAGAGCGGGTGCTGGCCTGCTCGAGCAACGGGCTCCTGCGCTGGTTCCTCGGGCTGATGGACGGCGCCCTGGAGCGCGCCATCGCGGAGGGCGGCTTCAAGGTCCGCACGGGCTACTACGGGGTGCTCATCTTCGAGCCTGCGGACGGCCGCTGGCGCCTCGCGGCGTGGAACGTCGCGCCCACCGAGGCCCTCTCCGCGGCCCTGGAGTAGCCTCTGACCATGCTCCTCCGCGCACTCACGACGCTCCTCCTCGCCGCCGCGACGTCGCCGGTGCCGACGGCCGCGCCCCTCCCGCGCCTGGCTGCCGAGGAGACCGAGGCCGAGGCTGCGGCGCGGGCCGCCCTCGAGGCGCGGGCCAAGGAAGCCGTGAAGGCTCTGTCGACGGGGCTCCGCGCCAAGGATCCGAACGAGCGCCGCGCCGCCCTGACCGACGCCTCGGAGGTCGTCCATCCGAAGGTCGTGAAGGCGATGGCCCGTGCGCTCGACGATCGCGACGCGGGCGTCTCGACGCACACGGTCGTGCTGCTGGGGCTCATGGACCTCCCCGAGTCCGTCTCGGCCCTCCGCAAGCACGCACGGCGGGCGAAGAAGGCCCTCGCCATGGACCCCGGGCGCCACGTCGCCGTGCTGCGCTCCATCGGGCTGCACGAGGATCAGGACCAGGTCCTCTGGCTCCTCGACGGGGTCTTCGTCGAGAAGGAGCGCAGCGTGCGCCGCGCGCGCATCTTCTCGGCGGCGCGAACTCGCACGGTCGAGACCCTCGAGGCGATCTTCGACGCCCTCGGGAAGCAGGACCTGCGCCGGACCGACGATTCGCGCCAGGACTTGCGGACGGCCCTCGTGTACCTGACCGGGACCGACCAGGGCGAGAGCATGCGCTCGTGGCTCCGGTGGTGGCGCGAGAACCGCAAGGGGTTCGAGCTGCCGGAGAAAGCCCCCACCCTGTCGGGACAGATGCTCGAGGCGTGGAGCCGGTTCTGGGGCGAGGACCGCGAACAGCCGCGCCAGCGGCGGCGCGGCGACCGGGGCTGAGTCCGCGGCCCATCGCCCGCGCAGGTCGATCGACCGGCCCCGAGCACGGGAACGGATCGCGCTCGACCTCCGTCACCCCCGCGCGTCCCTCGCGTGTCGGATCTCGTGGACGACGAGACGGAGCGGAAGGGGGACACGACGAGGATCACCCGGGGTTCGGCCAGCTGGCCCGACGGCTTCGCCTCGCTCGAGGTGGAGCCGCAGTCGCTCTGGGCGAAGGGCCGGGTGGAGCTGCTGCGGCAGCGGCCGCGGATCGCCATCGTCGGGAGCCGCGCCCCGACCCACTACGGTGAGACCCAGGCGCGCCGCTTCGGGTACGAACTCGCTGCGCGCGGCATCACCGTCGTCAGCGGTCTCGCCCGGGGCGTGGACGCGGCCGCCCACGAAGGCGCGCTCGCCGCGGGAGGGCCGACGATCGCGGTCCTCGGCTCCGGCGTCGACCGCCCCTGGCCCGAGGGGCCGCTCGCCGCCTGCATGGGCGTCCAGGGGCTGCTCCTCTCCGAGTTCGCGCCGGGGACCCGCCCGCGCCGGCACCACTTCCCGCTGCGGAACCGGCTCATCGCGGCCCTCTCCGACGCCGTTCTCGTGGTCGAGGCGGCGGAGTCCTCCGGTTCCCTGATCACCGCGCGCTGGGCCGCGGATCAGGGGCAGGACGTCTTCGCCCTCCCCGGCCGGGTCGACCATCCCATGGCGCTCGGGACCCTCCGGGTGATCCGCGAGGGGGCGACCCCCGTCGGCGATCCCGCCATGCTCGTGGAGGACGTCTACGGCCCGGGGGCGGTGCCGGCCGTGACCAGCGACGACTCCCTCCCCGACGAGGAGCACGCGCTGCTGCTGGCCCTGCGCGGCGAGACCCTCGGAGCGGCGGAGCTCGCGGACCAGCTCGGGCGCGGCGTGGGCGAGGTCCTCGCGGAGCTCACGACCCTCGAGCTCGACGGGCGCGTGGTGCGGCGTCCGGGGGGCCTCTACGGGCTGCCCTGACGGGCCGGGGTCAGCTCACCGAGGCGAAGGTGTGCTCGGCGACGAGCATGACCACGATGACCACGGCCGAGACCACGACGAAGGTCGCGTACCGCCTCGGGAACAGGCGCAGGGCGCGCGCATCGTCGGCCTCGGTGAACATGCAGCTCACGGCGACGACGACCGCGATCACGAGCAGGAAGAGCCCGACGTGGAGTCCGAGGTCGTTCATCGCGCGGCCTCCTTCGCACCACCGCGCGACCCCTCGGTGAACAGCGGCCGGCCGAAGAGCTTGGCGTCGCTGAAGCCGTACACGTCGAGGAGGAGCATCACGTTGAGCATCCCCGCGATGGAGGCCAGCATGACGCCGGCGTCCGCGTACTCGGGACGCTCGGTCATCATCGGGTGGCCGTTCGCGAGCTCCGCGCCGAAGACGATGGGCCCGAGGAAGGTCTGTCCCGCCCAGTAGTAGAAGTGGCGGGTACGGTCGAGGTTGGCCCCCTCGGCGAGCATTGTTCCCAGGGCGAAGAGCCCGACGACGAGGACGAAGGCGACGAGACCGCGAGCCACGCGACCTTGCATCAGGTGGCCGGAACCGGGGACCAGCCATCCGAGGAGCACGCACGTGCCGGGATGGCGGGCCGCGCCTTCGATCACGGCGCCGCTCCGGGCGCGGGCGTCGAAGTGCGCGCGCGCCGCGAGGAGCAGGTTCAGGATGCCGGCCGCTGAGGTGAGCATCATCCCGAGGTGGAGCCCGTCCGGGAACGGACGCGGGACGCCGTCGCCGAACCCGACCTGGCGCCCCTGAAGCAGCAGCGCACCGAGGTTGCCGGCCTCGGGCGTGAGGGCACCGGCGAAGCGCCCGCGCATCTCGGGCGGAAGGACCTGGAGGAACATGCCGTCCGAGAGCATCACTCCAGCCAGGTACAGCCCCTGGATCAGCAGGAAACCGATGAGCGCCGTCCGGCGATCCCCGAGCATGAAGTGGCCCGCGCCCGGCACGAGCCAGGTGGCGAGCGCGCAGGTGTTCGCGCTGGGCGGCGCCTCGGGGGCGGTCTGTGAGGCTGCGGGGGCCATCGGGCCGGAGGTTCTAACAGAGCCGCGGGGTCGAATCGGCCATTTTCCCCGGGGGTGTGGGGCCACGAGGGGCCACGATCCCGCGCCGCCCATGAGTGCCACCACCCCCGAGGATCCAGCCCATAGCCGGGACGACGCGCCGCCCCGATACGCCCACGAGGTCATGGTCCGCTACGCCGAGACCGACCAGATGGGCGTGTGCCACCACGCGAGCTTCCTGCTCTACCTGGAGGACGCGCGGACGGCGATGCTCCGCGCCCACGGACTGCCCTACAGCGAGCTGGAGCGGCGCGGGGTCGCGCTGCCTGTCCGGCGGATCGACCTCAGGTACCTCACCCCCGCCTTCTACGAGGACGTCCTGCTCGTGCACGTGTGGATCGAGAAGCACCGCTCCGCGTCGATGACCTTCGGCTACGCGATCGAGCGGGAGAACGAGGGCGGCGGCGCGGACACCGTCGCGCGGGCGACCGTCGAGCTGGCCTGCATCGACCTCGACTCGCGTCGACCCCAGGTCTTCCCGGACGAACTGCAGGAGTTCCTGCTCGCTCACGGCGGCTGATCCGGCGCCGACGGGAGCGGCCAGCTCCTCCCCGGAGCCGTCGCCGGTCGCGCGGCGGCTCAGCGCTTCCGCGCGCCCGCGCGATCCCAGCGCGCGAAGAAGGGCGAGGCCCACGCTCGCTCGCCGTCCTCGAAGCGGACCACGACCGAGCACCATCCGAAGGTGTCCTCGGGCGCGCCAGGCCACTCCCATGCGGCGCGGCCCTCCGCAGGCCGCTCGGCAGTATGGGCCAGAGCACCGTTCGCCCAGAACTCCACGCGCGCGACCGGCGCGTCGCCGCGGGCTTCCACGGAGATCGGGAAGGGGCCGTCACCCTCGAGCTCCTCCCCCATCCAGGCGTTCGCGGACCGCGCGGCGACCACGACCTTGGCCGTGGCGCCGAAGGTCCGCCGCGCACGTAGGCCTTCGAAGATGGGCTCCCGGTCGATGGCCGCCGCACCCTCGCCCTTCGTCCAGACGCAGGCGAAGGCCGCCGAGGTCGAGAGATGGTCGGAGCTCGCGATGAAGCCGAGGGGGTGGCCGTTCGCGTGCGCCTTCTCGGTCACCTCCACGAAGGACTCGACGTCCCGGAAGGACTGATAGACCTCCGCGAGCATCCGCCGATCGTCGTCGCGCTTCGTCCACACGTTCCCGCAGAAGCGCGCGCCGGCGCTGTGGCTCGTCGCGTGCGGAATCGTGATGACCCGGTCCCCCGGGTAGGCCTCCCAGAAGGTGCGCAGGGGCGGCTGGTGCGGGCGGAGCACGTCCGCGTCGAGAGAGATGACGTTGTGATCGGTGTCTCCCTGACTGCGCTCGTAGGAATAGAACGCGGCGAAGCGGCCAGGCTCGTGGTAGCGGTCGGCCGCGCGCACGGAGAGGTCCCAGGGCAGGCCGCCGACGTTCCCTCGATCGAGGTCGCGGGCGTGGTCGGTGATGGCGACGAAGTCGAGGCCGCCGGGGCCTCGCGCGTAGCGGTAGGCGTCGTCGAGGGACCCGTCGTAGAAGGGGAAGCACAGCGACAGATCCGTGTGACGGTGCAGGTCGCCGTGGAGCAGGGTGAACGCCCCTTCGCCGGTCCGGACCACGCGGCCCTCGAAGTCCGTCTCGGCCCGCTCGCGCGGGCCCGACGTGGGGAAGAGGACCTGTTCGCGTCGTCGGAGCGAGTTGAGCGCTCTCGCGCGGCGAGCTGCGGAGCGCACCTCGTGCGCCAGCCAATGGGGCTCACCCTCTCGCTTGACCCTGTCGCGGCGGCCGACCTCGGCGAGCACGCGGACGCCCTTCTCCATCGGCTGGAGCAGGACCTGCTGGTTGCCGTCGCGCTGACGGTCGGCGAGTCGGTACGGGCCGTCGAAGCCGTCGCCCGTCAGCCGGAGCAGATCCACCGCGAAGCCCCGCTCGATGTGCGTGCGGGTCTTCCCCTTGCGCGCCAGCTGCGCCTGATGCACGTGCCGGTAGGCCAGCCAGAGCGCGCCCTCCCCGTCGATGGAGAGTTCGGGCCGCTCGTAGTGGACGCCGAGCCCCTCCGTGCCGGGCCGCCGCTCCTCGTCCGCGGCCGAGGCGGCGATCGCGGGCATGGGGACATCGACGAACTCGAGCTGCGCGAGATGATCGACGTCCTGCACGGGCCGGCGCAGCCGGGCGAGGCGCAGGGTCGACCACGAGTGCAGCGGGCCGCTCTCCGAGGTGACGTTGTTCCAGAGCCGGTCGACCGAACGATACGTCCGCCCCCATCGTGACGGGCCCTCCTCCCAGGTGATCCACGCGCCGCCGTCCGAGGCCGCAGCCGCCCGCGGTCTCACGGCGTGCTCCGGACCCACCGCGACCGCGATGACGACGGGCACCGTCTCCTCATCGAGGACCTCGTCGAGCGCGACCGCCAGGACGTCGAAGTTGCCTTCGAAGGCCTCGTCCCAGACCAACCAGCCCCCCGCCACGTCGAAGTCGCCGAGGTGATCGACGCTCCGCTCAGCGAGGTAACGGGTCACGCGCTCCCAGGTGCGCTCGCCGAGCGACTCTTCGAGCCTCTCGAGGCGTCCCGCGTCCGGCGCTCGCACCTCGAGCCCCTCGATGACGGCCTTCGGTTCGTCGTACCGGAAGACCTCCTCCTCCTCGGCTGCCTGGAAGGCCACGAGCAGCGTCGCCAGGAGGGCGAGCGCGCGCCTGCTCACGAGGACCGACCTGCGGGGAGTGCGAGCGCCTTCACGATTTGCGTCCATCGCCCCAGTGTGCACGACCGGACCAGCCCCGCCAGAGCCCTCGCCCTTCCCTGGCGACGCGCTGCCCGACCCGCCCCGCAGCCCCCCTCCCCCATGTGCGCCGAGCGACGCCGCGCGGTTAGGCTCTGCGCTCCATGAAGACCTGGTTCAAGATCGATCTGTGGAAGCGCGTGCTGGTCGCGCTCGTGCTCGGGCTCGGCGTCGGCATCGCCCTGCGCTACGGGATGGGCCCCGAGGAGAGCGGCGCATTCGCCAAGACCTGGATCGGATGGCTGGGCGAGCTGTTCCTGCGGATGATCAAGATGATGATCATCCCGCTGGTCTTCTTCACCCTCGTCTCCGGCGTGATCGCCATGGGCGACCCGAAGAAGCTCGGCTCCCTCGGCGGCCGCGCCATGGGCATGTACCTCGGCACCACTGCGGTCGCGGTGACCATCGGCCTGCTCATGGGCACGATCATGCAGCCGGGCGCGAGCCTCGAGCCCAAGATGTTCCAGGCGGTGGACGTCTCGGCCATCGAGGCGAAGCAGGCCAGCGCCGAGGCCGCGGGTGGGCTGGTGGATCGCCTCCTGCGCGTCGTCCCGACGAACCCCTTCGAGGCCCTGGGGAACGGCGACGTGCTCCAGGTGATCTTCTTCTCGATCATGCTGGGCATCGGGATCCTGATGGCCCGTGACAAGGGCAAGCCCGCCGCCAACTTCTTCGACGCCGCCGCCGAGGCGATCATGAAGATGACGGTGATCGTGATGGAGACCGCGCCCTTCGGTGTCTTCGCCCTGATGGCCGTGGTGATGGCCGACAAGGGCTTCAGCATCCTCCAGAGCCTCGGCCTGCTCACGCTCGCGCTCTACATCTCCTGCGTGCTGCATATCGCGATCACCTACGGCGGGATCATCAGGGGCATCCTCCGGCTGCCGCTCAAGCCGTTCTACCGGGGCGTCTCCGACGCCCAGGCCGTCGCGTACTCGACCTCGTCCAGCGGCGCGACGCTTCCCGTGACCATCACGTGCGTCAACGAGAACCTGGGCGTCGACAAGTCCGTGGCGTCCTCGGTGCTCCCGCTGGGCGCGACGATCAACATGGACGGCACGGCGATCTACATCGGCCTCGTCGCGCTCTTCGGCGCCCAGGCCCTCGACGTCGCGGTGACGCCGGGGCACTACTTCCTGGTGGCGATCATGGCGACCCTCGTGTCGATCGGCGCGGCGGGCATTCCCAGCGCGGGCCTGCTCCTCTCGGCCGCGGCCCTCGAGCAAGTCGGTCTCAGCGCGGAGCAGTCGATCCTCGTGATCGGCTTCATCTATCCGTTCGATCGTCTGCTCGACATGATGCGCACCCTGACCAACGTGACGGGCGACGCCGCGGTCGCGACCGCCGTCGGCAAGTGGGAGGGCGTCTTCGACGAAGAGGTCTACCTCGCCGAGGACCGCCTCTGAGCGCGGCCGCTCCGGGTCAGCGCCCGGCGGCCCAGACCAGCTGCCCGACCGCGAGCCCGCCGCTGCCGACGGGGACGTCGGCGGACCAGATCGTCGCGTGTCCGAGGGCGCGCAACGCCGCGCAGGCACGCTCCAGGAGCAGGCGGTTCTCGAACATCCCGCCGCTGAGCGTGACGGCCGCACCGGACTGGAGCCCGGAGGCCCGTACCTGACGCGCTGCCAGCGCTGCGAACGTGTCGTGGATCCTGAGCGAGATCGCGTCCGCCGCGGTCCCTCGCTCCAGATCGACGGCGAGGGCGGAGAGCCAGGCGCCGTGATCGAAGTGCGTGCAGCCAGCCTCTCCACGACGCGCCGTGAGCGGGTAGGGGCCGAGCCCCGTGCCGGTTCCCGAAGCGCGCACCGCCAGCTGTTCGAGGCGCAGAGCCGCGTCACCGCTGAACTCCTCGGTGGAGCAGACCCCGAGGATCGCCGCCGCGGCCTCGAAGGCCACGCTCGCGCTGGCCGACTCGACCGCGCCGGGCTCCCCGACGTCCAGCCACGCCGCCCTGGCCTCCCGACCGCAACCGGTGGCCGCAGCGGCCTCGAAGGAGCGCTCCAGGAGCAGGAGCGGCGGCGCCGCGTCGAACGCGCGCCGGAGCAGTCCCAGCGCCAGCTGCCACGGCGCCGCCCCTCCGATCGCGTCGCCGAGGACCGGGATGTCGTCGACGACGCCCACGCGCTGAACGTCCACGCCTCGCCGGGCGCCGGGCGTCAGGAGGAATGCGTCACAACCAGAGTCGGTGCCTCCCCCGGCGGCCTCGCCGAACTCCCACACGAGCGCCGCGTGGGGCTCGCTCACCCCGGCGTCGAGCGCGGCTCCGAGGGCCCGGGCCACCTGCGGGGGCGCGCTGATCGTCGGAGCGCCGAGCGCGCGCACCGCGCGAACCGCGGCCGCGGATCCGTCCGTGACCACGCGACGGGCGGTGCGCCCCGTGGCGGACTCGAGATGCCGGAGCGCTCCGATCCCCGCGGCCCGCTCCGAACCGAGGTCGCCGACGGGCGGCGTGAGCAGCACCCGATGACCCTCGCGGAGCGCGATGGATCCGGACCGTGGCGAGCCCAGCGCTAGATCGACCACCGCTGGCTCCGGGTCGAGGCCGAAGAGCGCCTCTCCGTCGATCCAGCGAGGAGCGAGCCCCTTCCCCGCCCTCAGGACCACCCTCTCCCCCTCGACGATCCTGACCACCGAGTCCGGCGCCGCGCGGGCGATGGAGACCTCGTGATCGAGGAACAGATCGACGGCCCCGCCGAACATGCGCCGGGCCTCGTCGAGGTCAGCGGCTGGCGGGCCGCCGTCGAGGGCCCCGTCCCACGCGACGACGGGCGCGTCGAGCGCCGCCAGCAGCAGCTTGTGGAGCGGACTCGCCGCGAGCATGCATCCCAGATCCGGCGCGTGGGGCGCCACCTCTGCGGAGATCCCCCCCCGCAGCCGCGCGCCAGGAGGGCGAACCAGGACGACGGGCGCCGCCGGGGAGTCCATCTCCTCGAGTTCGCGTCTGCTCACCACCGCTGCGCCGAGCCCGCTACGGATGGCGAGCGCATCGCGGAAGAGCACCGGGAACGGCCGGTCGCCGCACCCCGCGCGACGCCTGAGCTCAGAGACCGCGGCCGTGTCGTCGGCGCGAACCATGAGGTGGAAGCCGCTGACGCCCTTCACAGCCACGATCCGCCCGTCGCCGAGCGCGACCTGCGCGGCCTGCAGCGCCTCCTCGCCGCGGGCGGTCCGGAGCCCGGAGCGATCGACGGTGGAGACCTCGGGTCCGCAGCGCGGGCAGCCGGGCACGATCGCGCGACGCTCCGCCGCCGCGGTGACGTCGCGCTCGGCCGCGCATTCTTCACAGGGAACGAAGCCTGGCAGCATGTCGCCCGGCTCCCAACCGGGAGTCGCGACCGCGTGGCGCGGACCGCATGCGTCGCAGCGCGTGAAGGGGTAGCGGAACCGGCGGGATCCCGGATCGGCGAGCGCCGCTCCGCAGTCGACGCAGGCCGCCGTGTCCGGACGGAGCGCCGGCCGCGCGCCGAACCCGGTCGCCGGCGAGCCGCTCTTGAACTCGCGCATGCCGACCGGCGCGCAGCGAGCGACCTGGATCCCCGTGATCCTCACCTCCCGCGGCGCCTCGCGGCGCAGCCGGCCGAGGAACGCCGAGCAGCGAAGCTCCCCTCCTTCGACGTGGATCTCGACCCCGCGCAGCCCTCGTCCGACGCGGCCGGAGAGACCCAGTTCGCTCGCGAGTCCGTCGACGAAGCGCTCGAACCCCGAGCCCGCGACCGAGCCCATCACGAGCACGCGCGAGGCGATGAGCGGTCCGGTCGGCGTCATCGCGCCTCCGTGGGGTTCGCGAGATCGGGCCCTCGCGTCCCGATCGCCTCGGCCATGCCCGCGCCCGGCCGGAGCCGAGGCGACGGATCTCCCAGGGCCGGCTGCCGGGCGATGCAGCCAGCGGTCTCCTTCGACGATGCGTCGAGGGCACGACCTTGGGGTCGAGTCATGGGTCGTCCACACGCCGGGCTCGCCGGCGATTCGAACAGGGAAGGGAGGCGGCCTCGATCCGGGGCGGAATCGGCGCGCGGGACGGAGGCTCGTGTTCGAGGTGAGCCCCTTTCCACGTACGACGCTAAGTCTGCCCGCGCGAACGAGCAACGGGTTGAAGCCCCGGTGCGACGAGACACCGCTTGCAAGGCGACGCACGGAGACACGCGATACATGGAAGAAACGAAGACGCCAGGGCTCCGTGTGCTTCCTATCGCCTCGCGCCCTCCTCGCCCGCGGCCGCCGGTCGATCCTCCACGGCTGCCGACGCGGCGCCGTGCTCATGATCGCGCTCGAAGGAACCCTCGCTGGACTCGCCCACCTCGTCAGCGGTCCCGACCACCCGGCCAGCGTGGCACCGATCGCAGTGGACCGGCCCGCCGCTGCCCCGCTCACGTCGACCTGAACCTGCGGGACGCGGCGAACAGCAGCGCGCCGAAGGCCAGCTCGAGGGCGAGCACGCCGCCCGAGTACAGCTTGTTCGGATCGAGGACGCAGCTCAGCACGCGCCCCGTGCACAGCCCGAAGAAGCCGTAGGCGAGTAGCTCGAACCAGCTCGCGCCGTCGGGGCGCCGGAGCCCCCAGACGGTCATCGCCCCGAGCGCCGCGACCGCGCCGCCGTAGACCGAACGCAGCTCGCTCGAGCCACGCCCCGAGGTGATGTCGAGGTGGAGGATCTCCGCGGCGCGCGCGGGCGCGAGGAGGGCGAAGAGGCCCCACGCGATGTTGACGACAGCGCTCAGGTAGAGGGCGATCCGGAGGAGCCGATCCATGGCGCGGTCTCGTGACGATCGGGAGTGCGGGTCAGCGCCGCAGCTGCAGCGGCCGCTGGAACTCGGCCTGGAGGCGCGACATGGCCTCGAGGAATGCGGGCATGTCCTCGGATTCGACGATCGCTCCCTGCTGGACGAAGGTCTGCGTCAGCTTCGTGACGGCCGGATCAGAGTCGTCCACGGCGAGGGACACGGTGAGCCCCTCTCGACCCTCGACTCCAGGCCGCGGACCGTCCACCACCTCCCACTCCGCGCCGTGCTGCACCTCGATCCCGGCGCGGAGCCGCACCGACTGGCGCAGGGCCAGCGGCCACTTGCGCTCCGCGGGGCCGAAGCGCTGCGAGAGCTGCAAGGGGACGAAGGGCAGGAACGCGACGGACTCCTGGCCGCGGGGCTGGAGGAACCCGGGCAGCGCGCCCTCGAAGATCACGACCACCCCTGGCCCCTCGCTGCCGTCGACGACGACCTCCGCCCCGGCGATGTCCGCGCCGGGCGCGAAGCGCGAGGCGACGCTCAACGCGTACCCGCTGCGCTGCTCGTCGGTCGCCTCGGCGATGCGGCGGGCCATCACGAACCCCTGGGGCGACCCTTCGATCGTGCGCCCCATCACCTCGGCCGAACCGTCCGGCGCGATGCGATAGACCAGCTCGACCTCCAGGTCCCAGGCGTCGTCGCGCCGCGGCAGAGCCACCGGGCGGGTCGTCCCGTCGGGCTCGAGGATGTGGGCGGGCGCGCCGCCGAGGGCCGCCGGAAGGCTCCCGAAGGGCATCCCCGGCGCGCCGAGCGGGATGACCCACGAGCCGCCTCCCCCTTCGGCGGGTACGAAGAGCGCCGCGCGATCCATTCGCTGCTCTCCCCGGAACGCTTCGATGGGCTCGCCGTTCAGCTCGGGCGCGACGGCTCGCTCGATCACCGCCCAGCGGAAGTCGACGCCCGCGAGGCCGTACATCGCGGCGAGCAGGCAGAGCGGATCGCCGCTCCGCGTCAGCCAGGTCCGCGCCGCGTCGGGCGGGCCCTCATGATCCTGGAGACGCTCCTCGAGGGCGTCGTGGATGGCGCGCGCGCGCGCGGTGCCTTCGCGGTCACCGGCGGCCGCGAGGGCGAAGGCCTCCACCTCCCCGATCAGGTCGGCCGGCAGATGAGCGAGGCTGGCAGTCCTGGCACGCCATGCCCGCAGCTCCGGCCCGCGCGGTAGGTCGTCGCCGAAGGCCGCCCAGGGCAGCACCTCTCGGTAGGAGGGCTGCCACGGCTCGGGCTGCTGGCGAGGGCTCGACGCCTCGTACACGTGGACCGTGCCGTTCTCCCAGGGGATCGTCTCGACCCGCCCGTCGAAGGCGCCCAGCTCGATGCGGCCGCGCGAGAGTCCGTCGGGGACGAAGACCGCCCAGCGCGACGTCGGGAAGGCCTTCTCGAAGGAGGCGAAGCGCCAGCCGGCCGTCGCCGGGGGCCCGCCGCGATTCGCGTCGGCGTGGTTCTCCCAGACGGACTCCACCACGTCGCCGGGCTCCAGCGAGGGCAGGACCCACTCCCCCCCCGTCAGCACGGGCTCGAGTTCACGGCCGTCGACGGTCAGCACGCGCTTCTCCCGCGTCCGTCCCGCCGCTGCGGTCCGGGAGAGCGCCTCCGTCCCGGCGCGATCGCGCGCGATCGAGAGGGTGTGGCTGCGGGTCAGGCTGGCGCCGCTGGGGAAGTAGTAGACGAGCCCGTCGTCGAGGGCCTCGACCACGCTCGCGTCCGTCACGGCGCGCGCGCGGTCGAGCGCGGTGTCCAGGTCGGGCGCGAACGCTTCGAAGAAGCGCGCCGCGGGCCCCTCGACCCCGAGATGGACGAGGAGCTCGGTCGTCGCCGGATCCCCCGGCTCCAGGAGAAGCTGTTCCTCGAGCGCCGCGACGGCGCCGGCGCGATCACCGAGACGAAGGCGCGTGCCGGCGAGCCCCCACCAGGACTCGGGCCGACGCGGCGCCTCCTCGACGCGCTCCTCCGCCAGCGCGAGGAGCCCGGCGCGGTCACCGAGAACGTCGAGCAGGCGCCGCACGCGCCCGCGCCAGAACCTCGAACCCGGCATGGCGCGGCGG
>CBFIJG010000086.1:0-14694 GCA_965662915.1 Planctomycetota bacterium | reverse complement strand
CACGGCGACCCCGGCGGTCGGCGGGCGAGGGCGAAGCGCGGCGCGCTCGGCGCGCTGCGCCGCGAGCTCCGCGGGGCGGAGGGCCCCGGTGAGCGCGCCCTCGCGCTCGAGCGATTCCTCGCGGCGCGCACGGGCACGTCGCCCGGCGAGTGGATCGGACGCAGTTCGCTCGACGGCTCCATGGACGGTGCCTCGGCCGACCTCGAGCGCTGCTTCGCCGAGGTGCGTGAGCGCCTCGACCGCGCGGCCTACCAGGGCGGCGCCGCCGCGCCGGGGGCCGACGAGGTCGTCGCGCTGGCCAGACGGATCGTGCAGGAGGTGCGCTGATGTTCGCGCGGATGACGCGGGGCGCGCTGGCGCTCCTGTTGCTCGTGGGAGGGCTCCTCCTCGGAGCGGACAGCGCCCACGCCCAGGCCGAGGAGGGCGCGGGGCCCGGAGCGGCGCTCTGGCGTTCCGGCGACAGGGACGGCGCGGTGCGCGCATGGACCGACGCCCTCGCCGCCGCCGAAGCGTCCGCCGCCGAGCGCGCGCGCCTCGCCTACAACCTCGGCGTCGCGGCCCACCGCGACGAGGACCCCCTCCTCGCGGTCGCCTGGTTCACCGCCTGCCTGCGCACCGACCCGCGCCATCAGGACGCCCGTGCGAACGTGGCCGTCGCCAGGACGGACGCCGGGCTGGGGGACGTCGACGGGGGAGGCCCGGCGTCGGCCGCGCTGGGCTGGGCTCGCCGCTACACCCGGGGCGAGGCCGAGTGGCTTGCCGTGCTGGGGGGCGTCCTGCTCCTGGCGGGCGGCCTCCTGGAGGCCTTGCGCGGTCGACCTGCGCGGCTCGCCCTCGTCCTCGGCTTGGCCGTGCAGCCCGTGATGTGGACGCCGCTGGCGGTGGCCATCGCCTCCGACGTGCCCGACGCGCACATGGTGGTCGAACCCCGCGGGCTCCAGGTGTATCCCATGCCCGAGCCGGGCACCGACAAGGTCGGCAAGCTCGCGGCCGGCGACGTCGTCGAGGCCGTCGACGAGCTCCCCGGATGGCGCAAAGTGCGCTTCGAGGGCGAGGAGCGCTGGGTGCGCGCGAGCGGGCTCGCGTCGCTCGACCTGGATCCGGGCCTTTGACCTCGGGGGCGGCCGTGTCACGATTCCGCCGATGAGCCGCCCCCGCACATCACGTCTCGCTGCCCCCGTGGCCGCCGGGCTCGGACTCCTCGCCGGCTGCGGTGAGGCCGAGCTGCCGCTGGCCAGGGTCCGGGACGGGCAGTCCGAGATCACGGGGCAGGGAGTCCTGGTCGTGGTGGTCGACGGCCTCCGCTGGGATCACACGTCGCTCGCAGGCTACGACCGGGACACGACGCCGTTCCTGCGCAGCTTCGCGCGAGAGGGGATGGTCTTCACCGACGCGTGGTCGCCCACGGCCTCGCGACTCGGTGCTCACGTTGCGATCCTCACCGGCTGCGATCCCGACCTCGCGCGCCCTCCCCGCGCCTTCGAGACAGGGGAGGAGGAGCCGACCGACACCTGGTTCCTGCCCTCGTCCCTGGACCTGATCGGCCAGCCGTTCCTGGGAGCGGGCTGGACGACGGCGGCCTTCGTCGACGACCCGGACATCGCGGAGCTTCGGAGCTTCGATCGCGGCTTCCGGGAGTTCACGGCCTACGGCGGCGACCCCGAGGACGAGGACGACGACGGCCAGGTCGGAGTCATCGGCGTGGGCGGACGCTTCGTCCAGTGGCTCTACGCCGAGCCCCTCGATCAGAACTGGTTCGCCTACGTCCACCTCGACGACCTCGAGCGCGTGCTCGCCGATCGCGAGGAGGGCTCCGCGTACCGCGCCGATCCGGAGCGGGACGAGTGGGTGCCGCGGCCCGAGCTGTCGCGCGTCCTCCCGATCGGGATCACCGAGCCGATGCTGCACGCGCTCCCACCTTCCCGGGCCGCGGAGGGGGAGCCGCTCACGCTCGGTCAGTACGAGCTGCGGTACGACCGCGGGATCCGCGCGATCGACAAGAGCCTGAGGCGGCTCGTGGGCTACGCGGACGACTTCGGGCGCGCCGAGGACCTCACCATCGTGATCGTGGGCAGCCACGGACTCGCCCTCGGCGAGGGGGGGCTGTACCTGCAGGCGGGGCGCGTCTCCGAGGCGGACCTCCACGTGCCGCTCATCGTGCGGCCGTCGAGCGCCCTCAGGGAGAAACTCGGGTGGGACGACGTGAAGAGCGATCGCCGCGCTGGCGGCATCGTCAGCCTCGCCGATCTGGCGCCGACCCTGGTCGAGCTCCTCGGCCTGAGGCCACCGAAGCACGTCCAGGGGGTCTCCCTGGCGCCCATGCTCCGGGATCCCGAGGCCGTCGTTCGCGACAGGGTCTTCCTGCGCGCGTCCGCCCTCGGGGGCCGCGGGATCGCGGAGCCGGACGCTGTGTTGACCGCCGCGGCCGACGGCGCGGTGAGCGTGAAGGCCCGCGGGGCCGGGACGGAGCCCGCGCTGGACGCGGGGCCGGGGGAGGCCCTCCTGGGGATGTGGGCGACGTTCCAGCTCCTCGAGCGCAGGGCGCTCCACTTCGGCGAAGTGGTGGGCGGCGTCGATCCGCGCGCGGAGCTTCTTCGGCTCCAGGGTGCTCCCGTCGGGACGCGTTGAGCGCCCGGCGGCGTCCGCGCGCTCATGGGACTCAGCGACCTGAACGCCGCCCCGGCGCTCGCTCGTCTTCGCCTCCGCCCGGATCGAAGGCGACGTCCTCCGGAGGACCGCTCTCGAGTTCCGCGGCCTGACGAGCAGCGGGCGGCTTGACCGAGGTGCGGTGGAGCACCCAGCCATGGGGAGCGTCCTCCAGCAGGATGCCGCTGCCCGTGGCGATGAGCATCCGGTGGCTGGCCACGGGCGGGATACCGACGGCGGCCGCGACCACGGCCCGGACGATCTGGCGGTGGGCGGTGAGCACGGCGACCTGACCGGCGGCCGCGCGCGCCGCCGCCTCCAGGCAGGGGAACCCGCGCGCGACGAGGTCGGCCTCGCTCTCCCCACCGTGTCCGCGCCAGGAGAGCGGGTCTTTCCAGTACGCGTCCGCCTCCGCGTCCCAGCGGGCCCGGTACTCCTCCATGCCGAGGCCCTGCCACCGGCCGCGGTGGAGCTCCTTCAGCCCGTCGTCGAGGTGGAGCTCCAGGCCGCTCGCGCGGGCGAGGCCCTCTCCCATGGCGCGGGCACGCACCAGCGGAGAGCTCCAGATCGCCCGCAGGTCGCCGAGGGCAGCGAGGGATTCGACCGCGGCGCGGGTCTCCTCCAGCCCGAGCGGGCTCAAGGGGACGTCCGTGTCTCCGTAGCTCCCGTGCGGTGCGTCCACGTGTCCATGGCGGACGAGCCAGAGCATCGATCCCGTCCCGGGTGACGGGAGCGGCGCCCGCGGCGGTTCCGCGGCGGCGCCTTCGGTGGGAGAGGGGGGGTCGAGCTGCATGGAGTTTTTCGGCTGGTGTCGCGGATCGCGCGGACCATCATGTGCCCACGACCGGGCCGAGGGCACCCCCTCCTGGCCCGAACGTCACGGCCGCCCGCCCGGGCGCCGCGTCCCACCCCAAGCGCAACGATCCCCGCGCCCGACCCCACAGAGCGCCCCATGCCCAAACTGACCTTCGCGGCCACCGGCGAGAGCTATGACGTCCCCGAGGGGACGCGCTTCCTGGACTACTGCCAGGAGAACAACCTGCCCCACGACTTCGGCTGCACCGTCGGCAGCTGCGGCACCTGCGCCTGCGTCGTGACCGAGGGCGCCGAGAGCCTGCCGCCGATCGGGGACGAGGAGTCCGAGACCGTCGAGATGGCCACGGACGAGGAGGGCGCGCGCCTCGGCTGCCAGCTCGTCATCACCGGCGACATCACCGTCCGCGCCGCCGAGGTCTGATCCAGGCGTGTGGAGCGTCCGAGCGCGAGGCCTCCCTCGGAGGGAGGCCATCGCGCGGCCGGTCCTCCCGTGAACGCGAGAGCCGGGGGTCCGGGCAGCGAGCGTCCACGCGCGCGGCCCGGACCCTTCTCCGTTCAGTCCCAGACGTCGACGTCCTCGAGCTTCGGAAGGGCGAGCGTCGCCGTGTCCGCCCGGCGCGCCGCTCCCTGCGGCAGCGACCCGCGCACCTGGTCGAGCACCTCCGCCGCCGTGTGCCGGTACCCGGTGAGCTTGCCGCCGTAGACGGTGAGCCAGCTGGGAGCGCGCGCGTCGTCCTTCAGGAAGATGACCTCTCGCGGTCTCGAGAAGGCGTCGCCCTCCGCGCGCGGGAGCACGCGCAGCCCCGCCCAGCTGTCGACGACCTCCCCTCGGCTCGCGGGGAAGTAGCGGCGGTGCACGCCCAGGAGGTAGTCGACCTCCTCCGCGGTCGGCGCGATCCGGGCGGGGTCGCCGCCGTGGACCCGCTCGGTGGTCCCGACCATGATCCTCCCGCGCCACGGGATCGAGAAGACTGCGCGTCGGTCACTGGGGGCCTCGGTGTAGTAGATGCCGCGGCGCAGCTCGCCCTCGATCTCGACGTGGGTCCCGCCGACGAGGTCCACCTCGCGGACCGGAGGAGCCGGCGAGGCGAGGGAATTGACGCGGTTCGCCCATGGCCCCGAGGCGTTGACGACCACCCGGGCCCGCGCGCTTCGTTCGGCGCCCTCGCGCAGGAAACGGACCCGCCAGCCGTCTCCCTCGCGCTCCGCGCGGGTGACCTCGGCGCCGGCGTCCGCCAGGGCTCCGAGGTCGATCGCGCTCGCGAGGACCGCCCGGCAGAGGGCCGCGTCGTCGGTCTGGCCATCGAAGTACCTGAACACCGCGCGGAGCCCCCCGGTGTCGAGGCCGTCGAGGCCGTCCCACTCCCGCCTTGGGAGGCTGGAGAAGAGGGCGGTGGATCGGAGTCGGCCCAGGAGCGCGTAGAGGCTCAGGCCGGCGCGGATCGTCCAGCGGCTCCGGCTCGTGTCGCGATGGACGGGGATGTGGAAGGGGACGAGGCGGACGAGGTGTGGCGCGATCTCCAGCAGGACACGCCGCTCCGCGAGGGACGCGGCGACCAGGCGGAGCTGGAGGGTCTCCAGGTAGCGCAGGCCTCCGTGGATCAGCTTGCTCGAGCGGCTCGAGGTCCCGATGGCCGCCTCGCGGCGCTCGAGCAGGCCCGCGCGCAGGCCCGCAGCGGCCGCTGCCTGGAGCACGCCGACGCCCTGAATCCCCCCGCCGATCACGAGGAGATCGAGGTCCGCGCCGTCCACGCGGTCCTCGCTCTCGGGCGTGGGCGGCGCTGGGCGGTCCGGGCTGGTGCCCGGGTGCCACTCGCCTGTCGGGCCATTCATGGGCACGACACTTCCATTCGCCCTTCGCGAACGCAAGGATGGCCTCGGAGGCACCGCACATGACTCTCATCAACATCCGCGCCCTCGGGGCGCGCACCGCACTCGTGTGGGCGACGCTCGTCGGCTCGCTCACGTTCGTCTCGTGCTCCGGCACGGTCCCGCCCTTCAGCGCCCCGATCCAGGAGCTGCGAGGCTTCAAGTCGCGCACGTTCCGCGGCACGCCCGAGGAGCTCCGCCCGGCGGTCATCGAGACCCTGCGCGAGGTGGGCTTCGAGGTCCACGCGGGCGGCGAGGACCTCACCTACGTCAGCGGCAACCGCGGCATGGGTGCCGCCGCCGTGGGGGACCGCCGCGAGTGGACCCGCGTCGGCGTCCAGGTCCGCCAGGTGGACATGCACCGCCGCGCGCCGCGGACGCTGATCGAGATCGACGCGGAGACCATCCAGGGCTCGAGCGAGGGCGCCATCGAGGCCAGCTTCGGCTCGGTCCCCAGCGCCTTCTACGAGGACTTCTTCCAGCGCGTCGAGGCGCGGGCCGAGGCCCTGCGTCCGAAGCCGGTCACCGGCTTCCTGGTGCCGCGCTGAGGGGTTCGATCCCGCCTCGGGACACACCTGGGGCGGGGCTCTCCAGGGGCCGCGACGGGCCTCAAGGGAGGAGCGGGCAGGAGGACGACGAGGGAGAGGCCCCTCCGTCACTGCACGCTCCGCCATGAACTCCCAAGCCAGGCTCGCGATCCCCTTCTTCACGCTCGTGGCGCTCGGCGCCGCGGGCGTCGTTCACATGACGAGCCTGCCGGCGCCTGGCGCGGTCGGCGTCGACGCCCCGAAGGACCCGTCCTTCCGGCAGCGGCGCACCGCGGAGAACCTGCGGGACAGCGTCGTCTTCCAGTGCGAGGACATCGGCCGCCGCTCGGCGCGCTTCTCTCCTCAGCAGTCGATGTTCATGGACTACCTCATGGACACGCTGGTGGCGAACCGCTTCGACGCGGAGCAGTTCGAGTACGAGGTCGACGGGACAGCCCACTACAGCGTCATCGGCCGACGCTCGGGCACGGGCGCCGGCACCCTGCTGATCGGGACGCACCACGACACCTACAGCAAGAGCCCGGGCGCCAACGCGTCGGCGTCGGGAGTCGCGGCGATCGCCGAGGTCCTGCGCGGGCTGCGTGACGAGGTGACCGAGCGCTCGCTCGTCGTGGCCTTCTTCGGCACGGGCGAGCGTCCTTATCGCGGCGGGAACGAGATGGGGGCGCAGGTCTGGCTCGACCAGGCGCTGGCCGGCGGCCAGCAGATCGACCAGGCGATCATCGTCAGCAGCTTCGGCGTCTTCCGGCCGGGGACCGGCGGCCAGAACTCCTCCTTCCCGTGGTACCTGATGTATCCCGAGACGACCGACTGGGTCGGGATCTACGGCGGCTTCGGGGCCAGGGACGAGGTGGCGGAGGCGCTCGGTGTCTGGGGCCGCGTGACCGACCTCCCGGCGCGGGGATTCGCGAGCCCGGCCTGGATGCTCGGCGTTCCCTCCACCGACCAGGTGCCCTTCCAGGAGGCCGGGATCCCGACGCTGCTCTTCTCGGACACGGGCGGGGAGCGGGACCCCAACATCGGGACGCGCCACGACGGCCCCTACGAGCTTCCCTTCGACGAGATGGCCCTGCGCGTCGAGGCCCTCACCGCGCTCGTCCAGGAATACGCGAACCGTTGAGCCCGGCGGGGTATCGTCCCCGCCATGGCCGCCCTCGAGGTTCACTCCATCACGCGCCGGTACGAAGACCGGCTCGCCGTCGACGGGCTGTCCTTCACCCTGGAGCCGGGGACCATCCTCGGGCTCGTGGGCCCGAACGGGGCGGGGAAGACCACCACGCTCCGGAGCATCGCCGGCGTCCTGCCCTTGCAGGCGGGGCGGATCCTCGTGGACGGAGCGGACCTCGCGGAGCAGGAACTCCAGGCCAAGCGACGGCTCGCCTACGTGCCCGACGAGCCGGCGCCCTTCGAGGTGCTCACCGTCGAGGAGCACCTCGCCTTCACCGCTCGTCTCTACGGGCTGAAGGACTGGCGCCCGCGCGCCGACGAACTCCTCGAGCGCTTCGAGCTCGCCGACCGCCGTGACGCCCTCGGTTCGGAGCTCTCGCGCGGGATGCGTCAGAAGCTGAGCTTCTGCTGCGCGTGGCTCAGCGATCCCGCGGTCGTGCTGCTCGACGAGCCCCTCTCCGGCCTCGACCCCCGCGGAATCCGCGCGGCGCGAGCCGAGATCCTCGAGCTGAAGGAGCGCGGCGCGGCCGTCGTCCTCTCCTCGCACCTGCTCGACCTCATCGAGGCCCTCGCCGATCGGCTGCTGATCCTCGATCGCGGGAGAGTGCGCTTCGACGGGACGCTCCAGGAGGCGCGCAGCGCGGCCGAGGGCGCCTCCCTCGAGGATGTCTTCTTCGCGGTGACCTCCGGAGGCGAGGCGCCGCCGCCGGACACGCCGCCCGGTCCATGAGCGCCGCGCGTTCCGGACGGACGGGCGCGGACGCGCTGCCGCTGCTCTGGCGGATGAAGCTCGTGGGCCGCGCTCGCGTCGTCGCGCGCCGCGCGCGCACCCCGCTCGGCGCGCTGACGACCCTCGCCGGCGTCGCGCTCTTCGCCCTGTGGATCGCGTCGCTCGTCATGCGCAGCTCGATGCTCGACCGCTCGGCCTCACCGCCGACGATCGACGCGACGCGCGCCGGGCTCTGTGTGTACCTGATCTTCGTCGCGTTCAGCAGCCTCTCGTTCCGCGGTGTCTACGTGCCGCGCTCCGAGCTGGAGCGGCTGCTCGCCGGCCCGGTCGCGCGGGCGTGGATCGTGCGCTATCGGATGCTCGGCTCGATCACCATGTCGCTGCCGTTCCTGGCGCTCCTGGGGCTGGCGCTTGCGCCACGCTTCGAGTCTCCGGCCGCGGCGATCGCTGCGATCGCCCTGACGCTTCCCGCGACGACGGTCTTCGGTCAGGGCCTCTCCCTCGTCGCCGCCCGGACCTCCGGGCCACTCCATCGCCTCCTGGAGCGCGTTCCGGGCGGCGTTCTCAGGCTCGTGGGTGCTCTCGGGTTGATGGGGCTGCTCATGACGCTCGCCTTCGGGCCGGGACTCCTGAGTGAGAAGAAGCTCCAGCGGCGCGCGGTGATCGAGCAGGTCCTCGATGGCAACGAAGGGTCGGCGCTCCGCGAGTACGACCCGCCGCCCGGGGTCGGCGAGCGCCTCGCGGCGGCCGCCGAGCACCCCGTTCTGCGCGTCGTGACCGCGCCGCTCGAACCCTGGGCGAGAGCTCTCACCGCGCCCAGCTTGCCGGCAGCGCTGCCGTGGCTCGGCGCGATCGCTGGGCTCCTTGTCCTGCTCTTCGAGGCTGTCGCGCGGCTCCCGGTGGACTTCCGGGAGGCCTCGCTCCGCACCTCGCTCGACCTCGAGCGGCGGCTCGCGCGCGTTCGTCGGGGCCAGGGAAGCGTGGCGGCGTTCCAGGGGGAGCGCACCGCAGCAGCGCGCCCCGTGCCGTGGCTCATGGGCCGCGGCCCGGCCGGTGCGATCGTGTGGCTGCGGATGGCGCGGCTGCTGCGCCAGGCGCGGGGCTCGCTGGTCGTCGCGGGGGCCGTGGCGGTCGGTGGAGTCGTCCTCGGTACGCGGGTGTTCGACGACAGCGTCGAGGAGACCGCGGTGCTCGCGATGCTCGTGGTCGTGTATCTCGCCAGTGGCCTGCGGATCGACCTGCGGGCGGACCTCGACCGGATGGAGGTGCTCAAGGCGTGGCCGATCTCGCCCGTGAAGCTGTTCGCGGCGAGCCTCGTCCCGGGGACGCTCGTGACCTCTGTGGTGGCCGCGATCATCACTCTCGCGCGCTCCTCGATCCTCGGCGCGTGGGACCCGGGCCACCTCGCCGTCCTCGCGGCGGTGCCGCCCATGGCCTTCGCCTGGATCGCGGTGGACAACGCGGTCTTCCTGCTCTTCCCGGTCCGCTACGTTCCCGGCCAGGGCAGCGCGATCCAGCACGCGGGCAGGACGTTCCTGCTCGTGATCCTGCGCGGTGTGCTCTTCGGATCGCTGCTGATCACCGTCCTCGGCGGGGGCTGGTTCATCACGGAGTGGGGGGGCGCGAGCGGCTGGAGCGAGCCCCTCCTCCTGACGCTGGTGATCGCGTGGGGCGCCGGGGTCAGCGCGGTGGGGCTCTGCGCTCTGCTGGCCTTCGGGGCCTGGGCGCTGGCGCGCCACGACGTGAGCCGCGTCCCTCCGCCGGGCTGAGCGCGGGTCAGCCGTCCGGCGAGGCGAACGCTCGCGCGAGGCCTGGCGCCATCCCGGCGCGGGTCGCGCCGTTGTGATAGGCCGCGAACTCGACGGGCGTGGTCGCGTCGATCGGCATGTCGAGCGGTGCGCCGTCCGGACGCTCCACCACGCACCCCGCCTCGCGGGCCACGACGATCCCGCCGGCGAGGTCGTAGGGCTTGGCCGTCTGGACGTCCATGCCGTGGATCTCGTTCAGCGTCACGCGGGCGTCGACGACGGCCCGGTAGGTCCCGCAGGCGAGCAGCGCGAACTGGCCGCCGTTCGAGCAGAGCTGGTCGTCCAGAACGGTGAGCGGATCGACGCCCTCGAGCGCGTCGAACACGTCGCGCGAGAGCGCCTGGGCGGCCGCGCGGCCGGCAGGCGTGAAGCCGAAGAAGGGGAAGTGCCCCCGATCCAGCCGCGGGTCGTCGTCGGCGCGGAGCTCGCGGTCCGCGGCTGCGGTGCCGGAGGCGAGGTCGATCTCGTGGATGCGGGCGCCACGTCCGCGTGCCGCGGTGAGTACGCGGCCGCGACGCCCGCGCGTGTCGGGGATCTCGGTCAGGAGGCCGAAGTCGAGGTCCGAGAGGACCGGCGCGCCCGCGCCCGGGCCCGCGCCCCCGAGCACGACCCAGGCTGCGCGCAGGTCGTGCATCAGCGGCCGCGTCCCGTCGATCGGATCGAGCACGAGACGCGGACCGCCGTGGTCGAAGTCGGCCACCTCCTCGCTCCCGCCCCCTTGAGCCGGCGCGCGATGGCGCCAGCCCGCGTCCTCGGTGAGCAGCGACAGCGGCCGCAGCGCCGCCTCCTCCTCGAGCCAGCGAGTCACCTCCGCCTCCGCGACCGCGTCGATCCCGAAGGTCACGTCGCCTGCGCCGACGCCGACGGCGGCAGCGAGATCGCCGCCGCGGCCCTCCCCGGCGTAGGCCTGCGCGAGCGCGGCGCGGACCGCGTCGCGGATCCTCGAGCCCAGCTCGTCGAGGGCCTCGGCCCAGGCGGGAACCCAGTCGCTGCCGTCCGTGGAGCCCATCAGCGCACCACCCCGGAGGCCGCGCAGGCCGATTCGGTCCGGCTATGGCAGCGATTTCCCTGCGGTCGGCTGGACCCGGTCCGGGTTGTACGCCGAATGCATGGGCCTACACTCGTCCCCCCCGCAGCTTGCCTGCGCGCTCCGCGCCCGCGCTCCTCACCGTCAACATGTCCGAAGTTCACGACGTCATCATCGTTGGTTCCGGCCCCGCCGGCTACACCGCTGCCATCTACGCTGCCCGGGCGAACCTCAAGCCCGTCCTGTTCCAGGGCATGCAGCCCGGCGGCCAGCTGACGATCACCACCGACGTCGAGAACTTCCCGGGCTATCCGAAGGGGATCATGGGCCCGGAGATGATGGAGGAGTTCAAGGACCAGGCGGAGCGCTTCGGGACGGAGATCAAGTTCGAGGAGATCAATAGCTTCGACTTCTCCGAGCGCCCCTTCACGCTCAAGAGCGACTTCGGCGAGTACAAGGCCAACGCGATCATCCTCTCCACCGGCGCCTCCGCGCGCCTGCTCGGTCTCGAGAACGAGTCGAAGCTGATGGGGCACGGGGTGTCGGCGTGCGCGACCTGTGACGGAGCCTTCTTCCCCGACAAGGAGATCATCGTGGTCGGCGGCGGGGACTCCGCGATGGAGGAGGCCAACTACCTGACGCGTTTCGCCTCGAAGGTGACGATCGTGCACCGGCGAGAGGAGTTCCGCGCGTCGCAGATCATGATCGACCGCGCGCGCGCGAACGAGAAGATCGAGTGGGCCCTCAACAAGCAGGTGAAGGACATCCTCGCCGGCGACGACGGGAAGGTGCGGGCCGTCGAGCTCGAGGACACGAACACCGGTGAGGTGACCGAGATGGCCACCGAGGGCGTTTTCGTCGCCATCGGGCACGTCCCGAACTCCCACTACTTCAAGGACCAGCTCGAGACCGATGAGAACGGCTACGTCGTCGTCAAGGACGGTGGCACCTACACCTCGATCGAGGGCGTGTTCGCGTGCGGCGATCTGATGGACCACGTCTACCGCCAGGCCATCACGGCGGCCGGCACGGGCTGCATGGCCGCCATCGACGCGGAGCGCTGGCTCGAGAACCAGGCCCACGAGGCCCCGGTCGAGTCGGCCTCGTGAGCGCGGCTTCCACCGCGGGCCGCCTCGATGGGCGGCACGCCGTCGTGACCGGCGCCGGCAGCGGCATCGGTCGCGCCATCGCCCACCGGCTCGCGAGCGAGGGCGCCTGCGTCTCCCTGGTGGGCCGCCGCGTGTCGGCGCTGGAGGAGACGGCGGCGGGCGCGACGGGGACCTTCGCGATCCTGCCCTGCGACGTCCGCGACGCGGACGCGACGCGCGCGCTGATGGCAGCCGCGGCGGCCGCCCACGGGCCGATCCATGTCGTCATCGCGAACGCGGGCGTCGGCGGGCCCAACGGTCCGGGCTTCCAGCCCGACGACCAGCCCGATCGCTTCGACGATCTCGTCGCCACCAACCTCGCCGGCACCTATCACACCTTCCGGGGGGCCCTCGATCACCTCGCCGAGGACGGCGGGGTCCCGAGGCACCTGATCGCGGTGGCCTCGATCCTCGCCAGAATCGGCGTGATGGGCTACTCCGGCTACTGCGCGTCCAAGGCCGGGGTCACCGGCCTCTGCCGGGCGCTCGCGGCCGAGCTCGCGCCGCGGGACATCCAGGTCAACGCCGTGGCCCCCGGCTGGGTCGAGACCGACATGGCCTGGGAAGGCCTCGACGGCATGGCTGCGGGCATGGGCATCACGCGCGACGAGGCCCACGCGCTGGCGATGCAGGAAGTCCCCCTGGGGCGCATGGGACAGCCCGAGGAGATCGCCGGAATGGTCGCGTGGCTCGTCAGCGCCGACGCGCGCGGCATCACCGGACAGACCCTGGACATGAACGGCGGCGCCTTCATGCTCTGAGCGCTTCGCGCGACTCCGAGAAGTCGCGGCAAAGGCGCGATTCAACGCTGATCTCGGCCTTTTCTGCGGGGTCTTCGCGCGTGCATCCGGCGTGGCCAGGGCCCTATAGTCGCGCCCATGCGCGTCGCACTCGTCACCGCTCGCTTTCGTATCCGAGCGCCTTTCGATCTCGGCTCCCAGGCCCGCTCCCTCGCGCCCGCTCTGGCGCGGGCCGGGGCGTCCGTGGAGGTGTTCTGCGGCTCCGGCCCGGAGGCCGGGCTCGCACCCTTCGCACAGCGCCGGATCCAGGTGGGGGATCACGTCTCCGCGGACGCGACCTTCGGCGTCACGACGGTCTCGCTCCCGGCGATGGGCCCCGACGTCACGCCCCTCGATCTCGAGCTCCGGATGGCCGAGGGCTTCGGCGCGTTCCTGGACCGCGAGCGCCCCGAGGTCGTGCACTTCGAGCGGCTCGACGTGTTCGGGACCGCGCTCGTCGAGGAGGCGCGCTCCCGCGGGATCCGGACGGTCTACTGCGCCGCCGACACCTGGCCGGCGCACGACCGCGCGTCGCTCCTCCTGCCGGATATGACCCCCTTCGAGCTGGGGGACGCCGAGGCGGAGGCCCGTGCTCTCCTGGTCGAAGAGGAGTTCGGGGCCGGTCCGCTGGACCTCGCCTCCATGGACGCCGCCGCTGCGGAGCGGGTCCAGCACCTGCTCGGGGAGCCCCTGACCGACTCCGGAGACGTCGCGCGGCTGCGTGAGGCCTCGGAGAGCGTCGAGCAGCGGCGCGCCGCCAAGCGCGCGGCGCTCTCCGCCGTGGACCGGCGCTTCGCGACGACGCGCCTGCTCGCGAAGAACCTCTCCGCGTCCGTGGGACGCGCGTTCACCTTCCGCGCGGCCGGGGTCGACACGGCTCTCTTCCGCGCGCCCGACGCCCCTCGCGAGGCCGCCGCGGAGCCGCGGCTGGTGGCGATGGGGGACACGTCGCGGGAAGGCGGCATCGACCTTCTCCTCGACGCTCTCACCGCGGTCGCTGACGACCTGCTTCCCCTTCGGCCGCTCCTCGTGCTCGAGTGCAGCGACCCCGATCGCGATGCGGAGGTGGCGCGCAGGGCCCAGGATCTCGAGGTGGAGACCCGCTGGACCCGGGGGCCCGCCGACGTGCGCGGTGCCGTGGAGTCCGCCGACGTGATCGTGGTGACACAGCGCTGGGGCGAGGTCATGCCGACCGCGTGCCAGGTGGCTCTCGCCGCAGGCGTTCCCGTGATCGCCGCGCGGACGCCTGGCGTGGTCGAAGGCCTGCCGGAGACCGCGGGGCAGCTCGTCGAGGCGATCGACGCGAGCGAGCTCGTGGACGCCCTCCGCGGACTCACGGGTGAGGAGAGCTCCCTCGGGTCGCTCTCTTGCGGCGCCGACGCGGCGTCGCAGTCGGTCAAGTCCGTGGACGACGAGGCCCGGGAGTGGCTGGACACCTACGACCAGCTCGCAGCGGAGGTCCAGGGCACGCCCACGAACCACGGCGCGACCGGTGACGTCGCCGGTCGGCTCGAAGAGCTGCGCGCGCTCTCCCACGCCGAGCTCTTCGGCCTCGCTCAGGCCGGCATCGGGCGCCTGCGGCGCGCCTTCGGCCTCGACGACTCGGAGGCCGCGCTGTTGGAGCGTGTGGTCGCCCGCGGCGGCGAGGCCCGGGATCGCGCGATGGCCACAACGCGCGCGCTCGAGGAGCTGGACGCCTCCCTCTCGGAGCTCCGGAGCCTCCGCGGCGACATGCGTCTTGAGGAGGCCTCGCGCGGCCGAGAGGTCGCCGGCTCGCTGGGAGCCCTGACCCTCGCGGAGGAGCGCTTCACCGGGGAGGGCGAGGCCTCGATCGACGCCTTCGACCGGGTGCGCCTCGCCATCGAGGCGGCTGACGAAGAGCGATCGAGGCTCGCTCGGAGCCTCGACGAGCGGGACGGGCTCCTGCGGTCCATCCACCAGCGGATCGGTGCCCCCGATCTGGCGCGCGGTGCCGGGTTCGCGTCCGTGAAGGCCTTCGTCACGGCCGCGGAGCGGGACGTCGCCGAGCTGCGCCGTCACGACGCGTGGATGGGGGAGCTGGGGGTGCGCCTGGAGCTCGCCCTCGGCGTCGACCCGACGCTCGACCCGGGCGCCGTGCGGACCGCCGAAGGGCTCCGCGCCGTCGCCGCCGAGCT
>CBFIJG010000085.1:0-14738 GCA_965662915.1 Planctomycetota bacterium | reverse complement strand
CCCGGGCCGGGCGCTCGGCTTCTCGGGGGGCTCTCGGCTCGCCGGAGCCGGGCCCCTCAGGCGGCGGCTCGCCGCCGGCCGAGCAGGAGGATCAGGGGCGCGGGGGCGAGGACCGCGCCGACGTGGAGGAGGCTCAGGTCGGCGCCGACGGCCCGCGCGCCCAGCAGGAAGAACAGAGTGATCGGCAGCAGCGTCGAGTAGATCACGAGCGGGACGGGCCAGGCGCGGCTCCCACGCAGGCGCTGGATCACCTCGAGCAGGCCCGCGACCGCGGCGATCACGACGATCCCGTTGGCCAGCACGAGCGCGCCCTGGTCGGCGGGAGGCGGCCCCTCGGCGACGTCCGCCTGCTCCATCCAGGTGGCCTCGACGGCACCCTCGGTCTGGGTCACCTCTCCGGCGCCTTCGGTCGTCGCTCCGCTCTGCATGTCCATGGCGTCTTCGCCGCGGGTGGGGGGCCGGACTCGCGCGGCCGCTGACTCCTCGTCCCCGGAAGTGGGCGCGCCGCGCGCCCGGGACTCCGGACGCGCGGCCCGGGGACGCGGGGCGAGCAGGCTCACTCGCCGGTGTAGCTCAGGCGCCCGAGGCGCTCCTCGCGGTCGTTCGCGAAGCGGGTGATCCCAGCGAAGAGGCTCTCCGCGTCGATCCTGGCCTCGACCTTCACCTCGGCCACCGAGCCGCCCGTGCGCCAGCGGTCGTCGTGGTCGGAGGTCATCGCGTACTGCTCGGCCACCTTGCTGGAGAGCCAGGGGTGCATGCCGATCCGCGAGCCGTTGGAGATCACCGTCGAGTCGAGCCAGTCGCTCTTGTGCAGGACCGAGTCGCGGTACTCCTTGGACTGGCGCATGAAGAGCTCGTAGCTGGAGGTCGCGACGATCTTCACGTTCGGTGCGGAGCCGTCCCGGAAGCGCGGCAGGAGTTCGATGACCGACTCCATGGTCGAGGTGCCCTCGACGATGACGGTGCCGGCCTTGGGGCGCGTCGTGTCGTGGTCGCGGAGCACGTAGGCGCCCTTGGCGGCCTCCATGTGGCCGGGGATGCCGAGGGCCCCACGGTCGGGGATGACGACGCCGGGGCGTGTCAGGTGCAGCGCGATGATCGGGACGTCCGTCTTGAGGGCGGCCGCGAGAGCCGGCGCCACCTCGTTGTGCTCCCAGGGCCGCAGGTTGATGACGTGGCCCTCGGGGAAGAGCTGGGTCACGACCGGGGAGAAGATGCCGAAGTGCGTGCGACTGTCCTCGGCGGTCTCCGGGCCGGAGTGGCCCGCGACCCAGATGACCTTGCCCACCTTCAGCTCGCAGTCCTGCGCCAGCTGGCTGAACAGGCGCATCATCCCGTACTTCAGATAGCTGAAGCTGCCGTACGTGGAGCACGCGCCCCAGTAGCCCATGAACTGCTCCATCGGAGCGTCGCTCATGTTCACGGTGGCCGCGCCGACCATGAGACCGGCGTTGGTGAACTCGGTGATCTGCTGGGGGAGGAGCGCGCCCTGCGTGTTCGAGGAGCGCTCGTACCAGCCGAAGTTCTGCTTGTCCCCGAAGTTCTTGGCGAAGCCGGAGATGGCGGTCGAGTCCGCGAGGTCGGCGGAGCACGCGAGGACCAGCGGGCGGCCCATGCGCTCCTTGGCGAGGCTGTTGACCCAGGCGCCGAACTTCGCGAAGCCGTCCTTGTTGGCGGCCTTCACGCCCGGCTCGAGGAAGAGCTCGGCCGGCAGCTCGTCGAGCCAGCCGCGGTCCTCGTGCATGTTCCGGGCGGCGTCGAGCGTGAGGCCCTCGGGCTTCGCAGGGATCGACTCGCCCAGGCCGACGAGGGTGTCGGCGAGGTACTCGGCGAGTCCCTCGGTGTCGCGCAGGACGCTGAAGACGGTCTGGAACCAGGACTTCGACTGCTCGCGGCAGCCGTCCTCGCCGGTGTCGGTCGTGTCACCGTGGCCTTCGAAGGTCACGCCGTACTTGGTCGCGAACTCCTCACGGCAGGCCCAGAACATCTCCGAGTTGCGGCCGTGGGACTTGCCGTGCGAGGCAGCGTCGAAGACGCCGTAGCCGCGGCCCTTGCGGGTCTTGAACCAGACGCAGCCGGGGCGGCCCTCGGTGTCCTCGGGGTGCACGATGTCGAGCAGCGCCTTGGTGACCTGCTCGTAGTCGTGGCCGTCCTCTGCGCCGGCGACGCGCCACCCGTAGGGCGCGAACCAATCGGTGGGGGTGCCGGCCGCGACCTCGGAGTTCGCGAAGGAGTCGATGCCGTGGTCGTTCCAGTCGAGGAGGTAGACGAGGTTGTCGAGGCCCAGGCCGTAGGCCGAGTTCTTCACCTCGTGATGGCAGCCCGCGGTGTGGCCGCCCTCGCCCTCGACCGCGAAGACCTTCGTGTCCGCGCAGGCGTGCTTCAGCGCCATGGCCTCGCCCAGGGCGGCCGGCGCGCCGTGGCCGCTGGGCCCGGTGTTGAACTTGAAGAAGAGCGTCTTGCCCTCCATCTCCGCGTGGCCCGGGAGCTCCTTGTTGTGGCGGAGCCAGAGGAGGTCCTCCCAGGTGAGCATGCGCTCCTCGGCGTGGGGCACGAGGTACTTCGCGTCACCCGTGCGCTCGTGCATGATCCGCAGCGCCTCGTTGTAGACGGCGAGCATCGCGTAGGTGCCCGGGTTGCAGTGGCCCGCGACGAGCACGTAGCGATCGCCGAAGGGGCTGTCGGGCTTGCGCACGTCCCAGCGCATGCCGGCCCCGAGGGTCGTCGCGACCATGAAGGGGACCTTGGAGCGTGATCCGCCGGGGTGACCGCTCTGACGGATGTTGAGCATCAGATCGATCGACTGGTCGATCAGGTCCCCGATGACCTCCCACTTGCCGAAGTGGGGCCGCAGATCGTCGAGGGAGGGACGGGGAGAGCTCTGGGTGGTCGTCATCGGGCGGGCCTCGCTGGGAAGGTCTCCGGGGCCGCGCAGCGCGCGGCGGCCATCTCCGGGGAATCGGGCGAACAGGATACCGGCGGCGGGCGCGGCGGCGGGTCTCGAGGCGACCACAACGGAGGAGGCCCGCCCCGCGTCACGCGCGGGGCGGGCCTCCGGGGACGGTGCCGGCCCAGGGGATCATCGAGCGCTGCTGCTCGGCGCGGGAGGCAGGGAGGCCACGGCGCGCGCGCCGGAGAAGCCGTGGACGATCGTCCCGTGGATCTCGGGCTTCGCGAGGAGGACCTCGGCGTCACCGGCTCCGAGGAGGCTGAACCGCTCCTTGGTCTTCTTCCCCTTCGGTTTCTTCGATCCGTCCTTCCTCTCCTTCGCCTTCCTCGGCGCTTCCTTCTTCCCCTTCTTGGAAGCGCCGTTCTTCCCCTTGGCCTTCTTCAAGGCGCCGTTCTTCTCCTTCGTAGTCTTCGGTTCGCCCCTACGTTCCCTCGCTTTCCTGGGCGCTTCCTTCTTTCCCTTCTTCGAGACGCCGCTCTTCCTCCTGGCCTTCTTCGGGGCCGCCTTCTTCTTCAGCGCTCTCGTCTTCTTCCTGGTCTTGCCCGGTGGGTCTTGCTTCTTGCGCTCGATTCGCCGTGCCCGGGCCTCCGCGTTCTTCTTGTTCTCGCGAGCCCTGGAAGCGCGGCGAGGATTCCTGTGGCTCGGGTCAGCTTCGCCAGCCCGGGAGCGCACGCCATCGGCGCTGATGTGCAGGTCGCCCTTCTCGACGGTGATGTGGATGGTCTGCCCGCCGGAGCCGTGCCAGAGGACCCCCTGCTCCGTTTGGGGAGGGCCACCCGGGCCGCGCAGGACGTGGAGCTCGTGCTCCTCGCCGGGCCCCTCGGATCGCGGGGCAAAACGCCAGCGTCGGGTGACGACCTTCCGGGGCTCGCCGCGATCGACCGCGATGGCCCAGGCCGTCTCCGCGGCACCGTGCAGCTCTGCGATCCGCTCGGCGAGGTCACCGTCGTCGTGGAGCTCCAGGGTCTCGTTGAAGTCGTGGTCGCCGTCGAGCTGGATGACGCGTTGGCCGTCACCCTCGGGCACCATGGTCGAACCCTGGCGACCCTCCGCGTTCTCGAGGACGCGCACAATCACGCCGCGGCGCTCCGCCTCGGCCACCTCGCGCAACGCCTCGTCGTTGACAGCGCGGGTGCGCCTGACGATGGCTCGCCGCCGCGCTTCCTCCTCGCGGTCACGCGCCACGGGGCGACGCGCTCGCGTCCCGGTCGCTCGCTCCGCGTCGACCCTCCTCCGGCCGGACGTCTCTTCCCCGGCGAGGCGCGCGCGCATGCCCTCGAGCTCGGCGCGCAGATCCGCGAGCTGAGCCTCCAGCTCGGCCGCCGTTCTCTTCAGCTCCTCGTCGCCCGGGGCCGCGGGGGTGGCGTCGGACTCGAGCGCGACCGTGACGAGGCTGGTGGGTTCGGCGGCGGACTCGACCCGGGTCGGGCCTTCGTGCTGGACGAACGGGGAGGCGGCCGCGGTGCCGAGGGCGAGGGTGGAGAGGATCAGCTTCATATGGATCGGGGGCAGGTGAAGACCAGTGTCCTACGCCGGGTGGTTGCGGTCGTTGGACGCGATTGCTCGAGTCGTCGGCAGGAGGGCAGATGTCCTCCTCCGCGACCGGCGGAATCGATGTAAGTGGCCCGTCGAGAGCGCTGTAGGAGCCCGGAACTCTCCGCGTCGGGCACGGGTTCGGGCCCCATCGCGGCCGCTTGGCCACAGGCGGCCCGGAGCGCCGAACGCGCTGGCTTCGAGTCGCTGATGGCCTGAAAAGCGGAGCGTTTCAGGTCTTCAGGCGCCCGGATCGGCCTGATCGTGCGACCGGGGAAGTGACCAGCGGGTCGCGGCGTATAACTCCATGACGGACTCTCCTTCCCTGCCGCAGTAGCTTCCCTGATGACCACGATCGCTCGCCCCCCCGCTCCCCAGTTCGACGAGACCTCCGCCTTTCTGAGCGCGATCAAGGAGCGGGTCGGCCAGGTCGTCGTGGGCCAGGATGTCGTCGTCGAGCGGATCCTCATCGCCCTCCTGACCGGCGGCCACCTCCTCCTCGAGGGCGTCCCCGGGCTTGCGAAGACGCTTCTCGTGGCGGCCGTCAGCAAGACCGTCGACCTCGACTTCGCGCGGATCCAGTTCACGATCGATCTGTTGCCCTCGGACATCCTCGGCTCCGAGATCCTCGACCAGCGCGATCAAACCTTCCGGACCCACAAGGGCCCGATCTTCACCAACCTCCTGCTCGCGGACGAGATCAACCGCGCCGCGCCGAAGGTCCAGAGCGCGCTGCTCGAGGCCATGCAGGAGCGGCGCATCACGATCGGCAACGACAACTACGGCCTGCCGGTTCCGTTCCTGGTCATCGCGACCCAGAACCCGGTCGAGCAGGCGGGCACCTTCGAGCTGCCCGAGGCGCAGCTCGACCGCTTCATGCTGCTGCACCGGCTGAAATACCTGGAGCCCGAGGACGAGAAGGAGGTGCTCCGGCGCAACGCGAAGCTGGGGCTCAAGCGCGACGAGAGCGGCGGCGCGATGGTGAAGACCGAATTCGACATGGTCGACCAGGGCGCCGTCGGCGGGCGCGAGGAGCTCGCTCGCGCCATGGAGGACGTTGCGAAGGTCCACGTGTCCGAGACCTTCATCGAGCACGTGATGGAGATCGTCGACCGGACGCGCAAGCACCCCGAGCTCGATCTCGGCGCCTCGCCGCGCGCTGGCATCGCGCTCGTCAAAGCATCGCGCGCGCGAGCGCTCATCCACGGCCGCGACTACGTCGTGCCCGAGGACCTGTACGCCCTCGCCGAGGACGTCCTGCTCCACCGCATCCGCGCCTCCTACGAGGCCCTCGCGGAGGGACGCGACACCGGCGTGATCCTCGAGGAGATGCTCGGCGAGCTCGGCCGCGCCTGACCCCGGGTCCACAAGTGTCCGTCGCACGCAACGAGGTGGAGCAGCTCCCCGAGGGCCTGCTCCAGCCGGTCGATCCGCTCGACACGCGGCGCTATTTCATCGCCGTGCGCCGGCTCGCCGACACCCTGAGCCACGGCACCGACCGTTCGCGCTTCCTCGGCTCGGGTCTCGAGTACGTCCAGTCGCGGCCCTACGTCCCGGGCGATCCAGTCAAGAGCATCGACTGGCGCGTCACCGCGCGCACCGGCGAGGTGCACATCAAGGAGTACGAGGCGCCCAAGCGCATGCCCGCGTGGATCCTCTTCGACACCTCCGCGTCGATGACCTACGCCTCGATCGAGCGCTCCAAGTACATGGTCGCGGCGCAGATCGCCGGCGGCATCGCCTTCGCTTGCCTCGACCGGGTCAGTCCGGTGGGGCTGCTCGGCACCGGCCAACGCGAGCTCCGCGTGAACCCGAGCCTCTCCAAGGACGAGGTCATGCAGTGGCTCGTGAAGCTACGCCGTTTCCGGGTGGGCGAGCGCACGACGCTCGCGCGCCGCATCACGGAGCTGAACGCGCGCCTTCAGAATCGCGCCCTCGTGTTCGTCCTCTCCGACTTCCACGAGTCGGGCGCGGTCGACGCGCTCAAGCTGATGGCTCAGGTGCACGACGTCGTCGCGCTCCAGCTGAAGGATCCCGCCGAGGAGGGCGTCGCGGGGGCCGGCTTCATGCGCGCGGCGGAGGCCGAGTCGGGGCGGGAGTTCGTCACCCATGGTCGCCGCGTCCACGTGGATCCCGAGGCCACGGGGAGAGCGCTCCGACGCGGCGGCATCGACCATCTGCTGATCTCCACCGCCGAGCCCTTCGCTCAGAACCTGCGCATGTTCCTCAAGGACCGCGCCGTCCTCGCCGGAGGCCGATGATGCTCGCCGCCCTGCTCCTCCTGGCCGCGCCCTCCCTGCCCGCACAGGGAGATGACGACGGCGTCACGATCGAGCTGTTCACCCCCGGCGCCGACGAGACGGCCGCCGCCGCGGAGACCACGGTCGGGATGAGCGTCGACCTCGTCGAATTCGTCATCCCCGGCGCCGAGGTCCGGGCCACGCCGGTGAAGGACGCCGGCCGCGCGGACGTGATCGTGCGGATCGAGAACGTCTTCGCCCACGGCACGGACCACCGCTACAACCTCGAGGTGACACCGCTCGTAGAGGGCGTCCTCGACCTGCGCGACCACCTCGAGCGAGTCGACGGGACGCCCCTCGGCGACGAGGTCCCCGAGATCCGGATCCTGGTCGACGCGGTCACCGACGAGGACGTGCCCTTCCCCGTCGATCCCACCGTCCCGCACCCGGGCCGCGTCGGCGGGTACACCAACCTGATGATGGGCCTCGCCGTCCTGTGGGGGGTGGGGCTCGTGAGCCTGATCTTCCTCGGGCGCGGCCGGCGCCGCGCGGCGCGGATCGAGCACGAGCGCGGCCCCAGGACCCTGGCCGAGCGCCTGCGCCCCCTCGTCGAGCGCGCCGGTCGCGGTGAGCTGGACGGGCCCGAGCGGGCGGAGCTCGAGCGCCTCGTGCTCGCGCACTGGCGCGAGAAGCGGGGTCTCTCGGACGCGAGCGCCGCGGAGGCGATGGTCGCGCTGCGCGCCGACGCGGAGGCGGGCCCCCTGCTCCAGCGCCTCGAGCTGTGGTTCCACAGCCCACGTCACGAGGAGCTCACCGACGCCGAGGTGACGGAATTGCTCGCGCCCTTCGCCGCCGCCCCCGCCTTCGGCGATGGAGGTGGCGCTTGAGCCTCAGCTTCAGCTTCGGACAGCCCGTCTACCTCGTGGCGCTGATCGCGCCGATCGCGCTGCTCGGCTGGGTCTGGACTCGCCGGGGCGGCCGCATCGCGATGCCCTTCGACGATGTGGTGGGGGAGGGCCGCAAGGCTCGCGGCGCCGTCCTCGGCGCCTCGCTCAAGCTGGCAGAGTCCCTGCCCGCGCTGCTTCTCGCGGTGGCGATCATCATGCTGGCCGGCCCGCAGAAGATCGGCGCGCCGAAGACCAAGCGGCGCATGACGAACATCCAGTTCTGCATCGACGTGTCGGGATCCATGACGGCCTCCTTCGGTGAGGGCTCCCGGTACGACGCGGCGATGTCGTCGATCAACGACTTCCTCGACTACCGCGAGGGGGACGCCTTCGCCCTGAGCTTCTTCGGCAACGCCGTGCTGCACTGGGTCCCGCTCACCACGGACACCTCGGCCTTCCGCTGCGCTCCACCCTTCATGGACCCCAAGCGGGGTGCCCTGCCCCCCTGGTTCGGCGGGACCTCCATCGGCAAGGCGCTGCTCGCCTGCCGCAAGCAGCTCAACGAGCGCGAGGATGGCGACAAGATGATCATCCTCATCTCCGACGGCTACAGCTCGGACCTGTCGGGCGGGGAGGACATGCGGATCGCGGAGCTCCTGCGGAAGGACGGGATCGCCCTCTACGGCATTCATGTCGCCAGCGGCGAGGTTCCCGGTCAGGTGGTGAACATCTCGACCCTCTCCGGGGGCGAGGTCTTCGAGGCGGGCGATCCGACCGCGCTGGACACGGTCTTCCGCCGGATCGACGAGATGCAGGTCGCGAGGATCGAGAAGGTCGCGGGCGAGGAGCTCGACGACTTCCGCCCCTGGGCGTGGATCGGCCTCGGTCTCCTCGGGGCCTTCGCCCTGCTCGGCTTCTTCCTGCGCGTGACGCCCTGGTGAGGAGATGAGCGTCACCACAGTCGTCATCACCGCGGCCGCCGCGGTCCTGGCCCTCTTCGCCGAGCTGCTCCATCAGCTCCGCATCCGGCGTGTGCGCCGCCTGGCTTTCGGCCCCACGGGTCGACCCGCGGCCTGGACGTCGTTGGTGCCGCTCCTTCGAACGGTGGGGGCAGGGGCGCTGGCGTGGGGACTCGCGACCCTGATGTGGGACGTCGCTCCGAAGAAGCACCGCATCACGGAGAAGGGGCCGGAGGACTGGAAGCACCTCGTGCTGGTCCTCGACGTCTCGCCCTCCATGCGCCTCTCGGACGCCGGCCCGGACAAGACCCAGCAGCGCACCGCGCGCGCCCGCGACCTGCTCAACTCCATGTTCGGCCGCGTCGCGATCGGCCAGTACAAGATCAGCGTCGTGGCGACCTACACCGGGGCGATGCCGGTGGTGATCGACACCACCGACGCCGAGGTGGTGGGGAACGTCCTCAGCGACCTGCCCATGCACTTCGCGTTCAAGTCGGGTGAGACGCGTCTGTTCGACGGCCTCGAGGAGGCGGTGCGCATCGCCAAGCCGTGGCCGCGCAACAGCACGACCCTCGTCGTGGCCAGCGACGGGGACACGATCCCGCCCACGGGCATGCCGAAGCTGCCGCCGTCGATCGGCGGGGCGCTCGTCATCGGAGTCGGTGACGCGACGAAGGGCAGCTTCATCAACGGCCGCAACTCCCGGCAGGACGTCTCCGCGCTGCGCCAGATGGCCCTCCGGCTGGGCGGGACGTACCACAACGGGAACGAGCGCCACGTGGCGAGCGACGTCCTCGCGGCGGTGACCACCAGCGGCGAGCGCAGCGCCCTGACGAAGCTCACGCGCCGTGAATACGCGCTCCTGGCCATCGCCCTCGGCGCGGCCCTCCTGGCCCTCCTGCCGGTGCTCCTCCAGTTCCTGGGAAGCCGCTGGGCCGCCGCGCGTCCCCTGGTGAGCCCGGGGGCCCCTGCGCGGGCGAAGTCTGCGTAAACGCCTGGATCCTCCCCAAGCCGAAACCCAGCCCGTACCGTTCACTACCGATAGAGAGCCCAGGCCGCCGACCTCGCGGCGGCCGGGACCTGCCACCCCCATCGCGGAGGCGACCAACCCCATGCGACCGTTCCTCATCGCCGGCTGGCTCTTGCTGCCCGTCGGCGCCTGGGCCTACCACGAGGGCCCGGGACAAGACCGCATCAAGCTCGACGCCGTGGACGCCGAGCTCGCCGACGCCCGCAAGGCGGCGACGGCGGGCGAGTGGGCGCTGGCGGCGAAGCACTACGACGCGGCGCTCGCGGCGCTCCCCCAGCTCGAGACGGGCGACGTCCAGCGCGCCGCCATGCGCATTCGCGTGTCGAGCGCCAAGGCCAAGCTCGAGGGCTCGAAGCTCATCGAGGCCGAGAAGGAGCTCGAGGCCCTCGTCGACGAGCTCGCGGAGATGGACGCCTCCTACGCGGACCTCCTCGAGGAAGCGAAGGAGGGCCACGCCAACACCAAGTTCTACATCACCTGGCTCATGCGCCTCGAGGGCTATCAGCGCTCGGACTGGGAGCCGGAGATCGAGAGCGCGCGCCAGGCCTACGGTCGCCTCGCCGAACAGGCGCGCGCCCGCGGCGACGAGCAGCGCGCGGACGAGATGCTCGCGAGCCTCGAGTCCGCCATCAAGCTGGCGCGCCTCGACCTCGACGAGCTGCAGGGGCTCCCCCTGCCCAGCCAATGACAGGGAAACGGGACCTGAGACGGTTCCGGCAAAGGCCTCGGTCGAGGCCGCGCAAGAAGCAAGAGCAACAGCAAGAGCACGCCCCAGGACGCGCGCGGCGCGAGCATGAACGGCCCGCCCGACGGACGCGGCTCCTGAGCGCAGCTCCGAGCCAGACTCACCCAACACGAATCACCGCGCGCGGGCGGAGGAGAGCGCAGCTCGGCTCCCCTTCGCCCGCGCGTTCCGTCCCCCAGGGGACACGGGCGGTCGCTCCGGCCCGCCCGAACCGGCGGCACGGCCGCCCCACCTCGCTCCACGCTCGCGATCCAGACGATGATCCGAACCCTCGCGCTCCCCATCTCGTTCCTCCTGACGGCCACCGCCTTCGCGGCCCAGAGCCCCGGTCCGCCGACGGTCAAGATGGTCCGGATCGGCGCACCGACCGCGATGAAGGGGGCGGTGATCCAGAGCCGTGGCGCTGCCCGCGATCTGCGGGCCATCGAGGGGCCAGTGGGCCCGACCGGGCTCACCACGGGCGCGCCGGCCGAGGAGGAGGAGACGAAGCCCGTCGACCCTCAGTTCCTCCAGCTCTTCCAGCAGGCCCAGCTCGACCGCCGTCCATCGACGGTCCTCGCCGAGTGGTCGAAGCCCGAGCCGCTCGGGTCGGCCGACGACCCCGAGCTCCAGGATCCCGAGGAGCCGGCGAAGATCGGGGACGAGCCCAAGGCGCCCGAGGCACCGAAGGAACCCACCATGCCGGCTGGGACGACCGAGCCGGTGGCGCCCGAGAACGTCGTCGCCAAAGTGTCGAGCCTCGCCGACGCTCTCGCGCTCGCGGCGGCCAAGGAGGAGGCCCTCGCCCCCTACGCGAGCCAGAAGGCCGCGTGGGACGAGGCGGTGCGGGCCCACGAGGCCGCGATGGTCGAGTACCGCGCCGCGAAGGAGGCCTACGACGAGGAGTTCGCGGCCTACGAGCCGGTCAAGGCGGCCTGGGACGCCGAGAAGAAGGCGTACGACAAGGCGCTCGCGAAGTGGAAGTCGGAGAAGGCGAAGCGCAAGCAGGCCCGCGTGAAGCGCGACGTGGATCTGTTCCGGCGGAACGTGACCCTGGGCCGCTGGGACGCGGTGGGCGAGACGCTCGACTCCCTGGGGAAGGCGATGGCGAAGACGCAGTACGCGGCCATGCTGGGCAAGATCTCCCGCTCGCCCCAGCCCGTGAACGGCAGCCTCGCGCCCTATCAGGAGCAGCCGCACTTCGAGTTCGACGACATCGTCGCGCTGATCCGCATCGCGCCCGGCGGCTTCGACACGAAGAAGGCCAGGCTGATCGCGCCTCTCGTCCGCAGGGTCTTCGCCCAGGGGCACAGCGTCGACGACTGGCTCGTTCGCCTTCGTGAGGAGATCGCGAGGTCCGAGGAGGAGCGGGTCATCTCGAAGCGCCTCGCCGCGCTGCTCCTGACGGCCCAGGGCTACAACCGCGAACTCGCCGAGTTCCTCCCCTCCATGCAGACCGCCGTCGAGAAGTCGGACGTCGAGGGGCTCAACCTGCTCGCGCGCCACTTCGAGGCGAAGCACCGCGAGAAGAAGGACCCGGCGATCCTCGCCAGCGCCTGGGACGCGACCCTCGCGGCCCTCGCTCCCGAGGTCGTGGACGAGAAGGACAACAAGTCGATCAAGGCCGAATGCCTGCGTCGCGCCGTGAACCTCGCGGGCCGTGTCCGCGATGCCCAGGGCGAGGCGTGGCTGCGGGGCACCTTCACCGAGCGGCCGCGCCGCGGCATGGAGGTGATCGCGACCATCGGCGCCGAGGCGTCGACCAACATGGTCAAGAACAGCCGCAACACCGAGGCGCGCAAGGCGGACCTCGACCTCCTCCACGGAGCGATCGTCGCGCTGCTGGAGATCGCACCGGAGCGGGCCGATGAGTGGCGGGAGACCCTGACCCTCGCGGCCGACATCTGGCTCCGCGAAGCCGCCCACTCCTTCGAGAAGTCCCAGCAGGACTCCATGGGGGCGCGTTCGCGTCGCGACGCCTACGGGAACATCTACTGGTACGAGGACAGCTACAGCTATGACCGCTACGTCACGGTCCAGCCGGTGGAACCCAGCGACCTGCTGGGTGTCCGGCCCGACGGTCTCTGGCGCGAGACCCTGCCGGCGAGCCTGCGCCCGAAGATCGACCAGACGATCGCGGAGCTCTACCTGAAGGTGAACGAGGAGGTGAAGGCGTATCCGTACATCGCCGACCTCGCGGGGCCGAACCCGAAGAAGGCCGAGGAGCTCGCGCGGACCTTCCTCGAGGTCTGGCTCAAGAAGAACGACCCCAACTCCTCGCGGAACCGGGTGTCCATCTACAACTTCTCCTACGGCTTCAACCAGCGTGCGAGCGGCATCCCGCTCACCCGCAGCCGACAGGACCGCAACCTCGAGGACCTGACCCTTTGGGTCGGCAAGCTCCGCGAGATCGAGGGCCTCGAGCTCGACTCGGACCTCCTGATGCGCTGCTTCACCCAGTGCCACAGCGAGGCGGAGGTCTACCGGGTGGAGATCCTCGAGGAGGTCTTCGGCGACCTCGAGTCCCTCGAGCCCGCGACGCTCGCGTCGATGGCGCAGCGCATGCGCCGGAACCTGGCGACGATCTGGCGGACTCCGGCGGCGCAGAAGGCGGCCAAGACCAATCGCAAGAAGAAGGACATCGAGGCCGAGGTCCAGCGCGGCTACGAGATCGCGCAGTCCCTGCTCGGCCGCGCGATCGTCGCCCACCCCGACGCGTGGCAGCTGCAGGTCGCCCGCGGAGCGATGCTCCACGACCTGAACAACTACCGCAACGAGCTGCAGAAGGGCTCCGACTTCTCGGGCAACCGCAAGGCGGCCCTCGGGACGCTGGAGAACGCGGCGAAGAGCTACTGCTCGGGCATCGAGGAGCTCCGCACGGACGAGTACACGATCGACCCCCTCATCACCTGGTTCAACGCGTCCCTCGGGGCCTCGGACATCCAGGCGGTGACGGAGAAGACCCTGGTGGCGCGCTCCGAGATCGCGAAGATCCAGGCGCTGCTCGAGGGCCTCCCCGGCGAGGCGGGCGAGACGCATCGTTCGATGTTCGCCAACACGCTCTTCACCCGCCTCAGCGCGGTGAACCCCGCGTGCAAGAACCGCTACCTGGACGCCGGCTTCGAGATCGTCGGGGACCACCCCCAGGCCGAGGCGGCGCGCCGCGTCTACGACTACTACGCCGACCTCGTCACCGAGATCGAGCTCATGGCCGAGGTCGACGGGTCCAGCAACGTCGGCACCGAGCCCTTCGGCCTGCGCGTGGACCTGCGCTACACGAAGGAGATCGGTCGCGAGGCAGGGGGCTTCGCCCGCTACCTCCAGAACCAGGGCAACGCGGTCAACTACTACTACAACTACGGCCGGCCCCAGGAGAACTACCGCGACAAGTTCGAGGAGGCCGTGCGCGCCGTGCTCTCCGAGCAGTTCGAGGTGATGAGCGTCACCTTCAACCGTGAGGACGCTGCCGCGAAGGCCGACGACGAGTTCGGGTGGCGGCGGATGTCCTACTGCTACCTGCTGCTCAAGGCGCGTCAGCCGGACGTCGACCGCATCCCGCCGCTCAAGATCGACCTCGACTTCAACGACGTCACGGGATACGTCGTCCTGCCCATCTCCTCCCCCGTGCTGCCGATCGACGCCGGTGGCGAGGCGGACGCGCGACCCGTCGAGAACCTGCAGCTGACGCAGATCCTCGACGAGCGCCGCGCGGAGGAAGGGATCCTCGCCATGGAGGTCAAAGCCCAGGGCGAGGGGCTCGTCCCCGACCTGGACGTGATCACCGAGCTCGCCCCGCGCGACTTCGAGGTCTCCAAGATGGAGGATCAGGGCGTCAGCGTCGCGCGCTTCTCGGACGACGAGCAGGGCGTGGTCAGCGAGCGCATCTGGATGGTCGAGTTCGCGCCCAGGAAGGGCGTCGAGAACCCCGAGACCTTCGCCTTCGCGGCGCCGCGGGACGAGGCCACGCAGGTGGTCTACCAGCGCTACGACGACGCGGACTTGATGACGGCCGAGGCCGTCGTGAACCTCGAGCAGTCCTACGCCAACCCCGAGGGCTTCCAGTGGTGGTGGCTGCTGCTCGTGCCGGCCCTCGCGGCGATCGTCTGGGTCCTCGGTCGAGCGCTGCACAGCGACGACGAGGACGAGGGCCAAGCGGGCCCGGAGCTGCCGGAGAACCTCACCCCGGTGAACGTGCTCGGGCTCCTCACCGAGCTGCGCGCCGGGGGCCGGATCGACGGCTCCGCGCGGGAGCGGCTCGACGCGGCCGTCCTCGAGATCGAGCAGCACTACTTCGGCGAGAGCAGCGAGAGCTCCCCGGACCTCGCGGCCATCGCGCGCGAGTGGGTGGGCTCGGTGGGCCGGAACGGGGCCTGACGGCGTCTTCGCGGGTCAGCGGGGGGCGGGCAGCGAGAGCG
>CBFIJG010000084.1:0-14798 GCA_965662915.1 Planctomycetota bacterium | reverse complement strand
GGAGCGACCGAGCGCGGCGGCGAGCTGGTCCTCCGCCGCCGCGCCGCTCTCGACGCCTCGCTCGACCACGATCGACAGGACCCCGGCAGCGCGCAGCGCGGCGCCCAGCCCGCCGCGGCCGACGAAGCTCGGCGTGCCCGCTCCGTCGACCGAGGCGATGTTCGCGAAGGGAAGGCCGGCGTCCGCCGCGGGTCCGACGACGAGGGCCGCTCCCCCATGCTCGAGCGCCTCGCGCGTCCGCGCGCTCAGACTCGCCGTCCGCGCGGTGCCTCGCCGCGCGCGAACGCCCTCGGTCCCGATGACGAGGTGCACGGGTCCCTTCGCCCGGCCGACGATCATGAGCCCGTCGAGCAGCCCGGCGAGACCGAAGGCGAAGGGTCCTCCACACTGAGCCTCGGTGACTCCGGAGCGCAGCGGGGCGCGCGCCGCCACCGTGACCCTGGCCGCCGTCGGGACTCCGCGCTTGACGGCCTCCCCGACGGCCAGCGTGAAGACCGGAACGGCGGGGCCCGCGGCGCCGGCCGCGAACGGTGCGACGGCGAGCGCCGCGCCGCTCAGCCGCGCATGCGCGAGGAGCCCGTCTTCGAGCTCGACGCTCCGCCCCGCCCCCTCGAGGTCCACGAACGCGACGCGGCGCCCCCACCGTGACGAGATCTCCCAGACGTGGGGTCCGCGCCCCCGAGCGGGCCCGGGGTGCGTCGAGTCTCCTTCGCGATCGGCGGCCATGGCAATCCGCGCGGCCGGGTAGACCCCGCGCGCGGGCTTCCACGGTAGCCCGGCGTCGCCCGCGGCCCCAGTCACGCGCGCCGCTCTCGTGCGGAGGATCGGCCCGGTGGGAATCCGCCCCTCCGTGGCCTAACCTCGTGACCGAAGGCCCGGCACGCCCGGCCCAGCCCCCCCCCTCGACCGCGCTCCGCGCCCAGGTCCCCTGCTCCAGAACCACACCATCGCGCGGATCGCCGGCATCCCGATCCGGGCGAACCTGATGCTGGGCTACCTGCTGGCCGTGGCTTCCATCTGGGGCGCGGCGAACGGGAAGGCGGAGATCACGTTCACGATCCTCGCCCTCTCGACGGTGCTGCTCCTGCTCCACGAGCTGGGCCACGCCTTCGTCGCGCGGCGCTTCGGCCTCGAGGTCGAGGACATCGTCCTCTGGCCCCTCGGCGGCATGGCCCGCATCCGCGAGATGCCGGAGTCCCCGCGGGTCGAGGCCTGGGTCGCTGCGGCCGGCCCGGCGGTGAACCTCGCCCTCGCGCTCGCCGCACTCCCGATCGTGCTCCTCGCATCCTCCGAGCCCACGGGCGTGCTCCCGATCGCGGGACTCCAGATTCCCATGCGCGAGGGCTTCGGGGGCTTCGCGACTCACTTCGTGGTGATCAACCTCGGCTTCGGGCTCTTCAACCTGGTGCCCGCGTTCCCGATGGACGGAGGCCGGCTCCTGCGCGCCTTCCTCGGCCGCGGCGGCCGCGACTGGGTGCAGGCCACCGACCAGGCGACACGCGTGGGCGGGGTCATCGCCTGGGCGACGATCGTCCTCTCGGCGCTCGGTGGAGCGTGCTTCCTCGGCATCGTCGGGCTCTTCGTCCTCTGGGCCGGCCTGCGCGAGAAGTGGGTCGTGCGCCTCCGTCACCAGGCCGAGGCCATGGGCGGTGGAGCCGGGCGCTTCGCCGGCTGGGAGCACCTGATGCGGGAGCGCGCCCGCGCCGGCGGCTTCGGCGGCAACACCGCGTCCCCCTTCGGCGGCGGGCCGACGGTCGACGTGGACGCGCAGGACCCGACTCCCACGGAGGACCTGCCGCGGGTCGGCGGCGGCTTCAGCGAGGACGACATCGCGGAGCTCGAGTCCTTCCGCGGGCGGCTCCGGAAGCCGCCCGCTCAGGAGGAGTGAGTGCCGCGCTCGCGGAGCGCTACCATCGGCCCATGACCCCGCGCACGCTCATCCTCGGCCTCGCCCTCTCCCTCGTCGCTTGCGCCGGGCCGCGCCAGGCGGATCGGACTCCCGTCCCCGAGGGCATCAACGACAGCTTCCTCGCCGAGGACCTGGACGTGCAGGGCTTCGTCGATCGGTGGGAGCTCGAGAGTCGCGAGGTGTACGCCGCTCGACTCGAGCTGCTCGCCGCCCTCGAGCTGGAGCCGGGTGCGCGGGTCGCGGACGTCGGCACGGGGACGGGCCTGTTCGTCGAGGGCATGGCCAGCGCCGTGGGACCAGAGGGCCGGGTCTTCGCGGTCGACATCTCGCCGCGGTTCTGCTTTCACGTGCGAGAGCGGGCCCGCGAGCTGGGGTTGGATCAGGTCGAGGTGGTGCTGTCGAACGACAGGTCGACGGAGCTCCCCGAGAACTCGGTGGACGTCGTCTTCCTCTGCGACGTCTACCACCACTTCGAGTACCACGAGGACATGCTGCGCTCCATCCGACGCGCGCTGAAGCCCGGCGGGCGCTTCGTCTTCGTCGACTTCCACCGCGTCGAGGGCGTCACCCGCGAGTGGCTGCTCGGCCACGTGCGCGCGGGTCAGGAGGTCTTCCGCGCCGAGGTCGAGGCGGCGGGGTTCGTCCTCGAGGGAGAGGTCGACATCCCCGCCTTCGAGGACAACTACTGCCTGCGCTTCGTCGCGCCCTGAGGAGCGCGCCGATCAGCGCAGGACGTAGGGGCGTTCGAGGCGCTCGGACAGGGCGAGGCCCTGGGGGGTGCGGAACGCACCCTGGACGTTCATGCGCACGCCGAGCAACGAGGCGTCCGCTCCGATCGGCAGGCCGAGATCCATACGCCCCGTCGCGTCGACGGGAGCCGCGATGACGCGCAGGCTGCGGCGGTCGAGGAGCAGCTCTCCCGCGACGCCGGGGAAGGAGACCGGCGCGCCGGGCGCGCCCATGAGAAAGAACCCGCCGGTGGCGCCGGGGAGGCGCGCAGCCATGGCGAGCTCTCCGCCGATCCGCGGCGTGCAGGTGGTCTGCAGCGAGCGCTCGCCCGAGTCGACGAACCTCACAGCCCCGGACGCGCCGAAGCTCTGGGCGTGGACGTCCTTGTGGGCCACGGCGAAGCGGGTGCCGGTGGCGTCCATGGCGACCGCTCGCCCGCTGCCGGGGAGGTCGACGGTCAGCGTCGGGCCGAAGCCGCCTGCGTCGAGGACGACGAATTCGGGGTCCTGACCGTTGCCCCACGTCGTCATGACGGCGCGGAGCCCGCTGTCGGTGATCCGTACGGCCGTGGGCAGGTTCTGCTGCGCGTCCGGGAGGCCGGAGAAGTGCGCCGAACCGAGGGCGAAGCCGAAGATCGTGTCGAAGATCTCGAAGCGAACGTCGCTACCGGTGGAGTAGTTCCACCAGGCCGCCGCGATCATCGTGCCGTCCGCCGAGACGTCGATGCGCGCCGGCAGCTCGGCGCCGATCGCCGGGAGGGTCAGGCCCGGCCCGTAGCCGAAGCCGAAGAAGTCCGAGATGGTGCGTAGCGCGCCCAGCTGGCCGAAGGCCACGGTGGAGCCGTCCGCGGAGAGGGAGAGCGCGGAGGTCGAGGAGACGAGGTCCTCGGTGTGGACGAGACCGGCGCCGGCATCGAGGACGTGCAGGTCGAGGCCGCAGACGATCGCGACGCGCGAGCCGTCCGCGGAGACGTCGAGGGCGTTGAGCCCGATCGAGGGGAACTCGGCGCGGCCGAGTAGGGAGCCGTCGTCCCCGGACAGAAGATCGACGCGGGTCACGGCGCGGCTGTCGTCCCAGACCGCGGCGGCCACGAGGGCGCCGCTCCGGTCCGAAGCGATGCGGGTCGCCCCGTTGATCCGCAGGCCCATGTCGTGGACCCAGGCCGGCTCGAGTTCCTCACCCTGCCCCGCCTGAAGGGGGTCGTAGGCGAACACGCAGGGGATGCGGCGGAAGACGCTCACGGCGACCGACTGGCGCAGGGCGAAGACGCGGTCGCCGCGGGAGCCTGCGGCCACGACTGGCACCGTGGTCTCGTCCGCCTGGCGCGTCACGACGCCGCGCGGCGTCTGGCTGCCAGCGGCGACTCCGTCGTAGAGCTCGAGCGCGTGATCACCTCCCCGGAGTCCGACCCACACGAAGGCGGATTCGCCGGCGAGGGCGACGCCCTCCGGAGTCCAGGGCGTCTCGGTCCCGGCCGCGGAGGCCTCCCAGCGCTCCCCGGGCGAGAACGGATCCTGGAGGGCCATGCCAGGGCCGACGAGGGCCAGGGCGAGGACGAGACGGGCGGCGCTTTGAGTGCGGGATCGGCGCATGGAATAGACCGGAACGGACGCGGCGGGTGGAGCCGGTCCGCCCCCCCTGGGCGGCCTCTCCGATGAAACCTACCCGGCTCCGGAGCGATGGCCCGCGGATCGGTGCCGGGGCCGTCTCGAATCCCTACACTCTCCGCCCCATGAGCGACGCCCACCTCCTCGAGACGCGCCTGCACGACGTCCACGTCGCCGCCGGCGCGCGGATGGTCCCCTTCGGGGGCTGGAGCATGCCCGTGCAGTACGCCTCGATCCTCGAGGAGGCCGCGCGCGTGCGCTCGAAGACCGGGCTGTTCGATCTGGGGCACATGGGCCGCATCGACGTCACCGGGCCCGACGCCGTCCCGTTCCTGGACGGCCTCGTCACCAGCTTCGTCGCGAAGATCCCCGAGGGCGCGATCCGCTACGGGCTCGTCTGCGACGAGACCGGCGGCCCCCTCGACGACCTGCTCCTCTACAAGACGGACGCGAACCACGTCTTCGTCGTGGCCAACGCCTCGAACAAGGCGAACGTCCTCGCCTGGCTCGAGGAGCACAAGGGCTCGAGCGACGTCCAGATCACCGATCGCTCGGACGAGCTCGCGATGCTCGCGCTCCAGGGGCCCGGTTCCCAGGCGGCGCTACAGCCGCTGGTCGAGGACCTCGACCTCTCAGGGGTCGGCTACTACAAGTTCCGCTTCGCCACCGTCGCGGGCATCCCCGACGTCCGCGTGAGCCGCACGGGCTACACCGGCGAGGACGGCTTCGAGATCTACTTCCCCGACGAGGAGTCCGAGCGCGTGTGGAACGCCGTGCTCGAGGCCGGCGCGCCCGAGGGCATCGCCCCCATCGGGCTCGGCGCCCGGGACACCCTGCGGCTCGAGGCGGGCATGCCCCTCTACGGACACGAGATCGATCGCGAGCACAACCCGATCGAGGCGGGCCTCAACTTCGGCGTCTCCTTCAAGGAGGAGAAGGGCGACTGGATCGGCCGCGACGCGCTCGCGGCGATCAAGGAGAACCCGAGCCGCCAGCTCGTCGGCATCACGACCGGCGGCAAGCGCGTGCCGCGGCAGGGCTACCCGCTCTTCCACGGGGACGACGAGGTCGGCGCGATCTGCTCCGGCGCGGTCTCCCCGACCCTCGACACGAACATCGGCACGGCATATCTCCCGGTGGAGCTCGCCCAGGCGGGCCAGACCGTGCACATGGACATTCGCGGAAAGCGCCAGGAGTGCGTCGTCTGCGACCTCCCCTTCTACTCCCGCAAGGCCAAGTGAGCCCCGGGATCCCCCCCATCCAAGACACAGCGACAACGATGCGACCCGACGACCGCCGTTACCTGGACACCCACGAATGGGCCAAGCTCGATGGCGACCTGGTCGTCGTCGGCATCACCGACTTCGCCGTGGAGGAACTCTCCAACGGCAACGAGGGCGACCTCGTCTACTGCGACCTGCCCGACGTGGGCCGCGACATCGACCAGGGCGAGACCTTCGGCGAGATCGAGTCGGTGAAGGCCGTCTCCGACCTCAACGCGCCGGTCGCCGGCGAGATCGTCGAGATCAACAACGACATCGACGAGCACCTCGAGGTGCTGAGCGAGGACCCCTGGAAGAAGGGCTGGCTCATCAAGATCAAGCCCACCGACAAGAGCCTCGACCACCTGATGGACGCCGAGGCCTACGAGAAGCACATCGCTCACTGAGCGTGACCGGCGCGGCGGCGGACGATCCCGAGGAGTGGCGGCTCCTCGAGACCCCTGACGCCTCCGCCGCCCTCGCCATGGGCCTCGACGAGGCCCTCCTCCGGAGCGTCGGCGCCGTGCCGACGCTCCGGCTGTATTCCTGGGCGCCCGAGGCGCTCTCGCTGGGTTACTTCCAGGCCTTCGAGGACGTCCCCGCAGCGGCGGAGCATCCATGCGTGGTGCGACGGCTGACGGGCGGCGGCGCGATCCAGCACCACGCGGGCGAGCTCACCTTCTCCGTCGCGCTGGACGCCGCGCACCCCGCCTACCGCGGCAGCGTCCCCGACTCCTACGCGCGCACCCATCGCGCCGTCGCGCGCGCCCTCGAGGCCGTCGGGGTCCCCTCCGTCGCGCCTCGCGGGGAGAGGACGTGCGCCTCCGACCTCGAGGGCACGGGCATGTGCTTCCACGACTCGACCCCGATGGACCTCTGCTGGGAGATGCCCGGCGCGGGTCTCGCGAAAGGGGTCGGCACGGCCCAGCGGCGCACGGGCGGCCGGATCCTCCACCACGGCTCGATCAAACTGGACGCCGCGAGCCTCGAGCCCGCGATCGCACACGCCGCGGGCGCGGGCGCCAGGACCGACCACGCGGCCCTGTCCCGCGCGCTCATCGCGGCCTTCGAGGACGAATTCGGGATCCGCCTCGTCCCCTCCGCACCGACCCACGAGGAGCTCCGCGCCGCCGAGGAGCTCGGCGCGCGCTACGGAGCGCCCGGGTTCGTCCACCGCGACCCGCGCCGCGGGCGCGGCCGCTGATCGGACGCGAGCTCGGGACTCAGTCGAGCGAGACCTCGAGGCGCCAGTCCGCGTGCCCGTCCACTCGCACCGACACGCCGGTCAGCACTCCGCCTTCCAGGAGCCTGATCGGGCGCCAGCCGTCGCTACCGGGGCGCTCGCTCATCCAGCGCTCCGCGCCGGCTCGCCAGAGGGCGGTGGCGGTCGCGGGCGCGTCCATCTCCGGAGTCACCTCCGCGAAGAGATCGGCCCGCGCGCGAACCGGAGGGCGTCCCTTCGTGACGATCGCGCTGCTGCCCACGACCCGGACGGTGCCCTTCCCGGGGATCGCGCCGGGCCGCAGGATGCGGACGATGGACGGCGCGCCCTCCACGCAGGAGATCTCTCCGGAGAGGCCCCCGCCCAGGCGCATGCGCACCTCGCTGGCCGCGTCCACGAAGAGGCTCCCGCTCCCCTCGACCGGAGCCGGCGCAGTCAGCGAGATGCCGGCGCGCTCGGCCCGGCGCGCGACCAGCTCGGCGAGCTCGGCCCCGGTCGTCCCCGCCGCCAGGTGAACGTGGAGGACCAGCTCGTTGCCCGACTCCGCCTCGATGATCTCCACCTCGACGAGGTGGCTCTTGTCCGTGCCCAGCGCCCCCGAGAAGCGCAGCTGGACCATGCCCTGGGCGGCCGCGAGGGGCCCGACGGCGAGGAGGAGGAGCAGGAAGCCGAGAACGCGTGAGAGGGTCTGCATGGTCGAGTTCTCCGATGCGGAGAGGGATGGGATCGAGGGGACGCGCGACGCACGGAGATCTTCCCGGGACGCTTCTTCGGATCGGAGCAGGGGTCGATCCGGGCCGACTTCTCGGGCGGAAGTCGCCGCCGCGACGGGGTGTACTGATTCCTGGTCCAGCCGCCGAGGAGGGCTCCGCCGCCCCGGGTCAGACGTCGATCCGGCGGAAGTCCAGCACGACTCCCCCCTTGAGGTAGGCGACGCCGACGTCGTCCCGCACCGCTCGGCTGGCGACCTCGGCGCTCACGGGGAACTCCTCCCGATGCCCGTCCGCGAACTCGAGGGTCGCGAAGTACGAGGTCGACTTCTCCCTCGCCCGGGATCGCTCATCGCGCACGAGGGCCGGCCGCCGCTCGAGCGGCGCCGCCTTGAACTCCCTCCCCTTCCGGGCCATCTGGAGGGCGACGAAGGCGGTCACGGCGCTCATCATTCCAGGGACGAGGAGGATCGGGGCCGGAGTGCTGGGTAGCGGACCGAAGTCGCCGAGCGTGATGATCCCCAGGCCGCTGAGCGCGACGAGGCCGGTCAGAACCGAGAAGGCACCGAAGCACCCGATCCCCACGTAGCCGCCGACCACGTGGCCGCGCAGCTCCGGGGTGTGCCCCATGGCCGCCGCGAAGTCGGGATGGCGCTCGATCGCGTCGAGCCGCGCCGCCCGGTCGCCGCGGGCTCGCTCGGACGGGGTGGCCTCCGCGGTCAGCCGGGCCCCGCAGTACTCGCAGGTCGATCGCGGCGGACCCGTGGGCTGCGCGCCGCACTCGGGGCAGGGGCTCGGGGTGCTCACGCGCTCGACTCTACTGCCAGCCGGCTCCGGACGACGAGCCCTGTCCGGGGACGAAGACAGCCCCCGCCAACGAAAACAGCCCCCGGCGCGCTCGGCGCGCCGGGGGCTGGTTACCCCGCCAGGACTCGAACCTGGAACGTCTGGACCAAAACCAGATGTGTTGCCAATTACACCACGGGGTAGGCCTCTTTCGAGGGCGCAGAGAATAGCACCGAGGGGCCCGATGTGAAGACCCTGGGAGGCCAATCCGTCCGCCCCCGATCGGCCCCTGAGGGCGCCCTCCGGGCCCTCAGACGGCGTCCGGGCGGAGGAGGAGGGAGAGCGCCTTGTTCCGGGCCCAGCGGCGCACGCGCGCCCTGCCGAGGGGCGGCCAGCGGCGCTCCACGGCGCGAGTCGTGACCTGGCCGTCGGCGCCCCGGCGAGCGACCCCGAACCAGACGAGCCCCACGGGCTTGTCCTCCGTCCCGCCGTCCGGCCCGGCGATCCCCGTCACGCTGACGGCGAGCTGCACGTCCGCCTCGAGGAGAGCCCCGCGGGCCATGGCCTCGGCGCAGGCCTGCGACACCGCCCCGTGCTCCTGCAGGATCGCGCTCGAGACTCCAAGCACGCTCTCCTTCCACTCGTTGGCGTAGGTCACGTAGGAGCCCCGGAAGACGGCGCTCACGCCAGGCGCCGCCGTCACGGCTCCGGCCACCGCGCCCCCGGTGCAGGACTCGGCCACGGCGAAGGTCTCGCCGCGCGCCACGAGCTCCGCCCCCACGAAGGCGCCGAAGTCCTCGACCTCTTCGCCCAGGTACCGATCGGGGAAGAGCGCGACGAGCTCGGCCGCGCGCGCCTCCGCGAGCCGCAGCGCCTCGGCCGGGTCCTCGTCCCGGCCGACGCAACGCGCCGTCAGGATCCCCTCCTTGACGGTCACCCCGATCAGCGGATTCGCGTCCCGCGCCATCCACTCCCCGACGCGCTCCGCGAAGGTGCTCTCCGGCAGGTCGGCGAAGCAAGCGACCGCGCGAGCGCGCGCCTGCGTGCCCACGGGGTGCTCGCGGAGCCAGGGCTCCACCTCGGCGGCGAAGACCCCCTGGAGCTCACGCGGCGGCCCGGGGAGGACGATGACCGCGGCGCCCGAAGGATGCATCGCGCGGAAGCCCGGCGCCGTCCCGAAGGCGTTCGGGACGCGCTCCGCGCCCTCGGGCAGCAGGGCCTGACGCCTGTTGCTCTCGAGGATCTCGCGGCCGGCGCGCTCGAACCAACCGCAGACCTCGGCCCACGCCTCGGCCGACTCGACCAGCGGCGCTCCCACGCTCCGCGCGACGCCGTGGCGGGTCACGTCGTCCAGGGTCGGGCCGAGGCCTCCCGAGACGAACACGAGGCTCGCCTCGCGCGCGGCGAGGTCCACCGCTTCCGCGATGTCCGCCTCGTCGTCGCCGACCACGAGGATCCGCCGCACGCTCCGGCCGTGCAGCGCCATCCGGCTCGCGAGGAACGGACCGTTGAGGTCGGGGTGCGCGCCGACGAGGAGCTCGTCCCCCACCGACACGACGGCCACCTGCTCGGCGCGCTCGAGGCTCATGCGCCGGTCGGGACCGAGAGCTCGTCGCCGTCCGTGGGACCGGCGTCGCCGCGCCAGACGAGGCGCGCGCACCAGTAGCCGATCTCCCACAGGACGATCGCGGGACCGGCCAGGAGGACCTGGGTCACGGGGTCGGGCGGCGTGATGATGGCGGCGAACGCCAGCATCCCCACGAACATGTGCCCGCGGTACTTCGCGTAGACCGCCGGATCCACGACACCCGCGCGGCTCAGCGCGATCTGGAAGATGGGGAGCTGGAAGATGACGCCCAGCGCGAGGGACAGGGACCTGAGGAACTGCAGGTACAGGTCGATGTTCATCTGGCGCATGTACGGGTCGATGCCGAGCCCGTCCGCCTGGGTGAAGTAGATCGCCGCCGGCACCATGACCAAGAAGCCGAACGCCACGCCCGCGAAGAACAGCCCCATGCTCGGCGGCAGGAAGGAGTAGACGACTCGCTTCTCCTGCCGATACAGCCCTGCCGCCACGAACATCCAGATCTCCCACAGGAGCACGGGACCGGCCACGAACAGGGCGAGCAGGAAGCAGATCCGGACCTTCACGAAGAACGCGCCGCCGGGCTGGAAGGCCGACGCCGGCGCGAGGACCTTGTCCGGATCGCGCAGCTCCCACTCGGGATCGCCCACGACGAAGAGCTCCTCGAGCCTCGCAGGGTCCTCCTCGACCTGCTCGCGGCGCACCTCGACCAGCCTCTCGTGCAGGCGCTCCCAGGCCTGCTCGTAGGGCATGTGGATGAAGTCGTTGACCGGCTCGCGGAACGCGTAGAGGGTCACGAACGCGATCACGAACGCGAGCGTCGCCCGCATCAGCCGCACCCGGAGCTCATCCAGGTGTTCGCCGAGCGTCATGCGCGACGCCTCGATCTCGTCGGCGCCTGGAGTGTCCTGTTCGTCCGTCGTCATGGAACGCAGAAGGGCGGCCCCGGATCGCACCGGGGCCGCCCTTCGATTGTCCAGGGGACCGGGGGGCAGTGCCAGCCCCGGCGCTGGAACGATCAGCGGCGGAAGTACTGGAGGACGTCGCGCATCGGGATGATCAGGACGCCGCGATCCTTCGCCTCGGCGTAGGCCGCGAGGTCGGCGACCTGGAGCGGCTCCTCGAGGGGCTCACCGTCCTCGTCGACGAAGATCGGCCCGCCGGTGATGAGGTAGTCGGTCGTGTTCGAGAGCCCGTCCTGGACCGTGATCCCGATCTCGGAGAAGAGCTGGACCAGCTCGGGCTTGTTGTAGATGCCCTCGATGGAGCCGGCGAGGACCGCGTTGCGCTTGCTCTTCGGTTCGTACAGCGGGTTGTAGATCTTGTCGCCCTCGACGATCGGCTGGCCCTTGGGGTCGACCACGTCGAAGATGCGGACCTCGGAAAGGCGCGGCCCGACGTTGGTGACCTCGGCGAAGCCCTTGGCGACGGTCGCGTCGGCGCCCGGGCGGCCGCTCACGATGCGAAAGACGGTGCCCTCACTCAGGCGGTCGGCGGCCGTCAGGTTGATGAACCCGATGCCGTACTCGGACGAAGCGCCAGCGATCTCACCGTCGGCCTTCTCGGAGCGGCGGGCGATGTCGTTGATCGCCTTCTCGAAGCGGAGCTTCTCGGACTTCTGGAGCGCCTTGGTGTCGGCGGCGACCTTCTCCGAGGCGCGGGCGGCGTCGGCGGAGTCGGTCAGCTCGTCGGTCTTGGTGTTGACCTCGCTGCGCAGGTCCTCGTTCGCCGACTCGAGGCGGGCGATCTCCGAGGAGGTCGTGTCGCGGAGGTCCGTGAGCTGGGTGCGGAGGTCGCGGATCTCACCGTCCTTCGCGCTCTCCATCTCCGACTTGGCGGTGCGCTCCGCGGAGACCTGACCCACGAGCTCGGTGATGCGCGCGGCCTGAGTGGCGAGGCGGCCCTGTAGCGTGGCGTAGGCCGACTTCGCGAGGGGCAGCGCCGACTCGAAGGTCGTGGCCGGCTCCATGTCCGGGAAGGCGACCTTGAAGTCGTCGAGGGCCGCCTTGGCCGCGGTGGCGTCCGAGGGGATCGTCGCGGGGTCCGAGGTGAAGCCGAGGAGCGCGGAGCGCACGGAGAGCTCGGCGTTCGCCTCGGAGCGGCGCTCGGCGGCGGCCTCCGCGTCAGCGCGCGCGGCCGTCGCGTCCTTCTCGGCCTTCGATGCCGCGTCCTGTGCGATGAAGCCGAAGGCCCCGACGATGACCAGGAGGACGAAGGCGACGATGAGCCAGACGGCGCTCAGGCGCGCGGCGCCGCGGCGGGCGGAGATCGAGGAGGAGGTCTTCGTGCGCATTTGGATGAACGATGGTCCCGGGCGGTCTCGCCCGGCGCGGCCGGGCGGGTGGATCGGGAGTCGGGGGAGGGTGGGTGCGTCCCGGGGGAACGTCGAGCGCGGAGCACCGCGATCGGCTGCCGGGGCCGACAGGGCGACTCACCCGCGCAGCAGCGCCGCGGGGACGGGTCGTCGGTCGGGGGGGGCTGGGGGGCTCGAAGGGGGGCCTCGCGCCCGGCCGGGGTGGCCGCGGGCGGGGCTGGAAGGGCGTCAGGTGATAACCGAGCGCGGCCCGCCGGACAAGCGTGCACCGCTGGGAGAAGGGGTCGGCAGCGAGATCCGGAGGAGCCCGGGGAACCCCGGCACGGGCCTGGAGCCACCGTGAGGTCTCGACCCCGGGCCGACCTCGCGGAGCGGATCCTGCGGCTCGGGCCGATCGGCCCCCTACTGGGCGGGCGCTATTGCGCGGAGGCCCACCGGTTTCCCAATCTTCCGTGGGCATGAGCAGCGTCCCCGAGACCCCGGCCGACAGGCCTCGCAGGAGCCCAGGGACGCACGTCTTCGGGGTCCTGGGCGGGATCGCCTCGGGCAAGTCCGCGGCAGCGGCAGCCCTGGCGGGCCCGCGCGGGCGGGTCGCCTCCGCGGATGAAGCCGCCCACGAGGCCCTCCAGCATCCCGAGATCGTCGCCCGGATCGTCGCGCGCCACGGGCGAGAGGTGCTGGACGCGGACGGACACGTCGATCGAGCCGCGCTCGCAGCGCGGGTGTTCGAGGATCCTGAGGCCAGGAAGGACCTCGAGGGGTGGATCCACCCCCGGGTTCGTGAGATGCTCTTCGGCGCCTTCGAGGCTGCCGTCCGAGACGGCGTGCCGCGGCTCGTGCTGGATGTGCCCCTCCTCCTGGAGAACGCCGCGCAGCACGGCCTGCTGGAGCTCTGCGACACGCTCGTGTTCGTCGACGCCCCCATCGAGGAGCGCGACCGACGCGCCGTCCAGGACCGCGGCTGGAAGCCAGGAGAGGTCGCGCGCCGCGAGCGCGCACAGCTCCCCCTGGACGCCAAGCGCGAGCGCGCGGATTTCATCCTTCCCAACGATCACGGCCGCGCCGAACTCACCCTCGCTGTTCAGGAGCTCCTGGACGCGCTCGGCCTGCCCGACTGACCCCGACCTCCGACCGGGGCCCACCCCCCCTCCCGTGCCGGCGGCCGTCCGGCAGAGACGCGGCGCGACGCGGAGAGCGCGCGCGCCGAAGCACCGTCAGCACCAGGACCATGGCGCAGCAGCAACAGCAGAAGAAGAAGCGGACCTTCAAGCAGAAGAAGCAGTTCTTCAAGCAGAAGCAGGCCGCACAAAAGGGCACCGGCGTCTACGTCGACTTCGACGAGGTTCCGAAGGACCTCGGCGAGGACGAGATCGAGGACCTCTTCGACGCGCTCCCCAAGACGCGCAAGAAGAAGCTCCCCTCCCACGACTTCGCCCCGGTGCAGGCCATGAACCTGCACGAGCTCCACGAGCTCGCCGAGGAGGAGGGCATCGAGGACTTCCAGGGCCGCAACCGCCGCGACGCGCTGTGGGAGCTCGCCAGCGGCTGGATGGCGCGCCGCGAGGCGATCGTCGCCGAGGGCGTGCTCGACGTGCAGACGGGTGGGCACCACTGGCTGCGCGTGCTGGCCAACGACTACATGCCCGCGCTCGACGACGTCTACGTCCCCGCCTCCCTGGTCGAGGAGCACCAGCTCAAGCGCGGGATGGTGGTCCGTGGCCCGGTGCGGCCACCCGGCGAGGGCGAGCGCTACCTCTGCATCCACGAGATCGAGGCCGTCGACGACCAGGAGCCCGAGGAGGTGAGGGGCCGCGCTCCGTTCAAGGAGCTCGTCCCGATCTACCCCGACGACCGGATCATCCTGGAGGGGACGGCCGAGAACCCCCTCGAGATGCGGATCGTCGACCTGATCACGCCCATCGGGCTCGGCCAGCGCGGCCTGATCGTGGCGCCGCCGCGCACCGGCAAGACGGTGCTGCTACACATGCTCGCCAAGTCGATCGTGCACTCCAAGCCCGAGGCGAAGCTGATCATCCTGCTCGTCGACGAGCGCCCCGAGGAGGTCACCGACTTCACTCGCTCCATCGAGGGGCCGAACGTGGAGGTCGTCTCCTCGACCTTCGACGAGCCCGCCGCGCGCCACATCCAGGTGGCCGAAATGGTGATGGAGAAGTCCAAGCACCTGGTCGAAGCTGGCGAGGACGTGATCGTGCTCCTCGACTCGATCACGCGCCTGGCGCGCGCGGCGAACATCGAGGCGCCCAGCAACGGCAAGCTCCTCTCCGGGGGCCTCGAGGCCACGGCGCTGACCTTCCCCAAGCGCTTCTTCGGCGCGGCGCGGAACATCGAGCACGGCGGCTCCCTCACCATCCTCGGCACCGCGCTCATCGAGACCGGTTCGAAGATGGACGAGGTGATCTTCGAGGAGTTCAAGGGCACCGGCAACATGGAGATCGTCCTCGACCGGCGCCTCTCCGACCGACGCATCTTCCCCGCCATCGACATCAACCGCTCCGGCACCCGCAAGGAGGAGCTGCTCTTCACGCCCGAGGAGATCGAGCGGGTCTACGTCCTCCGTCGCGTGCTCAACGAGCTCGATCCCGTCGAGGCCATGGAGATGCTCATCTCCAAGATGTCCAAGACCTCGGTCAACGCCGAGTTCCTGATGACGGTC
>CBFIJG010000083.1:0-14812 GCA_965662915.1 Planctomycetota bacterium | reverse complement strand
CGGGCCGTCCGAAGGCCGCCGTCGGCGCCGCCGCTGAGGGCCGGCGCCGATGGAGCGCCCGCGCGGTGGATCCTGCTCCGCCCACCTCGCGCGCTCGGTCACACGACGAGCGGCGCGCCGTAGGATCCTGCGTCCGACCGCTGTCCCCTCCGCTCCCGGTCCGCCCCGATGATCCCCGTCCTCCTGGGCGCCCTCGGCCTCTACCTCGCCGTCGGCGTGCTCTTCGCGCTCCCCTTCGCGTTCGTCGGGGTCCAGCGCATCGACCCCGACGCGGCCGGCGCCGGGATCGGCTTCCGGCTCGTGATCCTGCCGGGCGTCGTGATGCTCTGGCCCCTGATGGCCCGGCGCTGGTTGCGCCGTGAAGGGCCTCCGGTGGAGCGAACGCCGCACAAGCGTCAGGCGGCGGCGCGATGATCACACCCCTGCGGAGGAGGCATCGCTGGATGGCGCCGGGTGCGATGGTGCTCGGCGCCGGGGTGCTCGTCGGAGCGCTCGTCGCGCGGCCGACCGCGTTCGTGGAGGCGGCGCACCAGCCCGTCGAGGACCGTCCACGGTCGATCGAGGCGGCGGCCTCCGGGGAGGTGATCGAGATCCGTCTCGATGGCGCCGGGTGGGGACCGGACCTCATCGTGTACGCCGTGCCCACAGCGTCCGAGGGGCTTCGAGGCGGATCCGAACTCCCGGCCGGCGCGACCCAGCTGGGGCCCGTGATCCCGCGTGTCGTCTCGACCTTCGAGAACCCCGGCGGGAGGAGGAACCTCGCGGTCTACAGCCTCGGCCACGGCGAGGTGGAGAGCTGGGTGTCGCTCCCTGCACCCGAGGAGGAGCGCTGATGGGGCACACCTACCAGACGGTCCAGTGGAACCCGAACAAGCGGCGCTACGACCTCGTCATCGCCGCGGGAGTCGTGGTCTTCCTGGGCGCGTTCGTCGGGATCAGCGCGGCGACGGATCCGGAGGCCACCGCGGAGACGCTCCTGATCCGAGGACTGGGCGCCGCGGCGGTGACGCTGCTCCACGTGATCCTCGTCATCGGGCCGCTCGCGCGCCTCGACCGCCGCTTCCTGCCGGTGCTGTACAACCGGCGGCACCTCGGCGTGACCATGGCGTCCCTGGCGCTCTGCCACGGAGCCTTCGCCACGGTCCAGTTCCACGCCTTCGGCGACACGAACCCGATCGTGAGCCTGTTCACCGCGAACGAGCGCGTCGACAGCCTCGCGAACTTCCCCTTCCAGCCGCTGGGCGGACTCGCGCTCGTGATCCTGCTGCTCATGGCGGCCACGAGTCATGACTTCTGGCTCGCCAACCTCACGGCGCCCGTGTGGAAGGCGTTGCACATGCTCGTCTACCTCGCCTACGGGCTGGTGGTCGCGCACGTGGCGCTGGGCACGCTCCAGGCGGAGACGAGCCCGGTGCTCGCCGGGCTCGTCGGAGCGGGAGCGCTGAGCCTCATCGTCCTGCACGCCCTGTCGGCGGGTCGCGACCGCGCCGACGAGGAAGCGCAGCTCCGTGAGGGCTCGGGCGCGATCGACGCCTGCGCCGCCAGCGAGGTTCCCGAGGGCCGCGCGAAGGTCGTGGTCATCGGGGGCGAGCGGGTGGCCATCTTCCGCGACCGGGGGCGACTCTCCGCTCTCTCCGGCGTGTGCCAGCACCAGAACGGCCCGCTCGGTGAGGGGCGGGTCGTCGACGGACTCGTCGTCTGCCCATGGCACGGCTATCAGTACAAGCCGGACTGCGGCTGCTCCCCTGAGCCCTTCCACGAGACGGTCCCCACGTTCCGGGTCGAGGTGCGGGACGGGCGCGTGCTCGTCGATCCGCGCCCGCTTCCCCTGGGCACGGTCACCGAGCCGGTCCCCGTCGAAAGGGGCGCGGAGTGAGCTCGATGGACGACGAGTTCTTCATCGGCTGGGAGGCCAAGGCCCCGGCCGCGCTCGGCGGCCATCTGCGGAGGGTCGCGGCGCTGCTGCTCCTCCTCGGCGGCGGCGTCGCCGTCGCTCTCGCGACGTCGCACTCGAAGGCCGCGGACTCGAGCTTCGAGTTCGGGGTCGAGCGGAGCTTCGAGGGAACGCTCCGCCACGCGCCCTACCCGATGCTGCTCGTGGATCGCCCCGGCGGCGGACAGTCGACGTGGCTCGTGACGGTCTTCGGCAAGCGTGGAGCGGAGTCCGCGACCGTCGCCCTCGACGGCCGCCGCGTGAAGCTCGTCGGGTCCCTCATCCACCGCGGCGGCCGGACGATGGTCGAGGTGCAGCCGGAGACCATCGAGGACCTCGGGGTCTCGGAGGTGACGCTCTCCGCAGTGGAGCTCGGTGAGGCGACGCTGCGCGGCGAGATCGTCGACTCGAAGTGCTACCTGGGTGTGATGAAGCCCGGGAACCTCAAGGCCCACCGCGCGTGCGCCGTCCGCTGCCTCAGCGGCGGGGTCCCGCCGGTCCTCCTCGTGCGCGAGGAGAACGAGGCGCCGCGGTACGTGCTGCTCGCCGGGCCGGAGGGCGAACCCATCGGGCCCGCGCTCCTCGACTTCGTGGCCGAGCCGGTCGCGATGACCGGCTCCCTCTCGCGCGCGGGCGCCTTCGAGACGCTCCGCGTCGATCCCGCCTCGATCCGGCGCGAACGAGCGAGCCGCCCGGGGAGGTGAGACCTCCCCGGGCGGCTCGCCGGGATCCGGGCGCCCCGTGGGCGGGCCCGGCGAGGGTGCCGTGAGGGTCAGCCCTCGACGTTGTGCATGTGCACGTCCTGCTGCGGGTAGGGGATCGAGATGCCCGCCTCGTCGTAGGCGACCTTGATCCGGTGGCGCACCTCGCAGCACGTGCCGAAGTACTTCGAGGTGTCGACCCAGCCTCGCAGCGAGAGGTTGACGGCGGAGTCGCCGAGGCCGGTGACGTAGACCTCGGGGCCGGGGTCGCCGTGGATGTTCTCGATCTTGCCGAGGACCTCGAGGGCGATCTCCTTGGCCTTGTCGATGTCGTCGCCGTAGCCGATGCCGACGGTCTCGTTGAACTTCCGCGTCGGGTTGGCGGTGACGTTGCGGATGACGCCGCCCCAGATGCTGCCGTTGGGGATCGTCAGGCGCTGGTTGTCGAGGGTCATCAGCGTCGTCGAGACGAGGGTCATGGCGTTGACCGAACCTTCTCGACCCGCGACCTCGACGAAGTCACCGACGTCGTAGGGGCGGTACATGAGCAGCATGATCCCCGCGGCGAAGTTGCCGAGCGTGTCCTGCAGCGCGAAGCCGACCACGAATCCGAGCACACCTATGCCTGCGAGGAGCGGCGCGATGTCGATGCCGAGATTCTGCAGCGCGAGGACGAAGCCGATGAAGAAGATGACCTTGCTGACCGTGTTCTCGATGAACGTCTTCAGCAGCTCGCTGGCGTTCTTCGCCGACTTGTCCAGGCCCCTGCGCACCACGCCCCCGGCGAAGCGCGAGAGCAAGCGCGCGATGAGGAGCAGGAGGAGGAACAGGCCGATGCGGCCGCCGATGCGCGGTCCGTCCTCCATGAGCCAGACCTTGGCCGTGCCCGAGGGGTCGTCGAGGAACGCCTTGAAGCCCTGCTCGAGCTCCTTCTTCACCTGGTCGATCCCGTTCTCCTCCTCGCCGCCGTCCTCTTGTGCCTCTGCAGCGGCGCCGCTCTCGTCGGCCTGGAAGGCGTGGGCCATCGCCGGCGGTGCGGCGAACAGGAGGAGCAGGACGAGGGAGAGCTTGGCGAGAAGGGAGCGCGCGACCATGGGGCCGAGTGGAGCCGGGTCATGATCGGAACGCAAGTAGGTCGCTTTCTAGCCTCTCTCCGCGATGAGCATGTCGAGCTCACTCTTCAGGCGCGGGAGGATCTCGTCGTAGGAGAAGTTGCCCACGAGCAGCTCGCCCTTCTTCAGGTTGACGGTCTTCGGACCGCACCAGAGGCCCAGGTCTGCGTCGTCGGTCTCGCCGGGGCCGTTCACCCGGCAGCCCATCACTGCGATCGTCAGATCGTGCTCGGCCGCGAACTCGGTCATGCGCTTGACGTCCTCGGCGAGGTCGATGAAGCGCTCGTTCTCCACGCGGCTGCAGCTGGGACAGGCGATGATGTTCAGGCCGTCGAAGAAGCTGGGCGGCACCGAGCGGAAGCGGCCATTCTCGACGTCGGCGAGGATCTCGCGCCCGACCGCGATCTCCTGGCCCTTGTTCTCGAAGGGCACCGTCAGCGACACCCGGAGCGTGTCGCCGACCCCGCGTGCCAGGAGCTGCTCGAATGCGATCCGCGTCTTGATGATCCCCTCGGGCGGCATCCCCGCCTCGGTCACCCCCAGGTGGATCGGCACGTCCGGTCGAGCCTCGGCGAAGGCGCTGTTGGCGTCGATGACGAGCCGCGGGTCCGAGTCCTTGATGGACACCACGTAGTCCGCGAAGTCGAAGCCGTCGAGGAGCGCGCAGTGGTCCACGGCGCAGGCGACGATCGCGCCCACGTGATCGTCACCGAAGCGCTCCTTGTAGTCCGGCGCCACCGACCCGGCGTTGACCCCGATCCGGATCGCGCAGTCGTTCGAGCGGGCGGTCTCGACGATCCAGCGCACCTTCTCCTCGACGGACTTGCCCTTCTCGTGGTGGTGGAGGTGGCCGGGGTTGTAGCGGATCTTCTGGACGAGCGGCGCCACGAGCTCGGCCATGCGGTAGTTCTCCTGCAGGTCGACGGAGAGGGGGACGTCGAAGCCGCGGGCGACCTCAACGAGGGCCTCGGCGTCCTTCGGGGAGTCGATCGCGATGCGAACGAGGTCCGCTCCCGCCTCCTGGAGCAGCTCCACCTGGCGGCGGGTCGCGGTGATGTCCTGGGTCCGGGTCGCGGCCATGCTCTGGACCGCGATCGGGGCGTCGCCGCCGATGCGGAGGGGGCCGACCTGGATCTGGCGGGTCTTGCGGGGCGGGATCATGGCGTCGGGATCATAGGTCGGGTTCCGGGAGGTCCCTCGGGCCACCGGAAGTTCGGTCGGAATCCGAGGAAATCGTGCCCCGCCCCCTCCGGCCCCTCCGGACACCGTCGCCCAAGCGGGCCATTCCCCCAGCGCCCGCCACCGATCAGGCACCGGACGCCGCACGGCGTCGAGCGGCATCCCCCCTCGTCCGTTCCGTCGCGCGGCTCCGGCGCCTACCTGACGCGAGCGGATCACCCCCCTCGATCCACTCGCCACCAGCCCATCCGGACCGCGCCCCGGCTGGGCTGGGCCTTTTGTCGCCCTCGACGGCGCCGGGGCGGGCGGCGAGCGCGGGCCGGCTTCGGCTCGCGGCGGGGCGCGTGGGGCGGGGGGCGTGTCTATGCTGTGCGGCACATCTCCCCGGAGGAGTGCTGACTTTTGAAGGCGAAGATCCTGATCGTGGGCGGCGGTGCCATGGGCACCAGCGTGGCCCTGAGTGCGGCGAAGCGGTGTGACCCGCTCTCGGAGCCGGTGGTCCTCATCGAGAAGGGCTCGCTGGGGTCCGGCTCGTCGGGGCGGACCGGCGCGGTCATCCACCAGGGGTACCGCGAGCGTGCCCTCGCCGGGATGGCGAGGGACGCCCTGAAGGTCTACTCGGGCATGCACTCGACCGTCGGCCGCAGCGTCGGCTACCGCAAGACGGGCGTGCTCGTGGTTGCCGGGAGCGGCAAGGAGGCCATCGAGGGGCTCGCGAAGGACGTGGCGATGCAGCGCGATCTCGCGATCAACGTCCAGCTCGTCGGCGCGACCGAGATGCGCCGGCTGTGCCCGGGGATCGAGGTCGGTGACGACGCGATGGGGTCCTACGAGCCCGACGGCGGCTACATCGAGCCGCGCCAGGCGATCGAGACTTTCGCGGCGCTCGCGCGCGCCCAGGGCGCGACCACGCGGACCGGCGTCGAAAAGCCCAGGGTCATCTTGGAGGGTGGCCGCGCGGTCGGCGTCTCCACCAGCGAGGGTGAGTTCCGCGCGCCCAACGTGGTCCTTGCGACCGGGCCCTGGACGAAGGAGATCCTGCTCGAGCTGGGCGTGGAGGCTCCGCTGCGCGTCGTGCGTTCCGAGGAGCACTTCGTGGAGATGCCTCCCCCGCCGGCGCTCGAGGAGTCATCGCAGCAGGACGACGGCCACGCCGACGACATCGAGACGCGCTTCAGGCCCGACCCTCTGGAGCTGCGGCCGGTGGCTCACCCGGTGATCCTCGACCGCTCGAACGACCTGCTCGTTCGCTGTGAGCCCAGGCAGAAGCGGACCCGCGTCGGACGCATCGGCTTCGATGGCCTCGTCGAGCTCGAGCGCCCCGACGCGCTCGAGGAGTCGGTCGGCGACGACTTCCGCGAGTGGGCCCGTCCGCGCCTCCAGGGGCGCATGCCGGTCTACCAGGACATGAAGGACCTCGGCGGTCAGGCGGCCTGGATCACGCTCACCCCCGACGAGATCCCGATCGTCGGTCCGGTCGAGGAGATCCCCGGCTTGTTCGTGGTCGCAGGTTTCACCGGGAACGACTTCCAGCTGGCGCCAAGCATCGGCGAGGGGCTCTCGCAGATGATTCTCGAGCAGCCCGTCAGCGCGATCGATCCCGCGTTCTTCTCGCCGGCCCGGTTCGCCTGATCGCGCGGGCCCGGCGCAGCGGGGGCCGGGGTCCCGCGCGACGGCGGGTCAGCGCGACTCGAAGGGCGCGATCGGGATCCCGACCTCGTTGAGGAGCGACCCCTGGGCGGCGTCGCTCCAGAGGTAGCGGGCCCGCGTCGGCGCGCTCACGCCCTCGGCGCGCAGCACGATCGCGTCTCCGTCGTCGACGAGCTCAGCGGTCGCCGGGGCCCAATCCTCGCTTCCCTCGCCCAGGATCTCGAAGCCGGCGATGGGGCCTTCGTCAGAGTGGCGCAGGCCTCCCGGCGCGTGGTCGAACGTGACGCGGAGCGCGCCCGCCTCGGGAGTGAGGGCCGCGGGCGTCGGGCCGACCGGATCCACCCCTCCCTCGAAGTGGTCGCGCAGGATCCAGAGCGCCAGCCGGCGTCCGACCTCCCACTTGTTCACCGGGTGGATGTCCTTGGGGTTGCCGATGTCGTTGGTCAGCGCCATGCCCACCATGGGAAGGGCCATCGCCGAGGCCTGTGCCTCCCGCAGCCGCGCCACCGGCCGGTCCTTCGCGCCGCGCTCGCCGTAGTCGAAGGGGGCGAGCTGGACGAGGTAGAACGGCACCTCTCGGCCCCAGCGCTCGCGCCAGTCCACGATCATCGCGGGGAAGAGCAGGCGGTACTCGTCGGGGAATGCGACGTTGGCCTCCCCTTGGTACCAGAGCATCCCGCGCACGCCGTAGGGACGGACCGGCTCGATCATGCCGCCGTAGAGGGCGGAGGGAGTCCAGTGATCCACGCCCCGGGTGTAGGGGATCTCGGGCACGGCCGACTTCGGCAGGCCCTTGCGCATGCGCCACGGGCCGCTGAGCTCGACGCCCTCGGTGCCCTTGGCGACCATCATGGATCCGCCGCTTCCGAACCCGCCGCCGCCGCCCGTGTCGAGGCAGCAGATGACGATGACCATCTCGTCGCGGTCGTTCACCGACGCGGGGATCCGGTAGCTGCGCGGCTGGGTGTAACCGACCTTCGTCAGGGTCGAGCCGATCAGCGTCCCGTTCACGTAGGTGCCGTCGAGGTCGTCGATCGGCGGCAGTTGCAGCGTGAGCTCCTCGCCCTCCCAGCCGCGGGGCAGGGACACCCTGCGGCGGTACCAGGCGACGCCGTCGTGGCTGCCGAGGAAGCCGTCCTTGAAGGCCGACGGCTGGACCTCCTCGGTCCAGTCCGAGTCGTCGAAGCGCGGATCGACGAAGTCTTCGCTCCAGAACGCCTTCGCCCGCACGGACCGCCAGAAGTCCACCGCCACGTCGGTCGGGCCGCTGTCGTCGTCGGCGCCGACGAGGTCGAGGGTCCTGGCGTGGCGCGGGAAGCGCTCGACGACCGGCCGGCTCGTCCAGGCCTCGACGGGCGTGCCGCCCCAGGAGGTGTTGATCAGGCCGACGGGGACCCCGAGCTCGTCCTGGAGGGCGCAGGCCGTGAAGTAGGCCACCGCGCTGCAGTCCATCGCATCCTGGCCCTGGGCCGTGCGCCAGGTCCCCGCGCAGTCGTTCTGGACCTCGACCGAGGCGCGACGCTGGACGGTGAAGTAGTGCACGTCGGGCCGGTCGTAGCTCTTCGTCGCGGGGTTCAGACCCTCCGCCCCGGCCACGGCGTCCGCGATCCGGCGCAGCTCCCACTCCATGTTGGACTGCCCCGAGCACAGCAGCACCTCACCCACGTGAACGTCGGCGATGTTGAGGGTCTCGCTGCGGGTCCAGACGGAGAGCGAGGTGGCCTCGGTGGTGGCCTCCGGCGTACGCAGCATCACCTGCCAGCGGCCGGTGTCGTCCGCGGTCGCCGTGTCGGCTGCGATCCAGGAGCCCATCCATCCGCCCTTCACGGAGACCTCGGTGCCGGGCTTCGCCCATCCCCAGATGGGCACCTCCGTCTCGCGCTGCAGGACCATGCCGTCGGAGACGACCGCGGGGAGTGAGAGCTGGGCCGCGGCGGCGGGCGCCAGGGACACCGAGAGGAGGCCGGCGAGGGGGAGGAGCGCGAGTTTCATGGGGGATCGATGGGGTGCGCCGGGATCGCGGCGTGGCGCCACTCTAGCCGAGGCGCGGCGATGCGGCGGGCCGGCGCGCAGGGTCGCGCGAACGGCCCGGCGGAACGGGTCAGGCGCGCCGCAGGATGAGGCGGATCGAGCGAGCGCCGTCACCGGCCGCGACGACCTCGAGCTCGCCACCCATGCGCTGCATCAGGCGGCGCGCGCGGTGCAGCCCGACGCCCGCGGTGGGCGTGCGCCGCGTACCGCGGGTCCCCAGCTCGGTCAGATCGCGCTCTCCGTCGACTCTCCAGGGGCCTCCGCTGTCCTCCGCGACGACGTGGACGAATCCTTCCCCGGCGTCCGCGCCGGGGCGGAGCTCGAGCCTCATGTGGTCTCCTTCACCGTGCCGCGAGACGTTGTCCGCGAGGAGGGAGAGCACGGTGGTGAGGGCGGTCCGATCGGCGAACACGGAGACAATCGGCTCCACATGGAGCTCGACCTCGCCGCATCCCGCCGGCGCGCGCCAGCCGTCGAGGAGCGTGGCGTCCAGGGTGAGCGGCGCGCACCCGACGGCCGCGGCCTCGTCAGCGACCAGGCCGCGCGCTCCGGCGGCGATCGAGGCGACGGCATCGAGGCTCGCCTCGATGCTGTCGAGGTGAGCGGTGGCCTGGTCGTCGCCTCGCGCGGCGGATCGCATGGTCGCGAGCCGGAACGTCGCGTTCGCGATCCAGGAGTTCGCGTCGTGCGCCAGCTTCGAGGCCGCGCGCAGCGCCTCGGCCCCGGCTGCGGGGCCCGAAGCGGGGCCGGCCACGGGGTCGTTCACGGGGTCGTTCACGGGGGCGCGGCCAGCGGCGCCGCCCTCCCCGGTCACCTCGTCGAAGGTCGCGGCCAGGTGCTCGGCGACCATGCGTGCCTTCCCCAGGAAGGCGGCCGCGCCCCTCGCCAGGACCGCCTCGCGCACGTCCTGTTCGTCGAGAGAGCTCGTGGCCACGATCGGAACCCCGTGCCGCGCCAGCTCCTCGATCGCCTGGATCGTCGCGTCCATCGGGCTGTCGGGCAGGGTTAGATCCAGGAGCACCACGTCCAGATCGCCCTCCTCCATGGCGCTCCGCGTCTCCTCCATCGAGGCGGTCTCCGTGACCGTCCGGACGCGCTCTCCGAGCTTGCGCAGGTGGTGTCGCGCGATCATCCGATGGTCCGCGTCGTCGTCGACGAGGAGGACGGCGAGTCCGCGCTCGGGTGCTGTGGAGTCGGTGCTCATCGGGAGGAGGCGGGGCCGGGCCCGCGGGAGCGCAGTGTAGCGGCGGCTCGCCCGGGGCCCGCGCGCGCTCCCGGAGGGACCCGGCTCCGTCGCGCCGTTCCGGGGGACGCGCGGGTATCCTCTTCTTCGTCACGCGCCCCCGAGGGCCCGCAGGGCGGGTCCGAGGGTCGGGAGGCGCAGTCATCCTCGACCTCACGCGATCCCCGTCACCCAAGGGCGGGCAGCCATCAGACGATGTGTGGATTCATCGGTATCTTCGGCCCTGACGGGGTCGATGTCGCACCGGAGATCTACGAGGGTCTCCTCGCGGTCCAGCACCGCGGCCAGGACGCTGCCGGCATCACGACCTTCACGGATCGCTTCAACGTGAAGAAGGGCTTCGGCCTCGTCGTCGAGGTCTTCGACGAGTCGAACATGACGCGCCTGGAGGGGAACCTCGGCGTGGGTCACGTGCGCTATCCGACGGTCGGCGCGAACCGGAACGAGGACGCGCAGCCCTTCCACCACACCTTCCCGATCGGGACGGCGATGGTGCACAACGGCAACGTCACCAACTACGTCGAGCTCTCCGACTCGCGCTTCAAGTCGAAGATGACGCGACTGAACTCGACGTGCGACCTCGAGGTCTTGCTCTACGTCTTCCAGCAGGGCCTCGCCGAGCGCTACCAGGCGACCGGTGGGAAGCTCGACGTGGACGACGTCTTCAGCGCCGTCAAGCGCGTCTACGACGAGGTCAAGGGCGCCTACTCGGTCTGCGCGACCATCGCCGACTTCGGCATGGTCGCCTTTCGCGATCCCTTCGGCATCAAGCCCGCGTGCTTCGGGCAGAAGGAGACCGAGGAGGGCACCTGGTTCGCGTGCGCGTCCGAGAGCGTCGTTCTCGACGTGAACGGCTACAGCCGCACGATCGACATCGGGCCCGGCGAGGCGGTCTTCGTCGACAGCGAGCGCAAGGTGCACTGCCGGCAGGTGGCGGACGAGCCGCACCGGCCCTGCATCTTCGAGTACGTCTACTTCGCGCGCCCCGACTCGTTCCTCGACGACATCAGCGTCTACAAGACGCGCCATCGCTTCGGCGTGGCGCTCGCCCAGCAGTGGCGCGCGTCCGGGGCCCCGATCCCCGACGCGGTCATCCCCGTGCCCGACAGCTCGCGGGACGCCGCCTTCGCCTTCGCCATGGAGCTGGGCGTGCCCTACCGCGAGGGGCTCGTGAAGAACCGCTACATCGGGCGGACCTTCATCATGCCCAACCAGGCGGCGCGCACGAACTCGATCCGTCGCAAGCTCAACCCGATCCCGATCGAGTTCAAGGGCAAGAGCGTCGTCCTGATCGACGACTCCGTCGTGCGCGGCAACACCTCGCGGCGCATCGTCGAGATGGTGCGCGAGGCCGGGGCCGAGAGCGTGTATTTCGGCGTCACCAGCCCGCCGCTCGTCGCGCCGTGCCCCTACGGCGTCGACATGGCGAGCAAGCGCGAGTTCGTCGCCACCGGCAGGACGATCGACCAGGTCGCCGAGTCCCTCGGTGTCGACCACCTTCTCTACCTCGATCGCGAGGACATGAACGAGGCCGCGCGCGCTGGCAACCCCAGGATCGAGAAGTTCTGCAACGCCTGCTTCACCGGGGACTACCCGACGCCGGAGGTGACCCTCGAGCGCCTCAGGCTGATCGAAGCGGAGCGCGAGGAGCAACGGGACAACGTCCCGGTGGCCTGAACGCTCGGCTCCTCTCGCGGACATGACGCGGGCGCGGGTCGCTTCACCGGCCCGCGCCCGCGTTCGTGCCGGCCCATGTCATGACGCAGTGGATCCTCGACAACGCTGGCGCGCTCCGGATCGGGTCCTTCCTCGCGGTGCTCCTCGGCTTCGTTCTCCTCGAGGCCTGGCGGCCACGGCGTGTCCACACCTTGCGTCGTGGACCGCGGTGGACCGCACACGCGGCCCTCGTGCTGCTGGGGGCGGCGGGTGCGCGCCTCCTCGTGCCGGCGGGTGCCGTCGGAGCTGCGCTGCACGCAGAGCGGTCGGGGACTGGCCTCCTCGAACTCGCGGGCGCCCCCGGATGGCTGGCCTGGTTCGTCTCCCTGGCGGCGCTCGATCTCGCGATCTACGTCCAGCACCGCGCCTTCCACGCCGTTCCGCTGCTCTGGCGCCTCCACGCGCTGCACCACGCCGATCGCGACCTCGACGCGTCGTCCGGCTTGCGCTTCCATCCCGGGGAGATCCTCGTCTCGCTCCTCTGGAAGGTGGCCGTGGTGCGGCTCCTCGGCGCTCCCGCGGCGGCCGTCGTGACCTACGAAGCCCTGCTCGCCTGTGCGTCGGTGGCGACCCACGCGAACCTCGAGCTCCCATCGGGCCTCGAGCGCGCCGCTCGCGTCGCGCTGGTGACCCCGGATCTGCACCGGGTCCACCACTCCGTTCACCTCGACGAGTCGAGCCGCAACTTCGCCGCCGTGACACCGCTCTGGGACCGTCTCTTCGGCTCCTTCCGCGCCGAACCTCGAGACGGCCAGCGAGGCATGCGGCTCGGCCTGCTTGGCCCGGACGAGCTAGAGGAGGCCGCCGGCGCCGGCGGCGAGGGCGACGCCGAGGAGCGCCGTCGTCCCGTTCGCGGCGAGAGCGACCAGGGCTGAGCGCCCGAGCGGGCGGCCGGTGAGCCAGGCGAGGCCACCCGCCTCCGCGGCGACGACCGCGGCCTCGGCGGCGGCCCAGTCCGCGCCCGCACCGACGGCCAGCAGCGTCGCGGGGAAGGTGACGAGGTTGAGCGCCGCGAGCGCGAGCACGACGTCCGTGCTCCTCGTGAGCGCCGCGGACACCGCCGCTTCCAGCGCGAGGGTCGCGAGCAGGAGCAGCGTGAGCGCGCCCCCGGGAGCGAGGAGGCCCGGCTCGGCGAGCGTGATCAGCGACGTCACGCCGAGGCGCGCCGGCGCCGCTGGCCCAGCTTGTGGACCGCGATCACGCCGAGCAGGAGAACGGCGATCCACGGCGCGTAGGTGCCCGGGCCGACCGGTTCCCCGGTCGCGTCGAAGCGCTCCTCCTCCACGACGCTCAGGCGGAGCTCGCCGGCCTCGACGCCGTCGAAGGCGAGCGTGGTGAGCACGCGTGCCACGGGATTCACGAGCGGGAGCGAGCGGATCTCGCCGACGGGCGGCGCCGCGCTCGGATGCTCGAGGCCGCTGCCCGGCTCCGGCGCGACGACGTCCTTGTTCTCGGGGACGAGGAAGAAGGTCGTGCCGTACTTCGACGAGAAGCGGAACGGCGCGCCAGCCTGGACCTCCTCGACGCCCCCGAAGCCGCGCACGGGTGTTGCGACGAGGCGGGTGCCGGGGGGCAGCTCGAGCCGATCGAAGACGAGCTCGTGGACGACCGGTCGGTAGCCCGCGGGGATCAGGTCACGGGCCCCTGCGGGCGCGGACGCGATCAGAGCGGCGAGGACGGCGATGAGGCGGAGCAGCAACGGTTCAGACGTCGAGGAGCGCGGAGATGGAAGGGGCGACCTCGTCGACGAGGCGCGCCTCGGGCGCGAGGTCCACCTGGGACGTCGCCCAGGGTGAGGCCTTCTCGTGTCCCTTCAGCAGGAGGCGCAGGTCGGCGCCGAGCTCGCCGCTCGCGCGCATGAAGGCCGGCGTCGCGAGGTCCAGCGAGGCGACGTCACCGATGACCACGTCGGGCTGCTCGCGGCCGAGGATCTCTCGGTAGCGCGGCCGGTCGAGGTGGACCTCTCTGCCGTTGAACGTGCGACGGGGCTCGGGCCCCTCGATCCACCACTTGCGCGCGTCGCCCACGAGGCGCAGTAGCGGTCCCTCATCGAGCCCCTCGGCCGTGAACATCGACCGGAGCTTCTCGGTGGGGGAGTTGGACACGATCACGAGCTCGATCCCACGCCCTGCGAGCCCCTGTGCGACCTCGCGCGCTTCGGGGACGAGCCTGTGCTCACCCTCGTCGCGATAGGCACGCATGGCGGGCCCGAAGCTCTCGTTGACGAGGTCCTCGGCGCGCTCGTACCCGCCTGCGCGGATCGCGCTCAGCCAGCGCTTCGCTCCGGGGAGGTCGGCGTGTTGGTCGAGCCAGCGCCCCACCGCTCCGGTGGCGAGGAGTTCGTCCTCGTCCACGAACGCCGAGAGGAATCCGCGCGGCCACCAGCCGTGGGAGGCGGGATCCTCGAGGGTGCGCCGGTGGAACCCGCGGAACTCCTCGGCGGCGTCTTCCTCCTCGACACCCAACAGAACGGCGGCCTCGCGGGCGAAGGCGGCCTGGATCGCGGCGGCCTCCCCGCGCTGGTCGGTCCAGACGCCGTCGAAGTCGGAGAGGATGCGCACGGGGGTCGTCGTGTGGGTGTTCGGAGGGATGGATGCGGGTCCGGTGAGTGGTCCGCCAAGGCGGTCTTCGTGTCTCGCAGCGGACCGGTTGCCCCGTCCTCGAAGCCCCTCGCGGGCGGCGTCCCGGGCCGGGTCATGCGGGGCGTTCCCGGGGCGGGATCGAATGCGACTTCCTTTCAGTGGAGGGGCCTGGAGGCCCGATGAAGAGCGCGACGAGGGCACGCCGGGTGACCGGCCGCCACGCCTGCCATGCAGAAGGTACTGATCGCGGACAAGGACCACGCCACCCAGGTGTTCTACGCGGATCTGGTCCGTTCGATGGGCCGCATGCCGGTTGTCTGCAGCGACGGGATCGCCGTGCTGGACATGATCACGGCCCACCCGGACATCGATCTGATCATCACGGACATCGACCTGCCGGGTGCCTGGGGCGAGCAGCTGATCGAGGTGATCCGCGGCCTCGAGGCCCTCGCGAACGTCCCGATCCTGGTGGTGTCGGCCCCGCGAACGCGGTCCGAGCTGATGCGCCTGGTGGTGAAGGGCGTGCGTCGCTGGTTCGAGAAGCCCCCGGCGGCCGAGGATCTCGCCGCCGCCATCACCGCCTGCCTCGACCGCAGCGCGGCCCTCGACCTCTTCGACGTCCCGGACGTGCTGCCGGCGCCCGCGGAGTGCGTCGGCGCCGGCGG
>CBFIJG010000082.1:0-14870 GCA_965662915.1 Planctomycetota bacterium | reverse complement strand
GGGGCCCCGGGTGGTCAACACCTGGTCGCCCCGGGGCGCGCCGTGGGGGGGGGTCCCGGGGGCCGGGGGTTCGTCGATCGCGGCGCGCGCCGCGAGCCCGTCGGGATGCCCGGCGCCGGCGTTCCCCCAGTAGCCCTCCACGAAGATGCGCAGCTCGTGGGAGACCTCCGGCGTCACGGGCGTCGAGCCGTTGTGGTCCAGGTAGATCCGCGTCCGCTCCATCGGGCTCATCGCGCTCCCTCCTCGTCCGCGACCAGCTCGGTGCCCCCGTGAGCCACCGCGAACAGAACGCAGGCTCGGTTCGCGGCGCCCTCTGGATGTCCCGCGTCACCGAGAGCCACGGGCGCGTGAACGCTTCCCGCGGGATAGCGGTGGAAGCCCCCCGCCAGGAGCTCGAAGCCGTCGGCGTCGCGGTAGCCCCCGCTGAGCACGAGGACGTCCTCGGCGCCGACGTGAAGATGCGCTGGATATCCCCGGCCGGGGGCCATCCGGATCAACACCGTCATCGAGGGCTCGTCCTCGGCTCCGGCCAGATCGATCCACTGCACCCCGTCGTGGCGGGTTTGCTGCCAGGGCAGGCCCTCGAGACCCGCGTCGATCCTGAGCCCGGGGATCTTCACATTAGAAGAGTACCGAACGTCCCCGCCGGAGAACGCTTCAGGGATCGCTTCGAAAGTCCGATGTGCCCCCCCGTGGGCCAGTTCGATCCAGCGCAGCGCCACGGCGCAGGGGCCTCCTACGGCTCTGTCATCACCACCGCGACCGAGCGGATGGTGGCGACCGCCATGGAACTCGGCGATGCAGCGATTCCCGCTGCCCTCCTCCGCGAGATCAGGCTCCACGGCCTCGCCGACCGCGCGACGATCTGGCAGCGGGGCACCCAGGACTGGGTCCTCCAGCGCTCCCTCGGGGGGGCCACTCCCGACCCCGAGGCCGCCACGGCCCAGGGCTGGAGAACCGTCGGCCTCGAGACGTTCAGCCTCGGCCACGGGCGCGCCCTCGTCGTCGACGGGCCCGCGGGCTTCACAGCCGAGGCTCGAGAGGATGCGCGAAGCCTCGTGGAGGCCCTTGCGGCGCTCGCCGGAGCGCTCCTGACGGGCCCCCACCGGTCCGCCGCGATGGACGACGCCGATCTCGTCCCCCCCGCGTTGCCTGGCTCCCCCTCCGTGGAATCGGACCGGGACGGAGCACGCGACGAGGCCGCCTGAGCGCCCTGCGACAGCGCCTGATCGCCGCTGGATCTCCCGGGATCGTCCCGGGCCAGACGGCGCCTCGGGTTCCGGGCGATCCCAGAAATCACCTCGGAACTCCCCGCAGTGTCCTTGGTGTCGACATATATTAAGGCGTGAGCGCGTTTCGGCGCGCTCGCGCATGAGAGTGCATCGAGAGGTGGCGAAGCGTTGCGAGCCGCGGCGCCACCCGGGAAGCTCGATGGACTCCTCTCCCTCGGGCCGGTGAAGCTAGCGTCACCGGCCCTTTTTCGTGCCCGCGCTGATCCGTGGCCAGCGGTGAGCAAGCGCTGGACCGCGCCTATGATCTCGGACCGCCCCGGGAACACCAACGCCGCCATGAACCGCACTCCCCTCCGCCTCGCCCTCGCGCCGCTCGCGCTCCTCGTCGCCGCCTTCGCCGCCCCCGCGATCCAGGAGACACCGGCGCCCGCGCCCCAGGCATCGACACCGCCCGCAGCGCCGGAGAGCTCGCCGTTCCTCTGGCGGATCGAGGGGCACGGGGCGACCGCCTACCTCTACGGGACGATCCATCTGCCGGACGACCGCGTCCTCTCACTGCCCGGCACGGTGGAGCGCGCCTTCTCCGAGTCCGGCGCGTTCTACGCGGAGATCGAGGCCACGGCCGAATCCCAGGCCCAGGTGCAACGCGCCGCGCTGCTCGAGCCCGGAGTGAGCCTCGACCGGTACGTCGACGCCGCCACCTGGAAGCGGATCGACGCGCGGCTCGCGGCGAAGGGAGTCAACGCGCCGACGAGGGCAGCGATCAAGCGCATGGAGCCGTGGGCGATCAGCGCCCTCCTCCCCACGCTCGATTACTTCGAGGACCAGATGCGCGGCAAGGCCCCGCTGGACAAGGACCTCTACGAGCGCGCGGCGAAGGCGGGGAAGACCGTCGGCGGGCTCGAGACCGTCGCCGAACAGCTGGCGGTCTTCGGCGCCTTCACCCGCGAGGAGCACGCCCGCATGCTGGTGGACTCCCTCGATCAGCTCGACGCCTACGAGGCGAAGGGGCGCAACATGATCGAGGAGATGATCACGGCCTGGCGCTCCGGCGCGGACACGAAGCTCATGGAGCTCCTCGACGACGGCTTCGGCACGGATCCGGCCGTCCGCGCTCGGATGGAGCGCCAGCTGCTCTGGAACCGCAACCAGCTCCTCGCGGATCGGATGTCCAGGAAGATCAAGGCGGCACCGACCACGACGAGCTTCTTCGCCGTCGGTGCGCTGCACCTCCCCGATCCCAGGCGCCCGGAGGGGCTCGAGGGCCCCGCGCTCAAGGAGTTCGCGACCAAGAAGGGGCTCGTGACCCTACTTCGCGAGCGCGGCTTCCAGCTCACACGCGTCTCTGCGCCGGTGAAGGCCGCCTCGGACGGACGCTGAGATCCACGGCCCGGAGACTCCCGTCGGGCCCCGCAGGTATCACTGGATCGTGATCTCCCAGTTCCCCGGCGTCCCGACCGGCTCGATGAGGGTCAGCACCTCGGTCGAGTCGTCGTAGCACCAGGTCGGGAACGAGAGCGCCGAGCAGCGCTCGAGCGTGCCAAGACCGTTCCGCGTCACCGCCAAGGGGCGCTCGTCCATTCCCGTGATCGACACGAGGTGACCCGTCCCATCTCCCGAGGAGAGCTGGACCTCGAACCGGTCCGGTGAGTTGAGACTCTTCGACGAGAGATCGAAGGTCAGGCCGCGCACGTTCTCCATCGAGGTGACCGCGACCACGCTCCGTTGGGGATCGACGACGAAGTCGAAGGAGGAGAACCGGCCAGGCTGCTCCTGCACCAGATCGAAGCCGTGCCAGCAGCCGCTGCGGTCCGCGAGGCACGTCCCGAAGGGCGGAGTCTCCATCAGCGACTTGGTCGCGAACCAGTCGTAGAGGTCTTGGGTGTCCACCGACTCCCAGCAGTGTCCGTCCGGAAAGCCCGGCGGAAGGTTCAAGCAGCTCGGAGGTGCGACGACCACGAGTTCCTGGTGCAGCGCGAAGGGGAGCGACTGCATGAATGCCGTCAGCGACTGCGACTGGGTCTGGAGATAGGTGAGCGTGTCGTTGCTCGCGTAGTACGTCCGTGTGTCCACGAAGGCGAGGTTGGTGGCCATATGGCGCCCACCTGGAATCAGCGCTCCGCTCGGATCGAGGTCGACGGTGGAGCTGCGCTGGTACTCGAAGGGAACCTGGGAAGGCGTTCCACCGAAGAGGAGCTCGAGATCCGGACGCACGATCGGCTGGACGTCCCACACGTGGGACACGCCGACCGTGCCGGTGTGATTCGCGACGGCTGCGAAGGCCCCCTCGTCGCCGTCGCGGTGGCGCGCGGCGTAGCTCATGGCGGATCCGCCGCCCATGGAGTGACCCACGCCGTAGAGCCGGTCAGGGTCGATCTCGTAGATGTTCATCACCCAGCGGATGAGCACCTCGACGTGCTCTTGGCTCTGGACGCTGCCGTAGTTGATGAAGGGATCGCCGACGGCGCTGCGCTGCACGGGAGCGAGGAAGAACCAGTTCCGCGCGGCGGCCTCGGCCAGCATGTCTGTCCCCAGCGACACCTCCAGGTGGCTCCGCCTGAAGGAATGGAAGCCGACGACCATGGGCCGCTCGATGCCCGGCGGTAGCGGCGGCACGTACAGCGAGAAGAACTCCTCGAGGCCGGTCGAGGGGATGACGAGCCTGAGGTTGTAGGCCGTTCCGCCCGTGGAGGGAGTCACCAGCGGCGTCCCCCACTCAGAGCTCGCGGGCGCGGCGGTGGCCGAGATGAACGCGAGAGCGTTGTTCGAGAGCCGTGTCGCCGTCGCGCCCCCCTGAAGGCCAGGACCGGTCAGCGACCGGCCGAGGAGACGACGCGCAGCGGTCCAGGGCCCCGCCCCCTGAACGATCGGGCCGGTCCTGGCCGTCCGCGCGTTCGCTCCCGACGTCCGCTGAGGCGCGGCGGCACTTCCGTCCGCGCAGAGCACGAGCGCCAGAAGTGCTCCGGTGAGCGTGAAGAGGTGCCTCGATGCCATCGTTGCTGAGCGAGAGGGAAGCCGGCGCGCGGGAAGCGTCTGCGGCACGGGGGCCACCGGCCTCGACGCGGTGGGAAACAGCGCTCGAAGCCGGTCGGCCAGCGGTGGCGCCGACGCCTCAAGCGTAAGGGAGGCCGCTCGGAAGGGCCTGCGGTGTGTCGCACATTCCAGCGCGGTGGATCCAATCGAGCCCATCTCGCCGACGCACGCGTCCGACGAGCTGGCCCCGATCGATCTTCGAGGCTGCGGAGCAGCACCCCTCGCGAGATCCCTGCAGCCGTGGCCGAGGCCATCCGAGCAGCCTCTTCAGCACATTCCCGTAATGAGACTCAGCCCCCGCCAACGCCACTGGAGGGGTCCGGGAGCCTCACGCTGATCGTCTGACGCGCCTGCGTGAGGCTCACCGTCTGCGCGTGCAGACGCTTGCGGCCCTGCTCCACGACGAGCCGCCACTTCGCCCGCCCGACACCCGCGACCTGGAAGCGGCCTCGCCTGCGAGCGTCCTCCTTGAGGTCGACGCGACGAGGGAGGTCCCCACGCCCGCCGCGGTCGGCCGGGAGCCTGAGGAGCCTCACGCGAAGTCCGCGGGGCCGCCGCCCGAGATGGTCGACGACGGACACCTCCACCCGCGTGGCCGGCCTGGCACGCAGCACGCCGACGTCGACTTCCTCCCCGGCGGCGAGCGTTCGGACGGGGATCGAGACGGTCTCGAAGCCCCCGCTGGTGGCGCGGATGTCGAACTTGCCCGGGCGCAGGCCGCGCAGCTCGAAGGCGGTTCCGTCGACGCGCCACGTCCCGCCCCGCAGCCCTGTGAACTCCAGGTCGAAGATCGGCCCACCGGTCCCGGCGCGGACGATCTCACCCCGGACGACGCCGAGCTCCGGCTCCTCGCTGCGCTCGAGCCTGAGGAGCAGCGGCGCTTCACGAGGCACGTCGTCGGTGCGCTCCACGGTGAACGGTCCGGCGGGGAGATGGCCATCCGCGTCGACCGTCAGGCGCCAGCGGTGTTCGGGGTCGAGGTCGAGGGTCGCGCGTCCATAAAGATCGCAACCGTCGCGGGCCTCGGGCCCACCGCGGCGCTTCTTCCCGGGCTGCGCTGCGACCTCTGCCACCGCGCGGACCCGCGCGCGGCGCAGCGCGCGGCCGAGGTCGTCGAGCACGACGACGTGAACGTCCCGGCGACCCCGCATCCGGATCTCCGCCGCCCCACCCTCGCGCCAGCCGGTGGTCACGGCGGTGAAACCGTCTGCGTCGACGCGGATCCGCCGCGCTCCGTGGGCCCGCCCGGTGACCTCGTAGCGACCCGACGCGGACTCGAGAACGACGCCGTCCGTCCAGGCCGTTCCCCCTGCGAGGCGCTCCTCGAATCGCACCTCGACCCGCTCGATCGGCCTGTCTCCCCGATCGGTGACCGTGAAGCTCCTCAGCGGCGGCGGGCGGAGCGCGAGCTCCGCCCCCTCCCGGCGCTCGCCGGGCCGCAGGGGCGCCGATATCTCGAGGCTCGAGATCGCCCCGGTCGCCGCGACGCGAGCGAGGAGAAGGAGCTCTCGACCCGCAGGCACGCGCTCCGCCACGAAGCGCCCGTCCGCGCCCACGTCGACGGAGACCCCTGACCGGCGCGCCATCGGCTTGCCCGAGACGGCGCTGTCCAAGACGCGTCCGGCGTCTCCCTTCGCGACGATCGCCAGCTCCAGCCCCTCGAGGTCAGCCGCCCTTCCGAGCACGCGGCCGACCAGCGCGCCGCTCGGCTGGACGCGGAGACTGAGCTCGCGGGCGCCGTTGCCTTCGATGATCACGAAGTCGCGGTGAACGCGTACGCCGTCCTCGGTGGTCAGGAGGGCCCGGGCCTTGCCGATGGGCGCGCCGTCGAAAGCGAAGCGTCCGTCGCTCGCCGTCACGACCGCGTCGAAGGGCGCGCGCTCCTCCCGGTCGGAGAGCCCGGACAGGAGCGGTTGGAGCTCGACCCGGACCCCCGCGAGCGGGCGCGCGGTCCCGACCTCGATGACGGTGCCGCGGACTGTCTCACCACGAGGTGCGTCCAGTTCGACGACCGTCTGCGCCCCCTCTCGGAGGCGGATGGAGGACAGATGAGCCGGCGGCGCGCCAGGGACGACGGCCGCAACGCTGGCGAGAACCGCAGGCAGGTCCTCGAAGATCACCGGCGCCTCTCCTGTCCAGGGGAGCTCCGCCGCAGCCGGTCCCCGCCGCGCGTCGCGCCGGAGGAAGAGTTCGACCTTCGCTCCCTCGGCCGCCGGGTAGCCCGAGAGCCGCACGGCGAGGCTGGCCGGCCTCGAGAGGCGCACCGCGCGCGGTGTTTCGGCCGATGACGGCATCAGCGCTCCGACCGCGGCGGGGAGGAACCCGTCGGCCTCGAGGACGAGGTCGATCCCGCCTCTCGAGCTCGGCCATCGAAGCTCGTAGAGGCCGGGGCGGCCGGCAGGGCGCAGCTCGGGGAGCACCTTCGATCGCTCCTCACCCACCCGCGCCCGGGCGACGGAAAGGCCCGTGACGGGGTCGTCCTCCGGGCCAGAGGTCGCCAGGACGAACGCGACGAGTTCGCCCGCTGAAAGCGTCTCCAGCTCCGCGGTTGCGCGTGTGCCGCCGCCGCCGGCGCCCTCGAACTCCACCGCTCCGAGGTTCGCCTGCGCCGCGTCGGTAGCGACCATCTCCGGCTGCTCGATGCGCACGGCGCGACCGGGATGGCTTCCACCTTCGGGCTCGTCCTCATCCGGCGCCGGCGGCGCGGTCATGGAGACCCACGCGAGGACGGCGGCGGCTGCGGCAGCCGTGAGAAGAAGGAGGAGCCTGCGCATGGGAGCGAGCGGGTCTCAGGGTAACGGGCCTGGCCCGAAGTCCACGAAGGACCCGAATGCTCTGCCGTCCAGCGAGAGCACCTGGACCCGGCCGCCGTCTCGATCGAGGACACAGACCCGCGCGCGGCGGTCGTCCACGCCGCGCTCGATCGCGACGGCGCACGGCTCCTCCAGCTCCGTCTCCGCGCCGGCGCCGGCGATGGTCCGGCGGAGCCTCCCGGCCGCGTCGAAGACGTGCAGTCCGCTCGTCGGTCCCCGCGTCGCGACGAGGACCCGGCCATCACCGACGACCGCGAGGGCTTCGGGCGTTCCGATGCCCTCGGGGACCTCGAAGGCGAAGTCGAATCGGTATCGCTCTCCCGGCCTCCCCTGGAACAGCTGGACCCGCCGGGCGCCGGCCTCGCAGATCGCGAGGGTCTCACCCGAGACATCGAGGGATCGGACGCGCTGGAAGCGGCCCTCCGGGTCGCCCAGGGGCCGCAGGGAATCGCCGGTGCCGGAGGAGACCCGGAGCTGCTGCACCGCATGCCGCCGCACCCCGCCAGAGGCGACGAGCACCACCTGATCGTCGTCGGATCCGCTGACCCGAACATCGACCGGGACGCCGAGTTCGCCCCGCGCATCCCGCGACGGAGCGTTCCCCGGCGGCGTCTCGTCACCGACGCTCGCGACCTCCCTCCCGAAGAGCGAGAAGCAGCGGATTCGCGCTGCGGCGCCGTCGACCACCCAGAGACGGTGATCGTCATCGACGTCGAGTCCGTCGACGGTCGATCGACCCACGACCTCGTCCCGGAAGGCGAAGCGTGTCTCCAGGGGTCGCCCGTCGAGATCGAAGGCCGCGACCTTCGCGGTCAACTCGTGCCAGCCCACGTAGAGCACGCCCGCGTGCAGCCGCAGCGCTCCCTGCATCAGGCTCCTCCCCCGGCGCTCGCGAGCTCGACGACGACGACCTCGGCCGGCGCGCCGATCCGCAGCGGGATCCCGATGACGCCGAGCCCGCGACTCACGATGAGGGCCGCCCCCCCGAGCCGCGCCCGGAGACCGGGGTGCGGCGGACCGAGGCGACGCAGCCAGGGCAGATCCACCTGGGTCCCGTGGCTGTGGCCCGACAGCACCAGGTCGGCGCCGCGCTGGACGAACTCCGGGGCGCCGCGGGGGTGATGGCAGAGCCCCACCCGCACGTTCGCTCCGGAGAAGGTCTCGGCTCCGCGGCCGAAGTCCACGCCCTTGCCCTCCTCGAGGTCCTCGACGCCACCGAAGGCCACGCGAGCCCCGTCGACCTCGACCGTCGCGCCGCCGTTGCGCAGGAACTGCCAGCCGCTCGCCATGAGCGCCTCGGAGATCTTGAGCTCACGGCGGCCCTTGTAGTCGTGGTTGCCGAAGACCGCGAAGGTGGCGCGGCGACCGACGCAGCGGCAGAGCTCGTCGAGCGCCGGCATCATGTTCTCGGGACCGTGGACGACGTAGTCGCCGGTCCAGCAGACCACGTCGGGCGCCTCCTCATCGAGCACGTGGAGTACGCCGTCGAGGTCTCCGCGGGCGAGGAATGGGCCGGCGTGGACGTCCGAGAGCTGCGCGATCGTGAACCCCTCCAGCGCAACCGGGAGCTCCGCGATCTCCAGGCGTTCGCGCCGCACGAGCAGCCGCCCGGGAGCGAGGTGCGCGCGGTGATAGAGGCGCCGGCCTCCGAGGAGAGCCGCGGTGCGCTCGACGGCCCGGAAGAGGCCGATCCTGAGGGAGCTGTGCCGACGGGGCTGGATCACGCCGCCATGTCACGGCCCGGACCCGTGCCAGGCAAGTGATGCTCCTGGTCCCTCGAACGCGCGCCTCGGCCCCGGCCGCCGGCGCTCAGCGGAAGCGGCGGCCCTCGCCGGGGCGCAGCTCGAACTCGCCGTCGGGCGAGATGACGCGCGCGAAGCCGTCCACCACGCGGACGGCGAGACCGCCGCCGTCGAGCGCGAGTTGCGCGCGCCCGCGCTCGAGGTCGACGATTCCATGGGCCGTCACGACGCGCAGGCGCCCTTCGGCGCGCGCGTTCCCGCCGATGAGGCGAGCCCTCGGCGGCATGACGCTCGCCACGGCGGCCCGCGCCCCGGGCTCGAGGACCAGGCGCCCGTCACCGAGGGTGAGCGTGCTCCCCTCGCCGTCGCGGGCCCCCACCACGTCGCCCGGCGCGAGGGAGACCGGACCCGGCGCGGCCGCGCGCTCCGCTGCGAACACGCGCGGGCCGGCGAAGGAGGTCCCGGTGCCCGGCGTGAAGAGGGCATCGACGCCCAGGGGAGCGCCGGCACGGCCACCGAGGTGGACCATCGCGACGATGGCGAAGGCCGGCAGGAGCAGCGTCCGGAGACGGACCCGGTTGAGCGCGGCTCCGGAAGTGCCGCGGCGCCGGGGCCTCTCCCCGCGCGCCACCGCGATGCGCTCGCTCGCGTCCTGCAGCAGCGTCTCGCGCCGCCGCTCCAGCTCCTCGGTCTGCTCGGCCATGACCCCGAGGTCATCGGCCGATCGCGGCTCTCCCTTGACCGCAAGCCGCCGGCGGCCTCCGGAGGGCCCCTCAGGCCAGCCGGGCGACTCCAGCGCGCACGCGGGCAGCCGTGGCCTCGAGGCCCAGGAGAGCCACGCAGTCGAAGAGGTCGCGTCCGCCAGGCTGCCCCGTGAGCACGCAGCGGAGCGGCTGGAAGAGCGCCGGGATCTTCAGGCCTCTCTCCTGGACCCACTCCTTCGTCGCCGCCCCGAGGGACCCGGGATCGTCCAGGTCGTCGCGGCCCCGGAGCCAATCCAGGTACGCCTCGAGGGTCCCGGCCCGCGCCTCGTGCTTGCGCGCGTTCTTCTCGGCCTTGGGGTCGAAGGTCACCGCGTCGTCCGCCTCGAAGAAACAGGCGACGCGCGGCGGGAACTCCCCGAAGAGCTCGATCCGTTCCTGCTCCCCCGCGACGAGACGCTCGAACCACGGCCGTCGCGCCGCGATGTCCTCGGCACTCATCTGCCCGGCTTCCACGACGTGGGGCGCGACCGCGTCGGCGAGCTCCGCGAGTCCCATGCGGCGGATCGTGTCCCCGGCGAGCCAGCGGAACTTCTGGGGATCGAAGACCGCGCCCGCCTTCTGCACGTCCACGATGTCGAAGCGCTCGACGAAGGTCGCCATGTCGAAGACCTCCGTCTCGCCGTCGAGGGCCCAGCCCTGGAGGCAGAGGAAATTCGTGATCGCGTTCCGGGGATACCCGTTGGCCACGTAGTCGCCGAGCGCCGTGTCACCGGTCCGCTTCGACAGCTTCTTGCGATCGGTGCCGAGCATCAGGGGCAGATGACCGAAACGCGGAGCGGTCTCCCCGAGGGCCCCGTAGAGCAGGATCTGCTTGGGGGTGTTGACGAGGTGTTCCTCTCCCCGGAATACGTGGCTGATGCGCATGTCCACGTCGTCGCAGACGACGACGAAGTTGTAGGTGGGCGACCCATCACGACGGAGCATGATCCAGTCGTCGATCTCGCCGTGATCGAAGCGCACCGAACCACGCACCATGTCCTCGAACTCCGTCGCGCCCTCGGGCACGCGGAACCGCACCGTGAACTCCTCGCCGGCGGCCGCTCGGCGCTCCGCCTCGGCGGGATCCATGTCCCGGCAAAGGCCGTCGTAGCGGGGGGTCTCCTTGCGCTTCTCCTGCGCTTCCCGGAGCTCCGAGAGCCGGTCGGCGGAGCAGAAGCAGCGGTATGCGTGGCCCCCCTGGAGGAGCCGGCGCCCCGTCTCCGTGTGACCGACAACGCGCTCGCTCTGGCGGTACGGGCCATGGGGCCCTCCGACCTCCGGCCCCTCGTCCCAGTCGATGCCGAGCCAGCGCAGCCCCTCGAGAATCGCGGCCTCGCTCTCCGCGGTGCTGCGGGTCCGGTCAGTGTCCTCGATGCGCAGGACGAAGGTCCCACCGCGGCCGCGGGCGTAGGCCCAGTTGAAGAGCGCGGTGCGGCAGAGGCCGAGGTGGACGGTGCCCGTGGGGCTCGGAGCGATGCGGACGCGGAGGTCGGACACGGAGATCGGACGTGGGGACGAGGGCTGGCGGGTGAGCGGGCGAGCAGGGTGCCGGGCGAGGCCGCGCGGCGCAGCAGGATTCCGTCGGGGATCACGGACGCAGCGCGAGGGGCGGCCTGGAGCGCGGCCGGACGCCGCTGTCATCGACCGCCGCCACCCGCACCGACGGGCCGCTCCGGTGAGCTCGTTCGGCCAGCCGACCTCGGTGAGCTTCGCCACGACAAGGTCCGCCGTCATGCCGCGCCGCCAGACGGACTCCTCAGCGGGTCGAGCGGCCGAAGTGCGGTGGCGGTTCCCTGGAGCACCCTCCCCCCCGGCCGTCCGGGAGCGCGGAGCCCGTGAGAGATGGGCGTCCCTGTACGGGTACACTCCCCCGCGCGATGAGCACCCCCTCCCAAAGCGCCGACGGCGCGCCGGCTCACGGCCTCACCGACGACGTCCTGCGCCGCGCTCCCAAGGTGTTGCTCCACGAGCACCTCGACGGCTGTTTGCGCCCGGCGACGGTCCTCGAGCTGGCGCACGCCGCGGGCTACGAGGAGCTCCCCGAGCGGGATCCGACTCGTCTTGGCCGCTGGTTCTTCGAGGGGGCGGACAAGGGCTCGCTCCCCCAGTACCTGGAGGGCTTCCAGCACACCATCGCGGTGCTCCAGACAGCGCCCGCGCTGACCCGCGTCGCGTACGAGCTCTGCGAGGACCTCGCCGCCGAGAACTGCGTCTACTTCGAGGTGCGCTTCGCGCCCCACTTCCACACGACCGGCGGCCTCGGCCTCGACGCGGTCATGGAAGCCGTCCTCGAGGGTCTCCGTCGGGGTCAGGAGGACTTCGGCGTCGAGTCGGGGCTCATCGTCTGCGCGATGCGCAACCAGTCCGCCGAGCTCAGCCTCAGGCTCGCCGAGCTGGCGGTGTCCTGGTTCGGCCGCGGCTGCTGCGGCTTCGACCTCGCGGGCGAGGAGGCCGGTCATCCGCCCAAGCACCACAACGACGCGTTCCAGCTGATCAAGCGGCGGAACGGGTCGCTGACCATCCACGCCGGCGAGAGCTTCGGCAAGGAGAGCATCTGGCAGGCCCTCCAGATCTGCGGCGCCCACCGCATCGGACACGGCACGCACCTGATCGACGACATCGCCGTCTACGACGGGAAGGTCATCAAGGTCGGGAGCCTCGCCGCGTACGTGCTCGACCACCGCATCCCGATCGAGTGCTGCCTGCAGAGCAACGTGCACACCGGCGCCGTCCGCTCCCTCGAGGAACACCCCTTCCCCTACTTCCTGCGCGAGGGCTACCGCGTCACCCTCAACACCGACAACCGGCTCATGAGCCACACGACCATGACCGACGAGTTCCGCGTCGCGGTCGAGACCTTCGGCTGCACGCTCGCGGACCTCGAGCGGGTGACGGTGAACGCCATGAACGCGGCGTTCTTCCCCTACGCGGAGCGCCACCGGATCATCGACGACCGCATCGAGCCCGCCTATCGCGCGCTCCACGCCGAGCTCGGAGGCGGAGCGTGAGCGAGGGCGCCTACCGCAGGGACCCGTCGGCCTTCCGGGGTGCTGTCGAGACGAGGCCCTTCGAGAGCGCGCTGCTCGCGGGCAACCCCCTCGGCGACCCGCACGTGCGCGAGGTCCCGGTCTACCTGCCCCCCGCTGCGCTCGAAGGTGAGCGCCTCCCCGTGATGTTCCTCCTCGCTGGCTTCACGGGCCGCGGCCAGTCGATGCTGGAGACCCACCCGTGGCGTGCCGGAGCGGTGCGCGCCTACGACCGTCGTCTGGCGGAGAGCGGTGACCGCGGCGCGATCCTGGTCATGCCCGACTGCTTCACCCGCTACGGCGGGAGCCAGTACGTGGACAGCGGCGCGACCGGCCCTTACGCCTCGCACGTCGCCGAGGAGCTCGTCGCCTTCGTCGACGCCACCTATCCGACCGTTCCCGGAGCGCGCGCGGTGGCCGGGAAGAGCTCTGGGGGCTTCGGCGCCCTGCACCTCGCCATGGCTCACCCTGGCGTCTTCCGCGCGGCGGCGTCGGTCAGCGGCGATTGCGCGTTCGAGCTTCCCCTCGGCCACGAGATGATCGGGTGCGCCCGCGCGCTGCTCGCGAGCGGGGGCGACCCCCGGCCGTGGCTCGAGTCCTTCGACGAGTCCCACGACCTCGGCGGTGACGGGCACGCGGCGATCAACGTGATCGCGATGAGCGCCTGCTACGCGCCGAACCCAGAGAGCCCCTGGGGCTTCGATCTGCCCTTCGACCCCGAGACCTGCGAGCGGCGCACCGAGGTCTGGGAGCGTTTCCTCGCCTTCGACCCGCTCGTGGCAGCGCAGCACCACGTCGAGGCTCTCGGCGCGCTGGACCTCCTGTATCTCGAGGCCGGCACGCGCGACGAGTTCGGCCTGCAGTTCGGCGCCCGTCTCCTGGATCGCGAGCTGACCCGGCTCGGGATCCCCCACGAGTACATGGAGCACGACGGCGGGCACTTCGGCCTCGACAAGCGCTACGCGGACCTCCTTCCGCGCCTCGAGGCGACCCTCGCGTGAGCGTGTCCCCCGCCCGGGTACGCGCATGGGCCCTCGCCCTCCCGGGCGCCGTGGAGAAGGACCACCACGGCTTCCCCTCCTTCCGGGTCGCGGACCGGATCTTCGCGACCCTGCCGGACGAGAGTCACCTCAACGTCATGCTCGAGGAAGCGGACATCCGCGCCGAGCTCGAAGCCCACGGCGACTGCTGCGAGGCCCAGCTCTGGGGAGAGCGCCTCGCCGCCCTGCGCGTCGATCTCTCCGCGGCCGACGCAGCCCGGGTCCAGGACTGGCTCGCGGACGCCTGGGACCGCAGGGCGAACGGCTGAGCCCTGCTCCGACGTGGTCAGGGGTGCTGGACCTCGACGACGGTCGTGATGCCGCCTCGCACCCAGAAATCCCCTTCGACCGTCATGCGCTTGGGCGCGATCTTCGCGACGAGGTCGTCGAGGATCTGATTGGTCACGGCCTCGTGGAACGCTCCGACCTCGCGGTAGCTCCACAGGTAGAGCTTGAGGCTCTTCAGCTCGACGCACTGCTCGTCGGGCGTGTAGCGGATCCGGATCGTGGCGAAGTCCGGCTGCCCGGTCTTGGGGCAGACGCAGGTGAACTCCGGGCAATCGAACCGGATCTCGTAATCACGGCCGGCGCGCGGGTTGGGGAACGAGTCGAGCTCGCGTGAGGGCTGGGTGCTCATGGGCTGTGGGGCCGCGTCTCGCGGTGCGGCGGAGACGTTAATGCATGATGGCCCCGGAGGGCTCGCGTGAGCCTTGTGGTTCCTGGCCGCAGGGCCGGACGGAGGGGCCCTACGGGCGCCGCCGCCCGCGCGCTCGATCGACCACGATCCCCTCGATCTCCCGATCCAGGCACCAGAGGATCTCTTCCCCGTGGAGCGCTGCGCCGCCCGAGACCACGAGACGGCCGGTCGCCGCCCCGCTCGGGAAGAGCTGCAGGAAGCGGCCCGAGCGCGGATCGGCCACCCAGAGGCGCCAGACATCTCTGGCCCCGTGGTCGAGGGGGCGGTCGAGGTCGAGCTCCGCGATGTCGAAGGTCCAGTCCTCCCCCACCACCCGAGGCGCCACCGAGCCGACCAGCTCCGCCGGCGCGCGCGTGACGCGAGCGGACTCGGCCTGGTTCAGCACGCCGGCGAACCAAACGGAGCGGGCGGTGCCGCCGAGGAACCAGCGCGGGTCCGCCCCGAGCCAGAACACGGCGCGCGACGACTCCTCCCCGCTCATCCAGACGCCTGCGAGCTCTCCGCCGACGTCGGTGCCATCGTTCGAGGACCAGCGGAAGATCGG
>CBFIJG010000081.1:5353-15300 GCA_965662915.1 Planctomycetota bacterium | reverse complement strand
CGCCCCCGCGACGCGGTCCGCCGCCGCGCCGGCTCGAGGGACGCGGGCCTCCGCCCTGGTTCGGGGAGGGACGGCCGCCGGTCGCGGCGCCGCCGCGCGCGCCCATGCGGACCCGCTCGATCGGACCGCCGAGGCGCTTCTCGATGTCGCGCACCTGCTTGTCGTCGGTGCCCGTCACGAAGGTGTACGCGAGGCCCGAGCGCTCGGAGCGGCCGGTGCGCCCGATGCGGTGGGTGTAGGCGTCGGGGGTCGTCGGCACGTCGAAGTTGATGACGTGGCTGACGTCCTCGATGTCGAGGCCGCGGGCAGCGATGTCCGTCGCGACCATCACGTCGTAGGTGCCGTCCTTGAAGCCCGCGAGGGCGCGCACCCGCTGCCCCTGGCTCATGTTCCCCTGGAGCGCGATGGCCTTGTATCCAGCCGTGTCGAGCTTCTTGGCGAGGCGCCGCGCACGGTGCTTGGTGCGCGTGAAGACGATCGCCGAGCGGAAGTCGTCGCCTTCGAGGAGCTCCTCGAGGATCGCCTGCTTGCCGGGCTCGGGCGTCGGCACGAGCACGTGGTCGATCGTCTCCGCCGGCCGCGTGTTCGCCAGCTCGATGACGGCGGGCTTGTACAGCACGTCGTCGGCGAGGCGGCGGATCTCCTTGGCCATGGTGGCCGAGAAGAGCAGGTTCTGGCGCTCCTTCGGCAGGAGCTTCAGGATCCGCCGCACGTCGGGCAGGAACCCCATGTCGAACATGTGGTCCGCCTCGTCGAGCACGAGGATCTCGATGTCCTTCAGCTTGATCTCGCCCTGGTTCGCGAGGTCGAGCAGACGGCCCGGGCAGGCCACGACGACGTCGGGCTTCTGGCGCAGGGCGCGGATCTGCTTCGACGCGGGCACGCCGCCGAAGATCACGACCGACTTGAGCGGGGTGAACTGGCCGAGGCGCTCGAATTCGCCGTGCACCTGGGAAGCGAGCTCGCGCGTGGGCGTCACCACGAGCACGCGAAGCGCGGGGTGGCGGTCCACCAGCAGGTGGTGGAGCGCGGGCAGGACGAAGGCGGCGGTCTTGCCGGTGCCGGTCTGCGCGAGGCCGAGCACGTCGCGCCCCTGCATCGCGGGCGGGATGCCCTTGGCCTGGATGGGTCGCGGCTCTTCGTAGCCGGCGGCCTCGATGGCCTGGTTCAGCTCGTGCCGCAGCTCGAAGCGCGCGAAGGCGCCGCCAGCGGACGAGCGAGCGCGTTTGGGGTCGCGCTTGGCTTGTTTGGTCATGGGACGATCCTCTGTGGATCGTTGAGCGGGGGAGTGCCGCGGGCGCCGGCAGTGGCCGGTCGTACGTGTTGCGGCACGCGGGGGATGGAGCGCGCGATCGTCGTCGCTCCGCGGCGCGGCCGGCTGTGCCGGACACGCGGGTAGGGCGAGCGAAGCGCGGTCCTGGGCGCTGCGATGGCGCGCCCGGACTCGCGTTCGGGGCCGACAGGCTAGTGGTTGGGGGGGCCGAAGTGGCCATCAAGTCGCCATCGCCGCTGGCGTTCGCCCCGCGAGCGCAACGAGGGACGGGCCCTCACCGCCGTCCTCCGCGTGACGGGAGCGAGCCCGGCGCCCAGAATGCACCCGTTCCCGCCCCGCCGCAGGTCCACTCGCGATCACCGATCCGCGCCCCCATGCTGCTCCTCTCCGCGCTCCTCACCCTCGCCGCCGCCCCCCAGGCGGACACCGCCGCCCGAGAGCTCCCGACCGAGGACCCGCCGATCGAGCGCCTGCACCCGATGCTCGCCCCGACGATCCGCCAGGGCCCCTTCGATGCGCGGTGGGGGTCGCTCGTCGGCCATCCGCTCCCCTCGTGGTTCCAGGACTCCAAGGTCGGCCTCAGCGCGCACTGGGGGCCCTACTGCGTACCCGGCTGGACGCCGCGCAAGGACACGCCCTACGGCGTCGCGTACGCCGAGTGGTACTGGCAGTGGATGCAGTCCAACCAGGCGGTCAAGGACCACCACCGGACGGTGTGGGCCGACGTGCCGTACGACGCCTTCATCGACGGGACGAGGAACCTGGAGACCGGCGAGACCGTCGGCTTCAGGGCCGAGGGCTTCGACGCGGACGCGTGGATGGAGCTCTTCGAGCGCGCCGGGGTGCGGTACTTCTTCATCACCGCCAAGCACCACGACGGCTTCTGCATCTTCGAATCGGACTTCACGGAGCGCGATGCGGTGGACATGGGCCCGCGCCGTGATCTCTTCGGCGAGCTCGTGACGGCGGCTCGCAAGCGCGGCATCCGGGTCGGGCTCTACTACTCGTTCTACGAGTGGTTCAACCCGGCCTACACCGGCAACCCCGCCCACGCGGACTACGCGGGATTCACTCCCCTGGCCGACCGCGACCTCGACGGGAAGGGCGGCGAGTACGTCGACGACTTCATGGTCCCTCAGATCAAGGAGCTCATCGATCGCTACCACCCGGACCTGCTCTGCTTCGACGGCGAGTGGGAGCACGGCTACCCGCACTGGCGGGCGCGGCAGATCCTCGCCTACTACTACAACCAGGCCGCCGAGCGCGGGCAGGAGGTCGTCGCCAACGATCGCTACGGCCAGAAGAAGGAGGGGACCTCCGACACCCGCGGCGTGTACGGCGACTTCTACCACGTCGAGTACCACGCGGACATCGACCGCACGAAGCCCTGGTCCATGTGGCGCGGCTTCGGGAACAGCTACGGATACAACCGCAACGAGCACCCGAGCAACGTCCTCACCATTCCCCAGACGATCCAGATGCTGGTGGACGTCGTGAGCGACAACGGGAACATCGAGTTCAACCTCGGACCGAAGGCCGACGGCACGCTCGCCGCCTTCGAGGTCGAGCGGCTGGAGGCGATCGGCGCGTGGCTCGACGTCAACGGCGAGGCGATCTACGGGACGCGCAAGAGCCCCTTCGGCGCGCAGAGCTTCGGGCGGACCACCTACGACGCGGCGGCGAAGCGCCTCTACCTTCACGTCGACGAGTGGCCCGCGAGCGGCGTGATCGAGCTCACCGGCGGCGCCGTGAAGGCCGCGCGCGTCTGGCCCCTCGCGCGCCCGGACGCCGCGCTCGAGACGAAGCCGCTCCCCGGTGGCGGACTCTCCATCGCGCTCCCCGCCGCACCTCTCGACACGGCCGTGACGGTCATCGCGGTCGAGTACGAGGGCGAGATCGAAGCGCGCTAGGCGCAGCTGACCGTTCGAAGGTGGTGCAGGACCCGTGGCGGAGTCACCGCACGGCCGTCGTCCGGGCCACGGCGCACGTGTTTCACCGTCCACCGTGACGCGCTCTGCGTATCCTGCGCCCATGACCACGTCCCTCCGCCTCCTCGCCCCGGCCCTCGCGGCTCTGCTCGCCGCGTGCGCGGGGACCGGCCAGGCTCCGCCCCCGGAGCCGATGTCCGTGGTTCGCTCCGGGGAGGTCGGGCCGTTGCTGCGGAACTTCCGGAGCTTCGCGCTGCACCCGCGCGCCGAGTACGTCCGCGGCGACGACCCCGAGGTCGAGGCGCGTCTGTTCGGGACGATGCGGCGTGTGCTGGTGAACTGGGGGATCTCCCACGGCCTCCGGCTGGTGTCGGCGAACGAGGCGCAGATCCTGATCGCCTTCGCGATCGGGATCGAGGGCGAGGTCGACGACGAAGAGCTGCGGCGTGCCTTCGGGGTGACGGCGGGGCTCGACCTGCCGGGCCCGAGTCAGCGCGGCGCGCTGGTCGTGGCGCTGGTGGATCGGCGCAACGGGCGGAACCTGTGGCGCGGGAGCGTGAGCGGCGCGAGGCCCGCAGGGGGAACACCCGAGGGCCGCGCGCTCGAGGAGCGCCTCGAGAAGGCCGCGGCGGTGCTGCTCGACGGGCGGCCGGTGACCCCGTGACCATGGGCGGCGAGCGGCGGATCCGCGACCTCTACAGCCACGGCGTGCTCCTGACGGCGCTCGTCCTGGTGGCCTTCGTCCGGCCGCTGTTCGGCGACGCCGCGCCGGGGGTGTCGCTGCTCGACTCGGCGTTCCTGGTGCTCCTGGTCACGGGCGCGACGATCTCGCGCGAGAGCGAGTTCCCCCTCGCTCCCGTGCACGCGGCTGCCGTCGTGACCCTTGGCGCGCAGGTCGTCCTCGAGTTCTCGCAGTGGGAGCCCGTGATCTTCGTCTTCATCGGTGGCTACATCACGCTTCTCGGAGCCGTCGCGGCGCGCATCGGGGGGACGCTCTTCAGCACGCGGCGGCAAGTGACGACCGACGTGCTCTGCGGAGCGATCGCGGTCTATCTGATCCTCGGCATCGTGTGGGCGCTCGCCTTCGTCGCGCTCGAGTTGGTGGCGCCGGGGAGCTTCTACTTCGCCGCCGGGACCCCGGCGCGATCCGACGTGTTCTGGCGTTTCCTCGGCTTCAGCTTCGCGACCCTGACGACCCTCGGCTACGGCAACGTCGCGCCGGCGACCCGCCAGGGAGACGCCCTGGCGACCGCGGAGGCGGTGGTCGGCCAGATGTACGTCGCGATCGTGATCGCACGGATCGTGGCGCTGCAGATCGCTGCCGGCGTTGATCGGGATTCTGCGCGGCCGGAGGGTGAGGACCCTCCAGCCTGAGTTACGCCGGGCCGGATCGCGGATCTGATCGTCACGGGAGTCAGGCCGTAGGGGGGGCGTCCGGAGCCCTGCCCGGCGATGAGCGGTGCACTCGATTTCAGCCAGGAGAGCGTGTTCGCCGAATACTCGGTACCGTAGAGTAAAAGCGCAGGCGCCCTGGCGCGGTCTGCGCAGTCCTGCACGCCTGACTCCATGCTCAAGTCCCTGCTGATCTCCTCTCTGGCCGCTCTTGCGATCGGCGGCGGCCTGCTCTTCGGGCACTACGGCCTCGACTCGCACCACGACACGCCGGGCTCGCTGTTTCCGGTTCTCGACGAACGGATCATCAGCCTCACGCCGCCCGAGGCGCGGGACATCGTTCTACAGCGCGACTTCCTCGATCACTTCGCGACCTACAGCATCGACGAGAAGGACTTGACGGCCTTCATCGACCGGCACTTCGAGATCGAAGACTCCTTCAGTGAGCGCTCGCTCGTGAGGAGTGACCGGGTAGGGAAAGCGATGGGTCGCATCGACTGGATCGTGCCCGAGGGCTGCGTGTGGTACAGCTACGCAGCGGCCAATGGTGGGGTGTCGAATTACTACCACGACCCCGCGACCGGCTCGACCTACCAGGACTCGGCGCACTGGTGATCCAGCGCCGTGCTCGGGGGGGGCAACGGCCCGGTGCGAGGGCCATACGAAGCGCCTCCTCCGGACGCGGTCGGAAGGCCGGCACGTGGCGAGTCAGTGCGCTCGAAGGGTGAACACTTGCGGGAGCATCGAAGCGCTGGATCGGGCGCTTCGGAGCCCATTCTGAGGCAGCAGCGCGGCCTGCGACGGCATGTCGCCGCACCCCGTCATCTGGGGGTGGATTGAAGGAACACGCGGACCCCCTGCGCGCGTCGTCCCTTGATCCCCGCAGAGTTCATCTGCACGACATCTCCCAAGGAGGACCCATGTCCCTCAAGCTCGTCCTGCGCTCCGCATGCGCAGGTGCACTTCTCGCTCCCGCGCTCGCACTCACCCCGCAAGAGCTCCAGGCCGCTCTGCCCGCCCAGGTCCAGCAACCGGGCGCTTACGTCGAGGTCCCCGGTGAGCTCGAGTTCACCGGCGTCCTCTGCGCGCGGCCGCTCCAGGCCGCCCAGTCGGACCTCACCACGCGCGAGCTCGACGAGCGCGTCTCCCGCGGCCTCGACATGGTCGCGGAGCTGGTCGTGCGCCGGTACGTGCCGGAGACCGACGAGTACCTCATCGAGGTCCCCGCGGGCGAGACCGAGAACACCCTCTCGCAGCGCCTGATGAAGACGGGCGGGTTCCAGTACGTCGAGCCGGACTGGCTCGTCTATCCGGTCGGATGCCCCAACGACTCGAGCTTCGGCACCCAGTGGCACCACGAGGCGAACCGGATGCAGTCCTGCGATGCGTGGGACATCGAGACCGGTGACCCGTCGATCGTCGTGGCCATCTGCGACACCGGGATCCGCCTCACCCACGAGGACCTCCAGCTCCACCGCTACGACGGCTACCACGCGCCGTCGCAGACCTGGCAGGCCAGCGGCGGCCCGATCGACGACATCAACGGCCACGGCACGCTCTGCAGCGGCACGGCCGCTGCGAACGGCAACAACGGCGTCGGCGTCTCCGGTGTCGGCTGGAACCTCGGCCACCGGACGATGCGGGTGACCGACAGCGGCGACGGCTCGGCCTCGCTGTCGAACCTCACGGATGCCGCGCGCACCGCGGCGCTCGCGGGCGACAAGGTCGCCAGCGTCAGCTACAGCGGCGGTTCCTCCGGCTCGGTCGACACCGCCGGCGGGTTCATCCGCAACAACGGCGCGCTGCTGATCTGGGCGGCTGGCAACTCCTCGACCGTCATGTCGGGCAACCGCGACGACAACGTGATCCTCGTCGGCGCGACGACCTCGTCCGACTCCCTCGCTGGCTACTCCAACCGTGGCCCTCTCGTCGACTTCGCCGCGCCCGGCTCGCAGATCCGTACCACGAGCAGCAGCGGTAACTCCTCGTACTCGAGCGTCAGCGGCACGAGCTTCGCGTGCCCGATGACCGCTGGCCTCTGCGGCCTCATCTGGTCCCGCAACCCCGACCTCACCCCCGCGGAGGTCGAGCAGATCCTCCGGGACTCCTGCGACGACCTCGGCGCGAGCGGCGTCGACGACACCTTCGGCTACGGGCGCATCAACTCGCTGAAGGCGATGCAGATGACCCCCTCGCCGTCCGTCGCGATCGCGTTCCCCTTCGGCCGCCCCGACGTGGTGGCGCCCCAGGGCGGTGACACCGTCGTGGTCCGCGTGACCCCCGGGGCCGATTCGGTCGACCCGTCCGGCGTTCGCTTCTACCTCGACGCTGGCACCGGCTTCGTGCCGGTCGTGCCGTCGATCTCCGGCGGCCCGGTCTACGACTTCACGGCGACCTTCCCGCCGACCGACTGCCCGAACGAGCTGCGTTACTACTTCGAGTTCCCCCTGAACAGCGGCGGCGTGATCGCGGCTCCGGGTGGGGGCGCGTCGTCTCCGTACATCGCGACCGCGATCGAGACGATCACCCTGGCCGAGGACGACCTCGAGAACACCTCGGGTTGGACCGTCGGCGCGCCGGGCGACAACGCCACAACCGGTATCTGGGAGCTCGTCGACCCGAACGGCACCGACGCCGCTCCGTCTGACGACAACACCCCGGGTGGCACCCTCTGCTACGTGACCGGCCAGGGTTCTGCCGGCGGTTCGCTCGGCCAGAACGACGTCGACAACGGGACGACGACCCTGATCTCGCCCGCGTGGGACATCAGCGGCTACAGCAACCCCTCGGTCGGCTACTCGCGCTGGTTCTCGAACAACCTCGGCTCGACCACCAACGACGCGTTCGTCATCGACGCCTCCGGCGACGGCGGCAGCACCTGGGTGAACGTCGAGACCCTCGGTCCCCAGAGCACCTCGGGTGGCTGGGGTCGCAACGATTTCCTCATCGCGGACCTCCTCCCGAACGCCACCACGCTCAGCCTTCGCTTCATCGCGTCGGACCTGGGCGACCAGGGCATCGTCGAGGCGGCCGTGGACGACATCGAGTTCTTCGAGTCCTGCCCGAACAACTGCGGCGTCTCCACCTACTGCGTCACGACCCCCAACTCGGTCGGACCGGGCGCGCGAATCGGCTACTCGGGCTCCGCGAGCATCGTCGACAACGACCTCGAGCTGCTCGCCTTCGGCGCGCCCTCGCAGGTCTTCAGCGGCTTCATCTACTCGCCGGATCGGATCCAGCAGTCGACCGTGAACGGCACCCTCTGCATCGGCTCCGCGACGCTCGGCTTCTTCGGTCGCACCAGCGTCGTCCAGACCGACGGCCTGGGCTTCGCCCGCCTGAGCTTCGACAACACGGCCGCGCCTTTGCCGCCGCTCCAGGTGAACGCGGGCGAGACCTGGAACTTCCAGTTCGTGCACCGCGACCTCATCAACGGCCAGGCCGCCTTCCGCTACTCGGACGGCCTCTCGGTCACCTTCTGCCCGTGAGTTCCGCGGGGTGAGAACCCCGCGGTGAACGACACGCCCCCCGCCGTGCGCGCTGGCGCTCGGCGGGGGGCGTGTCTCGTGGTGGCTCGGCGCCTTGCCGTGGGGGGAGCGAGAGAAGAGGCGCCTCGACGCCTCTTCTCTCGCAGCCCGCGCGCGGAGCGGGGGTCCTGATCGCTCGGCTCAGTCCTCGTGGAGGTAGGTGAGGGGCTGCCCTTCCTCTCCCATCCACGAGACGATGAACACGAAAGGCTCGCTGCCGCGGTTCGAGGACTGGTGCCAGGTGTCGACGACGGACATGAAGGAGTCACCGGCGGTGTAGACCTTGGTGTCGGTGACGGTCTTCGTGCCGCCGCTGTCATCCGCAGGCGTCTCACGGTCGTACTCGATCGTGAGCGTGCCCTGCAGGATCGTCGCCGTGCCGTAGAAGGGGTGGAAGTACCAGGGGGAGACGAACTCCGGCTTCCAGACCTTGATGTCGTTGGTGAAGGCGGCCTTGCCCGACGGATAGGTCAGGGCATCACCGAAGTCGTTCTGAGTGGCCTCGGTGAAGATGTGGCCGTTGCTGAAGGGGAGCTCGGTGCTGCTCTGGCAGCTGACAGCGAGGGCGGCGAGGAGGACGGGAACGGAGAATCGGAGCATGGGTGGGGTTTCGACGTGGCGCCGCGCGAGGCGTGCCGCGATGTCGGCGATTCGAGTTCGATCGGGGTTGGAGTCCTGCGCCGAGCAGGTTGCATCGGCGCCCGGTCGTTCCCGGTCAGTGGGCAGGTCCAGACGCCAAGAGGCCTCATCTTGTTGAGGGGAAAGTTCCCAGCCCCCCCCGGAGTGATGGACTCATGCGCTCAGTTCGGCCGCGGCGCCCTTGACGCGCTCCCGCCCTCGGGCATCGCAGAGGCTCACGACGATCGCGACGACGAAGCCGACGGCGAAGGACGGAAGCAGCACGTCCAGCGACTCGAGGTGCCCGGACCACTCCTCCAGCCCGGCGCCATCGAGCAGCGCCGGAACCACCCACTTGAACAGCCCCACGCCCATGAAGCCCGCGACCATCGCGCACCTGGCGCCGAGAGCGGTCAGCTGGGTCCAGAAGAGGCTCAGGATCATCACCGGGCAGAAGGTGGCGGCGATGCCCGACCAGCCGAAGATGATCGTCCAGAAGACGCCCTCCTCCTTGTCGACCAGCATGATGCCGATGCCGATCAGGAACGACACCAGCGACAGGCCGAGCGTGACCTTTCGGGTCAAGCGCATCAGCCGCTCGTCGTCGATGTCGGGGTTCCTGGTCTTCTGCCAGTAGTCGCGCACGGCCGCGCTCGAAGCGACGATCAGCAACGAGTCGATCGTCGACATGATGGCGCTGAGGACCATCGCGATGAAGAGTCCCGCGAAGAACGCCGGCAGGAGCCCCTGCGCGAGCTCCGGCAGGATGTTGTCGGCGTTTCCGCCGAGGGCCTCCGGCTCGAAGATCGTGCGACCGAACAGGCCGACGAGCACCGCGCCCGAGTCGGCGAGCACCGTCCAGGCTCCCGCGGTCAGCGTGCCCGGCAGGATCTGCTTCTCGTCCTTCATCGAGATGTAGCGCACGAACACCTGCGGCGAGCCGAGGAAGCCGATTCCGATCGCCGCCATCCCGACCACCGTCACGATCGTCGAGGCCGTCCAGCCGCCCGAGCCCGGCCCGGCATCGCCGGGACCGTGCCAGGCGAGCAGGTGCGGGTCGATCGTGCTCAGGGCGGTCGTGACCTCGCCGATTCCGCCGATGTGCCCGAGCGCGACGAGCGGCAGCGCGACGAGGCCCACGACCATCAAGCTGCCCTGGAAGACGTCGGACCACACCACCGCGGTGAAGCCGCCCTGGGTGATGTAGAC
>CBFIJG010000081.1:250-5256 GCA_965662915.1 Planctomycetota bacterium | reverse complement strand
ACGAGCACCACGGCGAAGCCCGCCGCGGCGCCGGCGTAGTGGTTCCAGCCCAGGAAAGCGTGGAAGGCCGTGCCGGTGGCGAAGACCTGTGCGCCCGCGTAGATCGGGACGAAGACGACCAGCGCGAACGCCGAGATCAGGCGGAGCGTCCGCCCGGAGTCGCGCAGTCGCGACTCAAGGTAGTCGGGAACGGTGACGGAGTCGTAGCGGTCCGTCAGCCGCTTGAACCGGCGCGCCATCAGGATCCACGCGCCGCAGACGCCGAGCACCTCTCCGACCACGACCCAGAAGGCTTGAACGCCAACGGCGTAGCCCATGCCGGTCAGTCCCAGGAGCAGCCACGCGCTCTCTCCCGTCGCGCGCGCAGAGAAGGCCACGTGGAAGAACCCGAGGCTCTTGTTGGACACGAAATAGTCGCGCGTGCTCTGAACCCGCTTGGAGGCCACGTAGCCGATGACCACGAGAATCGCCGCGTAGAGGGCAACGGCGAGCACTTTCATGGCGAGGTCGTTGGGCATCGTCTCGAATGGATCCTGGTTCGAGGGTGGATGATGGTGGCGTGGTGCCGCGGGCTCCTGCCGGCAACGCGCCGCACCTCGTGGAGCAGCCGGCGCGGCGGCGCCCGATCGCCTCGAGCGAAGAGGCGGCGCGCCCCCTGGAGGTCATGGCGAAGAGAGGTTACCCTCTCCACCGCTGGGGGATCGCGCAGCCTACTCCACCCATCGAAGGGCACTCCTTGCCCGCTGCGCGCTCCTTCCCACTTATGTTTGATCACGATCCGTTCGAGCAAGTCGCAGATCTCTTCAAACGGATCCTCCTGGAACGCCGCGAGCAGGAGTCCAAGCAACTCGTCCTCGAGCGCGAGGACCCCGAGGTCCTTCGCGAGACGCTGGACCTGAAGCTGCCCAAGATCGGCCGCGACCTGGACGACGTCGCGGATCGACTGCGGACCCTGGTCCAGCACACCCCGATCACGGCTTCGGGGGGCTTCTTCAATCAGCTCTTCGGGGGTCAGGAGCCCTCGGCGCTCCTCGGTGAGACGGTCGCGGCCGCGCTCAACAGCTCGATGTACACCTACAAGGTGGGTGGGGCGCAGGTCCTGGTCGAGCTCGAGCTCATCAAGCAGATGGGCCTGCGCGTTGGCTTCGAGAACGCGGACGGTGTGTTCACGCCCGGGGGGTCGCTCTCGAACCTGTCCGGGATGCTCGTCGCCCGCGATCGCAAGCGTCCTGGCGCGCGGCGGCACGGACTCCGGGGTCAGCGGCTGCGGGTGTACACCTCCGAGCTGAGTCACTACTCGGTGGCCAAGGCCGTGACCATGCTCGGCATTGGCCTCGACAACCTCGTCCGCGTCGCCGTCGACGAGCGCGGACGGATGGACCCGCAGGCGCTGCGCGATGCGATCGCGGAGGATCTCGCTGCCGGGCACGAGCCGATGATGGTCAACGCGACCGCTGGAACCACGGTCCTCGGCGCCTTCGACCCCATCGACGCGATCGCCGACGTCTGCGACGACCACGATCTGTGGCTGCACGTGGACGGCGCGTTCGGCGGCTCCGCGATCCTGGACCCGGCCCAGGCGCATCTCCTGGAGGGCTCGGAACGCGCGGACTCGATGGCCTGGGACGCCCACAAGCTGATGGGCGCTCCGCTCTCCTGCTCGGTGGTGCTCCTCCGCGAGCGCGGCCTCCTGGCGGCCAGCCTCGATGAGAACGCGAGCTACCTGTTCCAGGCGGACGACGATGAGCTGAATCCCGGGACGCGCTCGGTGCAGTGCGGCCGCCGCAACGACGCGCTCAAGCTGTGGGCGCTCTGGCAGTCACTCGGGGACGAGGGCCTGGCGAAGCGCCTCGCGCGGCTCCGCAGCCTCGCCCTTTGCGCAGCCGGGATCGTGCGCTCCGCGCCGAGCCTCGAGCTGGTGCGCGAACCCGAGTTCGTCAACGTCTGCTTCCGGGTCGAGGGCGTCCACGCCGACGAGCTCTGCGCGGAGCTCTCCGATCGCGGCCTCGCATTGATCGGCTACGCGCTCGTAGACGGTGAGAAGGTCGTCCGCCTGACCCTGTCGAATGCGGTCGTCGACGAGGAGGACCTGCGTCTCCTGTTCAGGCGACTTCAGCAGGTCGCCTCCGAGTGCGCCGCAGTCGGCGCTGCTGCCGGCCGCGGCCAGAAGCGCTGATCCGACGCGGCGGGCGGCCCTGAGCTGCCCGGCGACCTTCACGGAGATCCGCATCTTGGCGGGCCCTTTCGACGGTGGCCCGAGCGGACGGGTGCGTGAGCTTCGAAGCGTGCCTGCTGGCTCTTGCCTTCGAGGCGTCGGCGGGAGGCGCCCTGTGGGGTCGGGTCTCGGCGGTGGGGGTCACACCGAGGCGCCCGCCAGCCCTCCGGCGCGCGCTCGGGCGCACGACGGAGGGCGTGTGTCGTGGGGGATTGGTACGGCGCTCGCTTCGAGTCCGAAGGGCGGCGTTCTGCGATCTGTGGGCGGCTGAGCGGCTCACGCGCGGACGGGTCCTTCGACCGCCGCGCGCGAGGTCCCGACGAATCGAGCGCTCAGGTCCCCGCGCGGAGCGACCCGTCAGCCGTCGATGGCTGCGAGCGAGCTCTCGAGTTGGGCGTTGAAGCGGGTCGTGTCGGCGAAGTGGAACTCGCGCACGACCTTGTCGCCGTCCCACTCCCACATGATGTGGAGGGGGAAGCGGAACTGCTCGCCGGTGGCGCGGCTCGTGGCCAGGAAGGTGCACCACGCGTAGCTCCAGACGCCGTTCTCGGAATAGTCCGAGGTGACCATCGCGAGGCCGGAGAACTCCATGTCCTTGAAGGCGCGGTGGCTCATGTCCGCGAACGCGTTCCACTCCTCGAGGCCGACGGGCTCGGAGCCGTCCGCCATGTGGACCTTGTGACCCTCGGCGATGTAGGCCTTGGCGTAGTCCTGGTCGTTGCGCGTGAAGGCCTCGAGGGCGCCGCGCAGCTGGGCGGTCCGCTCGTCGTCGCCGCGGGTGACGATACCGCTGCCCTCGGCGCCGTCGATGGCGGCAGCCTTGTGGCCGGGGTTGTTGCAGCTGGTCGCGAAGAGGGAGGAGGCGACGAGAAGGGCGAGGGTCGGGAAGGTCCTGTACATGTCCGGAGTGCTGGGATCGAAGTGGATGGGGAGGCGCGGGCGCGTGGACCGGAGGGGGGCTCTGGATGGTCAGGGCGCCACCATCGAGCCACGCGGATGCGGAAAGCGCCTGCGCAGGTGGAAGTGGCCTCCGGGAGCGCGCTCCTGGAGGCCGTGCCGTACACCCGTTGATTCGGTGCCCCCTGGCCGGATCCGGGGCCCAAAAAGCAGATTTGTGAGCGGCCCACGCTGCCCTTAGCGGGCTCTTCACATCCGGCCGGACCTCGTGTGTGTTCTGCCCGATACGGAGCGCAGCGAGGGAGTCGGCGGACCGCCTGAAGTGCGCTCTGGGCGGCCACGACGAGGACCCCCGCCGGTGATTTCGGATCAGCGGCCCACGGGCTGCTCGTGGACTTCGCTGAGTGGTGATCCGGGATGCTGTGGGCGCCCTTCTTCGCGGTACCACTCCTGCTGGGGCCCACCCGCCGCGACCCCGGCTCTGTCGTGTTCGTCGCGCCCCGCATGCCCTCGGTTCTTCGGAGGCTGCGAGGGCCCTAGGGTAATGCGCTTCGGTGATAAGGGTTAACCCTTGAATCGGGTCAGGCGTCGAGATATCGTCCCCGCGCCCAGCAGGTCCCGCACGCGGTCCCTGCTCTCCACGGCGCCTACCTCCCTGTTCGCAACGCTCGTACTCGCCATCTCCTGACCTGCCCACAGCGCTCGCGGCCGATCGAATCGTTCGGCCGTACGAGTTCTGGACCCTCCGCCACGAGTGACGCGCGTGACCGACCGGTGCCACGCGTCCCGCAGCTCGATTCGGCCCGGTGATCGGCTGGCCGCGTGTCAGCGCGAGGCCGGCAGGGCTCGCTCGCCACGAGTCGTTTGCCGTGGTCGTGCCGTGCCGACGGCGGGGGTACAGCCAGCGGATCGCGCGGCCCCGGGAACAACTCACTCCGGCTCGGCGGTGATCTCGAACTCTCGACGTCCGGACACGGCCCTCCACGGGACAGATCCACCTCGATCGCTGCTCCAGGAACGAGCAGCGACCTGCAACACGCGAAACCTCACAAGATGAACTCCGCGCGACTCACCCTTCTCACGATTGCATTCGGCTCCGTCATCGGCGGCGCCATCGGGTTCCTCGTCTGGGGGCTGGATGCGGGTCCCGTTCAAGGTGGCGATTCGGCTCTCGGGCGTCGAGAGTCGGGAGAGCGTCGGTCAGCCTCCAAGAGCGGGGACTCTTCACGGATTGCTGAGCTCGCTCGATCGACCGCGACACCGGATGGAGCCGGCTCGACCGCGGTCCGCGAGTTGGATGGGGAGACGTCGCCGCCGCTTGCGCCGGTGGTCGAAACAGGCGGGAAGGACCGAAGTCCATCGCCCCTGGAGATCGAGGGCGAGATCGCCTGGACCGAGTCGGTGAAAGGGCGCGCCGTCGACCCACAAGGCAATCCGCTGCAAGGCGTCACCGTGGTCGTGCAAGCTGAGCATTCGCTTCGACGTGGAGTCTATTACGTCAACCGGGGCGAGCCGATCGGCCGCGGATACGACGGCCCGGAGCCCATCGAGGAGGCGCTCCAGAAGACGAGAGAGCGCCACCAGCGACTGCAGCGAAACGTCCGCGAGGCGACGACCGACGCAAGCGGCGCGTTCGAGGTGGTCGGACTACCCTCTGGAAAGCACACCGTGCAGGCCTTCGCCGACGGCCTCTTCTTCGCCTCCGCCGAGGTCTTCACCGGCGCCAGTGTGCGCCTGATCGGTCGACCGATCGGCATCTTCGCCCTGGACGTTCGCTTGCCGGATGGCACAGCTCCGGACGAGGCGAGCATTCGAGCGGTGGGGAGCACGCTCGCTTTCGGCACGCGCGCCATCCCAGCCGGCATCGCGCGCGCTGACGCGCCGCCTCGCTTCT
>CBFIJG010000081.1:0-240 GCA_965662915.1 Planctomycetota bacterium | reverse complement strand
CGTTCTCGCGGGCTCCGTCGAGCGCCTCGACTGGCGCGATCACGTGAGCGACTTCGTCTCCGAGGAGATGACGATCGATCTCGATCGTGACGGAGACGGTCCCCATCGCGTGCGGCTCGAGAAGCGCAGCGTTCTGCGCGTCCACGTCGAGGATCGATCCGGTCTCGACGTCCCGCTCGAGACCTGGGTCAAGGTCGTTCCCGAGGAGCGCGCCGCCGCTGACCCGGCCGGCGCCCTCGC
>CBFIJG010000080.1:0-16100 GCA_965662915.1 Planctomycetota bacterium | reverse complement strand
CGCCGGGGCGGGCTTCGCGGGGGCCGGGCTGGGCTCGGGCAGCGGGGGCGGCGGCCAGGTGATCTCGCCGGCGTCGGTCACGAGCGCCGAGCGGAGCACCTCGTTGTCACGGTCCACGCTCCAGCCCTCGGCGCCTCCCAGCTCGTCGAGCAGGTGGAAGAGGTTCGTGCCGTAGAGGTCGCTCGCCACGTTGGCCATGCGGCTCGCCATGTCGGTGTAGCCGAGCACGACGACCCCGTTGTCGCTCACGGCGCGCTCGCCGGGCACGGTCAGCTCGCAGTTGCCGCCTTGCTCCGCGGCGAGGTCGACCACGACCGAGCCGGGCCGCATGGCCTCGACCATGTCGCGGGTCCACAGGATCGGGGCGCGCTTGCCAGGGATCAGCGCCGTGGAGACGACGATGTCGACGTCCTTCGCCTGCTCCCTGAAGAGCGCCATCTCGGCCTCGATGAACTCCTTGCTCATCGTCTTGGCGTAGCCGCCGCCGCCCTCGCCGGACTCCTCGATCTCGACGGTGAGGAACTCGCCTCCGAGGCTCTTGATCTGATCGCGGACGGACTCGCGCGTGTCGAAGGCGCGGACGATGGCGCCGAGACCGCGCGCGGCGCCGATCGCGGCGAGCCCTGCGACGCCCGCGCCGATGACCAGGACCTTCGCGGGAGGGACCTTGCCCGCGGCGGTGAACTGGCCGGTGAAGAAGCTACCGAACTCGTTCGAGGCCTCGACCACCGCGCGGTATCCGGCGATGTTCGCGGTGGAGCTCAGCGCGTCCATCTTCTGGGCGCGCGTGATCCGCGGGATCATGTCGACGGCCAGCGTCGTCACGCCTCGCCCGCGCAGCGCCTCGAGGAGCGCCTCGTTCTGGGCCGGAAAGACGAAGGAGATCAGGGTCCCGCCCTCGCGCAGGCGCTGGATCTCGTCGACTCCGTCGCCGCAGCGGGGCGCGCGCACCTTCAGCACGACGTCGGCCGCGAAGGCCTCGTCACCTTGGACGACGCGCGCTCCGGCTGCTTCGTAGGCGCTGTTCGGGAAGCTCGCGCCATCGCCGGCGCCGCCCTCGAGGAGCACCTCGAAGCCGAGCTTGACGTAGCGCGCGACGGCTGCGGGGGAGGCCGCCACGCGGCGCTCTCCCGGGTGCGTCTCCGCGGGGATTCCGATCTTCAAGGGGGACCCTGGTGGGGAGTTGGAAGGAGTCTTCGCCGGGAAGAAGAGGGGCTCAGGTGGCCTGCGTCGACGTCCTGACCAGGGAAGGAGACTCGGCCTGCCCGGCAGTTGCAACCTCTGGCGGCGGAGGAACGCGGAGGACGGAGGAGACGCCTCCGAAGGGATCCGGCCGAGGCTGCTGGAGGAGCTCCGAGCAGCGGCCCTCGAAGCGGATCGTGATCACCTCCAAGGGGGCTAGAGTGGCGCCCATGGGTGAAGAGCGTGAGGGGCGTGAGGTCGCAGGATCCGTCCGGGAGATCGCGGTCCGGGCGCGGGGCGAGACGGTCCCCGTGACGCTCTTCGAGCCCGCGCGGCCGACCTCCGACATCCTGTTCCTGCACGGCTACGCCCGACATCCGCTCGACTATCGGGCGCTGCTCGAGCGGTTCGTCCAGGACGGGCACCGGGTCGTCGCGCCCTTCATCTTCGCCAACGGGTCGCTCAGGCGCACGCCGACCACGTTCTGGGCCTGCGCTGCGCTCGCGTGTCGAGTCGTCGGGGCGCTCGTCCACGGGGGACAGCTCGCACCCGGGTCGGCGGCGTTCGGCCACTCGACGGGCGGCGCCGTGACGCTGACCCTGGGCGGCTCGGCGCTCGAGCCGTCGGCTCTCGTCGCGGTCAATCCGGTCCAGCCTTCGAGCGCCCCGTCGCCCCTGTTCATGGCGCGCTCGGCGTGGATGAACACGAAGATGGCGCTCGGCCTCGCCGGCGACGGCCGCGCGGCGCGCCGTGTCCTCGCGGACTCCGGCCCTCGCTTCTACGGCAACTGGCTCAGGAGCGCCGCGCGCAACTACCGGCTGATCGGGGGCCTGAGGGCCTACGACCATGCGAGGCTCGGCCGTTGGGTCTCGAGGCGCCGGCCGTTCCTCGGGCCCGTGACGGTCCTCTACGGGCACGGAGACGAGTTCTACCCCTCTTGCCAGGGCCTCGAGGCCGGGCTGAACGCGGTCTTCGAGGACTTCGAGCTCGAGGAGCTGCCCCAGGAGAACAGCCACGAGTGGCTCATGTTCCGGCTGGAGCTGGCTCATGAGCGCATCGACCGTGCGCTGCGCCGGGGCTGACAAGGGCCGCGAGGATCCACGGCCGCGGCCCGCGCGGTGGCGAGCGTGTCTCGCCCGCCGATGCGCTCGCCGGATCCGCTGCATCGCACGGCTGCTCCCGCGCGATCGACGGAGGGCGGCGGCCGCACCCCATGAACGTCCATGACCAGCTCACCAATCCCTGGGTGATCCAGCGGGTGAACGCGCGGCTCTTCGAGCTCATCGAGGCCCACGGCGCGCTGTCGCGCTGCTACGCAGGCGTGGACGCGGCGGAGTTCACCATGGAGCAGACGGCGTTCATCTCGCAGTCGATCGGCGGCCCGATCGTTCGTAGCGCCGCGCGGCTGGCCGCGGCGCGGGAGCTGCCCGAGCTCACGCTTCCCCTGCGCGAGGCGCGGCGGGAGCTGCTCGCGCGTGCGCTCAAAGACGCCGGGGCGCCTCGCGTGCTCCGCGAGGCCTGGCTCAAGATCGAGGACGAGCGCTGCTCGCCGGGTCCGGCCCGGAGCTGAGGCGCGACCGCCGCGACCATGGCACGACGACTGACGGCGCTCCTCGCGCTCCTCGCCCTGTCGGTGACCGGGCTGCTCCGGGAGCGCACCGTCGACGTGGCGGAGACCGGTCCCGAGTGGGACGCGGCCGCCGAGGCGGCGTCCACCTTCGGGCTGCGCGAGGTCGGCGCCGTGCTCGCCGTCTTCGACCTGGAGGCGAGCCCCGAGGCCGACGCCGCCCTCAGGGCACTCGAGGCCCGGGTGGAGGCGCTCGACGCCGTCGCGTCCCTCGTCACCCCCTTCGACGTCCCCGGGATCGGATCCGTCGCAGACGCGCGCAGCCACCCGATCGCCTCCAGGAGCCTCGCGCCGCCTGGCGGGCTGCTGCTCCCGGTGGTCCCCGCGGAGACGGACGCCGTGGTCGACTGGCAGGACGAGGTCCTCGCCGCCGCGAGGGCTGGAGAGGCGACGGAGCCGCGGCTGGACGTCGGCCTGACCGGGCAGTGGCCCATCGTCCAGGCGCAGCAGGACGCCTACGCACGTGAGCGCGTGCGGTTCCAGCTCCTCGGCGTCGTCGTCGGGATCCTGATCTCGTCTCTCGCCTTCCGCACTCTTCGCGCGACGCTCCTGGCGGGTCTGCCCCCCGTGATCGGCGTCGTCCTCGCCGTGGGCATTGGCCGGCTCCTCGGGCTCGGTCACTCGGGCCTCTCCACGCTCGTGCTGCCCCTGCTCGTTCTGACGATCGGGTTCACGGACTCCCTGCACCTCGTCGTGGCGGCCGTGCGAGCCCGGCGCGGCGGGGCGCCTGACGGGGCGAGCGCCGCTCGACAGGCCTCGCGCGAGCTGCTCGGGCCCTGCGCGCTGACCTCGCTCACCACCGCCATCGGCTTCGGCTCCCTCGCCACCGCCGGGAACGCGGTCGCGGTGGACTTCGGTCTGACGTGCGCCCTCGCCACCGCGCTCTCCTTCGCCGCCGTGTTCCTGGCGCTCCCCCTGCTGGCGTGCACCGGACTCGGGCAGAACCTGGAGCGCGTCGCCATCGGCGAGGACGGCGATCGCGGCGGGCCGGGCAGGCGCGTCGTCGAGCGGGCGCTGAGGCTCGTGATCGATCGCCCGCAAGCCGTGTCCGTGATCGCGGTGGCGGCGACCTTCGCCTGCGGGTTCGCCGCGTCGAGACTCGGGGTCGATCGTCGCGTGGCGAACGACCTCGCGCGCGGAAGCGCGGCGATCGAGACCCTCGGGCGCGTCGACCGGGAGCTCGGCGGCGTGCTCCCGATCCATGTGCGGATCGACTGGGAGGAGGGCGTCCCGGGCGATGTCGTGCTGGACGCGACGCGCGAGGTCTCTGCGGCGCTCGAGGCCGTTCCGGGCATCGCGGGGGCCCTCGGCCCCGCCGAACTCGCGGCGAGCGTGGGGGACTCGTGGACGGCGATCACCCTCCTCCCCGAGCGCTGGCGCGGCCCGTTCCTGCAGCTCGAGCAGCGAAGTGCCCTGGTGCACGCCCGGCTGCCGGACGCCGGCTCCGCGGAGCTCGAAGGCGCCTTCGCGCAGCTCGCGCGCTCGCTGGAGGACGTCTCGCCGGAGGGGATCCGCGCCCGGATCGTCGGCGATCACTACGCGTACCTCCGCACGGTCGGACGCGTCACGCGGGATCTCGCGCGGAGCCTCGTCCTCGCGGCCGCGCTGATCCTCGTCACTCTCGCGGCGGCGTTCCGCTCCTGGAGGCTCGGGCTCGCGAGCATGGTCCCCAACCTGCTGCCGATCGGCGCGTCCGCGGCCGGTCTGCACCTGCTCGGCCGGTCCATCGACATCTCGGCGCTGACGGCCCTGACGCTCTCCCTCGGCATCGCGACGGACGACACGATCCACGTGCTGTCCCGCTGGAAGCGCGCCCGCGTCGCCGGGGATCCTCCGCGGGCCGCCGCGCGCCGGGCCGTGATGCGCAGCTATCCCGCGCTGGTCGTCACGACCCTGACTCTCGGTGCAGCCTTCGCGCTGCTCCTGAGCTCGTCGATCCCCGCGGTCCAGGACTTCGGGCTGCTCGCCTTCACGACGCTGGTCGTCGCGCTCTTCGCGGACGTCTGGCTCCTGCCTGCGCTGCTGATCTCCTTCGAGAAGCGCGACGGCCGCGGCGCCTCAGGGTGAGGTCACCCGTCGCCAGAGCGCGTGCGGCAGGAGCCGCGCGGCGGCGCGCATGGACCACGCGAGCCGCCTGGGGTACTCGATGATCGCGCGTCCGCGCTCGAGGCCGTCGATCGTTCGCCGGGCGGCCTCCTCGGGCTCCATCAGGAAGGGCATGGGGAAGCGGTTGCGAGCCGTCAGGGGAGTGCGCACGAAGCCGGGGCGGACGTCGCACACGCGCAGCTCCGTGCCGTGGAGCTCGCCGCGCAGGGACTCGAGCAAGATCGAGAGCCCTCCCTTGCTCGCGCAGTAGGCGGCGGCGGTGGGGAGGCCCCGCATGCCGGCCAGGCTGGTGACCGCCGCGAGAGTGCCGCGGCCTCGATCGTGCATGGCGGGGAGGGCGGCCTCGAGGGTGCGGGCCGCCGCGACCAGATTGACCTGGAGGACGGTGTGCGTGCGCCCGATGCGCGAGTCCGCTCCCGCGCCCGACTCCGCGACGCCGGCCCCCGCGACGACGAGATCCAGGCCCGGACGCGCGGAGATCTCGGCCACGACCCGGTCGAGCCACGGGCCGTCCGTAACGTCTCCGGGGTGCACGGAGGCGTCTCCTCCCGCGGCTCCGATCTCCTCCCGCGTGCGCTCGAGCTCGTCCTCACGGCGCGCGATCAGATGGACGTGCGCGCCGCGCCGGCCGAGTTCGACCGCGATCGCGCGGCCGAGGCCGCTCGATGCGCCCGTGATCAGGGCCTCGCGGAAGGGAGGAGCGGCCATGGGGAGATCCTGGCTCGGTCGGGCCTGCGATGCACGCGCGGAGCCGGGGTCACACCCCGCGCTGCGATCAGGGGCGTCGCTGGCCGCGGAGGGCGCGCCCGGTCGTCAGGGGCTCCAGGTCGATCGGATCCAGCGACCGGAATCGCGAGCGTGGCTCGAGCCACAGGCCATGGGGGCCGGCGGGGATCGCGAAGGCTTCGACGATCCCGCGCAGGAGCCCGGTGGCGTCGTCGCGGACGACCTCGTCGAAGGGAACGGTGAAGCGCGCGCCGCTCGCAGGGACGACGATCAGCTCGGTCGCGTCGCCGACGTCGAGGAGTTCGAGGCGGCGGCGCGTGACAGGGCCGAGGGTGTGTCGGAGCTTCGCGTCACCGCGGGTGGGTCCGATCTCGTGTCGGCCGAGGTGCGCGCGCTCGTGGGGGGTGCCGCGGCCTCCCACCTCGACCTCGTAGACGCCGTCCGTCAGTTCGAAGCTGACCGCTCCACCGACGGGCGCGGCCTTCTCGTCCAGCCATCCCGTCTCCACGTCCCAGATGAGCACGGGCACGGACCCGGAGCTCTCTCCGACGACCTCCACACCGACCTCGAGGACAGCGGTCTCACCCACGCGCTCGTCTCCGAAACGCTCGGGCGCCAGGCGGAGGATCCGCTTCATGCCCATGCGCGTCTTCTCGAAGGCCATGAGCCCGTTCCCGGCCATGTCGCGCACCTCGAGGTGGTCGCACACCTCCGGTTCGAGTCCGTGGAGGCGGAAGCGTCCTCGCGCGTCGGTGACGGCCCAGGGCCCGCGGTGCGTGTCCAGCTGACCCACGGCGAGGCCGGGAAGAGGGCGCCCCTGGGCGTCCAGGAGGACTCCGTCGAGGCGCGCTCCGGGCGCCGCCATGGTCTCGTAGACGCCCTCGTTCGCTGCCTCCCAATCCACGTCGAGGTAGGTCGTACGCACGGTCTCGCCCACAGGGTAGACGTCCGCGATCTCCCAGCCCTCGCGGCCGACGGCATGGAGCGTGGCGTGCCCGACACGATCCGTGACCGCGCTCGTCACGTCCGGCGTGTGCCCGCAGCCCACGGCGACGCCCAGGTACACGGGCCCGAGTGGGGCGCCGGTGTGGTCGAGGAGCTTGATCCGCGATGGCACGACGGGCCAGAGCTCCACCTCCACCGGAGTATCGGGCTGCGGCGTCCAGAACGTGCCGGAGGGCGCGTAGCCCGCCGCTCGGACGATGGTCCAGGTGTATCTGGCGTCGTCGGTCGACGGCGTGAGGGCCGTCACGCCTCGCGCGTCCGTCGGGGGGGCGGCCTGGCGGAACCAGAAGTCGGACCACACCGGAGCGACGGTCTCGTGCACGCCGTGCACCCGGGCGCCCTTCACGGGCTGGAGCGTGACCGCGTCGGTCACGTGGACCTCGAACGCGGGTTCGTGCTCGCCTCCGTTCGCCTGGTCCGGGGACTCCTGGGGAAGTGCGGGCAGCAGCAGGAGAGCGGGGAGCAGGGACGAGAGCATGGCGATCAGTAGAGCGGCGCGCAGACGCGGTCACCAACGAGAACCGCCGGCCCGGCAGTCACTGCCGGGCCGGCGGGCTCGTGAGGATCGGAGACCCTGACGGGTGTCAGGCGGTCTTGCCGAGCGTCGGCACCTGCTGACGCGCGATGTCCTTCTGGTTGGAACCGTCGACGACGTACTTCCATTCGGTCTTGGCCACGCGCTGCTGGTGCTTGCGCTTGCGGCGCTTGATCTCGAACCAGTCGCCGATGAGCTCGGGGTGCTTGAACATCGCGATCGCGCGCTCGATCTTGCGGTGGATCTTCGGGACGATGCCCTTGGTCGCCTTGGCGTGGGCCTTGATCAGACGCTCGCGCTCGGCGTGGAGCTCCTCGTGGGTGAAGTTCGGGTGCTTGAAGCACTCGGTGGAGTGCCAGTAGTGGAACTCGACCTCGGCGACGTCCTGGGTCAGGTACGGCTTGATCTGCTCGTAGAAGGTCGTGCCGGGGATCGGCTGGAGCAGGGACACGCAGACGGAGTCGGGGCGCGTCTTGCCGACGATCTCCTCGGAGATACGGTGGTCCTTCTGCTGCTCCTCGGGGAACCCGTAGAGCATGAAGAACTTGAAGTACATGCCGAGCTCCCGGTTGAGCTTGGCGCCGCGGAGGACCTTCTCCTGGGTGACGCCCTTCTTCATCGTCACCAGCATGTCCGGCGAGCCGGACTCGAGGCCGTAGGCGATCTTCACGCAGCCCGCCTTGCGCATCCAGCGGAGCATCTCGTAGTCCATCGTGTCGATGCGCGACTCGCACAGCCACTCGAAGTAGAGGCCGCGCTTCACGATCTCCTTGCAGATCGCGATGACGCGCTTGCGCTGGATGGTGAACAGGTCGTCGAACAGGATGATCTGCGGCGGGTTGTACGTCGTGATGATGTGCTCGAGGAGATCAACGGTCTTCTCGACGCTCATCGACCGGTACTTGCGCGGGGTCATCTCCGCGTCGCAGAAGGTGCACTCGTACGGGCAGCCGCGGCTGGTGATCGCGGTCACGCCCGGGTTCACCATCAGCGTCATGTACTCCTTGATGTCCCAGAGGTGATAGGCGGGCATCGGGACGGCGTCCATGTCGCGCACGAGCGGGCGTCGCGGAGTCTGGAAGATCTCCCCGTCCTTCATGAAGGTGATGCCCTGGATGTCCTCCCACCTGGAGCGGTCCTGCCAGTGCTCGACGATCTCCATGATCGTCACGTCGCCTTCGCCCTGGACGCAGATGTCGCCCGCGTCGGCCTCGAGGAAGAACTCGGGGTTGGTCGTCGGGTGGGGACCACCGAGGACGGTGAAGCGTCCGATCTCCTGCTTGGAGATCTGACCGAGCTCACGGGCGCGACGAGCGTTCGGCGTCAGCGACGAGATGCCGACCATGTCCGACCAGCGCATCGCGTCCTTGATGTCGTCGAGCATCGCGATCGAGTCGTCGAACAGCTTGACGGTGTGACCAGCCTCTTCGAGATAGGACGCGAGGATCGTGATGCCGAGCGGCGGATAGATCTCGTCACGCGCCATCTCGCCCTTGAGCTTGGTCTCGTCGGACCAGAGCTCGCCCGCGAGTTCGCGGATGGCCTGACTCTTCGCGTAGATGAGGACGACTTTCACAGGATTACGGGCGCTCTACGGAGCCGATTGGTGGAAGCACGACGGCCGGGGCGAGGGCCCCGTGGGAGTTCACGTCGTGCGCAGCCAAAGTCTATCTGGCTTTCGGAATTGCGGGGAGGCGGCTGGAGGTGCTGCACCACTGCTTTCGGCAACTGCGGCGAGCGGCCTCGCCGAAGAGTGGAATCCAGCCCAGGAAGTGCCTCGATGCTGGAATAGGGTGCTGCAGAGGGTCGCAGGGGGCACTGCGGACTTCCCTACGTCCTTGCGCCCGGGTGATGAGTCTCGCGTGAGCGGAGGCCCCCGAGGAGCGAGCGGGCCGCGGCGACCGTCCCCCTCGAACCCGAGGAGAGGACGGTCGCCGCGGCCCTGCGGACGCGCTGCGGGAACGCGCTTCAGGAGTGCGCGTGCTCTTCCCGCGCGGAGGCTGTGTGGCCCTGGATCTCCTGGAGGGAGCGCACGGTGATCGGACCCTTGTGCAGCGCCGCGAGTCCACTGACCACGGCACGGATCCCTGCGAGAGTGGTGACGCACGGGATGCCCGTACTGATCGATGTCGACCGGATGTAGGTGTCGTCGTGGCGGGTCGCTCGACCGGACGGCGTGTTGAAGACCAGGTCGATCTCGCCGTTCTTGATCGCGTCGACGATGTGGGGTCGGCCTTCGTGGAGCTTGTTGATCTGCTCCACGGGCAGACCCGCGGCGCGCAGTGTCTGCCAGGTGCCGCGGGTCGCCACGAGCTCGTACCCGAGCTGCGCGAGCGTCCGGGCCTCGGACACGATCGAACGCTTGTCCGACTCCTTCACGGTGATCAGCACGCGCCCGCGCAGGGGGAGGCGCATCCCGGCGCCCTCGTAGGCCTTGGCGAAGGCGTAGCCGAGGTCCGGGTCGATGCCCATGACCTCGCCGGTCGAGCGCATCTCCGGCGAGAGGAGCATGTCGACCCCCGGGAACTTGTTGAACGGGAACACCGGCGCCTTGACGCAGAAGGCCTTCGGCGCGACCTCCTCGGTGAAGCCGAGCTGCTCCAGCGTCATCCCGGCCATGAGCTTGGCCGCGTGCTTGGCGAGCGGGACGCCGATCGCCTTGGAGACGAAGGGCACCGTCCGAGAGGCCCGCGGGTTGACCTCGATGACGTAGACGTCGCTGTCCTTCACGGCGTACTGCACGTTCATCAGGCCGATGACGCCGAGCTCGCGGGCCATGGCCTTCGTCGCGCGCGAGATCTCCCCGAGGATCGACTCCGAGAGCGAGAAGGAGGGGAGGACGCAGGAGGAGTCGCCGGAGTGGATGCCGGCCTCCTCGATGTGCTCCATGATCCCGCCGATGACGGCCCGCTCCGCGTCCGCGATGCAGTCGACGTCGACCTCGATCGCGTCCTCGAGGAACTTGTCCACGAGGATCGGCTTGTCGGGGGACGCGTCGACGGCGTTGGTCATGTAGCGGTCCAGAGCCTCGTCGTCGAAGACGATCTCCATGGCGCGTCCGCCCAGGACGTAGCTGGGGCGCACCAGGACCGGATAGCCGATGTTGCGGGCGATCTCGAAGGCCTCACCCACGCTCTTGGCGATGCCGTTGGGCGGCTGGCGCAGGTCGAGCTTCGCGAGCATCTGCTGGAAGCGCTCGCGGTTCTCGGCGCGATCGATGGAGTCCACCGAGGTGCCGATGAGCGGCGCCCCCGCGCGATCCAGGCCGTTCGCGAGGTTCAGCGGGGTCTGCCCGCCGAACTGCACGATGATCCCCTCGGGCTGGACGACGTCGACGACGTTCATCACGTCCTCGTGCGTCAGGGGCTCGAAGAACAGGTGATCCGACGTGTCGTAGTCGGTGGAGACCGTCTCGGGGTTCGAGTTGAGCATCACGGCCTCCTTGCCCATCTCCTGGGCGGCGAAGGCCGCGTGCACGCAGCAGTAGTCGAACTCGATGCCCTGCCCGATCCGGTTGGGGCCGCCGCCGAGGATCATGATCTTGTCGGCGTCCGTCTCGCGGATCTCCGACTCGTCCTCGTAGGTCGAGTAGTAGTACGGGGTCGCGGCCTCGAACTCCGCGGCGCACGTGTCGACGAGCTTGTAGACTGGCGTGACCCCGAGCTCCTCGCGGCGCGCCTTGACGGCTTCGGCGTCGGCGCCGACCGCTAGGCCGATCTGGACGTCGGCGAAGCCGAGCTCCTTCGCGCGGCGCAGGATCGGCTCCTCGAGGAGCGAGCCCGCGAGCTCCTGCTCGAACTCGACCAGCTCACGCATGTTCTCGAGGAACCAGGGGTCGATGCTCGTGGCCTCGTGGATTTCCGCGACGCTCCAGCCGGACCGGAAGGCGGTCCGCAGGTGGAGGAGTCGCTCGGAGTTGGGCACGCGAAGGCGGCGGGAGAGCTCCTCCTTGCCGGCGGGATCGACCGGTTCGATCGGTGCCTTGGGGTCGAGCCCGAAGCCCGGGTGGCCTGTCTCGAGGCCGCGCAGGGCCTTCTGAAGGGTCTCCTTGAAGGTCCGGCCGATGGCCATCGTCTCGCCGACGCTCTTCATCTGCGTCGTCAGCGTCGGGTCGGCGCCGGGGAACTTCTCGAAGGCGAAGCGCGGGATCTTCACGACGCAGTAGTCGATCGTCGGCTCGAAGCAGGCCGGCGTCTTCCGCGTGATGTCGTTCTGGAGCTCGTCGAGGGAGTAGCCCACGGCCAGCTTCGCGGCGAACTTGGCGATCGGGAAGCCCGTGGCCTTGGACGCGAGGGCGCTCGAGCGCGACACCCGCGGGTTCATCTCGATGACGATGATGCGCCCGCTCTTGGGGTCCACCGCGAACTGGCAGTTCGACCCGCCGCACTCCACGCCGATCTCGCGCATGATGCGGATCGAGGCGTTGCGGAGCGCCTGGTACTCGCGGTCGGTGAGGGTCTGGCTGGGCGCCACGGTGATCGAGTCCCCGGTGTGCACGCCCATGGGGTCGAGGTTCTCGATGGCGCAGATGATGACGACGTTGTCGTTGCCATCGCGCATCACCTCCATCTCGTACTCCTTCCAGCCGAGCAGCGACTCCTCGACGAGGACCTCGGAGTTCATCGAGAGGGAGAGGCCGCGCGTGACGATCTCCTCGAACTCCTCGACGTTGTAGGCGATCCCGCCGCCGGCGCCGCCCATGGTGAACGCGGGGCGGATCACGCAGGGCAGGCCGATCTGGGCCAGCACCCGCTGCGCGTCCTCCATGTTGTGAGCGATGCCGGAGCGCGCGGAGTCGAGCCCCGCGTGGGTCATGGCCGCCCGGAAGAGGTCGCGGTCCTCGGCCTTGCGGATCACGTCCGCGTCGGCGCCGAGCATCTCGATCCCCAGTCGCTCGAAGACCCCGCGGTCGTTCAGCGCGAGCGCGGTGTTGAGCGCGGTCTGACCGCCGAGGGTGGGCAGGACCGCGTCCGGCCGCTCCTTCTCGAGGATCTTCTCCACCGCCTCCGGCGTGATCGGCTCGATGTAGGTGGCATCGGCCATCTCCGGGTCGGTCATGATCGTCGCCGGGTTGGAGTTGACCAGGATCACCCGGTAGCCCTCCTCTCTCAGGGCCTTGCAGGCCTGGGTTCCGGAATAATCGAACTCGCAGGCCTGACCGATGACGATCGGCCCGCTCCCGATGATGAGGATCGACTCGAGGTCGTCTCTGCGCGGCATGTGGGGTCGGAGCGCGGGACCGCGAGGCGGTCCCGGACGTGGATCCAGGGGGGGGGCGCCGTGGGGCGGTCGTTCGTCGCGCATGGCCTCGCCGGGGGGAGCGAGGGGCGGGACGGACCGGATGGGCGCGGAGTGGCTCGGGAGACCCCGTCGGTCGGGGCCAAACTTCCCGATGATGCCAGATATCGCGACGCGCATCCATTGGGGACACCGTCTCTCGCGAGGGAGTGGGGTGCGTCCAGATGTCGCGAAGCCCGAAGGGCCTGGTTTGTCGGGCCGTCCGGCGCTCTTCGGAGGGCCGGGCCGCGGTGGATAACCATGGCCCTGAGATCAATAAAACGTCAAGGCCTCTTCACGTGGGCTCAGGCGGCGCGCGCATGGGGGACTCGACCGCGATCATGTCGGCCGCAGCGCGGACACCCTGCGCGGCACCACGCCACTGATCCCATGAATCCCGAGCGCCTCCCCAGCACCGCCCATCGCGGTGCCTGGCTCCTCCCCGTCCTCCTCCTCGCCGTCGCATGCGGCGGCGGCTCCGACAGCGGCGACACCGCGGCCGCGGCCACCGGGGATCCGCTGACGACGTACTTCAGCTACCGGCGCATCAACACGGCGACGGAGCCGCCGTTCTCGGACCTGCCCGAGTTCTCGAGCATCCAGCGCGGCGACAAGGACTTCTCCAGACAGTTCGACGTCGTCGCGAACATCTTCGACGGGTCCCACGGCGGCATCGCCCTCGACTACTTCGGGACCATGTACGCGGCGGACATCGACGCGGACTTCCAGGACAACAAGACGGGCGTCTCCATCAACTGGAGCCAGAGGCTGCGCTCCGACGCGTCCGAGACCGCGACCTTCAACCTCGGCTACGACCGGCGCATCCGCGGCTTCTTCACCGGCTTCTCCCGGCCTCGCAACGTCGCCATCGCCCACGCCGCGGGCCTCCTCATGGTCAGCGACAGCGGCTCCGCGGACATCAAGGTCTTCGGCACCGCCGCGACCGGCAACGTCCCGCCGCTCTTCACGGCTGCGCCGCCCGCGCCGCCCTGGGACCTCGCCTACGACGACGCGGCCGACCGGCTCTTCGCCTCCCTCACGGACGGAACGATCGCCGTCTTCGACGACTTCGCCGCCGCGCGTCCCGCGGCGGCCGACCGCGTGATCGTCCCGACGGTCGACGGAGCGGCCCAGGCAACGACGAGCCTGCGCGGGATCGCCCTCGTGCCGGGCTCGATGGGAGATCGGCTGGTCTTCACCGACATCGGAGTCCCGGGCGTGGAGGTCGACGGCCTCGTGTGTGCGATCGAGGGAGCCATCGCCGCCGACGGGCTCACCGGCACGACGATCCTGCCGGCGAGCCGCTCGACCCTGCGCGACCCGGTGGACGTCGTCGCCACCGCCGATGGGCGCCTGCGGGTCGCCGACGAGGAGACGAACAGCCTGCTGATCCTCGCCGCCACGGCGCTCGACGACCCGCTCCCCGCCGGTCCCGTGGTCGAGCTCCGCCGGACGATCGACCGGCCCTCCGCGCTGACCGTCGAGCCCGTCGAGCCCGTCCGCTCGGTCGGGGAGGTGGGCGACCTGGAGGACTCCGCGGCGCCCCTCGCGGGTCTCGTGGTGACCACGGATCCCGCGGGCTCCAACGGCATGCTGCTCCTGCTCGATGAGCGCCTCGCGCTCCCGTCCGAGCGAGCGTTCGACTTCGGCGCGCCCGTCCGCGGCGTCACGGTCGACTCCCTGGGAGACGCCTTCGTCTGCTCCTCGCAGAGCGGCACCGGCAGCATCGGCGTGGTCAACCGCTTCGTGACCCAGCGAGGCACGGGCGCCGACGTCTCCTTCGACGACTCACGAGATCGGCTGCTGCAGATCTTCCCGGGCATCTTCATCCCCGAGCCGTCCCTCGAGGATCCGATCGACGTCGACGTCGACGAGACGCGCGACCTCGTCATCGTCAGTGATCCGGGCTTCCCCCGGATCTGGGCCTTCGGACGGACCGCTGGGATGAACGCGGAGTCGTTCCGCTCCGCCGACGGCGGACTCGTGGCGGGCGTGGCGCTCCCCGGCGGCCTCGACTACGAGGCGACCGACGATCGCCTCTTCCTGGCCGTGTCGAACGGGACGATCTACGTCTACGACGACTTCATCGACAGCCCCGGTGACCTGCCCGATCGCGTGATCACCCCGGCGGATTCCTTCGGGACGGTGCAGATCTCCACCTCGATCCGCGACGTGCTCTACGACAGGACCAACGACGTGCTCTTCGCCACGGACGTCGGCGCCACCAGCGGCGCCTCGGACGACGGCGCGATCTACGTGTTCGAGGGGGTCTCGAGCGCGCCCGGTGGCCTGCTCGCGGCGGACCGGATCATCACCGGCGCCGCCACCGGCCTGGACGATCCGTCCGACCTCGCCTGGAACGGCAAGAACCTGTGGGTGGTCGACGAGGCGAACGAGACGATCTCGCTCTTCGAGGACGCCCTGGCCCTCGACGGGAACGTCGCCCCCGTGGCCACCCGCGTCGAGGCGGACGTGCGGAGCGTCGAGGTCGCGCCGGCGTCCGTCGCGCCGTCCGCCGGCGGCTCCATTCTCGGGGGCTGAGCGGCTCGCGGGACGGGCGGAGGCCCTTCTCGCCTCCGTCAGCCCGCGGAGGTGAGGAGCTCCCCGACCTGGTCCAGGCTGCGGACGACGCGCAGCGTCCGAGCGCGCGCGGGGCCGTCCGCGCCGCGGTCGAGGAGCAGCGCGGAGATGCCGAGCGCCTCCGCCCCGAGGACGTCGTTGCGGTGGGAGTCTCCCACGTGCAGGGCCTCGGAGGGTTCGACGCCGAGCCGCGACAGGGCCCGCTCGAACAGCGCCGCGTCGGGCTTCTCCAGGCGCTCGGCCGCGCTCGCGAGGACCAGGTCGAAGGGCCCGAGCCCGAGGCTCTCCACGAGCTGCGGCAGGGGCTCGGACCAGTTGGATACGATCGCCGTCCGGAGGCCGCGCGCGCGAGCCGCGTTCACGAGCTCCCGGGCTCCGGGGAAGAGCTGGAAGGTCGCGGCGTCGGAGAAGCGCGCGAAGAGCTCCTCCTTCACGCCCTCGAGGCGGCCTCGCCCAAGCCCCAGCTGCTCGACGAAGACATGCTCGATGAATGCCTCGAACCACGGCCGGGTGTAGCGGAAGGACCCGTCCGCGAGCTCGATGGGCAGGGCGTCGTGGGCGGCGCCCATGAACGCTGCCATGGCGCGCTCCGACACGTCGAGCCCGGCGCCGCGAGCGGCCTCCGCGTAGATCGCGCCGCGGGAGGGCACCTCGGCCGCGAGGGTGCCGCCGAAGTCGAGCAGGAGCGCGCGCAGCAGGGAGAGATCCATGGGGGCGTGCATGCCGCCATTGTGCGGGCCTTCGCTCCGGGCCTGCTCGCCCTCGCGCCCGTTCTGACGGGCTGCGTCTCAGCACCTCCGGCCGACCCGCGGATCGAGCGTGCGGAGGCCATGACGAGGGTGGGGGCCTGGCGCGACGCGGGGGCCCTCTGGAACGAGATCTACCTCGCCTCGGGGACCCGCGATGTCGACGCGGGGCTGCGCAGCGCCGAGGCCTTCGAGGCGCGTGGCGAGCTCGCGATGGCGCGTTCGAGGCTCCTCGAGCTCGAGGCCCGGGCGCCTGATCGCGCGGACGTGCAGCTGCGCCTGGGCGCGGTGCTCGAGCGCCTGGGCGAGCGAGCGG
>CBFIJG010000079.1:0-16705 GCA_965662915.1 Planctomycetota bacterium | reverse complement strand
GGGGGATTGGAGCGTGAAGGCGCTCGCGGAGACGCCGGTCTGGGCCTTCCACGGCGACGCGGATGGCGTCGTGCCGCTGCGCGCGTCCGAGGAGCTGTGCAAGGAGCTCCGCAAGGCCGGTGGTGCGCCGCACCTGACGATCTATCCCCGGGTGCAGCACAACTCCTGGGACCGCGCCTATCAGGAATCACCGCTGGCGGAGTGGTGCCGGCTCGCGCTGCGCGAGCCGCTCGGCGCCCGGCTGCTCGCGGATCACGAAGGAGTGAAGACGAAGCTCACGCTGCGCTCCGGCGCGCGGTCTCGTGTGCTCGAGGGGGATGCGGCGTGGAGCGCGGTGCAGCGGCTGGTGCGTGCTGGCGCGATGGACGCGCTGCGCCCCGAGGCGGCGAAGGGCGCTGCTGTCCGCTTGCACCTGGAGGCGCGAAGCGAGTCCGCCGAGTGGATTCGCCACGGGCACTTCAAGCTGAAGGCGCCGGCGGCCAAGGCGATCCTCGATGAGATCAAGGCGCCGGATCCGTCTCCGCGCAAGCGCTAGGAGCGCGCCACTCCGCACCTGTTCAGCGCCGGCGCGCTCGTCCTGGTGGATGCAGGGGCGCCCGTCCCCGGACCAGCCTGTGCCGAAGGCGTCCCGGGCCGGATCCACGAGCTCAGTGAAGGTCGACGCGCGCGTCCAGGTCCCAGGCGGGATCGCCGCTGAAGGGTTCGGTGCCGGGGGAGGGGTTCGCGACGTTGACGGTCCACTCGAAGTACAGCGTCCGACCGCGACCCGGGAGACGTGCGTTGTGCCTGTACCGGGCCCAGCGACCCGGCGGGATCGCCTTCTCGAAGCTCGGCTGGTGGGTGCGGCCGTGAGCTGCCCATGTCGGGCGATCGGGGAGGATCCGTACGCCCTGCGCCGTGACCTGGACGCCGAGTTCCTTCAACTCCGGACGACGATGCTCGTCGGGCCCCGTCTCGCGGAAGCACAGCCCTTCCGTATGGACGAACTGGATGAAGGCGTACGTCTCACCCGGTGGGACGTGCCGTTCGGGCCAGAGGAGCGGGATGCGCCGGCGCGCGCTCGCCTGGTCGGCGCCGCGAGCGTCCGCGTCGTAGCGGAGTTCCACGACCTGGATCAGCATCTTCGGGAGGAGCGAGGATCCCTCGAATCGAGCGTGAGGAACCCCGTCACCGGACCGCTTCGAGGCGTTCGAGGAGGCCCTCGACGAGGGGCTCGAGCGCCCCGACCTCCCCGAGCTTCCACTCCGTCTCCAGACCCGCGGGCCCCAGCTCTTCCCCGAGACGCCGAAGCATCGGCTCTCGTTCCTTCCGGGCTTCCTCGGAGAGCGGCGTCCCCAGCTCCAGCCGGATCCGGTCCGCCCTCGCGTAGAGCCGCGCCAGCATCTCCGGCTGTCCGGCTGCGAGGAGGATCTCCCCGCAGCCCTCCAGGATGCCGGTCACGTGGTACATCGCCCCGAGCTCGAGGCTCATGCTGAGCGCCTTGGCCCCGTGCTCCGCCGCTCGCCGGAGCGCCGTCCCGCGCAGCTCGATAGTCGCGAGGTTGGTATGGCACCCGGCGACGCCGGACATGTCCCCCAGCCCCTCCCGGATCTCCAGGCTCTTCAGCGCGAGATCCCGCGCGGTGTCGAGGTCGTCCTCGAGGATCGACAGCACGCTGAGGTTGTTCAGGCAGGCGCTGACCTGGGCCTGGAGGCTCAGCGCCCCGAAGTGTTCACGCGCAGCCTCGAAGGCGGCCCGCGCCGCCGGCAGGTCCCCGCGCCGCTGGGCGACGACCCCCAGATTGCCCATGGCCGCCGCGGCGCCGCGCCGGTCCTCGGCCGCCAGGCTCAGCTCCAGGCTCTCCGTGTAGAGCTGCTCCGCGAGCTCGTACTCCGTGCGGTACTCCGCGAGGTTCCCCAGTCCTGAGAGCGCCATCCGGCGGGCCGAGAGGTCGTCGCTCTCCTCGGACACCGCCAGGAGCTCGCGCAGCCTCTGCTCCGCCTCCTCCATCTTGCCGAGGCTCTGGGCGAGCTTGCCCGCCCAGTAGAGCGTGTCCCTGCGGAGCGAGGCGTCCAGGTGCGAGGCGTCGTGACCGAGGAGTTCGTCCAGGTAGCGGCGCCCCTCCCTCCAGAAGCCCGAGTTGAACCAGTACTCCGCGAGGGCAGCGCCCATCTCGAGCCCCGCCTCGAGGTCCTCGGGGCTCCTGACCTCGAGCACGAGCCGGAGGTTGTCCATCTCCTCCAGGAGCGCTCGCCGATCCGTCTCCTCGGAGCCCGTGAGGGCGGACTGCACGAGCTCCGGTACGAGCCCCACGAAGAAGCTCCTGTGGCGGCTCCGGAGCTGGCTGAGGTCGTCACTCTCCTCGAGGCGCTCGGCTGCGTAGGAGCGAATCGACTCGAGGAGGACATAGCGCACGCCACCGGCGGGATCGTGTCGCAAGAGGACGAGCGATCGGTCCACGAGCCGCGTGAAGTCGTCCAGCGCGCTCCATGGGTCGTCGTCGTCCTTCCAGACGATCTCCTCCGCGGCGGCGAGGGTGAACGACCCCGCGAACACGGCGAGGGACCGGAACACCCGCTGCTCGCTCTCCGAGAGGAGGTCGTGACTCCAGTCGAGCGCACCCCGGAGGGTCCGCTGGCGGTCGGGCTCCCCCCGCCGCCCCCCGGTCAGTAGCCGGAAACGCTGGTCCAGGCGCTGGGCGATGTCGGCCACCGAGATCTTCCCCGCGCGCGCGGCCGCGAGCTTGATGGCCAGGGGGATCCCGTCGAGGCGGCGACAGATCTCCGCCACGGAGGATGCGTTCTCGGGGGTGAGCGCGAACGTCGGGCTCGTCAGCCTGGCGTTCGCCACGAAGAGCTGCACCGCTGCCGCGCCCTCGATCTCCTCGAGCCGAGGCATCCCCTCCGCGGAGGGCACCTCGAGCGGCGCCAGGCGGACCAGCTGCTCCTCCGCGAGGCCCAGGGGTTCCTGGGAGGTCGCCAGGATCCGGGCCTCGGGCGCCGCCTCGAGCACCTCGGCCACCAGCGACGCGCAGTCCTCGATGAGGTGCTCGCAGTTGTCGAGGATGAGCAGCCCGGGGCTGGCGCGCAGGTGGGCGCCCAAGGCCTCGAGCGTGGAGCCCGAGCTGGCTCCCTGGACGCCGATCACCGACGCGACCAGCTCTGGGAGTGACGCGCCATCCCCGAGCCCGCAGAGGTCCACGATCCAGATCCCCCCACGGGCGTCCTCGAGAGCTCGGTGACCGACCTCGAGGGCCAATCGTGTCTTCCCGGCCCCCCCGGGTCCGGCCAGGGTGACGAGCGCGCTCCCCGCCAGCGCCTCTTCCACCGTCTCCAGGTCGGCGGCGCGTCCCACGAGCGCAGCGCCGAGCCGGGGCAGGTTGTTGGCGGGGGTGTCGGGGCTCGGTCGTGCTTCCGTGAGCGGGCGTTGGTCCCGCTCGGCCTCGAATCGCTGTCGAACCTCCTCGAGCGTGGGTCGGTCTTGCACGTCCGGGGCCAGGCAGCGCGCCAGGATCGCCGCGACCCGAGGTGCACGCTCCTCGAGTGCCTCCACGGACCGCCCAGGGGCTCCGGCCTCGTGCTCAAGTCGCAGCTCGTCCAGAGTTCGCCCGCGCAGCACCCTCTCACCCGTGTACAGCTCGCAGAGCACGAGTCCGAGGGCGAAGACCTCACCCGCAGCGCTGGGCGCAGCGCCCCGCAGATCCTCGGGCGCCATGTAGGCGGGGGTCCCGGCGAGCCCGGCCCTGTCGCGATGCTCCGCCATCACCGCCAGCCCGAAGTCGGTGAGGCGTACGTGTCCGTCCCCGTCGACCATCACGTTGGCCGGCTTGAGGTCCCGGTGCAGGATGCCCTTGCGATGCACCTCCGTCAGCGCGGAGCAGATCTCGAGGGCGATCTCGGCGGCCTTCTCGCTCGGGAGCGTCCCGATGCGCCGGATCAGGCGCTCGAGCGTCTCTCCATCGACGAACTCCATGGTGAGGAAGTGACGACCCTCGAAGTCCCCGATGTCGTGCACCCTGGCCACGTTGGGGTGGGACACCTCGCGCGAGTGGCGCACCTCCGACAGGAAGAGCTCGAGGCCGCCCTCGCGTTCAGCGATATGGGCTGGCAGGAGCTTCAGCGCGATCGGCTGATCCAGGACCCTGTCCTCGGCGAGGTAGACCTGGCCCATCCCCCCCTCGCCGACCATGGCGACGATCTGGTAGCGCCCGTCCAGGAGGTCTCCGGGAGACAGGTCTCCGCCGAAGTTGGATCCGGAGTCGGTCGACGAGCTGGCGGGCATGCGGTTGAGAATAGCAGCGTTCCAGCCGGGGTCGCATCAAGCTCGCAAGGCCGGGGGCGCACGCGTCGGGAGACGCTCCCCGCCCCGCACGGGCTCACGGTGCGTCACCCGCGCGCACGTCCTCGCGCGCTATCCTCTGTGCATGAAGATCCGCGTCCGAGGGAACCCCGACTTCGGCGAGGCCACCTGTGCGCTCGAGCCGGGTGAGAAGATGCTCTGCGAGGGACGCTCCATGAGCCGGATGAGCGCCCACATGGAGCTGAAGGTGCGCGCCAAGGGTGGGCTCCTGCGCTCGGCTGTGCGCGCGGTGGCGGGCGGCGAGTCCTTCTTCCTGTCCGAGTACTCGAGCGACCGTGGGGGCTTCGTCACGGTCGTCCCCGGCACGCCCGGGGCCGTGGTGCACAGGCAGCTGCAGGGAGAGACGCTCGTCCTCACCGCCGGGTCGTTCCTCGCCTCGAGCGAGGGGGTCGACATCAAGACCAAGTTCGGCGGGGTGAAGTCGCTGTTCGGCGGTGAGGGCGCGTTCCTGCTCTTCGCCAAGGGACACGGCGACCTGCTCTTCAACGCCTTCGGAGGCATCGTCGAGCGAGACCTCGAAGGCTCCCTGACGGTGGACAGCGGACACGTCGTCGCCTGGGAGCCCTCGCTGACCTATCAGATCAAGGCGGTGGGGGGCCTCAAGCAGACGGTGTTCAGCGGAGAGGGGCTCGTGATGGAGTTCAAGGGGCGCGGCAGGATCTGGCTCCAGACCCGCACCCTCAAGGAGACGGCCGGGTGGATCACCCCCTACCTGATGTTCTGATGGAGATCACGATCCAGGACAGCGGGGCGTTCGCCGCCGCCGCGGTTCACCTCGGGCCGGACGAGACCTTCCACTCCGAGGCGGGCTGCTACTTCCATTCCACGCCCAACGTCGACATCGACGTGACCACCAGGCGCCGCTCCAGCGGGGGCGGCGGGTTGATGGGCGGATTGAAGTCCATGCTGGCAGGAGACTCGTTCTTCCTCTCCCGCTACTCGAGCACCGACGGCCGGGAGGCGACCGTGCACCTCGCACCTGGACTCCCCGGCGACGTCCGCCGCGTGGACCTCGACGGGTCGACTCGCTGGCTCTGCTTCGGCGGCAGCTACATGGGGTCCGGGCCGGACCTCGAGCTCGACACCGAGGGCCAGGGCTTCAAGGGCCTGTTCTCCGGGGAGAGCCTCTTCGCCGTCGGCGTCTCCGGGACCGGGCCGCTGCTCGTGAGCGCCTACGGCGGGATCCACGAAGCGGAGATCGAAGGGGAGCTGATCGTGGACACCGGGCACCTCGTGGCGCTCGAGGACACCCTCGACTACGAGATCACCAAGGCCGGAGGCTCCTGGCTCCGTTCCATGATGGGCGGCGAGGGGCTCGTCCTCCGGGTCTCCGGTCGGGGGCGGCTGCTCGTGCAGTCCCACGACCCCAGCACCTACGGCCGCCGCCTCGGCCGCCTCCTTCCCCCGAAGAGGAACTGAAGCGATGGAGTACCAGATCCAAAGCCGACCGAGCTTCTCGACGGTCGAGATCAGCCTGCCCGTCGGCGAGTCCGTGGTGACCGAGGCGGGCGCCATGGCCTGGAAGGACCCTCACGTGAAGGCGGAGACCGCCGCCCGCGGCGGGGTCATGCAGGGCCTGAAGCGCAAGCTGCTCTCGGGCGAGAGCTTCTTCCAGAACACCTGGCGCGCCGAGGGGGAGGCGGGCTCGATCACCCTCGCGCCCGGCGCATGCGGGGACATCGTCCACACGGAGCTGGACGGCGAGATCCTGCTGGAGAAGGGCGCCTTCCTCGCGTCGAGCGAGGGGGTGACGGTGGACTCCTCGTTCCAGGGCTTGAAGGGCCTGTTCAACGAGGGGGTCTTCGTGCTGCGGTGCAGCGGGCAGGGTTCGCTGCTCTTCAACTCCTTCGGCGCCGTGCAGTGCGTCGAGGTCGACGGCGAGTACGTCGTCGACAACGGCTACGCCGTGGCCTGGGACGCGAGCCTCGAGTACCGCGTCACGAAGGCGCGGAAGATCCGCTCCTTCCTCTTCTCGGACCAGCTCCTGCTCCGCTTCTCGGGGAAAGGGCGGCTGTGGATCCAGTCGCGAAGCCCCCGGGTCTTCGCCGGATGGGTCCACCCGTTCCGGCCGACGAAGAAGGACAACGACTGAGCGGTCGCGGCAGGCGGAGCGAGCCGGTTCCACGAGCGCCGGCCTGCGGCGTCGGGCACGAGAAGAGGAGATCACATGAAGCTCCCCGGAACGGCAGCGCGCCGCACCGGCGAGGCCGGCGCGGCGCGCTGTTCCGCGAAGCGCGGCGGTGACGGATCACCGCCGCGCCCGTGCGATCACTGGAAGGTGATCGAGACGGCGCTCGAGAAGTTCGAAAGCGCCGCGCCGCCGGTGCCGACGTCGCGGGTCCAGTACTGGAACTGGTGCGTGTTGCCCGCCATCACGCTGATGGGACCCGCGGCCCCCGGGACGGAGACCAGGTCGACCGAGGTGCTCACGCTGCCGGACGCGCCGGAGAAGTTGACCTCCGGGAAGCGGCCGATCGCGAAGCTGGCGATGCAGAGGTGACCCTCGCTGCCAGCCGGGTTGTAGACCTTGACGCCGGTCGGCGACTGGAAGAAGAGGCCGTTCACGTTCGCCGGGAGGCCGTCGACGGTGAGCGTCAGGTCGTTGTCCGCGGCGACGTCGCTGCCGGTCGCGGTCAGGAGGGCGCCGCTGCCGGTCGAGTTCGGGTTGCCGAGGCACACGACGCGGCCGAGGCCCGGGTTCGCGATCGGCGCCCAGTCGATGTTGTCGTAGTAGCGGCCCGAGTCCTCGTAGTTCGTCGTGACGCTCGCGAAGCCGAACTGCATCAGCTCACCCGCCCAGGAGGGATCGATGGTGATGTCGAGGGCCAGCGAGGACCACGCGATCTGGGACGCGTCCGTGGTGTCGATCTCGTTCAGGTAAAGCTCGGAGAAGGAGCCGTCCGAGCGACGGAGGACCTTGAGGAAGGCCCGCGTCGTCGTCCCGCCCGGGTTGGTGGGCGGGGACTGGAGCTGGTCGAAGCGCATGCGCCACGTCTGGCCGACGTTCGCAGCGTCGATCTCCTGCTCCTTGAAGACGAGCGCGTCGATGAGGAAGCCACTGGCGTGGTCACCGTTGCCGTAGTCGCTGTAGATGTTCATGGCCTGCGCGCCCTGGTAGGGCCCGCCAGAGCCGACCTGGATCGACGACCAGCTCGCGCCGCCGTTGGGCGCGTCGAAGACGCCGTAGCCGTAGGCATAGGAGCCGTCGGGGTTGAAGACGTTCGTGAACGTCTTCCAACCGTCTTCCCCGAGGGCGGTGGGGCTGGCCGCGTCGAGGGCCTCGAAGTCCTGCGCGTAGGGGGCGAGCCCCGGCGGCTGGCTGTTGGGCGCGGAGCAGGACAGGTTGTCGTAGAGGCGGCTCGAGTCGGCGTAGCCCGTCGCGGTGCTGTAGAAGCCGAACTGGAACAGCTCGCCACTCCAGCTCGGATCGATCGTCACCTGGATGCTGTCGGTGGCCCACGTCGTGGTCGAGGCGGCCGTGGTGTCGAAGTTGACCTGAGCGAGCGTCGCGAACGAGAAGTCCGAGCGCTTGAGAACCTTGATGAACGCGAAGGCCTGCGTGCCTCCGTCTCCGTTGTTCACCTCGGGGTTCTTCAGATAGTCGAACTCGAAGGTGAAGGTCTGGCCCACGTCCGACGCGTCGATGCCCCGCTCGCGATAGACGTTCGCCTCGATGGTGAGGCCGTTCCCGTGGTCACCGTTGTTGTAGTCACTGTAGATGTTGAGGTACTGCGCTCCCTGATCCACGCCACCGTAGGTGTTGTTGATCACCGAGAAGCTCGGGCCACCGTTGGGCGCGCCGCCGGAGCCGTAGCCGTAGGCGAAGGAGCCGTCGGGATTGAAGACGTTGGTGTAGGTCAGCCACCCATCGCTGGAGATCGCGTCCGGGGCGTTGATGTCGACGGACTCGAAGTCCTGGGCGTAGGAGCCGATCTGCGCAGAAGCGAAGGGGCAGAGCGCGAGCGCCGTGGCGGCGACGAGGGAGTTCTTGGCGAACTTCATGGAGAGAACGTTGGAAGGAATCGATCAAAGCGCGCGGTCGTGTCTCGACCGATAGGAGGCGAGAGCGCGCGAAGCACACCAATCCTAAGTTGCCGATGGAAGGCGTGACGGCGCCGGAATTCATCTGAGCGAGCCACCTTGACGCAGCGAGAAGCGCCGAGTGCCCGTGAAGGCGCGCAGACGCATTTTCTCACGAAAAGTCAATGAGCGAGACTCGGGATAGTCCTGCCTCAGTCCAGGACCAATCTCTCATTGGCGATGGCTTCGTGCGCGGAATGCGTCACCTCGAAGTGCGGCGCACGGCCGCGTGATCGTCGAGCCGCTGGATCAATCCGCGCTCGTGATCGCCGGCTCGGCCAGCTCGAGCTGCACACGGAACGTGCTGCCCTCTCCGGGCTCGCTCTCCAGCTCGATCGTCCCCTGGATCGCGTGCACGAGGTGCTTGACGATCGAGAGCCCGAGGCCCGTACCCCCGACGGCGCGCGAGCGCGCCTTGTCCACGCGATAGAAGCGCTCGAAGATCCGCGCCTGATCCTCCTCCGGGATCCCGACGCCGTCATCCATCACCTCGAACGTCGCCTGCGTCTCGCCTCTCGTCACACGGACGGTCACGGTGCCGGTGTCCGGGGTGTACTTCAGGGCATTGTCGACGAGGTTGTCGATGATCTGAGTCAAGGCCTCAGGGTCACCAAGGATCTGCACCGCGCCTGCGCAGGCATCCAGGGTCAGCGTCAGATCGCGCGCCTCGGCCGTGATCTCGTGACGCCGCACGGCCTCCTCGACGGCCGCGTGCAGGTCGATCGGCTGCCGCGGGAGCATCCCGGCCTGGGACTCGATCCTCGCAAGGCTCAAGAGGTCCGTCACGAGATGGTTGAGCCGCAGGACGTTGTTCTCGATCTTCTCGAGGAAACGCACGTTGTGCTCGTCGTCGTCGATGGCACCGTCGAGAAGGGTCTCGACGTAGCCGCGGATCGATGTGAGCGGCGTCTTCAGTTCGTGGCTGACGTTCGCCACGAAGTCGCGCCGGATCCGCTCGAGCCGCCGCAGTTCGGACACGTCCTGCATGACGACCACGACGCCCATCTCTCCCCCGTCCTGGAAGCGATGAGCCTGAGCCCTGACGATCGCGTCCTCGTCCGTGGTGCTCATCTCGAGCTCGCACTGGGCAGACCGGTCCGACATACGGGCGCCATCCATCAAGGCATCCATGCCCCGGACCTTCACCAGATCACCGAGGGGGATTCGGCCGGCGTCCGGCGGAAGTTCGAGCAGGACGCGCGCAGCGTGATTCGAGAAGGTGATGCAGTTCTCCTCGTCCACCGCCACCACGCCCTCCACCATGCCTGCGACCATGGCGCGGAGCCGCTCCTGGCCGGCTGTGAGGTCGGCAACCCGCTGCCGCATGTCGAAGCCCAACCGGTTCAACGCGCTGGCCATCTCACCGAGTTCGTCGCCGTGCCGCGGAGCCTGGGTCATCGGCACGCGCGCGCTGTAGTCGCCAGCGGTCAGCGCCGCCGCGACCTGACGCATGCGATCGAGGGGGAGCGAGATCCGCTGCACCAGGAACACTCCCGCGACCAGCGCAAGCAGCGCCGCGATTGCTCCGCCCGCGAACAACAGCGGCGTGATCCGCCCGGCTTCCTGATCGACCAGCCGCGTCGGCATCGCAAGGCGAACGATGCTCGCGGCCGGATCGTTGCGATACGGGGCGTAGGCGACGTACAGGTAGTCCGCTCCGACCGTGTCGCTCGAACGGACATCACTGCCGAAGCCTTGCTCGAGCGCGAGCCTCACCTCCGGGCGATCGGAGTGGTCCTCCATCGATGCCGCCTCGGCGACCGTGTCCACGAGCACCTCTCCGCCGGCCGTGATGAGCGTCACCCTGTGATTTGTGGCGCGAGCGACCTGTTCGCTGCGCTCACGGGCGCCTTCGAGCCCGCCGTCCACGCGGTCGGGGCGGGACAGGTCCGCGAGGGCGATGCATTGATCGCGCAAGCTCGATTCGAGCTGTGCGCGCAGGCTCGAGCGGTACTGCTGGAAACCCAGCAGACCGATGGTCGCCAACGTCAGGAGGATGACGAAGGCGTGGCTCAGGAAAAGTTTCCAGAAGAAGCGAGAGCGAAACATGATGGCCTGCTCGGGCCACGGCGAACTCACCCGCGCGAGCCCCCGGCTCCTCGTTCAACCGGAGCCCACAGCGCACGCAGGGCCGCTCAGCTGGCCTTCTCCACGCATTTGTAACCGACGCCGCGCACCGTGCCGACGACGGATTGGTGCTCGCCGAGCTTCTTTCGGATCGAACTCACGTGCACGTCGATGTTCCGGTCGAGGATCACGACCTCGCCATCGGTCAGCTTCTCCACGAGTTCCTCCCTCGTGTAGACGCGGCCAGGGTGCTTCGCGAGCGTCCAGAGCAGTCGGAACTCCGAGCGCGTGAAGGGCACATCGGCCCCATCGAGGGTCACCTCGTGGCGCTCCCGATCCAGCACGACCGGCCCGACTTCGATGCGGGTCTTCGACTCCGCGACCGGTCGGCCACGACGCAGGACCGTGCGGATCCTCGCGACGAGTTCGCGGGGGCTGAAGGGCTTCTTGACGTAATCATCGGCGCCGAACTCGAGGCCGAGGACGATGTCACTCTCCTCGCCCTTGGCGGTCAGCATCACGATCGGGATCCCCTTGGTGGCGTCCTCGGCCTTCAAGGCCTTGCAGATCTCCAGCCCGTCCAGACCGGGAAGCATGAGGTCGAGGACGATGAGGCCTGGCTTGCGACGCCGGGCCTCCGCGAGCCCCTTCTCGCCGTTCTGAGCCACCATCACGGGGTAGCCCTCGCGCTCGAGCGTGTACTGAAGGAGCTCGACGATATCGGGGTCGTCCTCGACGATGAGTACGGAGTCTTTCGCCATGGGTGGAGGTGGCCGAGCGAGCGGGACGCTGGCTCAACGGGGCGGACACTAGGGCTGGAATATAAAGATCGGGTTTAGGCCCCCGCAGAATTCCGCGAGCGAGGGCATGTCATCCGACCTCGACCTTCACTCCGAGCGGAACCCGTAGAACCCGGGGTCACGCAGGGGCGGGGTCGCCGCCTCCGGCAGGAGCAAGGTCCTGACGGCCCATAGGTCGTCGAAGATGCGGTATTCGAGGGCGGTCCGGTCGAGGTACTCGACGCCGGCGCTGCCCCCGGTCCCCGTCCGGCGGCCGATGACGCGCTCGACCATGCGGGCATGGCGCTGGCGGAACATGACGAAGGCCTGCTCCACCTCGATCACCGCCGCGAGCACCTCACGTGGCCACGCGAGCAGCGGCAGCTCCCGGTAGCTCTCGAGGAAGACGATCGCGGCGCGCACCCGGGCCCGGTCGGGCCGGGCGGGGTCGTGCTCGGGCCGCAGGAAAGCCTCCACCCCGGCACGCTCCCTCTCGTAGACCCCGGCGAGGCGTGCGCGCTCGCCCTCGACGTCGCGGCTCGCAGCCTCGGCGACCGACTGCGCGTGGTCGCGCGACGCACCGACCACGCGAGCGTGGGCCTCGAGATAGCGGGCGACGAATCCCTCGATGTCGCTCTCCGGTTCTTCGCCTGCTCCACGCGTCGCGTCGATCGGCGTGCGCGCCAGCCATCCGTCGAGGGCCTGGCGGAAGTTCGGGGTGTCCGCGAGGGTCTGCTCGACCCGCGCGAGGGCCGGGCTCGCGCCGCCGCCCGGCGCGTGCAACGCCGCGAGGTGGCTCCCCTTCGGCCCGAGGGGGATCCGCGTCTCCTCCTCGAGGCCGAACATGATCTCGATCTGACGGAGCTGGGCGCTCTGGAACCCGCTCGCGGGCATGAGCTTGTCCCGGAAGCTGAGATAGGCCCTCGTTCCGAGCGTCTCCACGACCGCGAAGTGCCTCGACGCCACGTCGAAGATGGCCGCGATCCGACGGAGGCGTTCCACGACGCCGGAGAGCTCCTGCTCGGCCACGACCTCGGCCGTGAACAGATCGCGGGCGCTCGTCAGCTCGCGCAGGACGACCTTGAACCACAGCTCGTAGATCTGATGGACGACGACGAAGAGGACCTCCTCGTTGGCGAGGCCCTCGTCGTCCGTCTCAAGGCCGGACTGGAGGGCGAGGAGCTCCTCGACCCTGATGTAGTCCCAGTAGGTGGTCGCTGTGACGGGTGGCTTCGCGGCGCTCATGGACCCGCGGGTGTAGCGAATCCGCGCACCCTTGGGAAGATCAGCGCCGGCCGCGCTGCGCGTTGATCGACCAGTCGTAATCGAGGTGGCGGATCCGGAGCGCCCGCGCGTCCCTCCGCAGACGCGCGGCGATGGCCTCGTTCCCCACGTGATCGGCGATCCAGAGCAGCGTCCGCTCGGAAGCCGAACCCTCGCCCCTCGCCGTGAAGTCGGACTCGTACCAGTCGAAGATCCTCGAGATCCTCACCCTCCCGTCCTCCGGCTCCAGCCGATTCCGGACGGGGTCCACCAGCCACGCGCTCACCTGATCGTCGAGCTGCGCATCCAGTTCCTTCGCGCGGAACGCCTCCTCCCGGAGAGGCGGGCAGGAGAGCGATGCGCAGTTGACGGCGGCGTGGACCCGCGCGTCCCTGAACACGGGGCGAACGAGCTCGTGCTCGATCTCGTCCAGGGTGATCGGCTCGCCCTTGCGCTCCGGGTCGAAGGCGGGCATCGGGATGAACTTGATCTCCCACGGCGTCGTGAAGAGGCCGCCGAGCTTCTTGATGCTCTTCACCGGCCCCCGGTCGCGGATCAGCTGGACCGTGAAGGCGTTGTAGGCGTTGATCCAGAAGGCGAAGCGCTCCTCGCGCGTCCAGGCGGCGTGCTGCTCCGGAGTGGTCCCGGCGAGCTGCGCCAGATAGGCGTCGAGCGCCTCGGGCGACTCGCGCAGCCCCCGGTAGTCCATGAGCCCTTCCTCGAGCGCGCCCCCGAGGACCGCGGTCCAGGCAGCGTGGTCGTGATCGAACGCCTCTCCCTGCGGGAGCGGAACGACAGGGCCCTGGGCGAGCGCGAGGGTGACGAGGGCTGCGAGCATGGCGATCCGAGGACGGGCGCCCGTCCGGGCCCACCCGCGTACGCGAGCGAGGCGGCTCCGTGACGTGGCCTCACGATGCTTGTTCGAACCGATCGACCCCGTGGATCGATCGAATCCGCCCGATGGGTCTACCATTCTCGCGATGGACGCAATGGCGCTCACCGTCGCGATCGGCGCGAGCTCCGCGGCCGCCCTCGGGTGGTCGGGGAACGCCTTCTACTTCTCGCGCTTCGTCGTCCAGTGGTGGCAGTCCGAGCGCGCGCAGCGCAGCGTCGCTCCGAAGGTCTTCTGGTGGCTCTCGCTCGCAGGCGCGGCGACCCTCGGGACCTACGCGCTCATCCAGGGAGACACGCCGCTGTTCGTGGGCTACGTGGTCACGTTCTTCATCTACCTGCGGAACATCACGATCGCGCACCTCGGCCCGCGAGCTGGCCGCCTCGGCCCCGGACCGGCCATGGCCGTCGCCCTCACGGTCGCCGCCACGGTCGTCTACTTCGGCGCTGTTCCCGGCGCGGAGGAGCCGCTGCCCCCACTCTGGCTCGCGATCGGATTCGCCGGGCAGGTGGTCTTCAGCTCGCGCTTCATCGTCCAGTGGTTCCACTCGGAGCGCGCCGGCGACGCCCACTTCCCGCCGGTGTTCTGGTGGATGAGCCTGGTGGGGAACGTCGCGCTGCTCGCCTACGCCGTGCGCCGCGGTGACCCGGTCTTCATCGCTGGCTTCGCCCTCGGCCCCTTCGTCCAGGTCCGTAACCTGATGCTCGTCGGGCGAGCGAGGCGGGAAGCCCGCGGCGGCGCCGGGGATTGAGGGCCCTGACAGGCGCCCGGCGAGGGTACGACCGCTTCGATCCGTCACCTCCCGATCGAGCCGGTCTATTCTCGGGGCCGTTCCGGCCATGCCCCCCACCATCGACGATCCCTCGCGGCGCCCGACCCGCGCCCTGCTCCCCGCCGCGGGGAGCGGCCGCCGCGCCCGGCCGCTGACGCGGCGCACGCCGAAGTGCCTCCTCGAGGTGGACGGTGAGGCGCTCCTCGCGCGCGCGATCCGCACCGCGCGCGATCAGCTGAAGATCACCGACGTGGTCGTCATCACCGGGGAGAACGACGAGCGCGTTCGCGCCGCGCTCTCGGGCTACCCCGGCGTCGACCTGAGCTTCGTTCGCTGCGAGGACCCTTCCATCGGACTCGCGCGCGGCATGCTGCTGGCCGAGCACCTGCTCGACGGGCCCTTCGTGACGCTCCTCCCCGACGAGGTCTACGTGGGCGCGAACCACGCGGAGCTCCCGCCGCTCGCGCCGGGTGCCCTCGCCGTCTGCGGCGCGATCGCGGACGCGGACCCCCGGCTCATCGCGCGCAACTACGCCCTCGACGTGGACGGGGACGGCCGCGTGCTCCGCCTCGACGAGAAGCCGGCCGCCCCCGCGCCGGGGTGGCTCGGATGCGGCACCTTCGTCTTCGCGCCCGGGATCTTCGACGCGATCCGGCGAGCAGGGACCAGCGGCACCCCCGTGGAGCTCGTCGACGTCCTCGACCGGGAGGTCCGCGCCGGCGCGCGCGTCGATCTCTTCGAGCTGAAAGGCGACTACGTGAACGTCAACACGCCCGGGGAGTGGCTTCGCGCCACCGACCTCGTGCGCAGCCCGGGCCCGCGGAGCATCTCCGTGATCGTCCCGGCGCTGAACGAGGAGGCGTCCATCGCCCGCGTGGTCACGGACTTCCTGCCCCGCGTGGACGAGGTCCTCGTGGTCGACAACCTGTCCACGGACCGCACGGCCGATCTCGCGCGCGCGGCCGGCGCGCGCGTCGAGACCGTGTCCGTCGGCGGCTACGGCGATGCGCTGCGGCACGGGATGAACCACGCCACCGGCGACGTCTTCGTCCTCGTCGAGGCCGATCACTCCTTCCGCGCCGACGACCTCGACAAGCTCATCTCGTTCCTCCCGAGCGCCGACATGGTCATCGGGACGCGCACGACCAAGCAGCTCATCGAGCAGGGGTCGAACATGGGTCCGCTCCTGCGCTGGGGGAACGTCGCCGTGGGCAAGCTCGTCGAGGCCCTGTGGTGGAGCCACGAGCCCCGCTTCACGGACGTGGGGTGCACCTACCGCGCCCTCTGGCGATCGACCTGGCAGGCGATGCGCGAGAGCGCCGTCGACGACGGGCCGGCCTTCAGCCCCGAGATGATGATCGAGGCCCTGCGCGCGCACCGCCGCGTCGTGGAGGTGCCCGTCTCGTACCACGCGCGCGTCGGCGGGAGCTCGAAGTTCTCGGGCAACCTCGTCGCCTCGGCTCGCACGGCATCGAAGATGCTGCGGCTGATCGCCGCCAAGCGCCTCGGCCTCGACCGGCGCTCCGCCCGGGGATCCGTCGCGGCCTCCGGTGCGCCGCGCCGGCGGCCCGCCCAGTGACGGATCAATCCCGCCGCAGGTAGAGCCAACCGGGCCGCTTGGGCGAACCGTTGACCGGCATGAACCGCCCGTCGAGCGGCTCGAAGAGCGCGATCGGCGGGAGGTAGTTCTCGAGGAGCAGCGGCAGATCGGCGTCGAGGCGCTCGTCGAGGATCACCGCGCCGAAGCGGCGCTCGGCGAGGGCTTCCTCGAGCTCCTCGACGAAGCCGCGCGCGAGCTCTTCGTACCCGCTCTTGAGCAGGTCGTTGATCATGATCCCGTGGATGCCAGGCACCGCCTCCGACCCGAAGGCGCGGCGCGCGAGGTAGCCATGATCGGGCATCCAGAGCGGCGGCTCGAGCCCGCTGAGACGCTCGACGAGCTCCTCCCCCGCGCGGCGATCCTCCCGCGTCGGGACGTGCGCGCGAGGATCGTAGGCGAGGGTCACGAAGGCCAGGCAGACGACGAGCGCGCCACGCGCGCCGCCCCGGGCGACCACCCGCGCAGCGGCGGGTCCGAAGAAGAGCGCGGCCGCGAGGAGCGGAGGGATCAGGTTGTTCTCGAACCCGCCCTCGTGGGACCGTCCGGCCCAGCCCGCGACGAAGAGCGCCGCCGCGGCGCACCACATCCCGAGGTCCGCGCGCCAGCCGCCGCGGACCATCGCGAGCCCGACGACGAGGATCGCCGGACCCAGGGCCAGCGCGCACTCGATCCAGTAGCCCACCACGAGCGGCTCGTGGGTGGGTGCGTTCGTGAGGATGTCGAAGGTCCAGAAGCGGAACCAGTGGTCCGTGCGCACCTCTAGGGCCCCCACCGTCCCGACCAGAAGAGCGCCGAAGACCGCGAGATACGCCGCCGCGTGCCGCCAGCTCCGCAGGTAGAAGGACGCCGCCACGCTCGTGCCCAGGGCGAGCAGGCTCTGCTTCCCCAGGCAGCCGAGGACGGCGAGCGCCGCG
>CBFIJG010000078.1:0-16781 GCA_965662915.1 Planctomycetota bacterium | reverse complement strand
CTGAGGCGGATTCCGCGGTCTGGGGATGGTGGAGGCGGGGGGAGTCGAACCCCCGTCCCGGAGTCAGCGTCTTTCGATGCAACCTCAACCAGCTCGTCGCCTTACAGCGATTCGACGGACAAGGCTTCCAGCACGTGGTCCGGAGAATGGTCCGTCGGGCAGCGCGTGCAGCCGGATGTTCGCGACGCGGGGGAGCCGATGTGTACGCCTCCTGAGGAGGGCCAGACCGCGGACCGAATCAACGGCACCGGCAGTTCCGCCGCTGAGTGCCCCTCGAGTCCGGGATGCGTCGTTGCCGGTGCATTCAGCTATCCAGACAATGCAGGTGGCGCTCAGGACTTGAGGCGCCTCATGGCGGCCTGGCCCGGACTCCCGGATTCCGTTCGGCGGGGCCTGGCTGACCTCGCTGAAGCAAGTGGTGCGCGACCGGCGGCGGAGCATGTGGGCCCGGCCGGCTCAACGCGGTCCGCTCAGGGCAAACGGGAGGGGTCTTCTTCGAGAACGGAGGGGGGGGCAGCCGCTGCTCCGCAAGAACAGCCGAAATCGCCAGGGACAACGCGACTTCCGCGTGAGTCGCCGGAGAGCGGCAATGCGTGACCAGGTGGAGAGCGTCCCCCGCGTCGATGCGAGTCTGGTCCGGTGGTCCGGGCTTCTGGACCGCCCTTGGACGGCCGGTGGATCTCCGGCAACGCCTGAGCCTGACGCGTGGCGCGTACTACGGGCTCACTCCGAGTCCACGTTCTGTGCCGAGGCTGCGCCCTGGGCGACCTTCCGGGTCTGCGCTTCGGTCCCGCAGCTCGGGCGCCAGGATGGCACGGTCTTCCTCGACGTTGACCTCATCGCCGATCACGCCGCTGTATTCGGTGAACCCGGGATGGCCTGGACGACACGATTCGTTTTCGTCGCCGCGCCTACGAATCTCGGAGGAGTGCGGTGGTGGCTCCGCTGCCCGATCTGCTCTCGACGCAGAGCCCATTTGTATCCATTGGCCCCTGCGGTTCCCTGGATATGCCGGGTGTGCCTTGGGCTGACGTACAAGAGCCGGCAGGAGCATGGGCACTTCTCCAGACATGGCGGCAGGTGGGGCTCAGTGCACCATGCTCTCGACGGCGCACTGCGCAGGCTTGCTGCACGAGCGCGGAGGTCGTACCGGCGGGCCTATCATCGCGACCGCGCTTCAGGATCTAGACTCGACAGCGGGCCCTAGCCCACTTCATGGCCGCCAGACGGTGGCCACAGCAGGCAGAGGATGACGATGGACGAAGACCGCGGCGATGACGCCCTGTCACTTGACGAAGTCACTTCCTTCTGCACTCGGGCGAACCGTGTTTGTCCGGCTCCACGCCTATGGCTCGACCTGTACGAGCAACTCGGCGGAAAAGCGGCCGGAGCGCCGATCCCACTTGTCCTCGGCGCCTGGTCGCTCACCAGCGACCGCGACAAACGGGATCGGTTTCTAGAGCTGCTCACCTTCGCGAATGAGCGTGGACGCATGGGTGAGGCCGCGCGTTTCCTGCTGCGGCTCTCGTCGGATCAGTGGCACACCGTGGGCCCACTAGGTTGGGACCACGAGCTCGCATTTGACGTGGACCCGGAGCTGGACGACGACGATGAGTGACCGAAGGCAGACATGCCCGCAGCCGCGTACGCCGGACGCGTTGGAGTTCAATTCGCCGTGACGTACGACCCGCATTGGCGCCCCTCCAGCTACTGGACCGACTCGAGCCCCGACAGCCCGAGCGGATGGACCCGTGGCGCACCGACAAACCGGACTGGTGTAGTGCCTGAGGGCCCACGAGCTTGCGGGAGAGTCTGTGGTTGACCCCGAAGGCCATGCGCCCAAGGTTACCATCGACATTCGCCCGAATGACGATCGCTACGGCGGGCACACCGCGCTGCATCAGGGTCCAGACCGAGTCGGGCTCAATCTATCGAAGATCTGGGACGACCATGCGCCGTGGATCAGCCTCATGTGCAACAACGCGGGGACCTGGGAGTTGGAGTGCCCGGAGTTCAACGCGAAGGTGTTGCTCGAGTTGGCTGCGATCTCCTTGATGCATGAGTTCTACCACGTGAAGGGTGTCGGAGGCGGAAAGGATCCTGCCTCATCTCCCCACATCGCGATCGAGTACACGCAGGCGCTGGCGCTCTGTGGAGAAGCGAGTGAGATTATCGACACCTACCCGCCGCAGTTCTTCGGCGATCAATGCAACGCGCTTGCTCGGCTGTTGGCCATCGGCCTCTACTCCCAGCGGCGTCAGGACATGTTCACCAACACACCCTACGCCAAAGGGGCGCAGCAGGAGGCAAATGCCAGGGCTGTCCCCGCTGGACAACAGGTCCCCCTCGACCAGGACGGCAATCCGGCGACGCCCCCAACGCTCCCAGGTTCCAACGACGATCCAGTGGTGGAGTATCCCGAGCCGGATCATGACTCAGGTGGGAATGTCGTGCCTTTCAGCGTCGACAACAGCTTCCTCCCGACCTGCGACATTTCCGCGCTTTGTGACTAGCTCGTTCAGCAGCCCTTCAGCCAACACAATCATGAATAAGGTGATCATCTACGGAGGCTGGCTCCTGACCGGACTCGCAGCTGGAGCCGCACTCACCATCGAATCTCGGCCATCGAGCCTCGATAGACCGTCGGCCCCCCCCACCCCGGGCAGATCGATGGTCTCCGAGATTTCAGTCCCAACAGTAAGGCCCTCGACAGCCCCACAGGTCGTCAATGCCTCCAGTACGACGGCAGCGAATGTCGTCGACTATTATTCCTGTTTCAACTCACAGGAGGTCGCAACAGAGATCCGCGTCAAGGAGCGCTCTTGGCCCGACGGGTCCACGTCACGTGACCTGATCGAGATCGAGATCAGAGAGCTCCCCCCTGGCGGGGCAGCGTTCGTTCGTTCGACCGAGACGACATCGATCGCGGGCAATGTCCTCGATGTGCACGGCCGCTCGGCGAATGACTTCTTTCTCGCGATCGAGGAAGGCGGCCGCTTGCACATCGATCGGTGGATTCGCTTCCCCGCGAAGGGCGAGTGGGAATCCACACTCGCCATCGCGCAGGCCGGCGCTCCCGTGGCCACCCCTGCGCATCAGATCAGCATATCCGGGGGCGGCGAGTGGATACCGCCCGGGACGAGAGAGGCGGCATCCCCGATGCGCAGGCTCCGAATCAACCAGCTCGGGTCACCGAGCGAATTTCAGGGTCTCGGGGTGGACCCGGACGGCCGGTTCTATTTCGTGATCTGGAGTGATCGCGTCGAACAATTCAGTGTCGACGCAGGCGCAACGGGAACGACCGTCGTTGACTCAGCTACTCCCATCGACCTGACAACTCTGTCCACGCTCACGCCACTGGACACTTCCACGCATGGGCGCATCTACTACGCCCCCCCTGACTTCGAAACCCTCACGGCATTCGATCTCGTCATCTTCGACGCGGACAACGACGGCCAGATGGACGGCGTGAACGTCATCGACCGGGGAGACCGAGACTCCCTCGGGCCGATCCTCCAGTCGTTGACGCGGGTCTATAACTCGAACCTTTAACCTCGGCTGTGGGGTCTCCTCAGGGGACCTTCCATCCACAGCCCCGTAGAAGTGGCTGGTTCGAGCCCTGGATCTCCGTCGCCTTCGGCGTTGGTTCGCAGAACCATCCAACGCCGAAGGTGATGGAGAGGAAGGGCGGCCCCCCCTGGAGATCCAGAGCCAGAGGTGAGGGCTCAAGGTGATGCTGCACGGAGCCGATTGTCAAAATTGACAATTCTGCAAGTTGATGCTATTCTGAAGGAGAGACACTAAGGAAGGAGCTGCCATGAAGCGCATCACGATCGAAGTCACCGAGCAACAGCAGCACAGGCTGAAGGCCATGGCGGCGCTGCAGGGCCAGAGCATCAAGGACTTCGTGCTCGCTAGCACGATCGGAACAGGCGACGAAGCCGCAGCTCTCGAAGAGCTGGAAGCTCTCCTCGAGCAACGCTTGGCGAACGCTCGAGCTGGAGGCGTGAGCTCACGAAGCGTGAGCGAGATCGTCGAACAGGTCAGGAGCGAAGCCGACGGCGTCGAGCCACAAGCCTGAGTACCGCCTCGAGGAGGCTGCAGAGCTCGACCTTCTCGAGATCGGTCGTTACACGGTCGGTCGTTGGGGCGTTGACCAAGCCGTTCGCTACCTCTCGGCCTTTGACGGCCACTTCGCATCGCTCAGCGCAGGCGACGCCTTCGAGAAGGCGGTGTTCGAGCACCGCGAGGACTTCCGCGTATCACGCTGCCAGCACCACTACGTGTTCTTCGTGCGCGAAGACGATGGCAGCGTCCTGATCCTCGCTGTCTTGCACGAGAACATGGACCTGCTCGAGCGGTTCCGCGATCGATTGGCCGATCTCGGCCGCGCCGATGCCTGAAATTTGACAGCGAGCCGTGATCCGTGCAATGGATGACGGATGTACGGAACACTTCAAGGACGAACGAACGCCTCCACCCTCTCGATGAGGTGGAAGACCGTCTCGGGGCCAACGGCACCGAAGAGACAGGGTCCGAGCGCGCGTCCTGGTCTGAAGGCGAAGTACAAGCCCAAGTTCAAATCGCGGCGACGTCGCCGCTTCCCCCAGCCGAAGAGGTAACGGGAGCCCGGCATCCCGGCTCGAGCTCCCGCGAAGAGCGTCAGGCGTTAGCCACGGCGCTCTGGTTCTCGAGTGCAGCGCGATCGGCTGCACGAAGCTCGTTCACCCGGTCGTAGGCCCGGCCTGCGAGATGTCTCATCTGCAGGAGTTGGGTGCCGCTGAAGCTGTCGCTGTCGTGGTAGTTGCCCGCGTCGTCCTTGTAGGTGCGGGTGATGGTGACGGTGAAGAAGTTGCCCTTCTCGCCGTGGTTCTTCCAGATCGTTGCCTTGAGTGATCCGTCCCTGAGAGTGTCGATCGGTGTGTTCGCCATGGTGTTGCTCCTTTGGTTGGCGGTTGATGTGCCTGGACCAAAGGCGCGGCTTTCAAGCGAAAGCGTCAAGGGTTTGGCGCGGGCAGGAGCGTGAGCGACAACTCGGGCCCTTGCGCTGTGAGCGGCCGTGCCAGTCTCAGAGCACGTTGTTCAACCCGCCATCTGACGAAGGAGCCCACGGCGCTCCACGCCATCGAAATTTGACATAAGGACGAAAGGTGGTGTATCGGTGAACGATGTCGAGAAGAACGAAGCACCGCAGGAAGAAGCCCCCGCCCTACTACAGGCAGCGGTTCCTCTGCTCGGCCGGTGAGTGGCGCTTCTGCCAGAAGCTCGAGCAGGCGGTCGGAGACCGCTTCGTGGTGATGATGCAGGTGAGCGTTGCGGCTCTGGTGCGCGTGCCTGCGGAAAGCTGGGAACGGCACGGGGTGCAGGTTGCTCCGCTTCGCTTCGACTTCGTGCTCGTTGAGCGCGGAACGTCCTTCGCGGCCGCCGCCATCGAGCTCGACGACAAGACCCACCTACTCCCTGAGCGCCGAAGGCGCGATGCGTTCCTGAACGAAGCGTGTGAGCTCGCAGGGCTGCCGCTGATCCGAGTGAAGGCAGCGCAGCGCTACAACGTCCAAGAGCTGCGAGAGACCGTGAAGGCACACCTGCCGAAGGGTGCTTGCACTGTGCGGCCAGGTGATACGCCGAAGCTCGGCGATGACGGCAAGCCGACGGGCTGGACCTGGAAGCCTTTCCGGGCCTAAACCTCCTCATCCGCTTGCGCTCAACGACGAGCGGCTTCTTCAACGGCCTGCTAGCGACGCATCTCCGCCTTCTCCCTGCGGCCTGCTCTCTCGATCGCTAGCTCAAACCAACCAAGCTCGACAGCGAGTGCTGCGTGCTGCCCAAGCTCATCTAGCCCGAGCTCCGTCTTGACCGATCGCCCATCATCCAACAGGTTCACCCGAACCAGACCATGAGCGAGAGGAGAGGCCTTTACGTTTGGCGTCACATAGGGTTCGCCGGGCTTTGTGATTGGGTGATCTAGAACCTCGTAGTTGCCCGCTTCAACATGCGCTTGGTGCAGTTCACCCAGAAGATCTCTCGGGAATGAAGCATAGCTATTTCGATAGCCGTCGATCAGCTGTGCCTTCGTCGCACCGGCATACAGACCATCAAGGTTCTCTCGAATCAGATTCACCTCGTTCAGCGTGAGTCCTTCAGAGGAAGTCTCCTCTGCACCTCTCGTTTCAGTCTCGACCTCAATGCTCGGTGCATTGACCGGCTCTCGAGTGGCATCGAGCGGCGACAAATTGGGCTCTCCATCCACCTCCAGGTGTGGTGATTCACCTTGAGCACGTGAACTGGCGTCAAGTGGCGGTGCTCCGGTGGCGCCATCTCCCTTGAGGCTCATCCAGAACCCAAAGGAGATGGCCACTACACCCCCCACAAGAATGACGATCGAAGAAGACTTCATTCCAGGCGGGGCCTCGTGCTCAGGGGAGCTCGATCGTGCACGAGCTGCAGTGAGTTGTAACGGTGGCGATCACGTTTCCACTGCCGTCAGTGAGGTTCTCAGACGAGGGCGGGTCTCCGCAATCCTTGTTCAAGACAGCCCCTCCGACATCCAGGATGATGTTGTAGGTTGATGTATTGCCACCAGAGTCCGTAATTGTGAACGTTCCAGCGAAGTTGCAGTCCGAGATGCCTGGCTCGCAGCCCGTCATTGCAACGGCATCCCAGTCACTGCACGGCTGACGCCCGTCACTCAATCCAGGCGTGTAGGCGCCCGCCGTGTAGCCCGCTGCAGGCGTGATCGCTTGGCGAGGGTTGCAGTAGCAGTGGAGGTTCGTGGATTGCCCTCCACCTGCGTTACCGGGGTCGTCATAAGCCTGGCCGTTGGAGGCGAGCATCCAGGCAGAAGCGGTAAAGATCGTTGTGGCGAGTAGTTGGCGGCGCATGGCGGCGTTTGAGTTGGGGAGTTCGAAGAACTTCGCGGCAGTGGACCGACACAGAGCGTCATCTGAAGCTGAGTAGCAGAATCCGGAAACCTCTCTCCGAGGGTGCGGATGGGCTTGGCAGACCACCACCGCATACGAGAACATCGGGTTCTATCACCGCCAGCCTGCCCTGGGGAGGCGTGCAACCAAAAATCCAGCCCTCACTAGCTCGCAGTGTCGGGGCAAAAGGCTGCGGGTGTAGCTCACTCACGACAGCAGTCCCCCACTGGCGAAGGTGTTCCCGCTCGCTCAGTCACCTTCTTCCGATCGCAGCAGCTCTGCCACATGGGCGCCCGCGACTTCTACCGTCTCGATGGATTCCTTGGTTCGTCCGATCGTCTCGGACACCAACCACGTTGGCTGTACTTCGGCCGTGATCTGAAGCGCCCGTTGGGCTTCCTCGAGGGAAGTCAGGGCATCCGTCAGGTGCTGGACTGCTGAAAGGGTCGATGACTTCATGTCGCTGCCCTCGTGTTGATCAGAGAACCGATCGAGTAGTCCTCCTCGTCCGCTAGCGCCCAACGGCGCGCGTCCTTGACGCGAAGCGAGAGGTGTGCGGTCAGCCATCGATCGAGCGTCCAGCCGTCGGGCAAGTGGTTCCGGGCAGCGCGGAAGAGCTCCTCGGGCTTGCGGCCTGGACAGGACTTTTCGACCTTCAGGACCAGTTGCTCGTCCTCGCTGTAGTCGGGCATGGGGTCCATCTGGCGGGCCTTGAAGGCCCTCTCCCCTCCCCCATCGCGCGGTAGGTCTGGGCCATCACGGAGCTCGCGGAGTTGACGCCTGGCGGCTTCCTCGTCGGCGATCGTGATGAAGGCCGTTCGGCGCTTGGAGATCAGGTCGAAGAAGAGCGCACCTGGTCGCTGTCCTCGCGTGAGGGCCCGGTTGGCGAGCGCGAAGAAGTCGAGCTCACCTGCACTTCCGTGGAAGGCGAAGCCAAGGGCGAGGGCCTGGGTGCGGAGCTCCTGCAGGGCTTCGGGGTCCTTGAGGTGCTCTGGCTGCACATCGCGGATGTTCGGCGTGCTCGAAGGGGTCCGGGTTCGCTTCGGCGTCCCTGCCTTCCTCCTCCTGGAAGCTGTGCAAACACCAGACGGGCTTGGGGCGTCAGCCCTGAGCCTTCTGGTTTTTGAATCTCCCGTAGGGAGAGCCTTCCTGTTTCTTGGGGTGGCAAATCCGGCTCGAATTTCGGCCTGAGGGGTGGCAGATCCGACTGAACCCCTCCCCTCCCCCACCGAGGAGTTGTCCACAACTTCGGCGCCTGCCTCGCTAGCGTGATCACCGTGGACATCGTGGCTACCGTGGTCACGCTGCTCGTTCGGCGACCAGTCCACGTTGACGATGACGTGGGTGCCGTAGAGGTTGCGGAGGTTCTGGTGCGTCGGCTGCTCCTCGAGCCAGCCGATCTTACCCAGATGCTTCCTGGCGGTCCGTACGGCCCGCAGGCTGAGCCCGAAGGTTTGCGCGACCCAAGAATCCTTGGTGCGGCCGTCGACGTGGGTGATGCCCTTGCCGGGCTGGAAGAAGACCGAGCGGATGAGGGCTGCGAGGACGTAGGCCGTGTCCGCGGTGGTGAAACCCGCTGCCAGGGGGCACCCAACGGCAACGGCGCTTCGCGAGTCAGGTTTGACGAGAGGCTGCCTTCCGCCGGCGGTTGCCAGCAAGTACAGATGGGCCAAGCACCGGGCTGGCCGGTGTCGCTGCCACCCGTGCGGCTCACGGCGGTGCGTCGATGGCCGTGGGCAGGAAGCGCCCCTGCCCGTCGTGTCCTCCCGGCGCTCAGACGGGCCACCTCGACAGCTCACTGGCCCTATGGCACCGTTGCTGGTCACGATCCCTCGATCTGCTCCGGATTGGCCGTGGGATCGCTGCCTATGCGGACCTGCTCGGAGTCCCACCCTTGTCGAGCCCGAAGAAGAACGAGGACTGCGCCCCAGGCAAGGGCGACCCCGGCCGGGGGGATGACTGGAACCCGGATTGGATCGGCTGGAATCCCCACGCGCTTCCGACTTCCGACGCCGCCCTCCGTTCCATGGAGGTAGAAGCGGAGCGGCGAGGCCGAGCTGAAGCGATGGCGCTTCTGTCGGAACTGAAGAGTCGCAAGCGGGTCCGCGTCGCACTTGAGAATGCCGCCGGCGGCGGGAATGCGGACGCGATGTCCGCACTGGAGCGCCTCAACGCGAGCGAGGCGGACTTCCAGCGGAGATGGGCAAAGGCACGCTTTTACCTGGACCGTCTCGGCGTAGAGGAAGGGGAACCCCATTCTTCGGAACGCATCGAGGAGGCACCCTGCACTGAGGTCCAGGGCTCGACCACTCCCGACATAGCGGGCCCTGTGGTGGGCGAGCAACGCGCGTCCGACTCGATCCCCATGATGGAGAGGGACCGGGCAATCCTCGACGAGCTCTTCTTCTTGCCCAAAGGAAGGGGCCTGACCGCGAAGGAATTGGCCCAGAAGACCGGAATCCCTGAGGGCGAGATTCGCGGCCGGGTGATCCCCAGACTCCGCAAGGCCGGCGAGTGGGGCATCCCGAACGGGGGCGGCGGTCGCGGCTACTACCTCGACCAGGCCTCACGAGAGCGCTTCCGACTCCTCGTAGACGCCAACTGAGCAGCCTGGGCGGCGTTTCTGTATCCGGTGAAGCTCGGCGCATGCGGCTCGGAGTCCGATCGTGACCCGAGGGCAACCCGAGAAGCCTCCCGCGTGATCGACCGAGACCGCTCGCGGTCGGGCTAGCGGGTGGGACAGCGGGCGTAGCAGAGGTGCGACGCAAATGCAGCATCAGTGCTGCACCGACCGCGCATCGGCGTAGGCATCGCTCGCTCGCTGGCTGGCGCATGCTCCACGCATGGACGGAAACGACTTGATGACGGCCACCGAGCTTGCCGCTCGGCTGGGCCTCGCGGCACGCGACGTACGGCAGGCCGCGGCGCGGGGAGAGATCCCGTACCTGCGCGTAGGAGAGAGCGGCTTGCTCTTCGATCAGCTGGCAGTCGTCCGCGCTCTTCGCGGGCAGTTGGACCACGGGGACGAGCTTGTCAGTGAACGGGAGCGGGACGTTGCTAACTAACGCCACGCCCCTGAGCGCCGCCCCCCCCCCGATCTCCGTAGCAGGGCTGCCGCCCTGCCGTGCATGCACTGTCGGGGACGTCCCGCTTCTCCTCACGGCGGATGGGGTCGCGGCTCTCCTCGGAGTCGGCAAGAGGCACATCGACGGCCTGAGAGCCGCAGGGAAGCTGCCCGCGCCGATCCGGCTCGGTCGCTCGATCCGGTGGTCACGAGCCGAACTCGAGGCATGGGCAAGGCATGGCTGCCCCGCCAGGGAACGCTGGGAGCCCATCTGGAGAGATCAGGCGTGAGCGGCACCGGATGCTCAAACTGGCGTGCCGTCTCCGTCCGGCGACCTTGTCCGATCTGCGGGAAGGGAGATTGGTGCCGCGTCTCCAACGATGGGAACGCTGCCCTCTGTGGGCGTCAGCCCGAACACATATCCGGCTGGAGCACTATCGGCCGCGCAAACGACGGTCGGACGATCTACGCGCGGGATCGTCATGTCACGGGGGGCAGGCGCCCAATGGGCTGCACCCAACGGCGGCGCGCGACCACGCGGAGCCGAGACCTCAGTACGACCTCATTCGGCCAGGCTGCGGCGGCGGCCGAGGGTCAGCTGAGGTCGGATGCGCTCGACCGCGCCGTGGCCTCCCTCGGCGTGAGGCCCGACTCTCTGAAGGCCCTCGGGGTCGGCTGGGCTTCGCCCTACGAACTACGTGATCTGAAGGCCGGCGGCGGACGGGGCTGGTCCCGTGATGACGGGGCCTACGTCTTTCCGGAGCGCGACGCTTCAGGCGCCGTCGTCGGCCTCTCCCTCAGGACTCCTGGCGGAGTGAAGGGGGCGCCGAAGGGAGGATCACGGGCCCTCTGCATCCCGGACAATCTCGACGCCCGACCCGGACTGGTGCTCGTAGTCGAGGGCGCCTCCGACGCCGCTGCATGCCTCAGCCTCGAACTGGTCGCCGTCGGCCGGCCGTCGAACCTCGGTGGCGTGGAGGACCTCATCGACTTGCTTAGGGAACGCGACGTGATCGTCGTTGGCGAGAGGGATGGCGATTCCACCCGGCGGCCGGGGCTAGAGGGCGCGGTCCGGGTCGCACAGGACCTCGCTGATGCATGGGGGCGACCTATCCGGCGCGCCATGCCTCCGCCGGGCGCCAAAGACCTGCGAGACTGGGTACAGCAGAAGGGCCTTTCACCGAACGCGGGGGATGGCTGGCGCGAAGCCGGAGAGGAGCTACTGCAGAGCCTCATGCGCGGCGCAGCGCTTGTCGAGCCGGCCGATCAACTGGGCGACGATGCCCCCCGCGCCTACCCGCTTGACGCACTTCCGGCGCCGCTCCGGCATCTTGCGCTGCAGGGGGCTGTAGCGATCGGGTGCGATCCGGCGATGATCGCGGTGCCATCGCTGGTGGCCTGCGCCGGAGCAATCGGCCTCTCCGCCAGAGTGGCTATCAAGCCTGGGTGGGATGAGCCGTCCATTCTCTGGGCGGCTGCCGTCGCGCCGAGCGGCGCCCGGAAAGACCCAGCACTGGACCTGGCCGCAGCTCCGCTGCGGGAACTCGATGGTGAAGGGCGCAGGGTTTTCGCGGAGCAAGAGGCTGCATTCAGATTCGAGCTGGTCAGGCATGAGGCCGCGGTCAAAAAGTGGGCGAAGGGCGGCGGTTCCGGAGAACCGCCCTCAGAACCCTCTTGCCCGAAGAAGCAGAGGCTCGTCATCGAAGATGCCACCTTCGAGGCCGTGACGCGCATGCTCGCGGATACCAAAGGAGCCTCCCTCGTGGCGTTCCGCGGAGAGCTCTCGGCCTGGGTCAAAGAGTGGGGCGAGTACTCAACGGGGAAGAGCAGCTCGCACTCCGCGAAGTGGCTCGGTCTCCATGGCGGGCGATTCAGCCCAGTGGACCGTGTAGGGGCCGGCGAGGTCTACATCCCTGCCACCGCGGTCTCGGTGACAGGAATGATCCAGCCAGAGATCCTCCGTCGCTTGCTGGCGCGTACTGAGCACATGGCCTCGGGGCTGTTCGCACGTGTCCTGTGGGTCATGCCACCCTCCAAACCGAGCTTCTTCACGGACGAGATCATCGATGCCGAAGTCCTTCGGCGGTATCGCTCCGTCGTGCGGCGCCTTCGACAGCTTCTTCTGGAAGCGGTAAGGGACGACGAAGAGGTGGAAACCGTCACGCTGCCCCTTTCCCAGGAGGCGGCGTTCCTGTTCCGGGACTGGTACGACGAGCTCGTCGTCGTCGGTGGAGCGGTGTCGCCCACCGAGCGGTCCTCAGCATCGAAGCTGGAAGGTGGCGCAGCGCGGATCGCGCTTGTGATCGCGCTCGTCAAGGCTGCCGACTCCGCGCGGCAGGGCCCTCCCGCAGAAATCGATGGGGCCTCCATGGCTGCTGGGATCGCCATCGCGCGCTGGCACTTGGTGGAGTCGCAGCGGGTCCTTCGGATGATCCAGGGTGGCGACGAACTCAATGCGGCGGATTCGCGGGATCATGAGCGCGACGCCGTGCTCGGCTTCGTCAGCCGGCGAGGGGAGGTGGGAGCCCGTGACCTGGCGAAGAACTTCTCCCGCTTCCGTGGCAAGGGTGGAAGCAAAGCGGCCCGCGCGGTGCTCGACAGTCTGTGTGGCGAGAAAGGGCCACTCGAGCGTGTGCCTGGCCCGCGGACCTGCACCTATCGGCCATGGAGGGGCAGGACAGACGCCGACTACGGCAGTAAGGCGACCGAGGGGTGCTCGGCACTTGCATGTGCCGCTGCCGGTGGAGCCGAGGAGGTGGACGGGAACGCAAGCGGTCCCCCGCCGTTCGCCGAGCAGCCCGGCCTCGATGACCCTCGAGGAGCGGAGATCTGGGGAGCGGAGGACATCACTCAGCATCCGGATTGGTTCTGGAGCACCAGGCCATGAGCCGGCTGTTGTCGCCTCCTCGACGTAGTTATCCTCAGCGCAATAACTCTATGGTCGAGTCAACAAACGTCGGCGGGCGCCCAAGAGAGCGCCGCGGGCCGCGCGGCGCCTTCGCTGAGTCACTGCGCTCGGCCCGCGCCCAGCGTCGTTGGTCCCAGACTCAGGCTGCCGCGGATCTCGGGGTGCCGCAGAGCACCTACGCGGCGTGGGAGTCCGGAGGCAGGCGACCAGGCCACTTGGCCCGTCGGTACCTGGAGGAGGTGTGGGTCCCCAAGCTGTGGAGGAAGAAGTCATGAGAGTGTTCAAACGCAAGCGCAAGGACGCGGACGGACGAAGTGTCCCGACCCGGAATTGGTACCTGGAGTTTCGGGACCATGGCGGGGCCGTGCACCGGTTCGCCGCGTTCACCGACAAGGCTGCCTCGGAGGCGCTTGGGCGGAAGATCGAGCGGCTCGTAGCGCTTCGGGCGGTCGGTGAGGCGCCGGATGTGGAGCTGGCGAGGTTCATTTCGGATCTCCCGACTCGGATCCGGGACCTGCTTGGGAAGGCCGGGGTGCTCGGGCGTGCCCGAATGGCCGGGGCCCGGACGATCGACCTACTGCTGGAGGAGTTCAGCGAGACGCTCGAGGCGCGCGAGCGGACCGAGAACTACGTGCGCAGGATCGTCGGGCGCGCGGGAAAGGCGTTCGCGGGCGCTGGGATCCGCGCGCTCTCTGACGTCCAGGGACGCCGCCTCGAGAGGTTCCTGGCGATGGAACGGGACCGTGGCATGTCGTTCCGGACCTCGAATCACTACCTGGCGGCGTGCCGGGCCTTCACGAAATGGACCATGGAGGAGGGATTTCTGGGACGCGACCCTCTGGCTGGGCTGAAGCCTCTGAACGCGAGGTTGGACCCGCGGCGAGAGCGCCGGGCACTTTCGTTCGACGACGAGCTGCCGCGGCTGATCCGGGCGGCAGCGGAGGGCGCCGTGTACCGCGGTGTGACGGGTCCCATGCGGGCGCTCGTCTACCGGCTTGCGGCCGAGACAGGGTTACGAGTCTCCGAGCTGGTCGCGCTGCGGGTCGGCGATCTGGAGCTCGAGGGACCACGCCCAGCGCTGACGCTACCCGCGAGGGCGACCAAGAACCGCCAGGAAGCCCGTCTGGAGCTGAGACTGGAGACGGCGCGTGAGCTCGAGCCCTTGACCGCCACGAAGCTCCCTGGCGCGCCGCTGCTGGGCCTCCCGCGGTCGTTCAAGGACAAAGCCACGAGGTGGCTCCGCTTCGACCTGGAGGCCGCAGGGATCCCCTACAAGGACGACCGCGACCGGGTTGCCGACTTCCACGCACTGAGGGCGAGCTTCGTGTCGGGGCTCGTGAGCAGCGGCGCGAACGCCCGGGTGGTGCAGACCATGGCACGGCACTCGAGCGCGGAGTTGACGCTCAGCATCTACAGCAAGCTAGGACGAGACGACGAGCGTCACGCGCTCAAGCGGCTGCCGGCGTTGCCCTCGACGTCGCCGACGCAAGAAGCGGCGGTGGCTGCAACGGGCACGGACGGCGAGCACGCCGAGGACAGTGGTCCGCGTAGTGGTCCGTCCCAGGACGCCAAGCAGTGCATTTCCACGCCCCTAAGTGCACCGCGGAACCCGTCTCAGGAGGGCCTGAGGCGGATTCCGCGGTCTGGGGATGGTGGAGGCGGGGGGAGTCGAACCCCCGTCCCGGAGTCAGCGTCTTTCGAGCGTCTACGTGCGTAGTCCACCGGCATAGATCTCGCTCCTCGGCCGCCCGTGGACACGTTGCGTCGGAGCCAGCCTCGGTGAAGTCTCGTCGCTCGGCCCCGAGGCGCGGCGTTGCGACCAGCCCACTGGTGACGTCTCCGTAGGGCCGTGGGCACTCCCCACGGAGACGGGCAGCTCAATCAGGCCGCCAGTGCGTAGTTGTTGTCGGCATGTAATGCTGACGGTCCCGAGATGTTGGCGGGGTGACTCGGGGTCCCCGGCACGCGGCCCGGAAGCTTCTGGAAACCGGTCGAAACCAGTGCGCCCCCGATCCGAGTTCGCTGCGGATCGCCATCCGCTGCGGACGGAAGCGTAGGCGGAAGGCGGCCCAGTCTCAAGGTGCCGCGCTCCTCAATGAAGCCGGATCCGATGATGGGCCACCGGAAGGCCCGGCGACCAGCGAGCCTCAGTCCCCGTGCCGCCCGGCCTTGACCGCGCGATCCATCTCGCGCTTGTCGTCCTTCTCACGCTTCGCCTGGCGCTTGTCGTGGAGCTTCTTGCCCCTGGCGAGACCGATGCGGAGCTTCACGAGGCTCCCGTCCCAGAGGATCTCCAGGGGCACGAGGGTCGTCCCCTTCTCTCGCACCGCCTTCTCCCACTTCAGGATCTCGCGCTTCTTCGCGAGGAGCTTGCGGTCACGCGTCTGCTCGTGGTTGTGCTTGTTCCCGTGGGAGTACTCGGGGATGTGGAGGCGCATGATCCACAGCTCAGCGCCCTTGATGACGGCGTAGGCCTCCTGGAGCGACACGCGCCCCTGGCGGAGGGACTTGACCTCCGTCCCCACGAGCTGGATCCCGCACTCGAGCTCGTCGAGGATCAGGAACTCGTGGGTCGCGCGCTTGTTCCGCGCGATGACGCGCCGCGCGCGCACCTTGCCTTCGTCACCCTTCGCCATGGGAAAGGGCGGGAGTGTACTCCCCGGGCGGCCCTTCGGCCCTCCGTGCGGAGCCCATCCGGACCCGGATCGGCCGGATGGGTCGTTCCCTGGAAGCGGCACCCTGCTGGACCTACCTTGAGACCATGAGCAGCGACCCGCGCCCCATCCTCCTCGAAGCCCTCGCCCGAGACGGCTCCGACGACCTCGTCGAGCTCCGCTATCACGCCAAGCGATCCCGGTCGGTCGCGGTCGAGAAGGGCCGCGTCGACCAGGCGAAGGTCGCGGAACACAGCGGTGTCGGGGTCCGGGTTCTCGCGGACGGCACTCACGGCTTCGCCACCACCGATCGTCTCGACGTGGCGGCCGTCCTGCGCGCGATCGAGACCGCGCGCGCCGCCGCCCGAGCCTCCGCGGCGGCTCGCAAGTCCAAGCTCCCCCGCCCCCCGGCCACGCTGCTGGCGAACGGGATCTTCGAGACCGAGGGCTATGCCGAGCTGGAGTCCGCGGACTTCGAGGGCCGTATCCGGCTCGTCCTCGACATGGAGGAGCGCGCGCGCCTCTCCTCCTCCCGGATCGTGAGCGCGAGCTCGGCCTACACGGAGATCTTCGAGGAGAAGGGCATCGTCACGAGCGACGGCGCGAGCGCCTGGACGAAGGTCGCTCGACCCGAGTTCCGCGTGAGCGCCGTGGCACAGGACGGCGCCGAGCTGCAGCGCGGAGCGCGCTCGGTGGGAGTCACGGGCGCGTGGGACTGCCTCTTCGGCCGGGCGAGCTCCGAGGAGCTGGGCGACCAGGCCGCCGGTATGGCCGTCGACCTGCTCTCGGCCGGCTACGCGGAGGGCGGCAAGCGCAAGGTCATCCTCTCCCCCGCCATCGTCGGCCTGCTCACCCACGAAGCCATCGGCCACACCGTCGAGGCCGACTTCGTCGAGGCGGGGAGCTGCGCTCGCGATCGGATCGGGACCCGCGTGGCGAGCGAGCTCGTGACGCTGCGGGACAGCGGCACCAGTGATCACGAGTCAGGTGCAGGCGGTGTCCTCCAGGTCGACGACGAAGGCGTCCCCGCCGGGCAGACCACGATCATCGAGGACGGCGTCCTCAAGAGCTACCTGCACGACCGGCACACCGCCGCGCGGTTCGACGTGGAGCCGACGGGCAACGCCCGGGCCTGGGAGTACGACGACGAACCGCTGATCCGCATGCGCAACACCTACATCGCACCCGGTGAGAGCGACCTCGACGAGATGATCGCGGGGATCGACGACGGCCTG
>CBFIJG010000077.1:0-16828 GCA_965662915.1 Planctomycetota bacterium | reverse complement strand
CCGCCGCCGCCCGTGCCGCCCCGACGACGCCACCGGCGGGTCCGGAGAGCAGGACTCGCACGGGCTCGCGCGCAGCGCCCGCCGCGGAGAGGCTGCCGCCCGAACTCGCGAGGACGTCGAGTCCCGTCCCGCCGAGCGCCTCGCCGAGACGGTCGAGGTAGCGCTGGACCACCGGGACGAGGGCCGCGTTGCAGAGGGCCGTCGAGAAGCGCTCGGCCTCGCGATACTCGGCGACGAGGTCCGCGGACGCGGTCGCGGCCACCCCGCGCGCGCGCAGCGCCTCGGCGACGCGTCGTTCGGGGCCGTGATCCCCGTAGCTGTGGAGCAGGCAGACGGCGGCGCTCTTCGCGCCGCTGGCGGCGACCGCGTCGGCGACACGGGCGATCTCCTCGTCGGTGGGGCGCCGCTCCTCCACGAAGTCCCCGGCCTCGATCCGGACGGTCCGCTGACCGAGCTCGAAGCGGAGGTCGCGGGGCGCGAGGGGCGCGGGCCGGACGGGCTCGAGGGCGTACAGGTCCGGGCGTGCCTGGCGGTCGATCTCCACGAGGTCCCGGAAGCCCTCGTTGGTGACGAGGGCGACGGCCGGCGTGGCCCCCTGGAGGAGAGCGTTGAGGGCCACGGTCGTACCGTGGACCACTCGTACGCGGCCGCGCTCCTCAGCCGTCAGCCCGAGCGCGTCGAGGCCTTCGAGCAGGGCGCGCCCGGGGTCGTCGGGGGTCGACCGCACCTTGACCACGCGAGGGCCTTCGCCGGCGCCCTCGAGGACGACGTCCGTGAAGGTGCCGCCCGTGTCGATGCCCACGCGCAGGCTCCCGGAGGTGGTCGAGCGGGGTTCGCTGGCCATGGCGCGGAGTGTACGCCCGCGCGGGGATCCGCCGCGGACCGACGGGGATTCACGCCCGTCCGAGGGGGGCGCTCGTGCAGAATGCGCGCCCGCTCGCGCACGCACCATGATCCCCGCCCTCCTCGTCCTTCTCGCCTCGTACCTGATCGGTGCGATCCCCTTCGGCCTCGTCATGGCGCGGGTGATCAAGGGCGTGGACCTGCGCACGGTGGGTAGCGGGAACATCGGCGCGACGAACGCGATGCGGATCCTGGGCAAGCCCCTGGGACTGGTGGCCTTCCTCCTCGACTTCGCGAAGGGGCTCGTTCCGACGGCGATCCTCGCGGGGTACGCCGGCCCGCTCGGGGCCGAGACGCCGCTCCTCTTCGAGGCGCTCGCCGGGACGGCGGCGGTCCTGGGCCACTGCTTCCCCGTTTACCTCGGCTTCAAGGGAGGCAAGGGCGTGGCGACCGGCTGCGGCGCGATCGTGGGCGTCGAGCCCATGGTCTTCGTGGCGTCGGGGGTCCTCTGGCTCGTGACCCTCGGGCTCTTTCGCTACGTGAGCCTCGCGTCCATCGCGATGGGCGCGACCTTCCCCGTGGCGGCGGCGTTCCTGGTCCCGGGCGCCCCCGCTTTCGTGTTCGCCTGCTCGCTCCTCACGCTCCTCGTGATCGTGCGTCACCGCTCGAACATCACGCGCCTCCGGGCGGGCACCGAACCGAAGATCCGCGGGAAGGCCGCGGAGGTCCACTGATGAGTACCAACGACAGAAGCGGCGTGAGCCGCGCTCTGGTCATCGGAGACGGCTCCTGGGGCACGACGCTGGCCCTGCGCCTCGCCCGGAACGGGATCGACACCGTGCTCTGGAGCGCGTTCCCCGAGCAGGCCGCGGCCATGGAGCGGGATCGCTCCAACGAGGCGTTCCTGCCAGGGATCGCCTTCCCCGACAACCTCATCACGACGGCCGACACCTTCAGCGCTGCGGAAGGAGCCGACCTCGTGGTCTCGGTCGTCCCCACCCAGTACGTCAGTCAGGTCGCGCTGTGCTTCGAGGACGCGCTCAAGGGCGACATGCCCGTGGTCACGGCCTCCAAGGGCCTCGAGATCGACACCTTCCGTTCACCGAGCCAGATCCTCCGACGGATCCTCGGGGAACGTTCGATCTGCGTGCTCACGGGGCCCAGTCACGCGGAGGAGGTCGCCCACGATCTCCCGGCCTCCGTCGTGGCGGGGTGCGAGGACCTCGCTTTCGCGGCGAGGGTCCAGGGAGCCTTCAACTCGGACGCGTTCCGCGTCTACACCAGCCCGGACGGCTACGGCGCCGAGCTCGCCGGAGCCCTCAAGAACGTCATCGCCCTGGCCGCAGGGATCTGCGACGGGCTCGAGCTGGGCGACAACGCGAAGAGCGCACTCCTGACCCGCGGCATCGTCGAGATGGCGCGCTTCGGCAAGGCGCGCGGCGCCGACGTACGCACGTTCTTCGGCCTCGCGGGCTTCGGCGATCTCGTCACGACCTGCTGCTCGAAGCACTCCCGTAACCGCGCGGTCGGCGAGGCGATCGGCCGAGGGAAGTCGCTTCAGGAGGTCCTCGACGAGATGAAGATGGTCGCCGAGGGCGTGTGGACCACGCGAGCTCTCTTCGGACCCGAGGCGGCCCATGACCCGGTCTCGATGCCCATCGCGGAACAGGTCAACGCCGTCCTGTTCGAGGGCAAGGATCCGCGCACCGCCGTCGATGATCTCATGGGGCGAGAGCCCGCCGGAGAGATGGACGGGCTGTTCGAAGGGGTGGTGCGCCGATGACGCTCGGTCTGGTCGAGCCTCCCCTGGGGATTCCCCCGGAGGCCGGCTTCCTCACGGCGCTCCTCGCCACGGTCGGGTTCCTCGTCGGCGCCACCATCGCCGGCAAGCGGCGGAGGATCGGTACCCACGTGCGTTTCGTCCTCGCCGCGGTCGCGGGCCTCGGCGTCGCCATCTGGTTCGCGCTGGCCCTCGGCGAGCTCTACGACCTCGAGGCCGCCGGCGACATCACACCGATCCATCTGGGCCTCGCGCGTATCACGACCGCGGTGTACCTCTGGCCGCTGCTCACCGGGCCCCTGGCGTACAAGGGGCGGATCCCGGCCGGGGTGCACCGGACGGGGGCGTGGCTGGCGCTCGTCCTGACCCTCGCGGCCACGGTGACCGGCGTCATGATGCTGCTCGGCGCCGAGCGGCTCTCCTGAAGCGCGCCGCCTCTCAGCGGGCCGTGAGCGCGGCCCGCAGCTCCGCGTCGAAGGCGAAGGGGAGCAGCAGGAGCGTGCCGTTGGCGAAGAGCGCCACCAGAGCCATGAGCAGCCATGCCCTTCGCGCCCGCACGGTGAGGAAGCCGTACCCGAAGCCCGCCGCTCCGAGCAGGCACGAGATGCCGTAGACCCACGCGAGGGGGAGGCTGACGCCCAGCCTCGCGAGCCCCAGCGCGCTCCAGACCACCGCCCAGCCGAGGGTCGCCAACGTCATGGCTCTCATCCAGGTGCGATGGCGTCGGCGGACCCGGGTCAGGGGTCGCGCCTGGGAGCGGAGGGGCCGCGGCATGGTGGGAGGGTAACCGCCGGCCACGTCAGGGGTGTGCCACCGCCAGGGGGGGCGGGGCCTCCTGGCCGATTCGGAACCCGTAGCGCGTTGACGCCCCAGGGCCCGGGATCTAGGCTCTTCGCCCCCTCGGTCGGGCCGTGGCGCAGTTTGGTAGCGCGCTGCAATGGGGTTGCAGAGGTCGGAGGTTCGAATCCTCTCGGCCCGACCATCTTCTCGCTCCCGCGAATCCAGCGGTCGAGCGTTGATGGGCTGCCGGAGAACGCGGCTCAGTGTCCCCAGTCGATCGGGACGGATGCACCCTCCACCGGCGCCCCGAGACACCCGATCTGCACCTCGTCGGCGCCCGACGATTCGAGCACGCTCGCGTACCACTCGAGGGCCGCGCGAGCGTGGCCGGGGCGCGTCGCGGGCGCCCACACCACGCTGAGGGTCTCGCGGGTCCCGGGTGACGTCTTCGTGCCGTGGCTGTCCTTGACGGCGTTCGCGACGGGGCCGGTTCCGTCGAACAGACAGAGGAGGCCGTCGAGGCGGATCTCCTGGCCGCTCGCGTTGAAGACGTAGCTCCCCTCGGCGGGGACCGCCACCCGCAGCGGGCCGCTCGTCCGCGCGACGTCCACGACGCTGATCGGCAGCCCGGTGTGATAGCTCACGGCGTTGCAGGCGTCGACCGCGGCGTTGATCCGGGGCACCTTCCCCTCGCCCGCCGCGCGCACGAGGTACTCACTCGACGGCTTGCCGCGTCCCGTGGGTTTGTGACCGCCGTGCCGCAGGAGGTCGCGCACTTCCTGGCGCAGAGCCTCTCGTCCCTCGAGATCGAGCTCGACGATGGGAGGCGGCGCGGCCTCGAGGAGCGCGTGGGCATCGATGCGCAGCGTCAGCTCGGAGAGGGGCGCGCTGAAGCGGGCGTGGATCGCCGCGGGGAGGAGCAGGGGGTGCGGCTCGAAGACGAGAGGGGTGGGGCCATCGGACATCCCGCTGTTCTACGTCGAACTTCCGCGACCGGGGCGACCGAGCGGCCGGAGCCGCGGAGTCAGGGCATCCCCGCGTTCGTTCGATCCTCGGGGCGAGTCGTCCCGTACGCGTCGAGCGGTGCGGTGGTTCACGCGGCGGGCCCGTCGCCGAAGGCCGCGAGCAGCTCCTCGGCGGCGCCGACGACGTGCTCCGGCGTGATCCGCGTCATGCAACGGTGATCGATGGGGCAGGTCCGCAGCCTGCAGGGCCGGCAGTCGACGTCCTCGATGATCACGCGCTGGCGCTCGAGATGGTGACGCGTGTGAGCGTCCTCCGTCGGGCCGAGCGGGACGACGACCGGCAGACCGAGCGCGACGGCCATGCTCCTCGGGCCCGTGTCGTTGGAGATCGCGAGCGCGGATCGGTGGAGCAGCGCCGCCGTCTCCGCGAGGGCCAGGGGAGGGTCTCCGAGCACGGCCACCGCGCCGCCGGAGAGGCGGGCGACCTCCTCTCCGATTCGCTCCTCCCCGGGGCCCGGCGCGATGACCGCTCGCGTGCCGTGGCGCTCGGCCATCAGCGCGGCGGCGCGGGCGAAGGACGCGGGGGGCCACATCTTGGCGGCTCCGAATGAGGCGCCCCCGATGAGCGTGAGGACGCGTTCCCCGGGCCCGATCCCCGCCGCCGCGAGTCGCTCCTCGACCCGCCGCGTCGCTGCGGGCTCCACCGGGAGCTCCATCCGGCCGCCGTCGTCCTCGATCCCCAGGTGACGCGTGACTCTCAGGTACCGCTCGATCATGGAGAAGGCGCTCGGCCGCCCGTCCGGGTCGCGGGGCCTCTCCAGGAAGTGGGTCAGGAGGGCGCGCCGCAGGGCGCCGCGGCCGAAGCCCGCCCGCACCGGGATGCGCGCGAGGAAGGCGGGCGCCGCGACGCGCTCCGACTCGCCGAACAGAACGGCCCAGTCGAATCCCTCGCTGCGGAGCTCCCGCGCGCGTCGCCAGGCGGCGCGCAGCCCCTTCTGCGGGGAGGGGTCGAAGCGGTCCACCGCATCGAGTCCGCGCACGAGGTCACCGAGGTGAGACCGGCCCTCGGCGACGATCGTCGCGTCCGGGAACGCGCTGCGCAGCGCGCGCAGCGCCGGCGTGCACATGGTGGTGTCGCCCACCCACGAGGGGAGGACAGCGAGGATGCGTCGGGGAGGCGGCGGGGCCATCGGCGCCGGGATCATAGGGCGCTGGAGCCCTGATCCGGGAACGCTGCGTCGATCGCCTCGAGGAGTCCGGCGGCGCGCCCGGGGCGTGGATCCAGCTCCTGGGCCGGACGCCCCGCTCCTTCCGCGCGCTGGACGTCGGCGAGGAACGCGCCGAGGCGTTCACGGAGCGGATCGGCGAGATCCATGACCCGGGCGCCATCGCGCAGGAAGAGCGCGTAGTCCCGCTCGCGCACGCACCGGTCGACCCTGCGCCCGTCCACGGCGTACCAGGCCGCGCGGGCTCCGCCGAGTTCGCGGCCGACGAGCTCCACCCGGAGCGAGAAGGTCCCGTCCGCACCGGAGAGCTCGGCGCGAACCTCGCAGCGCGCCGCGCCGTCGAGGTCGAAGGAGCAGCTCGAGAGCCGCTCGAGGTCGGGCCGCAGGGCCAGCGCGAGGCTCAGGGGGTGGGGGAGCGCATCGCCGAGCATGGCGCGCCCGCTGGAGGCCGGCGCGAGGCCCATCTCGAGCGCGCGAGGGGTCTCCTCGGGAGCGCCGTGGAGCGCGGCGAAGGCGGGGAGCGTCCAGGGCCATTGCGCGTTGACGGCGAGCACGAGTCCGCGCTCCGCGAAGCTCTTGCCGAGTTCGTCGACCCGGGCTCGCCAGCTGGTTCTCTCCGTCGCGTCGGGACCGTGCCAGATCACCGGCTTCTCCACGAGGACGTGCCTGCCCGCAGCGAGGGCGCGCTCGACCCACTCGAGATGGTGTCCGCGAGGGGTGAGTACGCAGACCGCATCGAGGGGCGCCGCGTCGAACTCGTCCGGTTCGAAGAGCGGCACGGGCTCCACGCTCGTCAGGCCCGCGATCTCCGTCGCCGCCGCGCGCGCGGTCTCGTCGGTGCGTCCGAGGACGTGGGTCACCTCGGCGCCGAGGGCCACGAGATCCCGCGCGACGAAGGGGCCGAGCCCTTGATGCGCTCGCCGGGCGCCGACGATTCCGATGCGCAGCGCGTCCATCTACGCGCTCCGCGACGCGTCCCACGCGGCGCGCGCCGCGGCGAGCCGGGCCGGGACCTCCGCGCCTTCGATCTGCCACAGGAAACTGTCGAGCAGCGGCACGAACCCGAGCTCGTCCGCGAGACGCGCGAGGGCCAGCTCGGTCTTCATGTCCGGCACGCGCCCGTCGCGGCACATCGCGAGCGCCTCGCCGAGGTCGATCAGGTGAACGCGGGACCACTCCTCCATGACGCTGCCGTCCCCGGTGGGCGCGTCGCGCTCGCCGAGAGGCGCGGCGGCGGAGCAGAAGTAGAGCTTCTCGTCCGTGGTCCCCGGGCTCGCGAAGGTCTCGCCGCCGAGGGGGTGCAGGGTCGCGCGATCCACCTCGAGCCCGGCCTCCTCGCGCGCCTCGAGGGCCGCGCGGCGTCGGAGTCCCTCGGGGCCGGGGGGATCGCTCTCCTCGACGAGGCCCGCGACGACCTCGAGGATCGTGAGGTACACGCCCGGGTCGGGGTGGACGAAGGTCTTGTGGCGGCGCAGGTGGATCGGCGGGCGCGGCGACTCGCGCAGGAGCACCCGCGCGCGACCGTCCACGAACTCGTACAGCACGCACACCACGGCGTCGCTCCCCGGGCGCTCGAGGACGTCGCACGGGAACGGCTCGGAGGTCGATCCGTCGCCGTACCGGTGACGCAGGACGAGGCGCCGCAGCTTGAGGAAGCCGACGTCGCAGCGGCTCTCCGCGGTGCGATCCTCGACCACCTCGACGTCGCTCAGTGCGCGCTCCATGGGACCCATGGGGCGGACGTTCGGGCCCCGGGAGCGGCGGAGCAACGGGATCTTGGTGGAAACGCCTCTCCGGCGCCTCGAACAGCCCTCAGGGGCTGGATACGGGGCTCCGGGCGGTCATTCCGTCTCAGCGGTGGACCCCTCGCGGGGCACGCCGGTGGATCGCTCGCGGGATTTCCCTTCGCATCAAAAGGGAGCGACTGGTAATCCGAAGAGGATGGAGATGGGGAGAAAGACGTTCAGCTGGCCCGCGAGGCCGCGATCCGGCGCCTTGGCGGCGCCGCGCGAGCGTCGCCGCGGTCCTCTCCACGGCGCCCTCGGCCGCTGGTTGCTCCCGTGCCTCACGCTCATCGCCGCGCCGGCCTGCCAGGGCCCCGAGGGCGCCAGCGCGTTCCACTACGGGGACGGAGTGGAACGCTCGGACGCGGCCTCTGCGGTCGAACTCGTCTCGCTGGACACGTCCCTCGAGCCGCTGCGCGAGGCCTTCGACGCCCACGTCGACGTCCCGCGCGTCCTCGCACTCATGCCGCACATGGGCTGCGAGCGGGGAGCGGCGATCCTGCGCGCGGAGGTGCTCGACGCCCACAGCGGCGAGGACCTGCGCCTGTTCGTCATCTGGCAGGACGTCGCGCGCAGCCCCGGCGCAGCGAAGGCCGCTGCCCGGGCGAGCCGCTCTCTCGAGGACGACCGCGTCATCGCGTTCCACGACGGCTCCGGTCTTGCCGGCCGGGCCTTCGCGCGGGGCAAGCTCCCCGTCGCCGAGGCGCGAGAGGTCTTCCTCTTCTACCCGGCCGGTGCGCGCTGGCCGAGCGCGAGCAACGCCCGCCGGACGCCCGCGGACCCCGGGAAGACGCCGGCCACCGACGACTGGGTGCACCAGCTCGGCCGCGTTCGCCCGGAGAAGTACTGCACCCCGGGAGACCTCCCGCGGGAGATGCGTCTCGCCGTCGGACGTCTCCTCGAACAGGCCCGCGCCAGGCGCGAGCGCCTCGGGGCACGGGACGTCGCGCACGGCGTCGAGTGACCCGGCGCCGCCCCGTCGCGAGACACGGGGCCCGTGCGCATGGGGCGGCGATACGGCACAGGGGGGGCACCGCGGCGGGAACCGAGTCCGCCGAGGGGGGTCGGAGGCGGAGCCCGGATAGACTATGGACTTCGCGCGGCGCCCAGGGAGCGCCGCCGCGTTCCCCGAAGTCCGGCGCCATCCGCGCGCCCTGCCCCCTCGGTCCTTCGAACGGGCCCAGTGCGTTGACCAAACCCCGCGCTTCGTTCCTCGATCCCACCGACACCTTCGTCCGCCGTCACGTCGGCCCCGACGATCAAGAGGTCCGCGCCATGCTCGGCGTGATCGGTGCAGACAGTCTCGGCCAGCTGGTGGATGAGACGGTCCCCGCTGGCATCCGGCTCGGCCGCGAGCTGGCGCTCGGCGAAGGCTTCCGCGATGGCCGCGGCGAGGCGGAGACCCTCGCCGAGCTGCACGGCATCGCGAGCAAGAACGCATCGATGCGCTCGTTCATCGGCTGCGGCTACGCGAGCACGGTCACCCCGCCGGTCATCCAGCGGAACATCCTCGAGAACCCCGCGTGGTACACGCAGTACACGCCCTACCAGGCGGAGATCAGCCAGGGTCGCCTCGAGGCGCTGCTGAACTTCCAGACGGTCGTGTCGGATCTGACCGGGCTCCCTCTGGCCGGCGCGTCGCTGCTCGACGAGTCGACGGCCGCCGCGGAGGCGATGGGGATGGCCTACACAGCGGCGCGGCAGAAGAAGTCGATCTTCTTCGCGAGCGAGGACTGCCACCCGCAGACCCTCGCGGTCGTGAAGACCCGCGCCGAGGCGCTCGGCATCGAGGTGGTCGTCGGTGATCACCGCAGCGCTGAACTCGAGGGCGTGTTCGGCGTCCTCGTCCAGTACCCGAACACCTACGGCACGGTGGAGGACTTCCGCGCGTTCTTCCAGCGCGCGAAGCAGGCCGGCGCGATGTCGATCGTCGCGGCCGACCTCCTGAGCCTCGTGCTGCTCACGCCTCCGGGCGAGTTCGGCGCGGACGTCGTCGTCGGCAACAGCCAGCGCTTCGGCGTGCCGCTCGGCTACGGCGGGCCGCACGCCGCGTTCCTCGCGACGACGGAGGCGTACAAGCGGATCCTCCCCGGCCGCCTGATCGGGATCAGCCGCGACGCGACGGGCGAGCCCGCCCTGCGCATGGCGCTGCAGACCCGCGAGCAGCACATCCGGCGTGACAAGGCGACGAGCAACATCTGCACGGCCCAGGTCCTGCTGGCGGTCATGGCCGGCATGTACGCGGTCTACCACGGCCCCGAGGGGCTGAAGGTGATCGCGCGCCGCGTCCGTGGCCTCACCGAGACCCTCCGCGCCGGCCTCGCCGCGGCGGGCGTCTCCGTCGCCGAGGGGCCGACCTTCGACACCCTCAGGGTCCTCGTCGAGGACGCGAACCGGGTTCACGAGGTGGCGCGGAGCAACGGCATCAACCTGCGCGCGATCGACGCGACGAGCGTCGGCGTGACCCTCGACGAGGCCACGACCGAGCAGGATCTCGCGGCCCTCTTCGCGATCTTCGGCGCTGGCGGTGAATCGGTGGCGGAACATTCCACCGCGGCCTCCACGGACGTGGACCCCGCCTTCGCGCGCACGAGCGCGTTCATGACCCATGAGGTCTTCCACGCGTACCACGCGGAGCACGAGCTGCTGCGCTACATCCACCGCTTGTCGGCGCGTGACCTGTCCCTGACGACCTCGATGATCGCGCTGGGCTCGTGCACGATGAAGCTCAACGCGACCTCGGAGATGTTGCCCGTGACCTGGCCCGAGTTCGGCAACGTGCACCCCTTCGCGCCGCTGGATCAGGCCGAGGGCTACCGCGAGATGCTCGAGCGGCTCTCCGGCGCGCTCGAGGAGATCACGGGCTTCGCGAAGATCTCGCTGCAGCCCAACGCCGGCAGCCAGGGTGAGTACGCGGGGATGCTCTCGATCCGCGCCTACCACAAGAGCCGCGGGGACGATCAGCGCACCGTGTGCCTGATCCCGACGTCCGCCCACGGGACCAACCCCGCCTCGGCGGTGATGGCTGGCATGCGGGTCGTCGCGATCAAGTGCGACGACAACGGCAACATCGACCTCGAGGACCTGCGCGCGAAGGCCGAGAAGCACACGGACGAGCTCGCGGCGATCATGGTCACCTACCCCTCGACGCACGGCGTGTTCGAGGAGGGCATCAAGGAGATCTGCGAGGTCGTCCACGCCAACGGCGGCCGCGTCTACATGGACGGCGCGAACATGAACGCCCAGGTCGGCCTCTGCCGCCCTGGCGACTTCGGCGCCGACGTCTGCCACCTCAACCTCCACAAGACCTTCTGCATCCCGCACGGTGGCGGCGGCCCGGGCATGGGCCCGATCGGCGTGGTCGCGGACCTCGCGCCGTTCCTCCCGGGCCACCCGCTCGTGGAGATGGGTGGAGAGCAGTCCTTCGGGACGATCTCGGCGGCTCCCTGGGGCAGCCCGAGCATCCTGCCGATCAGCTACATGTACATCGCGATGATGGGCCCGCGCGGCCTGCGCTACGCGACAGAGGTGGCGATCCTCAACGCGAACTACATGTCCAAGCGCCTCGAGGACCACTATCCGGTGCTGTACCGCGGCGCCAACGGCCGCAGCGCGCACGAGTTCATCATCGACCTGCGCCCCTTCGAGAAGTCCGCCGGCATCTCGGCGGAGGACGTCGCCAAGCGCCTCATGGACTACGGCTTCCACGCGCCGACCATGTCCTTCCCCGTGGCGGGCACGCTGATGATCGAGCCTACGGAGAGCGAGACCAAGGCGGAGCTCGACCGCTTCTGCGACGCGATGATCTCGATCCGTGAGGAGATCCGCGCCGTCGAAGAGGGTCGCGCCGATCACGAGATGAACGTCCTCAAGGGAGCGCCGCACACCTCCGCGGTCTGCCTGGCGACGGACTGGGACCGTCCCTACTCCCGCGAGGAGGCGGCCTTCCCGGCTGACTGGGTGCGGGCGCACAAGTTCTGGCCCACCGTCTCCCGGATCGACAACGGCTTCGGCGACAAGAACCTCATCTGCACCTGCCCCTCCGTCGAGGAGCTGGCGGAGGCCGACGAGATGCCAGAGCCCGCGATGAGCTGACGGCCGCGGCGGCCGCGCTGCTCGCGGCCGCCTCGCTCCCGCGTGGAGGAAGGCGATCCCCCGGACGACGCACCTCGGCCCCGCTGGCGCTGGAGTGATCAGGCGAGGGCCGCGAGCTCCTCACCCCAGTCGCCGCCGAGGATCGGGTAGCGGCACCAGGTCTTGGGGTCGAGGTTCTCGTCGTCGAGGTGGAAGCAGGGAGCGATGCGCTCGCGCTTCCACTGGTTGCGCACCCACAGCGCGTAGAAGCGGCGGATCCACGCGATGAGGTCCTCGCGGCCGTGCTCGGGGAAGCGGCCGGCGAGGGCGTCGAGGACCGCCTGCGGCGCGAGCCGATCGCGGATGGACAGCTCCTCGATGGCGTCCAGGACGGCGTAGGGCATCAGGTCGTCCTCGTCGCGCTGCTCCTGACTGGGCGGACGCAGCTCGGCCGTGGGGCGCTGGGCCGTGATGGCGGAGAGGGCAGCGAGTGGCGCGCCGCCGGCGGGGCCGGTGGTCTCCATCCAGCTCAGCCAGGCGAGCACGAAGCTCTTGTCCACGCCCGAGATGGGGGCGAGGCCGCCGCTCGAGTCGCCGTCCATGGTCGTGTAGCCCACCGCGGCCTCCGAGCGGTTGCTCGTCGCGATCAGCACCTGGTTCGCCTCGTTCGCCAGCGCCCAGATCGATGGGCTGCGCACGCGGGCCTGGAGGTTCTGGAGCGTGAGGTCGTCCTCCTCCCAGGTGAGCTCGCGGCCCAGAGCCGTCTCGATCGCCGCGCGGTAGGCGGACAGCATCGGCTGGACGTCGAGAAGGTGATGCCGGGCCCCCAGGGCTGCGGCGACCTCGTCGGCGGCGCTGCGGGTGAGCGCGCCGCTGTTCTCCGTGGGCTGGTACGCGCAGGTCAGGACCTGCTCGACGAGGGGACGCGCCGGATCGAGCCCGAGGCGAGCCGCGAAGCGCTCCGCGCCGAGGCAGGCCGTCCCGAGCGCCACCATCTGCGCCACCAGCGTCGCGCAGCACGCGGAGTCCGCCCCGCCCGAGAGGGAGACGACGTAGCCCCGGCTGCGTGCCTTGCGCATGTAGTCGAAGAGGGCGACGGCCTCGGCGCGAGTGAACTCCTCGAAGGCGAGCTCCGAACCCGGGGCGTTCTCCCACGCGGGGCGCGAAGCGGGGGGCAGGGGCGCCGCGGCCTCGGGCCACTTGAAGTCGATCGCCACGAGCATCCCGTCCGGATCGTCGACGGAGCTCGGTGCGCTCACCGTGCGCCGGTAGCCGCGCCGGACGACCTCGAGGTCGACGCTCGCGTGGGCCACCTCGACGTCCTCGAAGCTGAAGCGCGGGGTCATCGTCTGGATCTCCCCGTCGACCGCCACGTAGGCGCCGCCGTCGTACAGGGCGCGCCCGGCCTCGTTCCCGACGAGGTTGCTGTACACGTAGACGGAGTGGAGCGCGCGGCTGGCGTCGCGCACGAGGCGCTCGCGACGGTCGCGCTTGCCGAAGGCGAAGTGGCTCGCGCTCGGGTTCAGGATCGCGTCGACCGCGAGGGACGCGAGGCGCACGCCGGGCCGGTCCGCGACCCACGCGTCCTCGCAGATCTCGAAGCCGAATCGGTAGCCGCCCACGTCGAAGACGAGCTCGCCCATCGGGACGGTCGAGCCGCCGTCGACGGCGGGCAGGCCGCGGGCGTCCACGCGGGTGCGGGCCTGCGGCGGCCAGGGACGGAACCAGCGCGGCTCGTAGTGGATCCCGTCGCCGGCGAGGTGCTGCTTGGCGGCGAGGCCGGCGAGCTTTCCGTCGACGATGAGCGCGGCGCAGTTGTAGAGCGCGCCCCGGTGCAGGACGGGGAGGCCGACGCCGACGACCATGCCCGCGCAGCTCTCCATCAGGGATCCGAGGGAGCGCCACGAGCGCTGCTCGACGTGGGCTCCGTGGAAGGCGTCCTCGCATCCGTAGCCGGGCAGGGCCAGCTCGGGCAGGAGCAGCACCCGCGCGCCCGCGTCGCGAGCTTGCGCTACGGCGCGCTTGCAGCGTTCGAGGTTGCCGCGCCAGTCGAGGGGCGTCTGGTTGAGGGCGGCTGTGGCGAAGTGGATGCGGTCCATGGGCTCTCGAGGCGCTGACGAGGCTACCCTCTGCCGGGCGCCGGGAGGGCGCGAACGCTCGAATGGGGACCTACTTCAGCCGCGACGATCTGAGCCGCCTGCGGGCGCTCCGCGAGGTGCTGATCGGGATCGAGGACCGCCCGGACGGGACGGACGCGCCGCGCTACTGGTCCGACGCCCGCGACGTCGAGCTCTACGACCGCGTCTTCGCGGCGCGCATCGGCTGGAAGTGGGACGCGGTCCTCGACGAGGTGCATCGGCGGGCGGGTCTCGGCGCGCCCCGTACCGTCCTCGACTGGGCGTCCGGAACCGGGGTCGCGACGCGCTCGGTCCTTGGACGGCTCGGGGAGGCGCCCGAACGCGTGGTCCTCGTCGACCGCGACGAGGGAGCGCGCGAGTACGCCGCCTCGTCCGTCCGCGAGGCGTTCCCGGGGGTCACGATCGAGTGCGCGGCGGAGGCGCCGGAGGAGGAGTTCGACCTGTGCCTCGCGAGCCACGTCCTCGACGAGCTCGACGGCCAGGGCCTCGCCGCGCTCCACGCCGCCTTCCGGCGCGCTGAACGTGTGCTGTGGGTCGAGCCCGGATCCAAGGCCACGGCGCGGCGCCTCTCGAAGAGCCGCGACGCGCTGCTCGACCGCTTCGACGTGGTCGCCCCCTGCACCCACCGGGAGGCCTGCGGGATGCTCACGCCGGACCGGAGCCGCGACTGGTGCCATCACTTCGCCGAGCCGCCGGCCTTCGTGCACACGACGGGGGAGTGGGGCGAGATCGGCCGGGAGCTCGGCATCGACCTGCGGAGCCTGCCCTATTCGTTCCTGGCGCTCACGGCGCGGCCCGTGGAGCACGACCCGGCCCTCGTCCGGCGCCTCGGCCGCCCCCGGTCCCAGCGAGGGCGAACCCTCGTCGACGTGTGCGACGCCGCGGGGGTGCGCGAGGAGCAGCTCCTCCAGCGCGACGACAAGGACCTCTTCAAGCGGCTGAAGAAGATCTTCTGGGCAGCGCCGCTCCTCCGGCGCGAAGAGTCCGGCCGGCTCGCCGAGGAGCGCTGATCGAGCAGCCGGGGCCGGGGGGCGCACAGCGCTCCCCGGCCCCGGCCGCTGACGGGCGCCGTGGCGCCCGCCCTCTCGCGCGGGGTCACTCCCCGGTGAGCTCCTTCACGAGACGCTTCGCGCCGTAGACGTCCCGCAGGGCGCCGACGATCCCGCGGCTGTCCACGGACACCGAGCGGGCCTTCACGTCGCTGTAGGCGAAGTTACCGATGAGGCTGTGGATGTTGCCGTCGAAGATCAGGCCGACGACCTCGCCCTTCGCGTCGATCACCGGCGAGCCGGAGTTGCCGCCGATGATGTCGTGATCGGTCACGAGGTTGAAGGGGGTCGAGCGGTCCACCACGGGGGCGGCGGTGACCCATGACCGGGGGAGCGTGTACCACTCCTCGCCGGCGCGCTCGCGGGCCTTGGAGTAGACGCCGCCGAAGTTCGTGAACGCCGGGATCTGCTCCTCGCCGTCCTGGTAGCCCGCGACCTTGCCGTAGGAGATGCGCAGGGTGAAGGTCGCGTCGGGATAGACGCTGTCACCGAGGACGGCGAAGCGGGCCGCAGCGATCTTGGCGTAGGCCGCGCGCTCCACGGCCTGGACCTCGCCCTCGTAGCGCTTGCGGAGCGCGCGCCCCTCGGCGTCGAGGGCCTTCACGAACTCGATCATCGGGTCGTTCGCGGCGGCGAGGGCCTCGGCTCCACCGTTAGCGAGGCGCTTGCGGACGTCGATGTCCATGAGCTTCGTGCCGAGCACGAGCTCCTCCGCGCGGGCGCGCGCCGACTTGCCGCCGAGGGCCGCGATCACGAGGGGGTCGTCGCCGCCGAGCTGCTCGGCCATGTTCGACAGTGCCCACTCGAGGTTGAAGATCTCGTAGTCGGGGTAGATCGGGGCCGGGGAGTAGAGGCCCTGGTAGAGCGAGGGCAGGGCGGCGTCGCCGTACTCGCGCAGGCGCTCTGCGCTGGGCTTCTCGAGCTCGTCGGCGAGGCGCACGAGCGTGATGGCGATCGAGGCGGTGCGGGCGCCGAGGCGGAGGTTGCCGCCGCCGAGGGCGTTGAGGCGGTCGCGGAAGGACACGATCGCGTCCTGGGCCGCTGCGACCTCTTCCCACGCGCTCGACCACTTCGTCTTCCACTCGGGGTTCGCGTCCACCGCGGCGCGCAGGCGCGACTCCTCCTGTCGCTTCGCGGCGAAGACCGCGGGATCGATGAGGCCGGCCATCCGCCCCACGTAGACCTTGCGGCTGTTCTGGACGCCGAAGAGGTCGTTCTCGGCGATGCGGGCGGCCTCCGGGCTCGCCTGCCCGAAGATGTTCAGCAGCACCTCGCTGCGCATCAGGCCCTGCATGGAGGAGGGCACCTGGTGATCGCGCAGGTACTCGAGGTGGGCGACGGTGTTCAGGCGCTGGGTGCGGCCGGGGTGGCCGACGACGAAGGTGCACTCGCCCTCGTCCGCGCCGTCGGCGCTCCAGGTCAGGAAGTGCTCGGGGGTGTAGGGCTTGCCGTCCTCGTAGATGCGCAGGAAGGTGACGTCGAGGCAGAAGCGCGGGTACTCGAAGTTGTCGCCGTCGCCGCCGTAGAAGGCGATGGACTTCTCCGGCGCGAACACGAGGCGGATGTCCTCGAAGCGACGGTAGGTGTAGAGGTGGTAGCGGCCGCCCTGGTAGAGGGTGACGACCTCGGTGTGCATGCCGGGCCGGGCCTTGGCCGCGTCCTCGATGGCGGTCATCGCCGACATGCGCGCGGCGCCGGCCTCGGCGGGAGTCATGCCGGCGGCGGCGGCCTCGACGCGCGCGGTCACGTCCTCGATGCTCCAGAGCACGTCGAGGTGCACGTCCGGGCAGGGGATCTCGTCCTCCAGCGTCGCCGCCCAGAAGCCCGCATCGAGGAGGTTGTTCTTCGCGCTCGAGAGCTTGTCGAGGATGTCCGACGCCACATGGTGGTTGGTCATCACCAGGCCGCTCGCCGAGACGATCGATCCCGACCCTCCGGTGGAGACGCGCACGGCGGACTTCTGCACGTGCTCGAGCCACTCGGGGGTGAGCTTCACACCGTAGCGCTGCTGGATGGCCTCGACGGGCGGGTTGTCGAAGGTCCACATGCCCTCGTCCACGGGGGCGGCGAGGGCGAGGGGGAGAGCGGTGAGCGCGCTGAGCATGGGCTGCGTCCGGGGCGTCCCGGCGGGGGAGGGGGAGGGAGGATGAGCGCAGCGTTATAACGCGGCGCCCGGGACGGCGCCGCGC
>CBFIJG010000076.1:0-17181 GCA_965662915.1 Planctomycetota bacterium | reverse complement strand
GCCCTCCGCGAGCGCGCGCCGCGCCGCTTCCTCGAGGACGGGGGGAAGCCCCTCAGCCGGCTCGCCCATGGCGAGGTGGATGGGGTCGGGGTGCAGCAGGGGGCCCGCGCTCGCAGCCATGGTGGCGGAGCCGCCCGCGCGGGACGGTCGGCGCAGGCTCATGACCGCAGGCTCCGTCCCTGGGACTCGAGGATCGGCGGCAGGCCCGCGAGGAGCTGGGCCAGTTCCTTCTCGGTGAGCGCCTGGTCCTTGTCGCACAGCGCCTCCTCCGGACGGGGGTGGCACTCGATGATCAGTCCGTCCGCGCCCGCGGCCGCGGAGGCCAGGGCCAGCGGGACGACGAGGTGGCGCACGCCGGCCGCGTGGGAGGGGTCCACGATGACGGGCAGGTCGGTCATGGTCTTGAGGACCGGCACCGAGCTCACGTCGAGGGTGTTGCGCGTCGCGGTCTCGAAGGTGCGGATCCCGCGCTCGCAGAGGATCACTCGCTGGTTGCCGCCGTCGCGGATGTACTCCGCGGCCTGCAGCAGCTCCTTCACGGTGGCGCTCATGCCGCGCTTCAGGAGCACGGGCCGGTGCGTGCGTCCGACCTTCTTCAGCAGCGCGAAGTTCTGCATGTTGCGCGCGCCGATCTGGAGGACGTCCGCCTTCTCCGCGATGGCGTCCACGTCCTCGGGCTGGAGGACCTCGGTCACCACGGGCAGGCCCACCGCGCGTCCTGCGTCGGCGAGGAGGTCGAGTCCTTCGAAGCCGAGACCCTGGAAGGAGTGGGGTGAGCTCCGCGGCTTGAAGGCGCCGCCGCGCATCAGCTGCGCGCCGTGGGCCTTGACCATGGCCGCGGCGTCGTGGATCTGAGCGGCGTCCTCCACGGCGCACGGGCCGAGGATGAGCGTGAACTCGCGGCCGCCGACAGGAATCCCCGCGACGTCGAACTTGGCGTCGTCACCCGGGCTGGACGTGGGACGGGGCGCGGCCGCGGGTTGCGCCGGGACGGAGCAGCGCTCCACTGGCACCGCGGGGGGGGCGGGCGCCGACGCGTTCGCGCCAGGGTCCGCCTGCTCCACCGCGCGCGAGGGGTACGAGCCGAGGACCTTGAGATGATTGGTGTGGCTGCGGAGCTCCTCGAGCGCCGCCTCGACGTTCGCGTCGTCCCGGTGACCGTCGAGATCCGCGAGGAAGAGATACTCCCATGGAGCCTGGGGCTGCGGCCGGCTCTCGAGCCTGACGAGGTTGACCCCGTGGCGAGCGAAGGCGGTCAGGCTGTCGGCCAGGGCACCGGCGCGGTGGTTCACCGCGAAGCGCACCGTGGTCTTCGTGGGGAGCTGGCGGCTGGTGCTCGCCGGCTCCCGTGCGAGGAGGAGGAAACGCGTCCAGTTCCCGGGCTGGTCGGCGACGCGCGCGCGCAGGACCTCGAGTCCGAAGCGCTCCGCCGCCTCCGCGGAGGCGATGCAGCCGATGGACGGGTCCTTGGCGTCGCGCACCGACTGGGCCGCGCCAGCGGTGTCGAAGTGGTGCTCCGCGGCGGCGTCGGGGAGGCTCCCGAGCAGGCGCTGGCACTGCTGCAGGGCGGCGGGGTGCGAGCGGATCGTGCGCAGCTCGTCGATGGCGGCGCCCGGCAGTCCGACGAGGCAGTGCTCCACCTCGAGGATCTCCTCGTCGACCACGGAGACGTTGCGCGTCGCGAGCAGCCCGTTCACCTCGGAGATGCTGCCGATGATCGTGTTCTCCACCGGGAGGAGCGCGAACTCGAGGCGGCCCTCCTCGAGGGAGTCGATGACCTCGGTGAAGCCCTGTGAACCGACGAGGTCGAGCGCGGTCTTCCCGCGGTGGGCGAAGAGCTTGCGCGCGGCGATCTCGCTGTAGCACGCGCTCACGCCCTGGTAGCCGACCCGGCAGGTCCGGGAGGGGTGCTGCGGGCCGAGCGTGGCCTCCTGGCTCCGGCGCGAGAGGGTCAGGACCTCCTTGAGGATGCGCCGGGCGTGGTAGGCCGACAGGCCGAGGCCGCGGGCCTCGGCTTCCCAGACCTCGGCGAGCTTCGCCTCGCGCTCGGGGTCGTGGAGGCGAACCTCGGGGGTGTCGCGCTTGTGCTCGGCGACGAGCTCGACGGCCTCCATGCGCTGCTTGAGCAGCCTGATGAGCTCGCGGTCGACGTCCTCGATGCGCTCGCGCGCGCTCGTCAGCCTGCGGTCGGGGGTGTCCATCGGGTTCTTCGGTGCGTTGTTGGGGGCCGTTCACGCGAGAGGCCCACCCGCGGGTCGCGCGGGTGGGCCTCTCGAGTCGTGGGCGAGCGACTGCTCACCGGTCGAGTGCCGCTCCCGCGCGGGACTGCCTAAACGCGTCGAAGCCGTCGAACGCGAAGGGCGCGCGCTCGAAGGCCAGCGTGAAGGCGGCGGTCGGGAAGGGGCTGGGCATGCACTGAGTTCTAGTCGGCTCAGCGGGCCCGGACAATCCAGCCTCGACGCGATTCGGAGGAATCCCGAGGGCGCTCACATTCATCTCCGATGAGTGAGCGGCCCCTGCCGCCCTGAGGGGCCATCGAGGCGCGCCTCCGCGCACGAGCGCATCCCGTTCAGCGACTGCCCACCGCGGACGCGAGGGCCGCGAGGTCGGTGCCGGTCGGGCGCTGGAAGGGCCGCAGCCCGAAGGTCGGCAGGGACGCGATCACGTGATCGAAGATGTCGCCGATGATCCCCTCGTACTGGACCCACCGCTGCTCCTTGCTGAACACGTAGATCTCGATGGGCAGTCCTTCAGGGCCCGGCGCGAGCTGGCGCACGAGGAAGGTCATCTCGTCGGAGATGTCGGGGTGCGCCGAGAGGTAGGCGTCCAGGTACGCGCGGAAGCTCCCGAGGTTCGTCAGGCGACGGCCGTTCGCGAGCTCGGTCGTGTCGACGCCGCGCTGCTGGTTCCAGCTGGCGACCTCGGCGGCGCGCCCCGCGATGGACTCGCTCAGGACCTCCAGCTTCCTGAGCCGCGCGATGTCCTCCTCGTCGAGGAAACGCACGCTTCCCATGTCGATGGACAGCGCGCGCTTGATGCGCCGGCCGCCGGACTCCGTCATGCCACGCCAGTTCTTGAAGGAGTCGGACATGAACGCCTTCGTCGGGATCGCGGAGACGGTCTTGTCCCAGTTCTGCACCTTGACCGTGTGGAGGCCGATATCGATCACGTCGCCGTCCGCGCCGTAGCGCTCCATGGAGATCCAGTCGCCCACGCGGACGAGGTCGTTGGTGGCGATCTGGATGCTCGCGACGAAGCCGAGGATGGAGTCCTTGAAGACGAGGAGGATGATCGCCGTCATCGCGCCCAGGCCGGTGAGCAGGGCCCAGGGCGACTTACCCATCAGGACCGCGACGGTGAGGATCCCGACGGCGAGCCAGAGCAGGATCTTCGCGACCTGCACGTAGGAGCGGATCGGCTTGTCCCGCGTGCTCTCGATGCGCTGGCCGAGGGTGACGAGCGCATCGAGGAAGGCGTCGAGGGCGCGGCCCGCGGCGAGGATCATCCACACGTTCGCGAGGCGCTGAACCACCTCGACGTAGGAGCTACCCTCGGGGAAGAGGAGCGGCGCCGCGGAGTGGATCACAAGCGCGGGGACCACGCGGCCGAGGCGGTGCATCACGTCGTGCTCGACGAAGACGTCGTCGACCTTCGTCCTGGTCTTCGAGACGACCGTGCGCACGAGGCGGACGATGACGAGGGACGCGATCAGGCCGGCCACGAGGGCGGCGAAGAACACTCCGAGCCAGATTCCTCCGAAGCGCAGGAGGACTTCGGGCTCGGGCCACTCGTAGAGGGCGAGCTGGGCGATCGCGGCGTGGGGGGTCATGGCGGGATTGTGCCGACTGCGGCCAGCGAGTCGTTTCGCTTTGGCGAGGATTGCAACCGGGCAAGCGCGCGGTCCGCTGCGGGTGCCCCTGTCGGGCTTCGCGAGGGCCGTCCGTGTCACTCCGAGAGGCAGGACGCGTCTTGACGGAGTGGCCGACGCGGATCCGGAGCTCGAGGCGACGCTGGGGAGGCTCCTCGGCCGCGGTGATCTCGGGAGGATCCTGAGGGCGGTGGACGAGGTGGGGGTGGCGCGCGTCGCGCGGATGGACGCGGAGGAGCTGGCGGCGTGGGGGGTGGAGGCGCGGGTCGCGCGCCGCGTGGCTGCGGCCTTCGAACTGGGGCGAGCGGTCGAGCGAGCGGGGGAGGCCGAGCGGAAGGTGGTCAGGGGGGCGCCCGACGTCGCGCGGATCGTCGCGCCCGAACTGCGGGGCATGGGGGTGGAGGTGTTCCTGGTCCTCTTCCTCGACGCGCGGAACGGTGTTCTGGGCGTTGCAGAGGCGGCCAGGGGGACGCTGACGGCGGCGCCTGTACACCCGCGGGAGGTGCTCGGCCCGGCCGTACGGCGGGGCGCGGCCGCGGTCGTCGTGGCGCACAACCACCCCTCGGGAGATCCCACGCCGAGCGCGGCGGATCGGGCGGTGACCGAGCGGCTGGTGAAGGCGGGCGAGGTCCTCGGAGTCCCCGTGCTCGATCATCTCGTCTGGGCCGAGCGGGGCTGGGTCTCGCTCAGGGCGGCCGGTGAATGGCCTGTGTGAGGAGGGGCCTCTGGCTGGGGCCGGGGGGGTGGAACGAGTAACCTGTGGGACCTCTCCGGGTATGTCCGAGCGGAGGGGGGTCGCCCGCGAGCCCCCCGACGGCCCGGGCGCTCGCGCTCGCCCCCGGGACCTCTCCCTCGCCCCCCCGTCGTTCCCTGTCCATGTCCTTCCAATTCGCGCTGCGCTTCGAGTCCGGGGAGCGCCGCGGCGAGGTCGTCCCCGTCGCCATCGCCGACGCCCAGGGAGGCGTCTTCACCATCGGCCGTCGGCCCGGCAACTCGCTGCAGGTCACCGACCCCTCGGTCTCCGGGAGCCACGCCGAGATCGAGCTCGGCACCGGCGCGCTCCGGATCCGCGACCTCGAGAGCACGAACGGCACCGAGGTCGGAGGCCGGCGCGTGCGGCAGGCGGAGGTCGGCCACGGCCAGCAGTTCGTCCTCGGCAAGGTCGAGTTCTCCGTGATCGATCGCGCGGCGGGCGCGTCCGACGACACGGGCGGGCCGGCGCTCGAGCTCGAGATGCCGCTCCAGGACGATCCTGCCGGACTCGGCCGGACGCAGATCCAGCCGCGCGAGGAGGGCTTCGAGATCACCGCCGACGATCTGGCTCGATCGCGCCGGACGTCCAAGCTCGGCCCGATCCTGCTCGTCGGGCTCGCCGCGCTCGCGGGAGGCGCGTGGTACTGGACCACGACGCGCGCCGGCGCCGACGAGGAGGGCGGCCGCAGCGCGAGCGCCGCGCGACAGGTCACCGCTCCCGCAGGCCACATGCTGGCCGGGTACTCCTTCGAGGACGCAGCGGGATGGCTCTTCGACGACGGAGACGGTTCAGCGTTCCTCCGCACGGGCGGCGCCGCCGTCAGCGGGCGCCGCGGCGCCCGGGTCGAGCTGGCGGGCGGCGAGGAGGGGCTGCTCGTGAGCGAGCCCGTCCGCGTCACGGGGCCCATCGAGGTCAGCGCCATGGTGCGCACGGAGGCGGACCTCGACGCCAGGATCGGCGTGCGCTTCACCGGCGGGGAGGGCATCCCCGAGGTCACCCTCTGGTCCGGCGCCGCGCCTGCCGGCGACGACTTCGACGAGGTCGCGCTGGCCGCGACGGCTCCCCCTGGATACAGCCGCGCGGCGGTCCTGCTCCGGGGCCTCAGCACCGCCCCTGCGCCGGCTGACGACGACGAGGATCCGCCCTTCATGACGATGGACGTGGACGACGTCGCGATGGTGCCCGGCGGCGACGGCTCGCCGCTCCACTCGGTCGCCTCTTGGCGGGTCGTCTCCGCGGCACGCGCCTCCGGCGGCCATGGCGCGCTCGCCCTCGCCTCGCTCGACAGGACCCTCGTTCCCCGGCTACGCATCGCCGACGGCTCCGGCGCGGGCAGCGTGGCCATGTCCGTCTCGGCCGACGGCGACGACCTCGTCCTCCGGCCCGCGGCGAACGGTGTCCTCGAGATCCTCGTGCACCGCGACCTCGCGGGCGACGGCCTCGCCTCGATCGGGGGTGGGGACGAGGCCGGCTACGCGGGGCACGGACAGAGCTTCGACGCCGCGAGCGCCGCGAGCCTGCTGCTCGGCAAGGACGCGAGCCTGGTGCGCGTCGGCTTCCCCGGCCCCCGCGCTGCGTCCGCGCGCCCGATGGGGGACGACGTGCTCCTGCGCGCCGCGGTCTCCGCCGGCGAGGAACTCCGGCTCCAGCTCGACTTCTCCGAGGAGCGAACCCTGGCCCAGCGACTCGCGCGCCGCGCCGACGAAGAGCGTCGCGAAGGGCGTAGCGGGGACTCCCTGCGGACCTGGGGCGAGCTCCTCGCGGAGGTCCCCTTCGACAGCGCGCTCGTCCAGCGGGCGGCCGCTGGCCAGAGCGAGATCGTCGCCGAGGGCATCGTGGAGCTGAAGGAGCTCGCCGCGGAGGTCGAGCGCGCGAGCTTCTTCGGGCTCGAGGACCTCTACCGCGAGAAGCTCGCCCGGGCCGAGGAACTCCGCACTCGCTTCCGCGGGAGCGACGTCGAGGCGGCGAGCGCCGCGCTCGCCGGCGAGATCTCGGCGGCGCTCGAGGCCCTCGGCGGCAGCGACGCGGCGGCCGAGGCCGCGCGCCTCGAGGGCATCGCAGAGGCCCTGCGGGAGGCTGGCTCGGTGGGCCTCGCCGGCCGCGTGGACACCTACCGTCAGCGGGATCGGAACGGCTCGCCGCGCTGAGCGCGATCCGGATCCACAGGGCACACACGAGCAGAGAAGGACAGCGGCGAGGACCAGCAGATCCATGGCAAGGACGGCAGTCGGAATCGACGTGGGCAGCTCCAGTGCGCTCGCGATCAAGGGCGTCTGGAAGGGCGGGACGTTCCACGTGAGCGGCTTCGCCGCGGGCCAGAACGACTCGGGTGACTTGGCCTCGGGCTGGGCCTCGCTCGCGCCGGGCTTCAAGCTCGCGAACGCGCGCGTCGGCATCAGCGGCCGCGACGTGAACGTGCGCTACAGCCGGGTGCCGGAGGTGCCGGACTGGCAGCTGCGGAACCTGATGCGGTTCGAGGTGCAGGAGATCGGGGACCAGTCCGGCTCGGAGGTCGCGTCGGACTTCAACCTGCTCCCGCGGCCGCCCGAGGTGGCGGGGGAGGACGTGGTCCTGCTCGCCATGAGCCGCGAGTCCCTGCTGGACGAGCACATCGACGGCCTCGAGGCGGCGGGCGGCACCATCGACGCCTTCTCGCCGAACTCGGTCGCCCTCTACAACGCCTTCGTGCGCTACGGAGTCGTCCAGGACGACACGGTCCTGATCGCCAGCATCGGCGCCGAGAGCACCGACGTCGTCATCACGCGCGGCGCCGACCTGCTCTTCGCGAGGAACCTGTCCGGCGGCTCGAAGCTGTTCGACGATGCCCTCGCCCAGCGCCTCGGCATGGGCGCGGCCGAGGCGGAGAGCGTCAAGATCGACCACGTGGACCTGACGCCGGGCGCGCGCCACTTGAACCCCGAGGGCGAGAAGGCCACACGCTCCGTCCTCGGCGCGGCGGGGCAGATCACGTCGCTCCTCCAGAGCACCGTGATGTTCTGCAAGAGCCAGGTGAAGCTGTCGGGCCTCAAGCTCGACCGCGTCCTGGTCTGCGGCGGCGGCGCGGCGGTCCAGGGGCTGCCCGAGTACCTCTCCGCGGGGATGGGCGTCCCGGTCGAGCGGTTCGATGCGTTCCGGGTCGTCGACACCAGCGGCCTCTCTCCGGAGGAAGCGGACCTGCTCTCGGAGAACGAGCTGGAGTCGGTCGTCGCTCTCGGGCTCGCGACGATGGCGTCGGACGACGATGCGTACGGCCTCGAGCTCCTGCCGGAGGCCGTCGCGAAGAAGCGCGCCTTCATGGGAGGCACGATCTGGCTCATCGCAGCAGCGGTGCTCGGGCTCGCGTTCCTCGGATACAAGGTCTCGGCCAGGTCGGCGAAGCTCGACGCCATCGAGAAGCGCGCGAAGAGCTTCGCGAGCGTGGCGGCGCGGGCGGAGCGCGTGCACGAGCAGACCAAGGACCTCGTCGAGGAGAACGAGACCCTCTCGGCGCGCGTGACGGAGCTGGCCGCGGTGGCGGGGGCTGGCGAGCAGGTCGCGAGAGTGTTCGATGCCCTCGACGACAACCTCCCGCGGGACTTCTGGGTGACGCGGGTGACCTCCGCGGTCGCCGTGGACGACGACCTGGGCATCGAGCGCGGCGCGGAGAGGCCGCTGCTCACGGTCAGCGGCTCTGCGCGGCCCGGAACCCAGTCGCCGACGTCGCAGTTCCAATCCTTCGCCGCCGCGCTCCAGGAGGACCTGGAAGGCGTGACCTTGAATCCCTCGTTCGACCGGAACGCGTTCCGGATCGTGCTGACCCACTTCGCGCCGCCCGAGGCGGCTTCGGACGACGAGGAGGGCGAGGAGTAAGCGCCATGGACCTCAACGAGATCTGGCAGGAGCACAAGCGCTTCATCGTGACCGTGGTCGCGGGCCTCTTGACCTTCTTCATCGCCAACTCCGTCGTGGACAGCCTCTACGACGGGGACATCAACAAGAAGCAGGGGACGATCCGCAAGAGCCGGCAGAAGCTGGCCAAGGACCTCTACACCCCGACCGATCGAGCGCTGGCCGAGGACGAGAACGAGCTCCTGTCGGCGAGCTACGCCGAGATGGTCGAGGCGGTGGCCTTCCAGCCGCGGCCCGGGTTCATCGCCGACGGGTCGAGCGCCGTGAAGAACATCTACACGACGGCGGTCGAGCGCGTCCGCCAGCGCACGGCCGACCTGGCCAGCCGCAACCGGGCGATGCTGGTGGACGGGCTCGGGCTCGAGATGGTCCAGACGACCAACGTCGACGAGATCGAGCGCCATCTGCACGCCCTCGACATGCTCGAGCGCGCGCTCGTCCTCGCCCTCGACTCGGGCGTGCGTCGGGTGCGCCGGGTGGAGATCGACCTCGATCCTGCCTTCAAGTCCCGACGCGGTCTCGGCGCCATCGAGCGCACGAAGGTGAGCATCGAGACGGTCTCGACGGCCGAGGCGGTGACTCGCTGGCTGGCCATGGCCGAGACGCCGCTGCCCGCGACGGGCGAGGGCGGGCCCGGCGAGTTGATCCGAAGCCAGCCGCTCCCGATCCACGATCTCGAGCTGACCCGCGTGTCCGCCAAGGACGACGAGGTTCGTGCCAACATCACCTTCATGGTCGTGCGCGTCCACGACCTCGACACCGGCGAGGAGGGCGAGTGATGAACGTCCGCAAGGAACCGATCGTCTTCCTGCTCGTGGCCGCAGTTCTCGGCTACAAGGGGATGGAGCTCTACAAGGACTCGGCCACGGCGGGCCGGCCACCCAAGCCGCGGGCCCTCGACTACGAGAGCGTCGGGCTAGACGACCTCTCCCTGGTCCGGCCCGAGGCCGGGCGCGGGGTCGACTTCGAGCGCAACCTGTTCGCGCCGCCGTCGGCGACGTCGCCGCTCCCGCCGCTGTCGCCCGAGCTCCCGCCCTTCGCCGCGCTGCCGGCCCTCGGCCCTCCGACGGCCTTCGGCCCGCAGCCGCGCTGGTTCAGCGATCTGCTCCGCGAGCCGGCCTCTCCGGAGGCCGCGCGCCAGGTGCCGGGCCTGTTCGACGTGCGTGAGGCGCCCGTCGAGGTCGAGACCGAGGTGCTGGAGATCGCCACGGGAGACGAGGGCGCCGAGCTGCCCGACGATCCCGATGCGCGCGCCGCGCGCATCGCCGGGCTCAAGCAGCAGTACGACTGGATCTACACGAACGGGTACCAGTTCGGCCGCATCCTCAACGAGGACCGCTACCGGATCGAGTTCTCGCCCGAGAAGCCGCTCCTGTTCTCCCCGGTGAACCCGGCGACCGGCGTGCCGCTCTATCCCAAGCCCATCGAGTACGGGCCGGACCGCGTACGCGAGTGGGGTCTCGTGGAGAACTCGCTGACCGGGATCGAGCTCGGGTTCGCGGCCTTCGGCGATCCCCTGTCCTCGACGCGCTTCAACGACGCGATTCGCTTCGCCGAGGAGTGTCTCCGCCTGCGCAACGAGACGCCGCGCGCCCTCGAGGTCGCGGAGGAGCTCTTCCGCAGGGCCCAGTCCATCAACACCCAGGACGACGTGGGGCCGCGGCTCGGCCTCGCCCGCTGCTACGAGCTGGGCTTCCGCCTCGAGGAGGCCTACCGGACCTATCAGTCGCTGCTCGACGACGGCTTCGACACGAGCGCCGTCGTCCACTCGCGCTTCGGCAGCCTCCTGGCGAAGCTGCGGCTCGACGGTGACGCCGAGGAGAGCTTCCGCGAGGGGCTCCGCGTGGAGCGCGCGAACTGGGAGGGGCGCTGGCGCTACGGCCGCTTCCTCATGGAGCGCGGTCGCGCGACCGAGGCGGTCGAGCACCTGACCATGGCAGTGCAGCGCGAGCCGAAGGGCGCCGAGGACCGCATCTGGCGGGTCCGGGTGCGTCTCGATCACGGGCGCGTGCTGCTCATGACCGGCGACGGCGCCGGTGCCTTCCAGGCCTTCAACTCGGCGCTCATGGCGGACATCGCCAACGACCTCGGCCTGGCCGATGTGTGCCTGGCTGGCCTGCTCAGCGCGGCGCCCTACTCGGACGACCCGATGGCAGAGGCCATGGCGGGGATGGGGTCCGCGGCGGGGCTCCCCGGGGACGGGGCTGCCGCGGGGATCGGCGGCGAACAGGGCATCGCCGGAGGCGGATTCGAGCTGCTCGTGGCCTCCGGTCTCTCCGCGATGGGACAGGGCGAGTTCGAGGCTGCGGCGCAGCTGCTCCAGTCGGCCGTGGACGCGGACCCCTTCCGGTCGGTCGTGCCGCTCCGGGGGCTGAGCCGCCTCGCCGAGATCTCCGGCAACCCCGAGGACGCGGTGGCCTTCGCCGATCGCGCGCTCGAGGCCCGGCCCCTCGACCCCTGGACCCTCTACCAGCAGGGCCGCCTCGCGGAGGCCGCCTCGGACGAGCCTCGCGCGCGCGAGGCCTACCAGGCAGCGCTCGATCAGGAACTCGACTTCGCGGCCGTCCTCGAGCGCATGGCTGCCCTGACGAACGCGTCCGAGGAGTACGCCGCAGCGGAGCGCTACTACGAGCGCGCCGTGAGCCTCGAGCCGAAGAACGCCGAGCTGTGGTCGCGCCGTGGATGGAACGCTCTCTCGGCGCTGGAGCTGGCGCTGGCCCGGACCTGCTTCGAGCGTGCTCGTGGTCTCAGCCCGGGGCTCGGCGAAGCGCGCGCCGGTCTGGCGTGGTGGCACTACGCCTCCGGCGACCCCGCGGAGGCGCTGACCCTCTTCGGAGAGATCGTCGACGACAGCCGGGCAGCGGCGGGGTCAGACCCCCTGGCGCTCTTCGCGGGCGACCAGTCCGCTCGGATCCAGGACCACGGCTCGAAGGAGGTCTTCCGCGATCGCTTCGACCGTCAGGACGGCGCCCCCCAGAACGGGTGGACCGTGCAGATGGGCGTGGGGCCCGAGGTGGTCCTGCGTGACGGCGCGATCCACATCGCCGGCCAGCACGACCGCGGCGGACGGAGCCGCGCCTACCGCGCGCTGCCCCCCGACCGCTTCATCGCCTTCTCGTGCCTCGTCACCGTGGGCGCCGCGGCGAAGGGCACTCGCTCGGGGGTCTTCATCGCGTCGGAGCGAACCTCGAGCAACGGCGTAGACGACATCCGCTCGGAGGTCGTCCTGTCGCGCAACCGTGACGGACAGCTCGAGGTCCGGGTCCAGCGCAACGCGACCGACGACGAGGCGGCCTTCGCGCGAGTGCCCGGCCCGGAGTGGCCGATCGGGGAGCCGATCCGCGTCTCCATCGAGAAGACTGGCGAGGACCTCGAGGCGCGCTACACGCTCTACGTCGACGGCGAGCCCGTCGCCGACGGGCTGGAGGTGAGCGGCATGAGCGCCTCGCGTCAGAACGTGCGCTTCGGTGCGTTCGTCGAAGGCGAGCCTGGCCGCCGCGCAGACCTGACCGTCGACGACGTCCGCGTCGTCAGGAGAAAGTGATGTCCAAACGCCCGATCTCCCGCGCCGGCTTCACCCTCGTGGAGCTGCTCGCGGTCATCCTGATCCTGTCGATCCTGCTCGCCGTCCTCGTGCCGAATCTCTTCAGCAGCAGCGAGGCCGTGGCCGCGAGCAACACACGCGCGTTCCTCGGCCAGCTGGCCGCCGAGGTGGACTCGTTCGAGAGGGACACGGGGGACTTTCCGCGGTCGAGCTTCAACCCTGAGGTCGATCCGCGCCCGTCGGAGACCAACATGGGGATCGAGATGATGGTCATCTCGATCATGCCGGCGGACGGGTCGTACCGCGCGAACGCGAGCTACGACGACCGCCTGGTCAACACCGACGGCGACGACACGAAGCGCAGCCTCACCCGCTTCACGAGCGCAGAGGTCTTCGAGCTCAAGGACAGCTGGGACAACCCGATCGCCTACCTCCACCGCCGTGATTACGAGCGTGGAGGCGAGTACATGGCCTTCGTCACCGACGAGGACGAGTGGGTCGAGCAGCGCGTCACGGCCTGGATCAACACCCAGACCGGCGATCCCTACCGGCCGGACACGTTCCAGCTCATCTCGGCCGGCTCGGACGGGGTCTTCGGGACCGAGGACGACATCACGAACTTCGACCGGAGCGAATGACTCTGGCGCGAACGAGTCCGATGCGCCGCCCGTCGGGGGAGGGACCCCGGGGCGGCTTCACGATCATGGAACTCATGGTCGTGATGCTCATCATGGGGCTCGTGCTGGGCGCCGGCATCGGCGCCTTCGCGTCCTTCGATCCCGGCTCGAGCGCGGCGCGCGGTCTCGTGGCCAACGCTCTCCGCCAGGCGCGCAACGAGGCCGTCGCCCATCGCGCTCCGGCGCGCGTGGCCTTCGACCCCGAGACCGGATCGATGCGGAGCGAGGGCTACCGCGTCGTCGGCACCTGGCGCTTCGAGGAGGAGTCTCTCCCCGGCGCCGGCGGCGTGGACGGCTTCCCGGACGGCTTCCCCGGCACGATCCTCTCGGACGACGGGTTCATCGGTCGGGCGCTGGACCTCGACCTCGGAGGTCGGGGGGCGAAGGTCTCGTTCGATCTGACCGAGGACCCTGCATTCGCGGTCCGGCGTGGCTTCCGGCTCGCCATGGCCCTGCGTCCGCTCGAGGTCCAGGAGGCGCGCATCGCGGATCTCGGCGGCGTGGTGCTGCTGGACGCACGCTCCGACGGGTCCGTGGAGGTCGGCGTCGTGACCCGGCGGTTGGACGAACTCGGTCGCTCTCGCGCGGGCGAGCGTCTGACCCTCCGGACGCGGCCCGGCGTCCTGGAGCCGGAGCGCTGGGTCCAGCTGGAGGTGCGCTACGACCGTCAGAGGCTCGTGGCCCTGGCGAACGGCGTCCCCGTGGCGGAGCGCGGCGAGACCCGGGAGCTCTGGAGGCTCTCCAGCGCCTTCGTCCTGGGCGGCGGCCGCTCGCGCTTCTCCGGACGGGTCGACGACGTCGTCCTCTCCACCGCGACGACCTCGGCCGAGACCAAGCTGCCGCCCACCGTCCAGTTCGCGGCGCCCGGCCCGTTCGAGGTCCGCTTCGACGAGGGGGGGCGCCTCGACCCGGTGATCCACGCGGGCCCGGTCGAGATCGCGCTCGAATTCGACGACGGGGGCAGCGCGCTCCTCGAGGTGCTTCGCATGGGGACCGTGGAATGAGACGCCGCGCGACGATTTCCCGGGACGGCTTCGTCCTGCTCGCCGTCCTGTTCGTGCTCCTCGCGCTGTTCGCGCTGAGCGCGCCGTTCCTCGCCACCGCGCGGAACGCGGACGCCGCCAGCCAGCACGCCTCCGACCGCGTCCAGCTCGGGCTCGCCCTCGACGGCGCTGCGCGCCGCGGCCGCTCGGGTCTCCAGGCGACCCACCCCGCGATCGACGAGACGCCCTACTACGACGGGCTCGACGAGCTCGACGTCGACGTGATGGCCTCGGAGGGATACCCCGATCCTCACGACGCGAACGGCGTCGCCTGGGACGCCGAGGCAGTGGACCTCTCCGCGCGGATCGACCTCGGCTCGGCGAGCCCGCAGGTCCTCGCGAACCTGCTCTCCAGGGTCGCGCGTCTGAGCTTCCCGATGCAGGCCGGCGACGCGGCCCTGCGGGTCAATCGCCCCGACCGCTTCGACGAGGGTGGCGTACTCATCGTCGACGGCGAGCTCATCAAGGTCGGCGGGCTCGACGACGAGCGGAACCTGACCACGTCGAGCCGCGGCATCGGGGCGAGCCAGGACGACGAGGGCAAGTGGTCGACGACGGGCCCCTCGCCGCCCCGGGGTCACGGGGTCGGCGCGTACGTCTTCGATCAGCGCACCTTCGCGCCCGCGATCTGGCGGACGCTCTCCGTGGACGGCGCTCCGCAGGTCTTCGACGCGGTCGAGGAGATCCGGGCCTCCGCGGACTTCTCCATGTCGGGCGGCTTCACCGAGTCCGACCTGCGCGCGCTGCGTCGGACGACCCAGACGGCGGCGAGCGCCGCCGTGGGGCCGCGCTGGCAGCGCCCGACGCGGCTCGCGAGCCCGATGCGCGCCGGGGAGTCCTTCTCGATGTACGTGGTCCAGGGCCGCTGGATGGCGCCGGGCTCCACGGTGCGGATCACGGACGGGGTGAACACCGAGCTCCGCGTCGTGATCCAGCGCGGACAGGACGGCCGGGTCTTCCTCGACCGCGTCCTCGACAACGACTACGCCGCCTTCGAGTCCGAGGTCTCGGTGCTCGTGCGCCGCCCGGTCAACGTCAACAGCGCCTCGGCCGACGTCCTCACCGCGCTCTTCGCCAACCTCGGCCTCGCGGGTCAGAACCACCGGATCTCGGGGAGCGAGGCGTCGGAGCTGGCGGCGCTCTGCGTGGAGTCGCGTCCCTTCACGGGCTTCAAGGACCTCCTCGAGCGACTCGTCCTGCCGGCCGGGGGGATCGACGCCCTGCCCCAGGACGGGCAGGTCCCGGCCGATTCTCTGGGCGCGGGCGGGTCGATCCTCGACGACCCGCGCGACTCCGTCGCGCTCTACATCAACGCGCTCAACGCCAACGACGCGCGCCTCGCCTTCTCGACCATGCCGCTGTGCTTCACCACGGACGGGCTGTTCGAGCTGGAACTGCGCGCGGCGGTCAACGGCAGCAGCGGGTACGAGCGCACCAGCGGCGTGCGGACCGACACGATGATCGTCGCCCCCGCCCGCGGCGATCTCTTCCAGCTCTTCACGCGCCAGGAGGACTTCGACCGCGCCCTGCGCCTCGACCGTGGCGCGCCGTACTGGCTCACCGGGCCGCAGCCCACCGGGCGCTACGACGGCGGAGTGCAGCCGCCTTCCCGGACGATCCCGCACCTGGGGACGATCCGGGGGCAGCGCTACATCCCGGGCATCGACGAGCCCGTGCTGGATGCGGACGGCAACCCCGTCCCCGCCGACCGGGTCTTCGCTGGCCAGTCGAGTCAGGACTTCTGTCAGCTCGACCCGGTGCGCCTGGGAGCGACCCAGCGGACCCAGGGCCGCATTTTCCACTTCGATCAGGAGAGCCGTTCCCTCGAGGGTCGCTTCCTCCCGGACCAGGCCATCGTGCGCGACCCGACCGACGGCGTCGTGCGCTGGGCCGACCCCACGGCCGGCGTGGCCCAGCCGCTGTCGATCTCCATGTGGGTGCGCCCGGAGACGGCGGGGGACGGGACCCTCGCGAGCCTCGGCTCGGCGGGACCCGACTCGGACCGCGTCGTGCTCGGGATGACCGGCGGCAACCTCGTGGCGCGCGTGTTCGACGGGATGGGGGACCATCGCGACACCGCCTTCCAGGAGGTGGCGGAGGTGCGCTTCCCGATGGCGCCGGCCCAGGGCGTTCCGGGTCTTCCGGTCAACACCTGGAGCCACGTCTCCCTCGACGTGCGCGGCAACCGACCGGACCAGATCAACCTGCTGGTCAACGGGAACTCGACGGGCGTGGAGACCCTCGGGATGACCTCCCTGACCGCCGGGGTCGGCTCGGGCACCTCGACGATCCCCGTGGAGTCCACCGAGGGCTTCCCGGACCCCTGCGTGCTGCGCATCGGGTCGGAGCTGATCGAGGCGACGATCGCGGGCCCGCGGACCTTCCAGGCCCTGCACCAGACGAGCGGGGGGAACGCCGGCTTCGGCGGCCGCCTGGCGCGGGTGCGGTTCGACGTGGAAGGATCCGACGAGGCCGTGCCCCTCGCCGGCGCTGCGGCCGGCATCACGGGTTCCTACCAGCCCGGCACGCCGGTCGTCCACTACGGCTACTCGCTCCCGCTGGTGGAGGGCGTCCCCGCCGGAGGTGCGCAGCTCCCCGGCGACCTCGGCCCCTTCCGCGTCGCACGCGTCCTCGGGCGACCGAACGACAACTCGCTCGAGCCGATCCAGACCACGAACGGCGCCTTCATCATCCAGCTGGGCCGCGGCTGGTCCTCCACGCAGCTGGGCGAGCTCGAGCTGCAGCTGGCGGACAATCCCGAGGCGGACCCCGCCGGCCAGGAGGTCATGCCGGCCTTCAATCCAAACGGCGGCTACGCGCTCCTCTCGGGGCCCGGAGGAGTCACGGTCCAGGGCCAGCAGCTCAACAATCCCACCGGGGACGTCGTCGGCGGCGCGGAGATCATCCGCTACTCCGGATACAGCGGGAACCGGCTCACCGTGGTGGAGCGCGGCGTCGAGCTGCAGTCCCTGCAGGGGCTCGATCCCACGAGCCGCCTGGGCGGTGCGCGCGCCTTCGTCTTCGACTGGGACCTCCTCTGGGCCATCGGCGGCGGCCAGACGGTCGACCCCGACACCTACCTGCCGGCGTCGGCCTTCGTGACGCCGATCTCCATCCCGGCGCCGGGCGCCAGCGCGCTCAACTTCGGGCTCCCGGTGGAGGGCGTCTCCCAGTTCGCGCAGATCACGCGGACGGACGATCCGGACAAGACCGAGTGGGTCCGCTACGACGAGCTCGACCTCACCGCGGGCCAGCTCGTCCGCGCGGCGCCGGACGCGCTGCTCTCCGTGCACCGCGTCCTGCACGACGGAGCGGACGGCGGAGACGCGAACAACCCGAACGGGCCGGGGAATCCGGGCGGGCCCGGAGGGGGCGGGGGCTTCGGCGGCGGTGGCGGAGCGCCCGGG
>CBFIJG010000075.1:0-17327 GCA_965662915.1 Planctomycetota bacterium | reverse complement strand
CAGCGTCGTCGAGGGCCCCTCCAGGACCTACCGCATCCAGCTCCTCGTCCGCCGATGAGCGATGACGAGGAGCTCGTCCTCGGCCCCGAGGACCCCTCGGGCCCTGAAGCGTTGGCGCTGCTCGAAGCCCACCTCGCGTTGGCGCGCTCCTGCACGCCGGAGGGACACGTCCACGCGCTCGACGTCTCCGGCCTCCAGGCTCCCGACGTTCTCTTCCGCGGCGCTCGCCAGGGCAGCTCCTTGCTCGCCGTCGGAGCCCTGCGCGACCTCGGGGAGGGGCACTTCGAGGTGAAGTCGATGCACACGAGCGAGGGCGCCCGCGGGCGAGGGCTGGGCCGCGCGATGCTGGAGCATCTCGTCACCCTCGCCGGAGAGCGCGGCGGCGCCCGCGTGAGCCTGGAGACCGGGACGATGGACGCCTTCGCGCCGGCGAGAGGGCTCTACGCGGCCTTCGGATTCGCCGAGTGCGAGCCCTTCGGCACCTACTGGAGCAACCCGAACAGCGTGTGCATGACGCGCACGCTCCGGGCCAGGGGCTCGTAGGTCAGACGTCCACGCGCTCGAAGCGCACGATCGCCGGCCCCTTCGAGTGCAGCACGCCCATGTCGCCCGGGGCGAGGCTGCGCGCGACGGCCGCGGAGACCTCGAAGCTGGACCGCGCACCGCGCTCGTCCTCGAAGGTCGCCACGTGGACGCTGCGCCGATGCTCGCCGTGCCCTCGATCCTCGCGGTGCTCGTCCACGACGAGGGCGAGCCGCGAGCGCACGGGCGCCCGCGCCACCTCGGCGGAGCGCCCGACAGCGCGAACGACCGCGAAGATCACCATCGCCAGCATCATGAGCGGGACCAGGGTGAACATCACACTGAATCCACCTCCGACAGGACCCGCGGGGCCCAGGTCATGGAAGACCGTCCCCCCGTCGAACCCGTCGAACGCCGTCCTGGCGTGGGAGCTCGAGGCGCCGCTCGAACTCATGAAGAAGATCACGAAGGCTCCGATGGCGCCCAACCCGAGAAGAGCCCCGGCGACGTTCCCGCTGCTCTTCGCCACTGCGGCCCGCCCCGACGGCCGCGACGCGAGGGCCCGGCGAGCATCGGGGTGCTCCTGGAGCCGTTCGAAGCGACGTGCGGTCGTCTCCGCAGGGGTCTCGGGAGCCGGAACGTCCACCACGGGCAGCTCGGCGCCGCAGTAGGAGCAGAACTTCGAATCGCTCTCGCGCGGGATGGCACCGCACTCGAGGCAGCGGCGTGAGGTGGACGCGACGTTCATGGGGAACCCATGGTACGCCCCACCGCGCCGCGTATTCGATCTCCTCCCCTGCCCGGTGGGTGGTCGCCGTATCAGCCCCTGGGGCCGCTGCCGCGAGCGACCTGGTGGGCCAGGTACGCGAGGACCCAGAGCGTCGAGGAGATCCCGTGGGTCAAGATCCAGAGCTCCCGCGACTCGGGGCTCGTGGCCGTCTGGAGAGCCACGCCGCTGACCACCATCGGCGCCATCAGCGCGGCGAGGAGGAGCCCGGTCCGGCGGCGCGCCCAGGCCCGGGTGAGGCGCGGCGCGACATGGCTCGCCCAGATGAGGCCGACCGCGAAGACCAGCGCCGGCACCGCGAAGAGGTGCGCCGTTCGGACCAGCGGCACCCAGGGGTGCTGCCCGGTCCACTCGAGGAGGAGCTCGGGATCGTCGGGCTCGGGGCCCGGCTCCCAGACGTACGCGCAGTAGGCCCACACCAGCCCCGTCCCGCCCGCGGCGAGCATGGAGAGGTGGAGCAGCCAGCGCGCGCCGGGCTTCAATCCTGCGGCCCTTGCTCGGCTCGTTCGCTGGTGCCCGGACGGGTCTCCTTCGGCGACGACGAGGTGCGTCCGACGCGCTCGCCGCCCACCTCGTGGAGCGCGAGGACGCGTCGCGAGGCGTCCGCCACGGCGCGGCAGGTCAGGGTCGCGCCCGTCGTCCCGTCCAGCCCGCGCCCGAGGATGAGCGGTCGGCCCTGACCGCGCCCTTCGAGGGATTCGTAGAACGAGTCCTGAGCGACGTACTCGGGCGGCTCCTGGAAGACGATCGTCTCGACGTCGGCGACCTTCCCCTCGGGCGTGACGACCACCATCAGCGTCTCCCGCTTGGTCCGCACGACGTGGCTGTCGAAGAACGCGGTGCCCACGACCTTCCTGCCCTTGCGCGCGACGTAGGCGAAGGTGGTCGACTTCTTCGGCGCCCGCTGGGAGGCGAGCTTGCCTACCTTCTTCCGCTCGGACTCGGAGAGCCGCACGCAGACTCGCTCGACCTGCGCGTCCGGGAACGCCCGGGCCACGGCCACGTCGATGATCGACGGTTTCTTCTTGTCCGCGGGCGCAGGGCTCGCGAGGACGAGCAGGGACGCGGCGACGAGAACGGCGAAGGAGACGGCTCGCTGCATGGGGATCAGAACGCGTAACCGATGAGCGCGCGGACCACGTCGTCACCCTCGTCGACGTCGGTGTAGTCGAGCTTGAGGACCACCTGGTCGAGGGGGCGGTAGTTCAGGCCGTAGGTGAGGAAGGTGTCGTCGATGCCGCCGCCGGACGGCGTCCCGGGGGCGAGCTCCGCCTGGGTGTCGATGTCCTCGTAGCGGAAGAAGACGTCCAGGGTCTGGTTGGCGTAGACGTCCGTGAGGGAGAGGAGGTCGAAACCCGCCTCGACGTACCAGCCCTCCAGCCGCTCGGCGAGGGCCTCACCGGTCCGGGCATTGAAGGCCGCCGTGTCGTCCACGTCCGCCCGGGCGAAGAGGCCCCGAACGCTCCAGGGCCCCTCGTTCCACTCGGCGTGCAGATCGACGATGGTCGTGCCGAGTCCCTCGGGCTGGTCGGCGCCGGAGTTGCCCTGGAAGGCGGAGACGCCCGCCACGAGGCCAGGCACGTCCACGTAGTCCACGCGTCCCACGAGTGCCACGTTCTCGCTGGAGGCGCGGTTGCCCTTCTGCCTGCCGCCGCGCAGCCCGCTGGCGTCGAAGCGTCCACCGGCGAGGCCGTTGATCGCGTACGCGGTCCAGGCGAAGGGGCCCGACTGCCCGTAACCCCCTACGCCGATGGTGCGCCAGGTCGAGGGGATGATCCGCGTCTCCGTCTGGGGGCGCGCCGCGGGGAGGAAGGTCGTGGGCTCGTGGCGCTCGTTGACGAAGCCCATCGGCGCGAGCACGACGCCGCCGCGGAGCGCGATCTGATCGGTGAGCAGGTGATCGATGTACGCGAACTCGATGGAGACGCTGCCGTTCGAGTCGGTGGTCGCCGAGCTCGCGTCCGTGCTGCCGTGCTCGATCTCGATCTCGGAGTTGAAGATCCAGCGGTCCGAGAAGCGGCTACCGAAGTACATGACCCAGCGGAGCGCGTCGAACCGGTCGTCGTCGCGGCCGGCGTACTCCTCGGCGAGGAACTCACCGTAGCCGCCGAACGAGAGACGGTCGGCGGTGTAGACGGCCGCGGCTCGCGGGGCGAGGCGGCGCTGGGCGAGAGCCGCCCACGTCTCCGTCAGCTCCGGGTCGAAGGGCGTGGCGTCGGCGCCCCCCACCACCTCGGCCTCCGCGAGGGCGTCGAGCGCGTCCTGGAGCTCGGAGGAGAGTCGCTGGTTGTCCTGCTCCAGCGTCTGCATCCTGGCCTCGAGGGCGTCGAGGCGGTCGTCCTGAAGACCTGTGAGCAGCGCCGCGGGCGCGGCGACGACGGGGAGGAGGAGGATGGACACGGGAGCGGAGTGCGGGGTGATTGGCGCGAAGCGAGCGCGGCGAACGGCAGCCGCGACCGGAGAAATACAACTGAGATCGGATCTCAACGCAAGTGCAAATGAGAATCACTCGCAACAAGTGCCTCTAAAGGAGCTCGGGAACCAGGATCGAGCACAACGCAAGCCTTGCCCACGGGAACGCGCCCACGGGCCCGCTGGCGCTTCGCGAGCCACCTACCATCCCTGTGATGCTCACGCCTCTGCTCCTCCTCACCGCCGCCGCGCCCCTTCAGACGGGCGGGGAGGCACCCCGGGCCCGGGTCCTCGAATTGCTGGAGCGCGGGCGGGCGCCCCTCGCCTACGAGCTGGAGCTGCGAGTGTTCGAGGTGGAGTACGGCTGCGAGCTCGGGCGCGCCCTCGTGGCCCATCTGGAGCGCGAGGAGCCAGCGACCGCGGCGTCGGCCCTGGACGCCATCGACTTCATCGAGGAGAGCGCCGACATCGAGATCGGCGAGTCCCCCGTCCGCGAACTCACCGGCCGCGCGCGTCGCGCGCGCATCTGGGACAGTGGATCTCGCCGCATGGAGGAGCTGCTCGACGCGGACGGCGAGCGGACCGGCGCGACGCTGATCGACGGAGATCGTCGCGCGGTGCACGTCGGCGAGCGCAACGCCCTGCAGCTCGGACCACGGGGCGAGGCCGCCCCCATCGAGGCCACCGAGGCGGACCTGTTCCCCGTCCCCACCGAGGGTCCGTGGCTCCGCGCGCTGGAGCGGACGAGGTGGGACCTCGCCTCCCCGGTCGAGGGATGGCGCGCCGCGATGGATCGCGATGGCCGCCGCCTCGACGTGACCTTCGACGTCGAGGCTGGCGAGGTCCCGCTCCCCCATCGCGCTGTCGCGACCTATTTCGGCGTCGCGTCGAGGACGAACGAGGCCGTGCTGCTGTCCTGGGTGCGGAAGAAGGGGCGCCCCTTCCTCACCGACTCCCTGCGCATCACCGCGGGCGACGACTCGCTAGTCGTCCGGCACGCACGCCGGAGCGCTCCGCGCTTCGACCTCGCCCCCTCGGACGTCAAGCTGATCGTGCCGCGGCTCGAGGCCGTGGAGGTCGCGAGCTCCCCCGGCTGGCAGTCCTTCCGCCGGCGTGAGGTCCTGCCGCGCGAGTGGCGCGACCTCATCGTCGTGGAAGCGCGCTAGGGCCTCGAGGCGCGGCCTCTCCGGCCGCGCCCGCGACAGGTCACTCGGCGGGCGCGCCGAAGGTGCCGTCGACGAAGCTCTTGAAGCCCTGGATCGCGGTCCGCTGGGTGTAGAACTCGAGCCCGCGCAGAGCCCCCAGCTCTTCTCCACCGCCGGCCCGGCCGGGGCCGCCGTGCACGAGCCCGGGGAGGACCATGCCGGGCGGGAGGGCCTGCTCGGCCATGCGGTCCGAGCCCATCCAGACGCGGCCGTGATAGGGCGCGACGCCCAGGACGAAGGACTCCGACCACGAGGAGTCGTTGGAGTAGGCGCTGACGACGAGGCCGCCCTCGCCGCGGTTCACGAGGTCCACGGCCTGCTCCACGCTCCCGTCGTAGGGGATGATCGTGGCGACGGGGCCGAAGACCTCCAGCTCGTGGAGGACGCCCGCGTCCGCGTCGCGGGCCACCAGCAGGGTCGGGCTCACGAAGCAGCCGTCGCGGGGCGGCTCGGCGCCGCCCGTGATCACGTCCGCCACCTCGGAGAGGCGGCCGATCCCCTCGCGCACGTCGGCGTGGGCCTGGGAGTGGGCCACCGGTCCGAGGCGCGTGCCCTTCTCCTGGGGCTCGCCTTGGGGGTGGCGGCCGAGCTCGGCCATGAGCTCCGCCTTCACCTCGTCCACGCGGTCCGCGGGGACGAAGACGCGGCGCACCGCGGTGCACTTCTGCCCGGCCTTCTGGCACATGTCCAGGGCGACGTTGCCCACGAACAGGCCGAAGGCCTCGTCCCCGCTGTCGACGTCCGGCGCGAGGACCGCCGCGTTGATCGAGTCGGCCTCGACGTTGACCCGCACGTTGTGCCGCACGAGGGTCTCGTGGCCCTTGATCTTCGTCCCCGTCGCCGCGGAGCCGGTGAAGGCCACGCAGTCCTGCCCGTCGAGGTGGTCGAGCAGGTCCCCCGCGCTGCCGCAGAGGAACTGGAAGGCGCCCTCGGGGACGAGCCCGGACTCGACCACGATCTGCGCGACCCTCCATGCGATGAGCGCCGTGCTCGTCCCCGGCTTCTCGATCACCGGGACGCCGGCGAGGAGCGCGCAGGCCGCCTTCTCCATCATTCCCCAGGCGGGGAAGTTGAAGGCGTTGATGTGGACGGCGACGCCGCGGCGCGGGACGCGCACGTGCTGGCCCCAGAAGCGCGCGGTCCGGCCCAGCTGCATCCCATCGCCGTCCGTGAGGAACGGCCGGTCGCCGAGGCGCTTGCCGAAGGAGGCGTAGGCCGCGAGGGTCCCCGTGGCGCCGTCGATGTCGAACTTGGCGTCACCACGGGTGTTGCCCCCGTTGATCGCCCCCATGTCGATGAGCTCCTCGCGGGCCTCGTGGATGGCCGCGGAGAGCCCCTTCAGCATCGCGGCGCGCTCCGCGAAGGTCATCCGCCGCAGGGCGGGCCCCCCGACCGTGCGGGCGTGCTCGACGGCGGCTCGCATGTCGATGCCCGCCGTGCTGGTCCGCGCGACGATCTCGCCGGTGGTCGGGTTCTCGAGGGGGGCGCCTTCGCCCTGGCCTTCTTGCCACTGGCCGGCCGCGTAGCTGGAGAGGACTTGCATGGGTGGTTCCTTTCCCGGGTCGTGGCCCTCCGGGGGCGCGGGAGCGCCTCCTCCGGGGCCGTTTCGGGGCGAGCACGTTATCCGATGGACCCCTCCGGCGTCCCGCCGCGGCCCGGTACTCTCGTGCCATGAGCGACTCCTCCGCGACCCCCGCGTCCCCGTCGACCGCAGCAACGCTCCTGCCGGACGGGGCCATGGAGGGCAGGGTCGTCGTCGTGACCGGCGGCGGCACGGGCCTCGGCCTCGAGATCAGCCGCGGCTTCGCCGCCCTCGGCGCGAGCGTGATCGTCCCCTCCCGTAGCCCGGAGAACCAGGCGGCGTTCCTCGAGGAGGCGCGGACCCGCGGGTGGAAGGCCGCTGGCTACCAGCTCGACGTCCGTGAGCCCTCCGAGGTGCGTCGCTTCGCGGAGTGGGTCGCCGGCGAGCACGGTCCCGCGGACGTCCTCGTGAACAACGCGGCGGGCAACTTCGTCTGCCCCGCCGAGCGCATGAGCGCCAACGCGTGGCGCGCCGTCCTCGGGATCGTGCTCGACGGGACCTTCTACTGCTCGAAGGAGTTCGGCAAGCAGATGATGGCGAGCGGAGGCGGAGCCATCTGCAACATCATCGCGACCTACGCCTGGACGGGCATGGCGGGCGTGACCCACTCCGCGAGCGCGAAGGCGGGCGTCCTGGCGATGTCGAAGTCCCTCGCGATCGAATGGGCGGGACGCGGCGTGCGGGTGAACTGCGTCGCGCCGGGCCCCTTCGAGTCCGACGGCGCGAAGCAGAACCTCTGGCCATCGGACGAGGTCGAGGAGCGCATCCGCAGCTCCGTTCCCATGGGCCGCTTCGCAGGGCGCGAGGAGGTGGCCGCCCAGGTGCTCTGGCTCTGCAGCGACGCCTCGCGCTACGTCACTGGCGCCAACATCACCATCGACGGCGGCCTCTCTCTCGGCTCCGGGAAGATGTGGGAGCCCGGGGAGCGCTTCACCCGAAAGCGAGAGCGGGGCGACGCGTGAGGGACCGCGGCCACATCGCGACGGAACAGGCTCACCCGGGCGCTGATCGGCTAGAGACCATGGACGCGGCCGAGGCGCTGGCTCTCATGCACGCCGCCGACGCTTCCGTGCTCGACGCTCTCCAGGCCGCGCGCGAGGAGCTCGCGTCCCTCGTGGACGCCGCCACCGAGACCCTGCGCCGCGGCGGGCGGATCTGCTACGTCGGCGCGGGAACGAGCGGGCGGCTCGGCGTCCTCGACGCCACCGAGTGCCCCCCCACCTTCGGCGTCGAGCCCGAGGTGGTCCAGGCGATCATCGCGGGCGGCGAGGCCGCTATCGCGGGCGCCGTCGAGCACGCCGAGGACGACCCCGCGGCTGGCGCGGCGGAGGTGTCCGCCCGCGCCATGGGAAAGGGAGACCTCGTCATCGGGATCGCGGCGAGCGGCACGACGCCCTTCGTCCACGGCGCGCTCGGACGCGCCAGGGAGCGAGGCGCCCGCACGGCGCTCATCGCCTGCGTCCCGCGGGACCAGGCGCCCGACGACCATCCCCTTGGCGCCAGGCTCCTCGTCGGGCCCGAGGTCCTCGCGGGGTCGTCGCGCCTCAAGGCGGGGACGGCGACCAAGCTGGCTCTCAACGCCATCTCGACCCTCGCAATGGCCCGCGCCGGCAAGACCTATCGCGGGCACATGGTCGACGTGAACACCCGCGCCAACGCGAAGCTCGTCGAGCGCGGCGTCCGCCTCGTCACCCGCTTCGGCGAGGTCGAGCGAGACCGCGCCGCCGAGCTCCTGGAGGCAGCTGGCGGGAGCGCCAAGGCGGCCATCGTCATGGCCAGGCGCGGCACCGACCTCTCCAGCGCACGCGCGCTCCTCGACGACGCGAACGGCTTCCTCGCGGAGGTCCTGGACCGATGAATCTGCACCCCATCCTCATGGGCGCCCTCGGCCTGGCGCTGATCATGTTCTTCACCTGGGCGCTGGAGGTGCATCGCACCCTCCGCGAGGCCCTCACCGAGCTCAAGCGCATCCGCGACGAGCTCGAGAACCAGGGGCACCGGGACCGCTACTGACCCGGGGCTCGCGCCTCAGGGCAGCATCAGCCGCGTCTGGACGCGGGTCAGGAAGGACTCCCAGTCGAAAGCAGGGCCCGGATCGGTCTTGTGGCTGCCCACGTGGTAGTGCCCCACGATCCCGTTGAAGTCCCACTCCGCGTCCTCGGGGATTCTCGTCGTGAGCACCTGCCCCCTCGAGTCGCGGGGCGCGTCGGGTTCGATCTTCGGAAAGTGACGGCAGAGCGCGGCCGTGAGCTTCACCAGCGAGTTGTACTGCTCCGGCGTGAAGTCGTACTGCTGGTAGGCCTTGCCGTGGATCAGACCGCGGACACGGCCTGGACGCGCGGGCCGCGCGACGAAGCGCGGAGTGCGGACCCCCAGCTCGGAGGCGGGCCGCGGCAGGCTGATCTTCGTTCCGATGGCGTCGTTCTCGTACCACTCGTCCAGCGTTCTGTCGTCGAGCGCGTACGCCCCGATCTGCGCGATCTCCACGCCGACCGAGCGGTCGTTCGCCTGGCGCGCGTGCCACGCGGTGTCGCGCAGGTCGAGCGTCTGGTAGATCGTCCCGTCGAGGTCGATCATGAAGTGCACGGAGAGCGCGCGGCGGTCGTGAAGCGTGCGGAAGCAGCCCTGGCTGGTGGCGCTCGCGTCGTAGTGCACGACGAAGAGCTCGAGCGACTCCTCGAGCTCGAGCAGGCTCCCCCCGGGAGGAACGAGGACCTCCCCCGTGCGACGGTCCTTGCGGCCCGGCGCGTAGCGGAGCTTCCCGGGCGGAGGCGTGGTGGCGCCGACCGGCGGGCGCTCGAAGTGCAGGTCGGTGCTGTAGGCGTCGTAGCCGTCGGGAGAGGTCCACAGCACCACGGGCGCGCCGACGAAGATGCGCTCACCCGCAGCGACGATCTCGCGGCCGGTGGTCTCGGCGAGGACCTCGGGGGCGAACCTCTCCTCGGTCGAGGAGCAGGCCGCGGCGAGGAGCGCCGCGGACGAGAGGAGCAGACGGCTGAGCGGTGTCATGGCGATCAAGGCTAGCAGGCATGAGGCGGGATGAGGGGCCCGGACGGGCGCGAGGCTCCGCCCTCAGCCGCGCGCGGCCAACCAGCCCGCGACCTCGACGAGACTCGCCACGCGCCGACGCGCCGCGGCGTCCCCCTCGAAGCGGCGCGCCCCGCGCTCCTCCAGCAGCGCGGCCTCGAAGCCCGCGCGCCGGCCGCACCGACAATCGTCGATGTCGTCCCCCACGAACAAGAGCTCCGGGTGAACAGCCGGCTCGGCGTCCGCCTGGGTCACGAGAGGGAATCGATCGACGAGGTCCCAGACCCTGACGCACTCGTGCGCTGGTTCCGGAGAGGGCTTGTGGGCGAGCTCCCTTCCGAGGAAGGGCGATCGATGACCGCGGGCGACCAGAGCCTGGAAGTGGTCTCCGATCGCGCCGTGGCCACGCGCTTCCAGGAGCTCCCCGAACCGCACCAGCGCCGAAGCGCTGTTGCGGGTCGAGATCCCGGCGACGAGCTCGCCCCGCCGAGCGCGGAGGGACTCGAGGACCTCATCGAGGCCGTCGGCGAGCTCCATGCCCGCGAGGGCCTCGTCCTCCACCTCGACCACGATCCGGTGCATCTCCTCACGCTCCGCCGCGTCCGAGGCGCGCCTCTCGATCCAGTGGAGGACCGAGCCGCGCTCCTCCATGCCGATGCGTCGCCGCATCGCCGCGAAGTCGATGGCCCCGGGCCGCGTCAACGTCCCGTCGAGGTCGAAGACGACCCCCGCGATGACGTGTCCGCTCACGTGGTCGCGCCGCCGCAGCTCGATCCGGAGCCCGCCGTGCACCCGAAGCAGTGCCGGCGCGTCACGATCCTGCGCGACGCGAGCCGGTCGAGATCGAAGTCGTCGATGTGCCCGGGAGCGCCTTCGTCGACCACCAGATCGAGCATCTGATTGAAGTCGCAGTCGAAGAGCCGCCCGTCCCAGCCGACCGAGAGGGTGGTCCGGCACATCACCCCGGCCGCCGCGGCCGGGTTGTAGGCGTCCACCAGACGGCGCATGTACGCGCCGGTCTGTCCGCCCGCCTCGAGCCACTCGAGGTAGCGGCTGATCGGCATGTTGTTCAGGGCGTAGAGGGCGTCGAAGTCGACGCCGTGGAGACGCTTCAGTTCGCGCTTCCACTCGGCTTCGAGGGAGGCCTGGCCCGGCGCGAGGAAGGCGCCGACCGGGTTCGTGACGAGGACCAGGCGCAGGCGCGGATCGCGGCCGTATCCCGCCTCGTTCAGCCGCCGGAGCGCCTCGATGGACGCTTCGAAGACCCCGTCGCCCCGCTGGCGATCGGTGCCGTGCTGCCGGTAGTGAGGCAAGGACGCGACCACCTCGACCTCGTGCTCCGCGAGGAAGTCCACGAGGTCCGCGTAGGGCTTCGCGAGCAGGATGGACAGGTTGCAGCGGTCCATCACGTGCCGGCCGAGGGCCCGGGCGCCGCGGACGAGGTGGCGGAACTGCGCGGCCATCTCCGGCGCGCCTCCGGTGATGTCCACGGTCGGGATGTCGGTCGCGGCCAGCACCTCGAGGCATCGGTCCGCGACCTCACTGGACATGTCCTCGGTCCGGTCCGGCCCGGCGTCCACGTGGCAGTGGACACAGGTCTGGTTGCACCTTGCACCGAGGTTCAGCTGGAGGACGTCGACCCCGCTCGCGCGCAGCGGATCTCCCAGCGCGTCGGAGGTCAGCGCGTCGAAGTCGCCCTCTCCCGGCGCGCCCGAGAGGTCCACCTCACCGAGGAGCTCCAGCTGGCGCGCGGGCGCGGCCAGGGGCGAGCGCTCCTTCCGGAGCGTGGGCCGCACCCTGATCGCCGCGCTGCCCTGTGCGTTGGACGACTCCTCCATCACATCCCGAGCGAGTCCGCGACCTTCCTCATCTGGACCCCGTGGACGAGCGCCGCGCCCCCCTTGATGGCGGCCGCGACGTGAACCGCCTCCGTGAGCTGCTCGACGTCACAGCCCTTCTCGAGGGTGTCCTTGGTGTAGGCATCGATGCAGTAGGGGCACTGAACCGCGTGGGCCACCGCGAGCGCGATCAGGCTCTTCTCGCGCGCGGTGAGCGCTCCGTCCTGGAAGACGCTCCCGTACCAGTCGAAGAACTTCTCGCCCATCTCCGGGGCGTGCTCGGCGATCTTGGGGAAGTCGGCGAGGTCGCCGGGCTCGTAGTACTCGGGCATGCGGTGGAGCGTGCGGAGCCGCCGGGCGAGGCGCAAGCGGCGCCCGGGGACAAGCTCCGGTCCCCGCCCTCAGGAGCCGAGGAAGCCATGGAGCTCGCGGGAGAGCGCGTCGGTCGAGGGCGCGACGAACAGACGCGACTGCATCTCGTCGGTCTCGTACTCCGTCGCGACCATCGCCTCCAGGTCGAAGGGCAGCAGCGTCGCACGGTCGGCGAAGGACGAGATCTCCCCTGCGCTGGACATGAGGCCCGCACCGAGGGTCTTGGGCACGCCACCCTCCGCGACGACGCCGAACTCCATGGTCAGCCAGAAGACCCTGTCGATCTCGAGGAGCCGGGAGTCGGAGGCCGCGGCGGCGGCCCGACCGAAGGCCTCGGCGAGGTCGGCGAGCCAGGGGAGGGAGAGCGCCGCGGCGTGGCCGGCGACCTCGTGGACGAGATCGGGCTCGGGGGTGTAGAGGGGCTCCGCGCCGTGGCGCAGGAAGCGGGTCGAGAGGAACGTGCGCTGGCCGAGGGCCTCGAAGAAGCGCCGGGCAGGGACGAGCCCCTCCACGGGCTCGAAGCGGAAGCCGGAGGCCGCGAGGGCGCCGGAGTTCAGATCCTCGAGCTGCGGGATCGGACCGTCGAAGAGCCCGAGCTCATCGCCCCGCTCCACGAGACAGCTCGCCCCGTGCTCGCGATGGAGAGGGAGCAGCGCATTCCAGACCGCCCGCCATGTGAGCTCCTCCTCCTCCGTGTATTCGAGCGTCGGGACCGGCTGCCCCGGAACGTGCAGGGCGGAGGACGCCGCGATCGCGTCGCGCCGCGCGCGGTACGCGGGGTCGACGAGGCCGGGGTGGAGGGCGGCGGGAACGGGAAGGATTTCGGGGCTCGTGCGCATGGGAGTCGCTGGCGTGTGGCTGGCCGGCTCGACTCCCCGGAGACGCTGCCCCGCGAGTGCCCCTGAACGAGCGCCGCGCGGCAGCCCAGGGAGCTGTCGCGCGGCGCTTCGTTGATTCGGTGAAGGACGGGCGATCCAGCTCGCTAGGTGCGGGCCGGGCCTTGATAGAGGGCCGGGAGGTGGTGGGCGCTCGTGTCCATGAACGAAAGGTGTCCCGCTCGCGCGCCGCGGTCAAACCGCGGATCCTGGAGCGTCTCCTGTTCCCTCGCGACGAGCCGCGCGTGTGGATCGGTATGAGGAGGACCATCCGCGCACACGGCGCGTCCCTGGACGGGACGGGCGCACTGCTCGTGACCGTCGAGGCGCGCTTCGAGCCGGCGAAGGAGGGCGCGACCGAGATCCACCTCTCCGGGCTCCCCGACTCCGTCCTGCGCGAGAGCCGCGGCCGACTCGCCTGCGTCCTCGGCGCCACCGGGCTCGGGCTCGGCGCCGGCCGGCTGTTCCTGCACCTCGTCCCCGCGGCTCGCAGGAAGTCCGGCGAGGCCCTCGACCTCGCCCTCGTGGTGGCCGCCGGCGCCGCCGCGGGGCACCTCACCCAGCGCCAGGTCGACGGCGTCCTCTTCCTCGGCGAGGTCGGCATCGACGGCCGGCTCCACCCCGTCCCCGGCGGTCTTGCCTGCGCCGCGGAAGCACGCCGCGCAGGGATCCACCGGGTCATCGCACCCGCCGGGACCGCCGAGGAGGCCGCCGCCCTCGCGGACGTGACGGCCCACGGCGTCGAACACGTGGCCGAGGTCCTGTCCCACCTCACCCGCGATCCGTCCGCAGAGGGCCTGCCCGCGATCTCGCCGCCTCCCCTCGACCCCGACTCGGGCGCGTCGCCCGGGCGGCTGGACGAGGTACGAGGCCAGGCCGAGGCGAAGCTAGCTCTCCAGGTGGCGGCGGCCGGCGGCCACGGCGTCCTCCTGATCGGACCGCCGGGCGCCGGCAAGTCCATGCTCGCCCAGCGACTCGTCGACCTCCTCCCGCCCATGACGCTGGAGGAGCGCGTCGAGGTGACCACGCTGCTCTCCGCGACTGGCCGCTGGCCGCGCGGGCTCGCCTCGCGACGGCCGTTCCGCGCCCCCCACCACACGACGAGCTTCGCGGGGCTGATCGGCGGCGGGAGCCCCATCTCAGCGGGTGAGATCTCACTGGCCCATCGCGGTGTGCTCTTCCTCGACGAGCTCCCCGAGTTCGGCCGCGACGCGCTCGAGGGGCTGCGCCAGCCCCTCGAAGCCGGTGAGGTGCACCTCGCGCGCGCTGGCCGGCGCACGACCCTGCCCGCTTGCTTCCAGCTCGTGGCTGCCATGAATCCGTGCCCCTGCGGGTACGCGGGGCACCCGCGCATCCCGTGCCGTTGCGCCCCGGGCTCGGTCCAGCGCTACCGCCAGCGCATCTCGGGACCGCTGCTCGATCGCGTGGACATCCGCGTCGAGCTCCAGCCCGCTCCCCCTGGCGTGATCGTCGGGGGCGCCGAGCCCTGCCCCGGCCCGCGGGGTGCGCAGGTCGCGAGCGACGTCCGTGCCGCCCGAGCGCGGGCCGCGGCGCGCTTCGACGGCGCTCCGGTCCTCAACGCGGACCTCGGCCCGGACGCGCTCGACGAGGTGGCTCCCCTCCAAGGCGAGGCCCGCACGGTGCTCGAGCGTGCCGCGCGACGTGATCACCTGTCGAGCCGTGCTCTCCAGTCGGCGCGCCGCGTTGCGCGGACCGCCGCGGACCTGCGCAGCGCGGCCGACGTCGGACCGGCGGACGTCGCGACCGCTCTCGCGCTCCGGCCGCCCCTGTGACGGACGCTAGGCTCTGCCCATGCGAACCAACACGCTCCTCGCCCTCGCCGCGCTGCCCCTCGCTGCCCCTCCCGCGTGTGCTCCGGCGGAGCCCGCCCCGAGAGCCATCGAGCCGGTCGTCGCGCCCGACGGTGAGGATCCCACGCGCTGGACCGAACAGATCGCCGCCACGATCGCTGCTCGCGGCCCGGTCGAGTGCCCGGTCGTCTTCCTCGGCAGCTCGAGCATCCGCCGCTGGTCCACCCTGGCCGAGGACATGGCGCCCATCGAGGTCGTCAACCACGGCTTCGGGGGCTCGCGCATCCACGACGCCGTGCACTGGCTCGAGGACCTCCTCGACGGGATCGAGCCCCGCGCTCTCGTGGTCTTCACGGGGACCAACGACATCTCGGGAGACTCTCCCCGCGATGCGGTCTACGTGGCGGAGCGCTTCGACGCGCTCGTAGCTCGGATGCGCGCGCTCGGTCACGACGTCCCCCTCGTCTACATCGCGATCAGCCCCACGCCCTCTCGCGAGGAGCACCTCGCGACGATCCTGGAGACGAACGAGATGATCGCTCGGCGCTGCGCAGGGGACCCCCGGCTGGTCTTCGTCGACACCGCGACGCCGCTCCTCGGTGGCGGCGGCAGGCCGGACCCGCGCTGGTTCGTGGCGGATCGACTCCACCTGAACCCCGCAGGCTATGCCGCTTGGACGGAGACGATCCGGCCCGCCCTCGAGGCCGCCATCGCCCGTTGAGCGCGCGCGGGGCGCGCTCACTCGTGGCGCAGGGCCTCGACGGGGTCCATGGTCGCCGCTCGCCAGGCCGGGTAGAGGCCGAAGACGACGCCCACGAGCACGCTGATCCCGAGGGCCAGGATCGGGGCCGCCGGCGTGACGATGGTCTCGAGCTCCGCCGTCCGCTCGACGACCCAGGGGATCAGCAGGCCGATCCCGACGCCAAGGAGTCCGCCAGCGCCGGAGAGGACCATGGTCTCGACGAGGAACTGCGTGACGATATGCTTGCGCTTGGCGCCGAGGGCGCGGCGGATCCCGATCTCGCGGGTGCGCTCGGTGACCGTCGCCAGCATGACGTTCATGATCCCGATCCCGCCGACCAGGAGCGAGATACCGGCGATCGAGCCGAGGACGATGTTGAAGATGCGCTTGGTCTCCGCGGCGCGCGCGAGCAGCTCGAGCGGCACGATCACCTCGTAGTCCTTGTCGTCGTGCTCCCGGCGCAGCATCTCGCGGCAGGCCGCCGCGACGAGCTCGACGTCGATGTCACGCTCCGCCTCGACGATGATCTCGTGGAGCTGGACCTCCTGGATATCCATGGACCCGCTGCGGATCTCGGTCTGGCGCTCGCCGTAGAACGCTCGCCCCGTGGAGAGCGGAAGGAAGACCTCGCCGCCCGCCTCGCTGGAGGGATCCGTGGCGACACTCCCCGTGGGGAGCCGCGAGCCGAGGACACCGACCACCTCGAGGTAGTGCTCCCCCACCTTCACGCGCTGCCCGATGGAGCTCTCGAAGGGGAAGAGGAAGCGCGCGACCTCGTAGCCGAGGACGCAGACCAGGGCGCGGGTCTCCTCGTCGATCTCGGTGAGGAAGCGGCCAGCGAACAGGTCGCGGCGCGTCACGGCCTGGTAGTTCCACGGCGTGCAGAGCACGCGCGGGCGGCAGACGTCCTCGCCTTGACGGACCTCCGCGGGGGTCTGGAGCACGGGGACCGCGCGGCTCACGCCAGGGAAGGTCGCCTCGATCCGGTCGAAGTCGTCCCGGGTCAAGCCGTAGCTGAGCACGCGCATCTCCGCGTTCTCGTCCCCGACCTGGGGCGGCTCGACGCTGCGGAGGATCACGTTGCGGCTACCGAGCCGGCGGATCTGGTCCTGGGCCTCGGCGCTCGCGCCCTCGCCGACCGCGAGCATCGCGATGACGCTCGCCACCCCGAACAGCACGCCGAGGGTCGTGAGGAAGCTCCGCAGCTTGTGCAGGAGCAGGCTCGAGATGCCCAGGCGGAACGCCCTGAGGAACGCGCTCCCCCTCACGAGGCACTCTCCGCTCGGTTGTCGTAGACCGACTCTATATTGCCGTCCTTCAGCCGCAGGACCTTCTCGGACCGCTCACCGACATCGGGCTCGTGGGTCACCAAGAGGATCGTCTTGCCCTCCGCGTGGAGCTCGTCGAAGAGCTCGAGGATCTCCTCCGCCGTCTTGCTGTCGAGGTTGCCCGTGGCCTCGTCCGCGAGGATCAGCGCCGGGTCGTTGATGAGCGAGCGAGCGATGGCGACGCGCTGCTGCTGGCCCCCTGAGAGCTGCATCGGACGGTGATGCAATCGTCCGCCCAGCCCGACGCGCTCGGCGAGGGCGTGGGCGCGCTCCTCGATGCCCTCGGGGATGACCTCCTGGTACATCACGGGCACGAGGATGTTCTCGATGACGTCGAGCTGAGGGATGAGGTTGTAGGACTGGAAGATGAAGCCGAGCTCCTTCCCCCTGAAGGTCGAAAGGGCATCGTCGTCCATGGTGACGACGTCGCGTCCCCGGATGTGGTAGCTACCGGTGCTCGGCCGGTCGATGCACCCGAGGATGTTCAGCAGGGTGGACTTGCCGCTCCCCGAGCTGCCCATGATCGACCAGTAGTCGCCCTTCGCGAACGAGAAGCTGAAGGAGTCCAGCGCCCGGACGACCTCGCTGCCCATGCGGTACTCCCGGGTGATCCCCTCGAGGACCGCAACGGGCTCGCGCTCGACGGGCGCGGCGGACCGATCCGCGGCGGACGCCGCGGGGGTCTGACTCCCGAGTTCGGTCACTCCGCGTCGCCCTTGGACTTCTGAGTCGTCGCAGGCCGGCCACCACCGGCTGGGCGCGCGCCCGGCCTCCCGCCGCCGCCGGTCGTGCCCGTGGCTCCCGGGCGGCTTCCGCCGGGACGGCC
>CBFIJG010000074.1:0-17530 GCA_965662915.1 Planctomycetota bacterium | reverse complement strand
GCCGACCGCGTTCGACACGACCGCCGCGACCGTGGGCGGCCCCGCCTGGCCCTGCGCCGCGGGCGGTGCGCCCGACATCTGGTTCTCCTACACGACGACCAGCACCGACAACGTCACGGTCTCCACCTGCAACAACGCGACCTACGACACGGCCATCGAGATCTTCTCGGGCGACTGCTCGAACCTCGTCCCCGTGATCTGCAACGACGACGGACCCGGCTGCACGGGCTTCACCAGCGAGGCAGTGGCTGCCGGTCTCCCCGTCGGCACCGACCTCTACATCCGCGTCGGCGGGTGGAACGGCTCGACGGGCACGGGCACGGTCGAGCTCACGCTGACCCCCGACCCCTGCGCCGCGCTGGGCGCCGACTCCTTCGAGGACAACGACGACTGCGCGGGCGCCGCTTCCCTCTCCGACGGTAGCTACCCCGGCCTGACCGTCTTCGAGGCGGACAACGACTACTTCGCAGTGACGGTCGCCGACGGCGCGACCCTCGACGCCTCGCTCACCTTCGTGAACGCCAACGGTGACATGGATCTCTACCTCTGGGATCCGCTCGTGGCCTGTGACACGAACGTCGTGGGTCAGGGCACGCAGACCGGCTCTCTCGCCGTGGGCTTCTCGGCTTCGGACGACGAGTTCATCACCTACACCAACACCACCGGCGCTGCTCAGAACCTCATCATCGAGGTCGACATGTTCGACGCCAACGGGTGCAACTCCTACGACCTGAGCGTGACCGGCGCCGGCGTCTCCGCTGGCCCGATCGGCGCCAACTACTGCTCGGCGGCCGCGAACTCGACCGGCGCCACGGGCGCGATGAGCGCCTTCGGCCTCACCTCGGTCGCCGCGAACGACGTCACGATCACGGCGTCGAACCTGCCGCCCGCGCAGTTCGGCATCTTCGCCACGTCGCAGACGCAGGGCTTCGTCCCGGGCGCCGGCGGCACCTCGAACGGCAACCTCTGCCTCGGCGGTTCGATCGACCGCTTCGCGGGCCCGGGTGAGATCCTGCAGGCCGACGCGACGGGTGAGTTCTCGCTCTCCATCGACCTGACGAACTTCCCGAACGGTGGCGGCGTCACCTCGGTCCTGGCCGGTGAGACGCGCAACTTCCAGGCGTGGCACCGCGACCAGGTCGGCCAGGGCTCGAACTTCACCGACGGCATCGAGATCGTCTTCACCAACTGATCCTGCTGCGGATCGGACCGGTTCGCCGAGCGCGCCCCGGCCCGAGCCCGTACGAAGGAGGCCCCGCAGCGCATCGCGCTGCGGGGCCTCCTTCGTGGAACGAGACCGCCAGGGGAGGAAGTCCAGGGATTCGAGCGGCGGACTTGACCCGAAGACATAGGCTAGCAGGCATTGCGACCGATTGACGCTGAAGCGCGCGGGTCGTCCGCCGGGACCGCCCGGCCTGTTTTCTTTCCACGAAGATTCACCATGAAGAAGATCTCCTTCCTGCTCGCGGCGACAGCACTCGCCTCCCCTGCGCTCGCGCAGAACGACGAGTGCACCGGCGCCATCCCCCTCGTCGTTGGCACCCCGACGGCCTTCGACACGCTCGCCGCGACCGTGAGCGCGCCGGCGTGGCCCTGCGCGGCCGGCGGCGGTCCTGACCTCTGGTTCAGCTACACGACGACCAGCTCGGACAACGTGACGGTCTCGACCTGTGACAACGCGACGTACGACACGGCCATCGAGATCTTCTCGGGCGACTGCGGGAGCCTCGTCCCCGTGACCTGCAACGACGATGGAGGCGGCTGCACGGGCTTCACCAGCATCGCGACGGCCGCGGGCCTCACCGCGGGCACCGATCTCCTGATCCGCGTCGGCGGTTGGAACGGCTCGGCCGGTAGCGGAACCGTCACGCTGACCACGACCCCCGACCCGTGCGCGACGATCACCCCGGATGCGTTCGAGGACAACGACGACTGCGCGAGCGCGGCCATGCTCATGCCGAGCAACAACCCCGGCCTCAACTGCTCCATCAGCGACAGCGACTTCTTCGCGGTCACGATCCCGGCCGGTGAGTCGATCTTCGTCGACTGCCTCCACCTCGTGGCCAACGCCGACCTCGACGTGTACATCTGGGACCCGAACGTCGCGTGCGACTCGAACATCGAGGGAGAGGGCGCCCCGACGGCGCTCGCCCAGGGTTTCACGGGGACCGACGACGAGCTCGTGAGCTACGCCAACACGACCGGCGCGCCGCTGGACGTCATCGTGGAGATCGACGTCTGGAGCGGCAGCTTGGGCCTCTGCGGCGACTACGACCTCAACGTCTCGACGATGGTCGATCCGTGCAACATGGCGGACGCGTTCGAGGACAACGACGACTGCAGCACGGCTGCGCCGGCCGTCGACGGTTCGTACATGCTCAACGTCCAGCCGGGCGACAAGGACTTCTTCGCGGTGTCCGTCGCCGCGGGGGACACGATCGTCCTCGACGTGCTCCACACCGCCGCCACCGGTGACCTCGACGCCTACCTCTGGGATCCGCTCGTCAGCTGTGATTCCGACATCGTGGGCGAGGGCGGAGACGGTTCGGAGCTTGCGCTGGGCTTCTCCGGTACCGACGACGAGTTCCTCGACTACACCAACTTCACCGGCGCCACGCAGGACCTCATCCTCGAGGTTCGCATGTGGGGCGGCGACTCGAGCAGCTGCAACACCTACACCCTGAACGTCGCAGGCTCCTCGGTCGGCGGCCCGGGCCCGATCGGCACCAACTACTGCTCGGCGAACGCGAACTCGACGGGCAACGCCGGCTCCATCTCCGGCTTCGGTGAGACCCGCGTCTCCGCGAACGACGTGACGCTGACGGCCTCCAACCTGCCGCCGAACCAGTTCGGCATTCTGATCGTGTCCGCGACCCAGGGTTTCGTCCCGAACGCCGGCGGCACGTCGAACGGCAACCTGTGCCTCGGCGGCGCGATCGGACGCTACGTCGGCCCCGGCGAGATCCTCTCGTCCGGCGCCACGGGTGAGTTCTCCCTGGCCATCGACCTGGGCCTGATCCCCCAGGGCGGCGGCACGACGGCGACCATGGCGGGCGACACCTGGAACTTCCAGGCGTGGTACCGGGACGGCGTCGGCCTCGGCTCGAACTTCACCGACGGGCTCGAGATCCTCTTCAACTGAGGCCGATCCCGTCGCGGCGTCGGCTCCGGGCCGGCGTCGCGCGCCAGCGCCCCCGCGGCGCCGCCCCTCTGCGGGGCGGTGTCGCGGGGGCGCTCCTCTTGGGTCGACTCCGGCGCTCGAATCCGGCGCCACGGGTGACGTCGCGGCGCACGGACGGCAACCTGTTCGCATGCAGATCCGCTCCGACATTGCCGCTGACGCGCCGCTCCTCACCGAGTGGCGCCAGGACATCCACCGCAACCCCGAGCTCGGCTACCAGGAGAGCCGCACCTCGCGCCTCGTGGCGGAGCGCTTGACCTCCTTCGGGCTCGAGGTCGTGACGGGGCTCGGCGGAACCGGTGTCGTGGGCACGCTCCACGGCCAGGAGGGGGCCGGCTCCATCGGCCTGCGCGCCGACATGGACGCGCTCCCCATGCAGGAGATGGGGGAGAGCGACCACAAGTCGGAGGTCGACGGCGTGTTCCACGGCTGCGGCCACGACGGCCACACGACGATGCTGCTGGGCGCGGCCAAGAGCATGGGTGCGGCCCGTGCCGGTCGCCGTGAAGGACCGACGGTCCATTTCATCTTCCAGCCGGCGGAGGAGGGGCTCGCAGGCGCGCGCGCGATGATGGACGACGGCCTCTTCGAACGCTTCCCCTGCGACGAGGTCTACGGCGTGCACAACTGGCCCGACGCGCCCTTCGGAACCGCGTGCGTCGGCGCAGGGCCGATGATGGCCGCGAGCGACAAGATCGAGATCGAGATCACGGGCAAGGGGGCTCACGCGGCCATGCCTCACAAGGGGGTGGACCCCGTCCTCGTCGCGAGCCACGTGGTCACCGCGCTCCAGTCCCTCGTCTCGCGCGGGACCGACCCCGTCGACGCGGCCGTCGTGTCGGTCACGAAGATCGAGGCGGGGAGCGCCTTCAACGTGATCCCGGAGACCGCCACTCTCGGCGGTACCGTGCGGACGTTCCGGCCCGAGACGCGCGATCGGCTCGAGGCGGAGATCGAGCGCACCGCGGTCGGGATCGCCCGGGCCATGGGCTGCGAGGCGAAGGTGGAGTACAGCCGCGGCTACCCGCCGACGGTGAACCACGCCGGACAGTCCGCGCGCTTCGCCGAGGCGGCGCGTCGCCTGCTCGGCGACGGGAAGGTCTCGACCGATCCCGAGCCGTGCATGGGGGGGGAGGACTTCGCGTTCATGCTCGAGGAGGTACCTGGCAGCTACCTCTGGCTCGGGCAGGGCGGCGAGTACAACGTGCACCACCCCCGCTACGACTTCGACGACCGGCTCCTGCCGGTGGGCGCGAACCTCTGGGTCGAGCTCGTCGAGGGGTTCGCGGCGTCGCGGCGGGGCTGACGCCGTGAAACGCGCCGGCCGCCGCGGGGCGGCCGACGGGTCGATCAGAGGTCCACAGCCTCCGCCTCCTCCGCCCGGTCCATGATGAACCGGAAGCGCGCGGAGGGATCCTTCCCCATCAGATCGCTCATGACGCGGTCGGTGAGGAGCCCGTCGGTGATGTCCACGCGCAGGAGGCGCCGGGTGTCCGGGTTCAGCGTGGTGTCCCAGAGGGTCTTGGGCATCATCTCGCCGAGTCCCTTGAAGCGCGTGATCTGCGGGGTGCTGCGGCCGCCGCCGTGCTCCTCCATGATCCGGACGCGGTCCGCCTCGTCGGCGGCCCAGAAGGTCTCCTTGCCGATGTCGACGCGATAGAGCGGCGGCACTGCGATGTAGAGCCGGCCCGCGCTGATGAGCTGCGGCATGTGCCGGAAGAAGAACGTCAGGAGCAGCGTCGTGATGTGGTGGCCGTCCGAGTCCGCGTCCGCGAGCAGGATGATCCGCTGGTAGCGCAGCTTCGCCAGGTCGAAGTTCGGGCCGATCCCGCAGCCGAGCGCCGTGGTCAGGTCGCTCAGCTCCTTGTTGTCGAGGACCTTCTTGAGACCGGCGCTCTCCGTGTTGAGCACCTTGCCGCGCAGGGGGAGGATCGCCTGGAACGCGTGCTTGCGGCCCTGCTTGGCGGAGCCACCCGCGGAGTCACCCTCGACGATGAAGAGCTCGGTGTCCTCGCGCTTCTTCGCCGTGCAGTCGGAGAGCTTCCCGGGCAGGGTCAGCTTGCTCGAGGCGGTCTTGCGGGAGACGGAGGCGGAGGCCGCGCGGCTGGCCGCCCTCGCTCGCGACGCGGCGATGATGCGTGTGACGATCCCCTCGGCGAGGGAGCTGTTCGAGTTCAGCCACTGTTCGAGGGCGGGGCGGACGGCGCCGTCGACCGCGGACTGGACCTCGGGGTTGTTGAGGCGGTCCTTGGTCTGGCCCTGGAACTGGGGATCGGCGATGAAGACCGAGAGGATGCCCACGACGCCTTCGCGGATGTCCTCGTGGGTGATCTTCACGCCGCGTGGCGTGAGCTTGTGGGTCTCGAGGTAGTTCCGGATCGCCTTGTTGAGCCCCGCGCGCAGGCCGTTCTCATGGCTCCCGCCGGCGCCCGTGGTGATGCCGTTGACGTAGGAGCGCACGTGCTCGTCCGTCGACTCGGTCCACTGGAAGACCAGCTCGATGCGCGCGTCCGCCGTCTCCTTCGAGAGATAGAACGGCTCGTCGTGGATCGGGTGCGCCTTGCGCTCGTCCCGGACGTGGCCGAGGTAGTCACTGATCCCGTTCTCGTGGCGGAAGACCGTGCGCTTGCCCGTCGTCTGGTCTGCGAAGACCATCTTGACGTCCGAGTGCAGGAAGGAAGCCGTCTCCAGGCGCGCCTCGAGGGTCTCGGGGTTGAAGCTGGTGCGCGGAAAGATCTTCGGGTCCGGCGTGAACTCGATGGTCGTCCCCGTGCCGCGCACCTCGCCCGACTTCTTGCGCAGCAGCTTGGTCCGCGGGAGGCCACCCGCGAACTCCATGCGATACTCGGCGCCGTCGCGCTTCACCGTGGCGACGAGCCGCTTGGACAGCGCGTTGACCACGGACGCTCCGACCCCGTGCAGTCCGCCCGAGGTCTTGTAGTTGCCGCTGCCGTCGTTCTGGAACTTGCCGCCGGCGTGGAGCTCGGTGAGGACCAGCTCGAGGCCGCTCTTGCCGGTCTTCTTGTTCTTGTCGACGGGGATCCCGCGGCCGTTGTCGCTGATGGTCACGGTGTCCCCCGACTTGTGCAGGGTCAGCGTGATCTCCGACGCATGGCCGTTCATGGCCTCGTCGATGGAGTTGTCGAGGATCTCCCACACGCAGTGGTGCAGGCCAGCGCTGTTGACGCCCCCGATGTACATGCCAGGGCGCTTGCGGACAGCTTCGAGGCCCTGGAGGACCGTGAGCTGGTCGGCGTTGTAGTTCTTCGCCATCTCAGAGGCCTCCCTTCGGCGCACGCCCCTTCAGGACCGGTGCGGGTACCTCGTCGGCGACGATGCACTTGATGCGGCCGTTCTTCTGGATCTCCGTCCCGACCCCGCCGCGCGACGTCGTGCGGTACTTCACCGTGGAGATGTTCTTCTTCGCGCCCCGGTTCGTCTCGACCGTGAGGAGATCGCGGTCGCCCCGGCTCGCCTTGAAGCCCAGGAGCCGGTCGTCCTTGCCGACCTTGATGAGCCGGACGCCTTTGCCGGGGCCCGAGAGGTAGTTGATGTCAGCAGCGGGGGTGACGATCCCGCGGCAGCGCTCGGTGACGGCCAGGATGGTCTCGCTCCCGTGGACCGTGAGCATGCCCACGACGCGCTGGCCCGACGCGGGCCGCACGAACTTGCGACCGCTCCTGGTCGAGGGCTCGACGAACTTGTCGAGACCGAAGCGCAGGGCGTACCCGTCGGTCGTCGCCGCGAAGCCGTGCAGCATCGGACAGACGTCGGGCTTCTTGGGGTCCTCGTTGATGTCGCCGTCCAGCGCCCGGGGGTCGAAGCTGACCACGGCGACGATGCGCTCGCCGTCCTTCAGCTTGAAGGTCTTCTGGATCGGCTCGCCGAATCCCTTGCTCGCCGGGAGGTCGATGAAGCGCGCCGTGTAGCAGGTCCCGTGGGACGAGAAGAACCCGACGGTCGCCCGGGTCGAGCCGGCCACGCAGGCGAGCACCGAGTCGCCGTCGCGGATGCGCGACTTCGACGGCTCCTTGATCTCGCGCTGGCGCTTCACCCAGCCGTCCACGGTGACGAGCAGGTGGGTGTCCTCGGCGACGATGAAGTCCTCGGCGGAGTACTCGGTCTCCTCCTCGGGGACCTCGATGACCGTGCGGCGCTTCGCCTCCTTGGACTTGCCGTGCTGGTCGAGGATCTCGCCGAGCTCATCGCGCACGATCGCCCAGCGCCCGGAGGTCATGTCCCCGTCGTCGCTACCGAGCAGCTCGCCGATCTCCGCCGCCCGCGCGCGCTTCTTCTCGAGCTCGTCGACGACGAGGTTGATCTCGAGCTTCGCGAGGCGATAGAGCTTGAGCTCGAGGATCGCGTCGGTCTGCTCCTCGTCGAGCTGCTTGAACCGCTTCAGGATCTTCTTCGCCGCGTCCGCCTTGCCGTCGGACGCCCGGATGATCTTGATGATCTCGTCGAGGGCGTCGAAGACGAGAGCGAAGCCCTCGAGGATGTGGATCCGCTTCTCGAGGCCCGCGAGCTCGTGCTCGAGCCGCCTCGTGACGACGCCGAGGCGGAAGTGGAGGAAGTGCCACAGGATCTCCTTGAGGCCCAGGCGCGCTGGCGCGCAGACCTCGGGGTTCTCCGTGGGGACCAGGCAGGTCAGGTTGAAGCTGTAGCTGACCTGGAGGCTCGTGTGCTTGTAGAGGTACGCGAGGACCTTGCCGACGTCGGCGTCCTTCTTGAGCGTCAGCGCGATCTCCACGTGCGTGGACGGCCCGCCCTCCGCTTCGACGATGAGGGGCATCTTCCCCTCGTTCACGATGGCGCCGATCTGCCCGACGAGCGTCTCCTTCTGGACGGCGTAGGGGATCGAGTCGATGACGAGAGTCTTCGTCCCGCGCGTCTTGCGCTTGGCGTCGATCTTCGCGGTGCCGCGCACGCGCACGCTGCCCGAGCCTGTCTTGTAGATTTCCCGCAGCTCCTCGCGGCTGGCGATGATCTGGCCGCCGGTGGGGAAGTCGGGTCCCTGGACGGCATCGTTCGCGACGAGCTGGTAGTCCTTGATGTCGGGATCGGCCAGCAGCTTCAGGCACGCCTTGATCGTCTCCGCCATGTTGTGCGGAGGGATGTTCGTGGCCATGCCCACGGCGATCCCCGTCCCGCCGTTCACGAGCAGGTTCGGATAGCGAGCCGGCAGGACGACGGGCTCCTCGTTGGTGCCGTCGTAGTTGGGGCGGAACGGGACCGTGCCGTTCTTGATGTCGTCGAGCAGCGGCGCGGCGGCCTCGCCCATGCGGCACTCGGTGTAGCGGTAGGCAGCCGCCGCGTCCCCGTCGATGGAGCCGAAGTTGCCCTGGCCGTCCACGAGCTTGTGCCGCATCGCCCAGTCCTGGGCCATGCGCACCAGCGCGTCGTACAGCGCCGTGTCACCGTGGGGGTGGAAGTCCCGGAGGGCGGAGCCGACAACGCCCGCGCACTTGCGGTGCTTCGCATCCGGCATGAGCCGCTCGCGGAACATCGTGTAGAGGATGCGCCGCTGGACGGGCTTCAGGCCGTCCCGCACGTCCGGCAGGGCGCGGCTCGTGATGACGGAGAGCGAGTAGTTGAGGTAGCGCGCCTGCGCCGCCTCGTGAAGCGGTACGCCCTCCTCGCCGCCGGCCGAACCTCCGTCCGCGCCGTCGCCGCCTGCGCCCCCGCCGTCGTCCTCGAAGAGATCGGGGGTCGTCTTGCTCTGTTTCCTGCGGGGCTTCCTCGCGGGAGCCTTCCGGGTGGTCTTCGTTCGCGCCAAGGGCAGCTCCTGGGGCGCCACGTGAGCGCCACTCGGGAAGTGCCCCAGACTACGAATTCGGCGCCGGTCCGATCCACCGCCAGCGCGTGCGAACGGGGCTCCTGGCTCAGGCTCCTCCGAGCCAGAACCAGGCCGCGAGAGCGATCAGGAAGAGCGCGGGCCCCGAGTGCAGGCAGCCCGCCTGGAGATGGCGCTGCTGCAAGGAGCCGCCGCAGCTCGGGCAGACCCGCGGCGGCGGCTGGTCGAGGTCCTTCCCGCAGTGCGGGCACGCCTTGACCTCGAGGATCCGGGGCATCAGCGCTCCTCCGTCGTGGGGGCGAGCGGCATCGGGATGGGCTCGGGCAGAGCCTGTGGATCGCAGAGTCCCGCGAGGGCTGCGCGGCGCTGGAACTCGCGCAGGGCCGGCGCCATCGCCGGGCCCGGGTCGTAGCTGCACTCCTCGGAGAGGTAGCTGAGGCACTGGGCCTCGGGGAGCTCCCACGCCTCGGCGGCGCGGGCGCTGAGCTCACCGATCGCGTCGCGCCCGCGGGCGCGCGCGGCCGCGAAGGCGTCCAGACACGGCTCGATGTCGACGTCCCCGCGCACGATCCACGCGGCGAAGACGAAGGGCAGGCCGGTGACCCGCCGCCACTCCTCGCTCGGGTTCCACGCGGGCATGTCGATCGTGAGCGTCTCGCGGAGCGCGTGATCGCCGATTCGGAGCCACCCGTCGGTGTCCTCGCGCGCCGCCGGATCCTCGCCGAGTGCCACCTCCACGAACGTGGGCGGCCCCCCCTCGCGCTCTTCCAGGAGCGAGCGCGTGAGGGCCGCGGCGGCACGGCTCGCCGGGTCGAGGGCGATGCTGCGCGCCTCCTGGATGGGGCGCCTGAGGAACACCTGGACGCTTCCCACGTATCCGTCGCCGGCGACTCCGATCCCGTCGAGGAAGCGGTAGCCGGGACGACGGAAGAGCTCGATGGAGGAGACGAGCGCGGCGTCCAGTTCCCCTCTCCGGAGCCGCTCGACGAGCCGCGCCGGGACGTCGTGCTCGAGCTCGATCCCGGGCTCGTCCCCGAGGCCGCGGTCCAGCGGGCGCCCCACGAGGTAGGGGACGCTGCCGACGCGCAGGGTGCGATCGTGAGGGGCCATGCCTCCTTATCGCACGGACCGGAGCCCCACCGAAGGTCCTTCTGCCAGGAGACGTTCGTGGTGGGGATCGGCTGTCACTTTCCGGGCGCCGGGCGTTTGGATCCAGGGGGTGGTGCGCCGTGCCTGCCCTCCTCGCCCCCGTGACCCGATGCCTCAAATCCATGCTCTCGATCCTCCATCTCGCGCTGGCTCTTCCGATCTCCCTCGCCATGGCCGCGCCCGGGCTCCAGCCTCTCGCCCCTCCCGGCGCGCTCGGCGCCGAGGTCCCTGCGTTGGACGGACTCCTCTGGCCTCCTCCTCCGATGGTGGGCGCGGCGGTCTCGGGCGTTCGCAGCGAGTACGGTGCGGCAGTCGATGTGGCCTCGACCGGGCCGGACGGCGCGGCGTGGGCCGTGGTGGGGGCGCCGCGGGCTGTCGGGGGTGGGCGGGTTGTCGTGCATCGGCGGGTCGGCGGCGGGGTCACGCACTGGCCCGGCGCTGGGCGGCCACTGATCCCGCCCGGTCGAGTTCGACCGGGTGCGCTCCTGGGTGCGGCTGTGGCGATCCGCGGGCCCCTCGCGGTCGCCGGCGCGCCGAGGGCCGAAGGGGCCGGGCGCGTCTTCGTACGCCGCGTCGGCCCACGTGGACCCGAGGGGCCGATCGTCGAGCTACGCCCCGCTCCGGCTCGCGGCGGTGCTGCGGCCTTCGGGGCTGCCCTTGCGCTCTGGAGGGGGCCTGGAGGGCGAGCGAGGCTCGCCGTCGGTGCTCCGGAATCCACCGTCGGCGTTCCTGGTCGAGGAGCGGTCGAGCTCGCGGGCGAAGTGCAGGTCTTCGTCCGCTCCGGACGCTCCGGGTGGACCCTCGAGCGTGTCCTTCGAGCGCCAGCGCCCCGCTTCGCGGCGCGCTTCGGAGCCAGCGTCTGCTTCCTCGGTGATCGTGTCGTGATCGGCGCTCCCGGCGACGATCGCGCGGGACCGGGGTCAGGTCGAGTGCACGTCTTCGGCCCCGCGGGCGAGCCGGTCCTCGAGCTGGGGCCGCCTGGCGTTCCGGCCGGCGCGCCCGGTGCTCGCTACGGCGAGCAGGTCGCCGCGCTGGGCGCTGCTCGGTTCGCGGCGGCGGCGCCGGGGCTCGCGGCGGTGGAGATCGCATCCATCACACCCGCGGGCGGCCTCGTCCACGAGGAGCTCCTTTCGGGGAGCGTCATCGACGGCTTCGGCGCGTCGATCGCCGCGGGCCGAAGCGGCTTGCTCGTCGGCGAGCCGCGGGCTGGAGTCGGCGCGCACGGACGCGTCGCCGTGTTCTCCCTCGGTCCGGGGGGATGGTCTCGAGCCGGCTCTCTGCACCCCGTTCACGCCGACGTCGCGGGGGAGTTCGGCGCATCGGTGGCCGCAGACGGTGGGCTCGTCCTCGTCGGCGAGCCGGGGGACGGTGATCCGTGTCCGCCCTCGTCGACGGGCTGCGGTGCGGGCGGTGCGATCGCCTTCAGCGCTTAGGCTGGTCGCGATCCTCGAGGGCGACGATCTTCACGAGCTCCTTGCCACTGCGCCAGACGCGGACCTCCACGCGGTCACCGGGATCGGACTCGATGAGTGCGTTCCGGAAGCTGGCGCGGTGGCTCATGGGGCTCGTCCCGATGGCGAGGATGATGTCGCCTTCGCGGAGGCCAGCCCGGTCGGCCGGCGTGTTCTCGTAGACCCGGCGGACCTTCACCTGGCTCGCACCGTCGTAGCCCGAAGCGCGCTCGGGGCTGGTGGGGTCGTAGAAGCGGTTGCCCCAGCGGGTCAGGACGCCGAGATAGGCGCGCCTCACGCGCCCGTGTTCGAGGATGTCTTCGACGACGTGCTCGACCATCGCGGAGGGGATGGCGAAGGCGAGACCGCCATCGCCGTTGCTCTCCAGACCCACCGCGACGGTGATGCCCACGGCGCGTCCGTGAACGTCGACGAGCGGTCCGCCGCTGTTGCCGGGGTTGATGGCGGCGTCGGTCTGGATGTAGTTCTCGTAGTCGGCGATGTCGAGCCCCTCGCGTCCGAGCCCGTTCACGACACCGAGCGTCACGGTGTGACCGAGGGAGAGGGGGTTCCCGACGGCGAGGACGAGCTCGCCGACAGGAGGAAGCTCGGTGCGGAGGTCCATGGGCTCGTAGACCTCTTCACCCTGGATCCGGAGCACGGCGAGGTCGATGCTCCCGTCGGATCCGAGCAGGTCCGCGCGCCGCTTCTCGCCGTCGGTGAAGACGACCTCGAAGGTGGCGCCGTTCTCGACCACGTGATGGTTCGTCACGACGAGACCGTCTGCGCGGACCACGACGCCGGAGCCCTCCTGGGAGCCCCGTCGGCCGCGCCCTCGCGAGCGGACCTGGACCACCGATTTCGCGGCGTCCTCGGATGCCTTCTGGAGCGCCCGGGACACCTGGTCGGCCGCCTCGCGGGGATCGAGTTCCGCCTGATGTACGACCGGTGGAGCAGGCGAGGCCACCGGGGGCGCGGTTTGTCGTCCCGCGACGAAGGCCAGGGTCAGGAGCCCGGCCGTGCTCGACGTCCGCCACCAGCCGCTCCGCCGGGATCCCGAGCCGGGGCGGCGCAGCGGACGCGGCCGGGGAGGACGATCGGTCGCGATGGAGGGGAGGGTGTCGCTCATCTGGGACTCGTCCCGGGCACCCGCTCGAGCGGCGGGGTCGGACAGGACACCACATATATAGGGCCCGGCGCCTGTTTCGGATGCGCGTAGCCCCTCTGGAGCCTCATCGCTTACCTCCGGCGAACTCCCAGGTTCCGGGCCCGCTGCGTACCATGGGGGAGTCCGCCTCCCGGAACAGGGATCCTTCGCAAGACGGGTCACAATCCCGGCTGCCGACCGGACGATGAGGTGGTGACCCAGCACCACCACACCGATCGACTCGAGGCTCCCGCGCCTCGAAGAACAACGCCATGCCGCCTCTCGGCGGAACTTCCCGGCGGCCAGCAGGCCGCGCCCCGACCATTTCGATGAAGAACCTCCTCCAGACCCTCGCCGCGGTCGTCCTCGTCCTCGGCATCGGCTCCGCTGCGACCCTCGCGCAGTCCAGCCAGTCCGGCGAGAAGCAGACCTGCTGCGCCACGCAGTGCGAGACCGCCAAGGCCAAGACGGTGGCGAACGACGCCGGCTGCGCAGCCGAGAAGGCGAAGGCGCGCCCGGTCGCCGTCGAGAGGAAGGGCTGCGGCACGACGTGTCCCACCCAGAAGGCCCAGACCGTCGCGAAGAAGTCCGGTCAGCGCTGCTCCTCGACGAAGGCGAAGACCGTCGCCGCGAAGAGCGAGTGCGGCTCGACCTGCACGTCGGAGAAGGCCAAGACCGTCGCGAAGGACGGTGAGTGCTGCGCCGCGACCAAGGCGAAGACCGTCGCCGCGAAGAGCGAGTGCGGCTCGACCTGCACCGCGGAGAAGGCCAAGACCGTCGCGAAGGACGGTGAGTGCTGCGTGGAGAAGAAGGCTCAGACGGTCTCGAAGAAGACCGAGACCTGCGGCTCCACGAAGGGCAAGGTCCAGTAGCGAGCCTCTCCCCGTCGGGCCGGTCCCGACGAGGCCGAGAGCCGCCCCTCTCCGCACGCGCGGAGGGGGGCGGCTCTCGTTCCAGCGCCCCGGGTGACGCGTGAGCACGCGCGACGGGCTATCGTTCGCGCCTCCCACCCGGCCATGGCAAGACCGTTCACCCCACAGCCCCTGGAGCAGCACGCGCTCCTCGACAGCGGACGCGGCGAGAAGCTGGAGTCCTTCGCGGGAGTCCTGCTTCGCCGGCCCGATCCCCAGGCGCTCTGGGAGCGGACCCTGGACGAGGGGGCCTGGGACGCGGCGCACCTGCGTTTCGTCAGGGAGTCCGACCGGGGAGGACGCTGGGAAGCCTCGCGCGCTGCTCCCAGGAAGGCCCGCGGGTCCGAGCCCGCGTGGACGCTCGGCCACGGCGGCGCGACCTTCCACGTCCGGCCAACCCCCTTCAAGCACGTGGGCTTGTTCCCCGAGCAGGTGACGAACTGGGAGCTCGTCAGGGCGCTCGTCGACGCGTTCGGCGTCGAGCGTCCGCGGCTGCTGAATCTCTTCGGATACACCGGCGCCGCGAGCGTCGTCGGCGCCCAGGCCGGCTACGAGGTGACCCACGTCGATGCCTCCAAGACTGCCATCACCTGGGCCGTCGACAACGCCGAGGCGAGCGGGCTCGGGCGCTCGGCCATGCGGGTCGTCTGCGAGGACGCCGTGCGCTTCGCCCGCCGGGAGGCGCGCAGGGGCTCGCGGTACGAGGTGATCTTGCTCGACCCGCCGCACTACGGGCGAGGCCCGAAGGGCGAGGTCTGGCGCCTGGAGGAGAACCTCGCCGAGCTCATCGCAACGGTGGGGGAGCTCGCGGCCGAGCGTGCCCTGGTGATCCTCTCCACCTACGCCGTCGGAGCGTCGCCGCTGACCTTCGAGCGGCTCCTCTCGGGCGCGGGCGGCGGGCTCGAGGGGGGCGACGTCGTGGCGCGCGAGCTCGCGCTCCTCGAGGGTGGCGGGGAACGTCTCCTTCCCGCGGGCTTCTGCGCGCGCTGGGGCCGGGGCATCGTCCTCCCCCCCGACGATCCAGCCGGGGGCGCCTGATGGCCCGCCTCGGGATCCTCCACCTCTCGAACCACGTTCTCTGCGTGGTCAAGCCTGCATGCGTCCCGACGGTCCCCGACGACAGCGGGGACACCTCCATGGTCGACCTGGCGAAGGCCTGGGTCGGTGAGGAGTTCGGCAAGCCGGGCGCGGTCTTCCTCGGCGTCGTCCACCGCCTCGACCGGCCCGTCAGCGGCGTGCTGGCCTTCGCCCGCACCAGCAAGGGCGCGGCGCGACTGACCCAGGCCTTCCACGACCGCGTGGCCAGGAAGACCTACGTCGCGGTCACCAGCGCGGCGCCCGACGGGGGCCCCGATGGGGAGGTTCGCCAGTGGCTCGTGAAGCGCGGTTCGAAGAACGTGGTGCGCTGCGTTCCGGAGGGCACCGAGGGCGCGCGGCTCGCGGTCACGCGCTACCGCGTCCTCGCTGCCGATGGCCCACGCCGCCTGGTGCGGCTCGAGCCCGTCACCGGCCGGCCCCACCAGCTCCGCGTCGCCATGGCGAGCCTCGGCGCGCCGCTCATGGGGGACCTCAAGTACGGGGCGGAGACGCCGCTCGCCGATCGCAGCATCGCGCTGCACGCGATGGCGCTCGAGGTGCCCCATCCCACGGCTCCGGATCCGGTCCGGGTGCGCGCCGCGGCGCCCGAAGGGCTGGACCTGCCGTGGCGTGCCTTCGACGCGGAGCTGGCCGAGGTCGAGAGCGGGCTCGAATAGCCGCAGGGTGAAGCCCCGGAGGGCCGTGATGGACGGCGATCGCCCCCCCCGGTGCGCGCGGAGCAGCGGCGCTGCGCCGCCTGGCCCTCAGAGCCCGGCGACCACGAGGGTCTCCTTCACCACCGCTTCGACCATGGTGCGCGCGCGCTCGTTCGTGAGCTCACCGTCGTCGTCGAAGGCCTCGTGAGCGTTCGCGAGACCGAACTGCGTCGGGACGACGCGGACGCCGATGTTCATCATCAGCGTACGCAGCTGCGGCAGGACCCGGATGCCGCCCAAGCCGCCCGGCGACGCGGCGAACAGGCCGCAGGCCTTGCCCTTGAAGGCCGCGAGGATCGCTTCACCCTCGGCGGGCCGCGACGCCCAGTCGATCGCGTTCTTGAGGAGAGCGGGGTACGAGGAGTTGTACTCCGGCGTCGAAATCAGGAAGCCGTCGGCGCTCTTGAGCTTCTCCTTGAAGGCGCGGGCCGCGTCCGGCGTTCCCTCGGCCTCGAGATCCTCGCCGAAGATCGGCATGTCGTACTCCGCGAGATCGAGGACCTCGACCTCGGCGCCGTTCGCCTCGGCCGCGCGGGCCGCCGCGCGGACGAGGCGGACGTTGAAGGAAGCGGCGCGGGTCGAGCCGGCGAAGCAGAGGATGCGGGGCTTGGAGGACATGGTGTCGGTGTTGAAGTCGTGGACGCTGGCCCGGTTCAGAGTCAGTCGCGGATGAGCTCGAGCTCACGGCAGAGGCGCGCGAGGTCGGTGAAGTCGTCGTTGGAGGCCTCGATGAGCCCGTCCGGGCGCTGGAGTGCCTCGAGGAGCGCAGGGTCGTCGATGGCCACGAGAGCCGACTGAAGTCGATCGACGAAGCCCGCTCCGAACCACTCGTCGAGGGCGGGGTGGGCCGTCCAGTTGTAGTCGGCGTAGGGGGGCGTCTCCCAGATCTTCACGCAGCGCGCCGGATCGAGTTCTCCCCGCTCCACCATGTCCTCGTAGGTCCTGAAGTTCAGGACGCCGGCCTCGAAGACGCCCTTCTCGACATTCTTCGCGACGATCGGGTGCTTGCCGCCGTTCGGGTTGACGCTCGCGAACACCTCCTCCGGCGCCTTGCCCGTCGCGGCGCGGATGAAGTGCCGCGGCATGATGTTGCCCGAGGTCGAGTCAGCGGTCCCGAAGGTGAAGGTCTTGCCGGAGAGCCCCTCCGGAAAGCCGTCCGTCGACGGCTCGACGCCGGCCTCCGAGTGAGCGACGAAGTAGGAGCGGAAGCGCGGGTCGATGGTGCCGTAGGCGATGGCGCGGGCGCCGGGCACGGCGTGGCGGGCCTGCACGCCGGTGACACCACCGAACCAGGCCAGCTGCACGTCGCCGTTCTTGAAGGACTCCACCGAGGCGCTGTAGTCCGTGACCGCCACGTACTCGACCGGGACCCCGAGGGCGTTGGACAGAGCGTCCGCGACGAGCCGGTACTTGGGGTCGAGCTCGGTCGTGCGCGCGTCGGGGAGGGCGGTGATGCGCAGGACGCGCTCCGCGGGCTCCGACCCACCGCAGGCGATGGTGAGGAGAGCGAGGACGGCGAGGAGGGCGAGGATCGGCGTGCGCATGGGCGGGATGTTAGCTCGAAGCCGGCGCTGCGATGGAACGCGGCGCACGAGGCGCACGGCACTCAGCCACGGACCCAGCGCCGGATCGCCCAGGAGGCGAGGTCCGCCGCCACCACGAGCGCGCTGCCCATGGCGACGAGCAGGAGCACCTCGTCGTAGCGCCCGGCGGCGCGCTCCTGGACGATCCAGTGGCCCAGGGAGACGAAGCCGAGGGCGCCGAGCACGGTCGACTCGCGCACGCAGGTCTCGAAGCGCACGAAGAAGTACGTCAGCCAGCGCGGGAGCGCCGCGGGACCCTGGGCGCCGAGGGCCGCGGTCAACCGGGGCGCGCCCGCGGCGGCCCAGGCCCGGGCGGGACGCTGGTCGAGGTTCTCGAGGGTCTCGCCGAACAGCCTGCCCAGGATCCCCGCGTTGTGGATCGAGAGGGCGAGGACCGCTGCCCAGGCCGGGTCCGGCAGGAAGGCCCCGAGGAGGAACGCGACGAGGTACTCGGGGAGCGCGCGCATGAGCACGCACAGGAGCCGCGCCGTGCGCCCGGCGAGGCCGCGGAGGCCTGCGAC
>CBFIJG010000073.1:0-17633 GCA_965662915.1 Planctomycetota bacterium | reverse complement strand
ACGGCATGCCGTGCGCGCTCCTCCCGTTGGCCGCTGGCGTGCTCTCCGCTGCCGGTATGGCGCGGGCCGACGCGGCCGCCGATCGGTCCCGGACCGTGCTCCGCCCGGCTGGAGAGCTCGACCAGGCCGCGCGTGAGGCGATCGTGTCCGCCCTCGCCGCGGAGGCGAGCGCCGAGCTCGAAGGCGGCCCGGGCTCCGTCGAGCTCGAGTCGAGCTTCGCCCTGCGCTACCGAGGCCAGTCCTACGACCTCGGCGTGCCAGGAGACGCCGGCGACCTCGAAGGGGCATTCCACGAAGCCCATGAGGCGCGCTTCGGCTGGCGGCTGGAGGACCACCCCGTCGAGGTCGTCACCGCGCGGGTGCGCGCGACGCGGCGCATGGCCGGATCGACCGCGCCCGATGCCGCGACGCCCGGGGCCGACGGCAGCCCCGAGCCGCTCGCGCACCAGCGCGTCCACCTCGACTCCGGCGAGGTCGATGTCCCCGTCCTCGCGCGCGAAGACCTCGCCGGAGCGGGCGCCCCCCTCGTCGGACCCGCGATCGTCGTCGAGTACGCCGGGACAGCCTGGGTCCCGCCCGGCTGGACCTGCACCCTCCGCGGCGGCGGCGCGCTGGAACTCGCACCATCGCGAGAGGACCACACATGAACCTCCCCATTCGCCAGATCGACGCCTTCTCGGAGGGTCCCTTCACCGGGAACCCGGCGGCCGTCGTCCTCCTCGAGGCCCCCATCGCGCCCGAGCTGATGCAGCGCATCGCCGAGGAGAACAACCTGTCCGAGACGGCCTTCGTGGTCCCCTTGCCCGCCGGCGGCGGATACGCGCTGCGCTGGTTCACGCCCACGGTCGAGGTCGAACTCTGCGGCCATGCCACGCTGGCGGCCGCGGAGGCTCTGCGCCTCGCGGGTCGCGAGGCGAGCGGCGTCGTCACCTTCTCCACCCTGAGCGGGCCCCTCGCGGCCACGCTCGAGGAAGAGCGCCGCGTCACGATCGACCTGCCGGCGGCGACAGGCGCCAGGCCGGTGGGCGCGGAGCGGCTCGCGGCGCTGGAGCGCGCTGTCGACGGCCGCGTCGTCACCGCCCACGAGCATCGCTACGTCCTCGCGGAGCTGGAGGACGAGGCCGCCGTCCGCGCCCTCGCGCCCGCGGCTCGCGCCCTCCAGGAGATCGGCCTCCCGCTCATCGCGACCGCGCGCGGCGTCGATCCGGAGGTGGACTTCGTGAGCCGCTTCTTCGCGCCGACCCTCGGCGTCTTCGAGGATCCGGTGACGGGCTCGGCCCACTGCCAGCTCGTCCCCTACTGGGCGGGTGTCCTCGAACGGAGCGAGCTCACCGCGCGCCAGCTCTCCCGGCGGGGTGGACGCCTCGAGTGCGCCCTCATGGGTGATCGCGTCCGGCTCACGGGAGAGGCCCACGCCTACCTCGAGGGCACGATCCAGGCCGCACCACCAGGTTCCTGATCAGCGCCGGTGCACGGGCCCATGAAGAAGGCGCCGCGGGGGCTGAAGAGCCTCCGCGACGCCTTTGATTGGAGCGGCTGAAGGGATTTGAACCCTCGACTTCAACCTTGGCAAGGTTGCGCTCTACCACTGAGCTACAGCCGCGACGCGAGGAAGAATAGCGCGGGTGGCCCGAAGGGCAAGTGCGCGGTGGAGATTCGCTTCCCGCGCCCCCGCTCGGGCTCGGCTCGTCTCAGGAATCGCCCTCGGCGATCTCCTTGTCCCCCTCCCGGATCCGCTGGGCGACGTAGTCGCCGGCCGCCGTGGCGGCCTCGACGAGGCCCTCGCCGCGGGCCAGTCCGCAGGCCAACGCGGTCGCGAAGCGGCAGCCCGAGCCGCGGATCCCGGGACCCGGCTCGCGGACGCGCTCGATCCAGACCGGCTCCTCGCCGGGGCGAAGCACCAGGTCCCGCGACGGCTCGTTCTCGGGACCGTGCCCGCCGGTGGCGACCACCGCGCTCACGCCGGCCCGCAGGAGTCGCTCCGCCGCCGCGACGCGCCGCGAGGGATCCTCGGCGAGAGCGTCGGCGTCGTCCCAGGCGAGCAGAGCCAGCTCGTCCAGGTTCGGCGTCAGGATCGGTCCCGCGACGAGGAGGCTGTCCCTCACGGCAACGAGCTCCCGCTCGCTCCAGAACCGGTAGCCACCGCTCGAGGTCGCGACCGGGTCGACGACCGCCGGTCGCTCGGGCGCGCCGTGCCTCGCGCGGGCGACCAGTCGCGCTGCCTCGACGACGGAGGAGACCCCGGGGAGCAACCCGAACTTCAGGGCCGCGAACGCTCCCTCCTCCCAGCGCTCCTCGGCCTCGCGCGGCCAGAGGAGCCGCTCCTCCACGCTGTTCACCTCGAAGAGGTCCTGCTCCGTCATCGCGCTGGCGATGGCGACGGCCTCGCACTCGGCGGCGGCCGCGGCCTCGCGGTCGGCGTCGAGGCCCGCGCGGCCGGACGAATCGATCCCCCCCACGAGGAGCACCCTGCGCTCACTCATCAAGTCGTTTGCCCTCCGGCGCCATGTGGTCGTCGTCGTCGCTCCCGGTGGAGATCACCGCGAGGGCGTTCTTCCTGATCTTGCGCTCCACGCTCTTCACGGCCGACAGGCCCGCGTCCTCGAGCGTGATGCGGCCGCCGGCGATGTGGCCGTGGCCGCCGAACGACCCTTCCCCGGCGAGCACGCGCTCCATGAGGGGATAGGCCTTGCCGAAGGCGTAGTCCGTCCGGAGGGACAGCACGTATTCCCCTTCGAAGGCGCCGCCCGCGACGACCCAGGAGCAGCCCTTCATCCGCAGGAAGAAGTCGGCCATCTCCGCCACGTGCTCGGGGTTCTCCACCTCACCCATGAGCGCCACGACCAGCGGGCCGTGCTGGCGCGCGGTCTCCAGCGCCTGGCTCACGTGGCGGTAGTAGCCCCGCGAGAGCGGCGGGCGATCGATGGCGGCGACGCGCTGACGATCCGCGATGGCGAACAGGCCCAGGTAGGCCTCCTCGTCGAGCGGAGCCGCGTTCCGCGAGAGATCGGCGGTGTCGTAGCGCACGCCGCAGAAGAGGGCCGAGGCGGTCGTACGGTCGATCGGCACCTCCATGTCGCGGAGGTACTCGTAGAGGATCGACGAGGTGGCGCCGAGACCGGTGCGCACGTCCTCGTGGGGCGGGCCACCGCCCGGCTCCTCGGCCTGGGGCGATCGGTGGTGGTCGAAGACCGCCACGACCGGGAGCTCCTCGGGCACGACGGTGTGCCGGAAGGTCGGCTGGGTGTCCACGAGGAGCACTCCGCAGAACTCCGTCACGTCCACCCCGCCGTAGACCTCGAGGTCGAGGTCGAGGGTGCGTAGCAGCGCCACGTTCTCCGCGCGGTGGACCTTGCCGTGGGTCGCCACGACGCAGCGGAAGGCGAAGCCCTTCTCGATGAGCAGTCGGAGTCCCTCGCACGCGCCGATGGCGTCGGGGTCCGGACCTCGATGGGTGAGGATAAGGAAGCGCCCGGCGACGGCGGGATCGGCGGCCTCCGACGCTGCGCGCAGGGCGCGTCCGAGATGCTCCACCGGCGGCAGGCCGTCGAAGCGCCGCGGGGCCTCGACCGGCTCCGCGTCGAGGGGCGGAGCTTGCTCGGGCTCGGAGCCTTCACCCTCGATGGGTATGGCGCTCGGGCGGGCGGAGTCGGTCATGGTGCGGGCCGTTCGCGGATCGCGACGGGCCTGCGCGGATTATCGGCCACCGGGGGGGGCCGGCTCCACGCTCGGGCTCCCCGGACTTTAGGCGATCGGACCGCCGGACGGCGGGAGAGCACCCTCCGAGGGGCGGGAGCCCCCCTCCACGAGGGAATTCAGTAGCCCAGACCCAGCAGGAACTGGACGGAGGCGAGGACCTCCGCTCGCCCGTGGGTCGGATCCACGTCCACGACGCGGGACGACTCCTTGGGGAGGTACTCCGCGACCAGCTTGAAGTCGACCTCGCCGAGACTCGGCGGAAGACCGAACTCGTCGTCGGTGGCGTCGCGCAGGTGCACGCCGAGGATTCGCTCGCCGAACGCCTCGAGCCAGGCTCCCTGGTCGGGGATCCCGAGACGTCCCCGGCGGTGGATCCGCCCGGTGTCGTGCCAGTAGCCCACCTTCTGGCTCGCGAGGTCGTCGAGGATCCACTGGACCGCCTCGAAGCCGAAGAGGTCGTTCAGCTCGTTCCCCGCGGCGATGGCGAGCCGTGTCTCCGGGAACTCCTGGCGCAGGGTGTGCACCGAGCGACAGAAGTGCTCGATCTGCCGGTGAGCTCCCTGCTGGACCTGGTGCACGAACTCGCGCGTCTCCTCCTGCAGGAGCTCGCGCGAGTCCTCGTCGACCACGCGATGCTTCTGGAGCATCTCGTCCGCCTGGCGTTCGACCCTGGCGTCCTCGATGGCGCAGCCACGCAGGATCACGACCGGCGCGCCGAGCTGCTGGGCGACGCGGATGTGGCGGCGGGAGCTGTTCAGCGCCATCTCGCGCTGATCCGCGTCGAGGCTGCCGAGCATGCTGCCAGACATGCGGCCGGTCTTCGCCTTGAGCGCGCCGACGACAACCGAGTCCATCGCGATCCCCGTCTCGCGCGTCGCGTCCTCCCACCCTCGCAGCTCCGGAGGGGTCGCGGAGAGTCCGAGCTCGAGCCGCCGGAAGCCCATGGCCACCGCCGAGAACGCCTGATCCTCGATCGAGCGCAACCGCGGTCCGTAGCACGACGTGGAGAGGACCAGCTCGTTCGGGATTCCGGGCTTCGTCACGCGCGCGGGGCTCTTGGGGAAGGGATCCGGCGACCGACCGCGGAGCGGGCGGCGCCTCTGGTTGCATGGAGGGAGACCGGTGCGGCGAGTGGAGCCGTGCCCTCAAGACGGAAGATTGCCCGAAGTGCTCAGCCCGTGTCAATCAGGAGGACGGCAAGCTGTCGCATGCTGGAGCGGGCTCGCCCGCAGCAGCGAGCCGGCTGCTTCGCCTTGCCTCAAACGCGGATCTCGGAGTCGGCGACGGCCTCGTCCGCGAAGCGCGCGAGCATCGGATCGATCTCGGCGGCGAGGAACTCCTCGACCTGCTCGGGCGCGCGGCCGACGTAGCGTCTGCCGTCCAGCAGGGCATCCAGATCGCCGGCGACCTCGGCGAAGGCGGGGTCCGAGGAGAGCCGCTCCCGCATGTCGCCAGGGCGCCCGGCCTTGATCTCGGCAGCCGCGGCGTGGCTGTGCACACGGATCCGCTCGTGCAGGTCCTGCCGGTCTCCCCCGCGCTTCACGGCCTCCATCAGCACCGCCTCGGAGGCGAGGAACGGCAGCTCCTCGCCGAGGTGCTTCTCGACGATCGGCGGGTGGACGAGCAGCCCGGACCCCACGTCGATCATGAGCTGCAGCACGGCGTCGGTCGCGAGGAACGCCTCGGCGATCGCGAGGCGCCGGTTCGCCGAGTCGTCGAGCGTCCGCTCGAGCCACTGGTTCGCGGCCGTGTGCGCGGCGTTGCCGACGAGCTCGATCACGAAGCGCGAGAGCGCGCAGATGCGCTCCGAGCGCATGGGGTTGCGCTTCCACGGCATCGCGGACGAGCCGATCTGCTTCTTGCCGAAGGGCTCTTCGAGCTCGCGCTTGTTGGCGAGCAGGCGCAGGTCGGTGGCGAACTTGTGCGCCGACTGGCAGATGCTCGAGAGCACCGCGAGCACGCGGTAGTCGAGCTTCCTGGGGTAGGTCTGGCCCGTGACGCCGAAGGTGCGCTCGAAGCCCATCTTCTCGGTCACGATCCGGTCGAGCTCGCGGACCTTGTCGTGGTCGCCCTCGAAGAGCTCCAGGAAGCTGGCCTGGGTGCCGGTCGTGCCCTTCACGCCGCGGAACCGCAGGTGGTTCTCCTCGAGCGCCACGAGGTCCTCGAGGTCGTGCACGAGGTCCTGGATCCACAGGCACGCGCGCTTGCCGACGGTCGTCGCCTGGGCCGGCTGGAAGTGCGTGAAGCCGAGCGTCGGGAGCTCCTTCCACTCGCGCGCGAACGAGCTCAGCGCCTGCAGCGTGCCGACGAGCTGGCCGCGCAGGAGCCGCAGCCCTTCGCGCATGACGATGATGTCCGTGTTGTCCCCGACGTAGCAGGAGGTGGCCCCGAGGTGGATGATCGGCCGCGCCTTGGGGCAGCTCTCCCCCCAGGCGTGCACGTGGGCCATCACGTCGTGGCGCAGCTCCTTCTCGTAGCGCGCGGCCAGCTCGAGGTCGAGCTGGTCGGCGGTGGCGCGCAGCTCCTCGATCTGCTCCTCGCGGATGGGCTCTCCGTCGATCATCAGCCCGAGCTCGCGCTCACCCTCGGCGAGGGCGATCCAGAGCCTGCGCCAGGTCGTGAACTTCGTCCGGTCGGAGAAGTTCTTGCGCATGGCAGCGCTGGCGTAACGGGTGCCGAGGGGGCTCGTGTAGGGGTACGCGTCGGTCGCTTCGGAGGACATGGGGCGAGGAGTCTATCGGCCCTAGGTGCCCCGGTCGCGGGCCTCAGCCGATCTCCCCGTCGACGTAGCTCCACCGCCCGTCCTCGCGCACGAAGCGGGAACGTTCGCGGAGCTCTCCACGCTCCCCGCCGCGCCGGAAGGACGCCACGAACTCGACGATCCCCGTGTCCCCGTCCGCGGCGGCGTGCACCACGCGGAGTCCCTCCCACGCATCGATCGCTGCGACGCTGGCGGCGATCCCCTCGGCCAGGTCGGGCTCGCGGGTCGACGGGTGATGCGTCGCGACCAGGTACGCGATGGCGTCCCGCGTGCCAGTCGCGTAGGCGGTGTAGCGGGAGCGCATCAGGGCTTCGGGCGACGCCGCGTGGGCCCACCCGCCGAGGAGCGGGCCGCAGCAGGCCGCGAGGGCGGCGCCGGAGCCGCAGGGGCATCGGGATCTGTCGAGCACCAGCGCAGGGTAATCGCCGGCGCGGCCCGCGGTCTCCCGGCGGCAGAACGCAGGCCCTGACACGAGCCTGACGGGCGGGCTTCGAGTCGTCCCCGTGTACCTCGCGCAGGGGAGGGGAGCGCGAGGCCGCGGTCGTGCATCGCGCGGGGCCCCGGGGACGCCGCTCCTCGACCGCGACGGCCGACGTGGATCAGCGGCGGCTGGAGACGTCGGCGTCCTCGCCCTCTCCTCCCACGGCCCCGTCAGCGCCGAGGCTGCGGACCTCGAACTCGAGCCCGTCCAGCCCGATCAGCTCGTAGGGGTGGCCCCAGGGATCGGCGGTCGGAACCTCGTCGAGGTACGGCGCCTCGGCCCCGGCGAGTGACGCCAGATCGGCCGGCAGCGCCATGTGGTCCATGATGTGGGACTCGACCGCGTGGCTGATGGCGCGCACCTCGGCCTCGGCGACCTCGACCCGGCTCGCCTTCAGGTTCTCCTGGACGTGGACGGGATCGATAGCGGGCCTCTCCTCACCGCACCCGGAGACGATCAGAAGGACGACGAGGAGCGTGCTGGGTGAGCGCAGGTCTGGACCGTAGCCGCGCCGGCTCAGAACGGCCAGGGCGAGTCGCCGATGAAGCGATCCCAGATCGTCGAGAGACCCGCCGCCGCCAAGGACGCGAGGAGAGCGAGGAGCAGAGCCCGGCGAAGGCCCCGATCGGAGGCGCCGGCCCGACCGAGGTAGCGGACGACGAGGACGACCGCGAGCGCTCCGGTGAAGTCGGAGAGGACGTCTAGCAGCGAGGCGTCACGCCCCTCGACGGTCGACTGATGCAGCTCGTCCGTGAAGCCGTAGAGGGTCACGAGCGCCACGACCCAGAGGGCGGATTCCGGGGTCATCGAGGTCCATCGGCGGCCGTCCTCCCCGCGCACACGCCCGAGGACCGGGACGAGCAGGAGCGCGAGGATGCCGAAGATCGCGGGGTGCGCCAGGTTGGTCACGAGCCCGCCCAGGGTGTCGAACGCGAGGGGAGCCGTGCCGGGCTCCAGGGACGAGAGCTGGAAGATCAGCGCGGCCCAGACGACGGGCGTCACCCACGCGAGGAGCCGCGGCTGGCGGAGGAGCGCCCGCCCGACGGTCCGGAACGCGCGCACACCCGGCGCGGCTTCACCGGCGGCCGCGTCCTGCCGCGGGCGTTCAGCCTGCGTGCCGTCCATCGAGGGTGCGGTGCGCCTCCAGAGCGAGGCCCTTGCCGTCGGGCGAGGGCTCGACGTCGATGCCGTCGACCATCTGCGCCAGGAGGAAGAAGCCGCGACCGCGCTCGTCCTCGAGGTCGGGGATCCCGTCCGCGGGTTCGATCATCTCACGCACCAACGAAGGCTCGCCGCCTCCTTGATCCTCGACGCGTACGGACCAGCGCGTCGAGGACGGCTGGACGTCGACCCGGACGACGAGCCGCATGCGGACGTCGCTCGCGAGGTCGTCGAGCTCGCGAGCGGCCTCACCGCCGCCGTGATCCACGGCGTTGTCGAGGAGCTCTCCCACCACGAACTCGAGCGTCTCGCGCTCAGCCTCCACCAGTCCTGCGGACTCGACGAACTGGCGCGCGACACGGCGCGCCATCCGGCCGTGGGCGTGAGTGGCGGGCAGATCGAGGTCGAGGGTGCCCGGCTCGTCTGTTTGCCGCTGGACCTCCGCGCTCGCGGCGCGCCGCTCACCGCCGCCGGCGGAGCGCTGGAACTCGAGCTCCAGCGAGAGATCGAGGGCGGGGGCGGAGTGGGTCAGCGCACCCATCGAGATGCGATCGACCCCGCTGCGGGCGACCTCCGCCAGGGTGTCCTCGGTGATGCCACCGGACGCCTCGAGCTGGACCGGCCGGGACCGCTCGGTCGCGAGTTCGCGGAGCCGCGGGCAGAGACCGGCCATGACGCCCGCGCTCATGTTGTCGAGCAGCACGACGTCGGCGCCGCCGCGCACGGCGGCTTCCGCCTCCGCCGCGTCCCGCGCCTCGCAGGTGATCGTGACCTCGTCCCCCACGTCGCTGCGAAGGTCGGCGAGCACCTCCTCGATGGAGCGACCGGCGAGCTCGACGTGGTTCTCCTTCACCATGACCTCGTCGAAGAGGCCGATCCGGTGGTTCGTCCCGCCGCCCACGCGGACCGCGTACTTGTCGAGCGTCCGCATTCCCGGCGTCGTCTTGCGCGTGTCCAGGATGCGGGCGGGGGTCCCATGAACCAGGTCGACGACTCGCCGCGTCCGCGAGGCGACGCCCGACATGCGCTGCACGATGTTGAGGGCGGTCCGCTCCGCCACGAGCAGCGCGCGCGCATCCCCCTTCGCCGTCAGGACGATGTCCCCGGAAACCACGAGGTCGCCGTCGGCGATCCGAGCCTCCACCTCCGAGGTGGGGTCGAGGAGCTGCAGCGCGCGCTCGAAGGCGCCGCCGCCGGCGAAGACGCCGCTCTCCTTCGCGACCAGGGTTGCCCGGCCGCGCGCGCCTTCGGGCACGGCGGTCCGCGTCGTCAAATCACGCTGCACCAGCTCGGCCGCGCTCGCGTCTGAGGTCACGGGGAGACCGAGATCCTCGGAGAGGGCCCGCCGCACGAGGTCATCGATGGCGGTCTGCAGGTCGGGGTCCGTCATGGGCGTGGGGCGCCGAGGAGTGTACGCCCTGGGAGCCCATGGGAGTGATCGAGCGCCGCGCCGCCTCGGCCGTCCGCGGCCCGACGCCGGGGATCTGCTCCAGATCGATCTCCGGGCCGAGTCGCCAGAGGGCGCGCGCGATGACCGTCGCCCGGACCGCCCCCACGCCGTCGGCGCGCCGCAGCGTTCGAGGAGATGCGAGGAGCGGAAGCGACGACGGCGCCGGGCCCGGGGGAGCGTGACCCGCCATCATCCGGAGGAACAGGTCAGCCGCGAGCGCGCCCACGAGCAGACCGGCCGCGCCGGCCGGGGCCCTCGATCTCCTGTCCTCGTTCATTCCGAGGAGAGGACGAGCAGCGGCGGCGGAGGTGACGCGCCGCGTCACGCAGGTCTCTAAGCGCCGCGCCCGTGGGCGGCCTCGGCGAGGCGCGCGCCCGCGGCCTGCGTCTCCGCGCGAGCAAGGCGCGCGACGACGCTACTGCTGAGGGTCGCGATCGCGCGCGACAGCTCGGAATCGGGCTCGCTGTCGACGACGGTGCTCCGGCGCTGGATCGCGCGGAAGGCCGCTCGATCGTCGGGTAGGACGGCGAGCAGCTCGATCCTCGCACCGAGGAACTTGCCCACGACGTCCTGCAGCCTGCGAGCGACCTGCTGCGCCTCTTCCTGGCTCCGTGCGCGGTTGACCACGAGGAACGGCATCGGACGCGCGATCCCTTGGGCCGCGCACTGGCGCACGAAGACCTTGAGGAAGGCGTACGCGTCGGTCATCGCCGTCACGTCGGGCGTGGTGACGAGGAGCGAGACGTCACAAGCCGCGGCGAAGGCGACGGTCTGGCGCGAGAGCCCCGCGGCGCTGTCCACCACGAGGTGGTCGTAGCTCGGCTCGAGGCGCTGGAGCCCCCGACCGATCATCTCGAGCTCGAAGGCCTTGAGACCCGCGAGGCGCGCGAAGCCCGAACCGCCCGCCAGGAGCTCGACGCCGTTCGCGCAGGGGGTGACGATCGACTCCAGGTCGACGCGTCCCGCGATCACGTCGGCGAAGGTTTGCTCAGGGTGGACGTCCTGGAGGATGTGCGCGTTGGCGCAGCCGAGGTCGGCGTCGAGGAGCAGCGTGCGCCCGTGGCGCGCCAGGAGCGCAGCGAGCGACGCACTGACCGACGATTTACCGGTCCCTCCCTTGCCGCTGACCACGCAGATCGAGCCGGCCCGGGAGGACTGCGACTCAGCCGTCATCTGGAAAGCTCCCCAGACCGATCGGACGCGCGACGAATCCACTCCGGCGCGGGCGCTTTCACGCCTGCGGAGTCCGAGAAGCTGTCGAGCTTGATCCCACCGTGTCATCGGGGCCTCCCCGTCCAGGAGCGGGCGGGGTGCAGGAGCTGTCAAAGTCCCCGGAGGGCCCGGGGCGTGCAGGAGCCGGTTCCCACACCACCAAGAAAGCGGCAGCGAACGCACGGCTCTGGCCCGGAATCCGTAAGTAAATTCCCGTAAAGAGGGCCAACAATGCGCTCTCAGCCCCTGGATTGACCTCGAAAGCGAGTGAAGGCCCTGCGGCGCAGGGACGCATCTCTCGTCGATCCGGTCAGCGCGGCCGGGCGCCGGTCCGGCCGTCGAAGCGAGAGCGGTGGACGTACGTCAGCGCCAGGGCGAGGGCATCCGTGGCGTCGAGCGGACGAGGCAGCTCCTCCAGGCCCAGCTCGAGGCCCACCATGCGCGCGACCCGCTCCTTGTCGGCGGAGCCCACCCCGACCAGCGTCTTCTTCGCCTGGCTCGCCTGGTACTGGACCACCTCCGCCCCCTTGCAGGCCGCCGCCGACAGCGCGACGCCGCGCCCCTCGCCGATGCGCAGAGCCGACTGCACGTTGGTCGCCGAGTAGGCGTGCTCCACGACCACCACGGAGGGCTTCAGGCGGTCGATGACGTGATCCAGCTGCTGCCGGAGCATCCCGAGCCGCGCCGGCACGTCGCTGCTCCGGCCGGCGCGCAGCACCCCGGCCGCGAGCAGCCGCGGCCCCTCCGGTCGGACGACGACCGCGCCGTAGCCCATCACCAGAGTCCCCGGGTCGATCCCGAGCACGATGGGCCATCCGAGCCCATCCGGGACGTCGGGGAGGTCGGGCAGTTCGGCGGTGGCCATGGCGTGGGGAGAGCGCGGAGTCCGGCGCGCGGTGGCGCAGGAGCGCTGCCCGAACCTATCGTTGTGGGCCGCCCGGTTCACGAAGGAGCCCAGCGCGCGTCTCGAGCCGCGCGCTGGGCCCCCTCCGAGCGGGCCCCGAGGAGCGAGATGGAGCCGAGACGAAAGGGTGAAAGGCCGTCCCTGACGGCGGGAGCGGTGCTGCTGGCGGCTGGCGCCTCGCGTCGCATGGGCGGGGACACGTCGAAGGCGATGCTGACGCTCGCGGAGCGCACGGTCCTCGAGCGCGCCGCCGCAGCGCTCCTGGCCGCGCCGAGCGTCACCCGGCTCGTCGTGGTCACCCGCGAGGAGGACCGCGACGACATGGAGCGCTGCCTGCGCGCGCGCGGGCATCGCGTGGACGCCATGGCCCTGGGCGGCGAGGAGCGCACCGACTCCGTGCGCGCGGGCCTCGCCGCGATGCCGGAGGACGTGGACGTGGTCCTCGTGCACGACGCCGCGCGCTGCTTCGTCCACCCCGGCGACGTCGAGGCCGTCGCCCGCGCGGCTTACGAGCACGGGGCCTCGCTGCTCGCGACGCGGGTGCGGGACACGCTCAAGCACTCCGCCAACGGCCTGCAGTCCGAGGAGACCGTCGACCGCGACCGGCTCTGGGCGGCCGAGACTCCGCAGGCGATGCGAACGGCGCGCTTCCAGGACGTCCTCGCACGCGCTGCAGCCGACCGCTTCAGGCCCACCGACGACGCGGCGCTGCACGAGCACTACCACGGCCCGACGCGCCTCGTGGAGGGCCGCGGCAACAACGTCAAGATCACCACGCCCGCGGACGTCGTCCTCGGTGAAGCCATGGCGCGCATGCTCGACGCCGAGCGCGAGGCGGAGGCGTCGCGATGATCGGGATTCGCGTCGGCCTCGGCTTCGACATCCACCGCCTGGAGGTGGGCCGCCCGTGCGTCCTCGGCGGCGTCGAGCTCCCCCACACCACCGGACCCGCCGGGCACAGCGACGGCGACGCCGTGCTGCACGCCATCACCGACGCCGTGACCGGTGCCGCCGGCCTCGACGACATCGGCACGCTGTTCCCCGACGACGACCCGCGCTGGAAAGGCGCCGACAGCCGCGCGCTGCTCCGCGCTGCCGTGGAGCTCGCCGCGGACGCGGGCTGGCGCCCCGGGAACGTCGACGTCGTGATCGCCACCGAGGGCCCGAAGATCAAGCCGCACCGGGCCGCCATCCGCGCGAGCCTCGCGGAGCTCCTCGGTCTCGACGTGGACGACGTCAACGTGAAGGGCAAGACCCTCGAGGGAATGACCGAGCTCGCGGGCGGCCGCGCGGTCACCGTGCAGGCGGTGTGCCTGATGATCCGCGCCCAGCCTGCGGGCTAGGCGAGGCGCACCGCGAGGAGGCCGCACGATCCGCGTCGCCCACGGCCGCGCGGGTCGGGGGGATGGAGGACCAGCGGGCACGCCGATCACGGCGTCCCCCCACGACGGCTCACCGCCGTGGCGGAACGGACGGGGGTCCGGCTAGGGTGACGCGATGTCCAACATCGCCGCCTACGAGAAGAGGCAGCGCGGCTCCCTGATCGTCTTCGTGCTCAGCCTGCTGCTCGTCGCCGGAGTGTTCTTCCTGCGAGACGCACTCGTGCCCGGTCTCACCCTCGCGGCGGTCGTGGCGCTCTTCCTCGCGAGCTTCGGTTCCCTCGAGGTCCGCGTGGACGAGGACGCGGTGCGGCTGCGCTTCGGGGTCGGGCTGATCCGGCGAACGATCGCCCTCGACCGGATCGAGAGCACCGCGCGGGTCCGGAACCGCTGGTGGTACGGCTGGGGCATCCGCCTCACGCCCCACGGCTGGCTCTGGAACGTGGCCGGGCTCGACGCCGTCGAGCTCCGTCTGACGGACGGGAAGCTGTTTCGAATCGGGACAGGTGACCCGGAGGGCCTCCAGGGGGCGCTGGAGGCACGGCTGGGGCGGGAACGCCGATGACCCCCCTGCGTCGCCGCTCCTGACCAGGGAATCGGGCCAGAACAATGTGGCGAAGCGCCGCATGGACCGATCGTCGCTCCATCGGTGAGAATTCAGGGAACGTAAACGTCTCCGCGCAACGTCCTGATTGCTCAGCGACCAGTCCGCGTGGCCCGCCAGGGTCCGCCGGCGCTCCTTCCCGGACGCCGCCCGCGGCGAAGAACACTTCCCGGTCCCCATCTCCCCTTCCATCACTCCATGCGAGCTCTTCTCTCCCCCGCCGCCGCCGGCCTCGGGCTGATCCTGGCCTCGGGCGCCGCCGCCCAGGGCGCCGACGACTGCTCGGGCGCCCCCGCCATCAACGGGCTGGGCAACTTCGCGTTCAACTCCTCGGGCTCGACCAACAGCGGCAGCGCGCCCTGCGGCTCCATCGGCCGGGACGTCTGGTTCGCGTGGACCGCTCCCTCGAACGACACGTTCAGGGTCTCGACCTGCGGCCTCGTCAGCTTCGACACGGTGCTCGCGGCCTACGCGAGCTGCGGCAGCTCGTCCATCGCGTGCAACGACGACGCGTGCGGCCTCCAGTCCACGATCTCCTTCTCCGCATCCGCGGGCTCGACCTACTACATCCGCGTCGGCGCCTGGAACGGCAGCGCCAGCGGCCCGGGTCAGTTCGAGATCTCCGTCGCGCCCCCGGACTCCTGCAGCAACCCCGCGACCGGCGCTGACGTGATCGTCGGCGAGATCCCGGGCATCTCCAACTACGGCGCCACCGGCGGCATGGGGGGCTACGCGCTCGGAACGACCTCCTGCAACGTCGGCACCGACGAGCTGCTCTGGATCTCGAACAACAACCAGCACCCGGTCATCGGCCAGAACATCTACCGGGCGGAGAACGGCCGCTTCGAGCAGGTCGGCATGAGCTGGCTCAAGCACGGCTTCACCGCGCTGCAGCAGAACCTCTGCTGCTCCTGCAACTCGTCCGGCACCGGCTCGCGACTCGGCGTCGGCTGCTCCGACCCGTACAGCTCGGGCCTCAACGGCTCCCAGGGTGGTCTGGGCCCGCGCTTCCAGGTCAACGCCTTCACCGGCGCGTTCCCCTACCCGTACTTCGCCCAGGGCCAGTCCGGTGACCGCGTCTTCAAGCGGATCCAGGTCGCGAACGACGACGTCGACCCCGGGCTCCACCCGACCGCCCTCTACTTCGGCGAGGCCCAGTACATCTCCCCCGACGATTCGGCTGCCGGCAACGGTGCCAACAACGTCTCGTGGTGCCCCCTGAGCCGCCCCGGCTCGACGACGCAGGGCGCCTGGCGCCTCAGCATCGGCGGGTCGACCGTCCGCGAGGAGGCCGCCCTCGAGGCGTGGCCGACCATCGAGGCCGGCGCCATCGTCGCCGATATCAACGTCCCCGGCGAGGGCCAGTTCATCGCCGGTAGCAACGTCATCGACAACGGCGACGGCACGTTCCGCTACGAGTACGCCGTGTTCAACAACACGAGTGACTTCAGCGGCCAGAGCTTCACCGTCCCGGTCGGGTCCTCGAACGTGACGCAGATCGGTATGTCGTTCCCGCAGTACCACTCCGGTGAGCCCTACACCAACACGTCCTGGACCAGCACCAACATCGGCGGCGAGCTGACCTGGCAGTGCGAGACCTTCGCGCAGGACAGCAACGGCAACGCGATCCGCTGGGGCACGACCTACAGCTTCTGGTTCACGTCCGACGCGGCCCCGACCAGCGGTGACGTGACCCTGGGCCTCTTCAAGCCGGGCAACCCCGGGGACCAGGCCGTGGCCCTCGAGGTTCCGGACTCCCAGGGCGGCGGCTTCAGCCAGACGAACTACTGCCAGGGCAACCCGAACTCCTCGGGTCAGATCGGCGACATCGACGCGGTCAACGTCAACCTCCCCGGGCGCAGCTTCGACCTGCTCCTCACGGGGCTGCCGACCAACGCCTTCGGCATCGTGATCACCTCCCTGACCTCGGGCTTCCTCCCGAACCAGGGCGGCTCGAGCGGTAACCTCTGCGTCACCGGCGACATCGGCCGCAGCGTCGGCGGGGCGGTCTTCGACTCGTCCTTCCTCGGCCTGGCCTTCGTCCCGGTCGACATGGACGTCATCCCGACGTCGACCCAGATCGTCGGGATCCAGCCCGGCGAGACGCGCTACTTCCAGGGCTGGTTCCGGGACCAGACCGGCGGCGGCATCCCGACCTCCAACTTCACCGTTGGCCTCGAGATGATCTTCCCCTGATCGCGGAAGATGCCTGACGGGAGAGCGCCCCCGTCCGCCTCGGCGGACGGGGGCGCTCTCCGTTCCACCGGGCGGCGGCGCGCGCTCAGGACTCCGAGAGCATCACCATCGCGTCCACGACGCGACGCAGCTGCTCCTGCGTCAGGCACGCGGGCGGCATGGCGTAGACCACGCTCCCCAGGGGCCGGAGCAGCACGCCCGAGTCGACGGCGAGCCGCCGCAGGACGAGCGTGCGATCCGCCAGATAGCCGTCGGCCGACGGATCGGCGAGGTCGAAGGCGACGATGCCACCGGTGCGCCGCAGGTTGGCGGCCCTGTCGGGCACGAGGCGGTCACGGAGGGCGTGCTCGATCTCCGCGCCGATCGAGTCGAGCACCGCGGGGACGTCCCGCTCGATCACGAGATCCAGGCTCCGCAGCGCCACCGCGCAGCCGATCGGATGCGCCGTGAACGAGTGGCCGTGGAAGAACGCATGGGCCCGCTCGTTGGAATAGAACAGCTCGAAGAGCTTCTCCGTCGCGAGGGTCACCGACATGGGCGTCACGCCGCCCGTCAATCCCTTGGCGAGGCAGAGCAGATCCGGCTCGACTCCCGCGCGCGCGCACGCGAAGAGCTCTCCCGTGCGGCCGAAGCCGGTCATCACCTCGTCCGCGACGAGGTAGAGGCCGCGCTCGGAGGTGGCTCGCCGCGCCGCGCGCACGAAGTCCGCCCCGTGCATCCACATGCCCGCGGCGCCCTGGACGAGCGGCTCGAGGATGACCCCGGCAGCGCGCTCCCCGAGGCGCTCGAGCGCCTCCTCGAGGGCGTCGGCGTCAGCGGGGACGCGCTCCACGTCGAACAGGAACGACTTGAAGGGCATGAAGAACGGGTCGGGATCCCCCACCGCCATCGCCCCGAAGGTGTCTCCGTGGTACGAGCCCTCGAGCGCGACGAAGACGCGGCGCTCGGGGTGTCCACGCCGCTGATGCGCCTGGAGCGCCATCTTCAGAGCGACCTCGACCGCGGTGGAGCCGTTGTCGGAGTAGAAGGCGCGCGTCAGCGGGCCGGGCGCGAGTTCGCAGAGCCGCTCCGCGAGCTCCACCGCCCAGCGGTGGGTCGTGCCCGCGAACATGACGTGGTCGAGCGTCCGCGCCTGGTTCGCCATGGCCTCGACGAGCGCCGGCTCGCCGTGGCCGTGGAGTGACGTCCACCAGCTCGACACGGCGTCGATGATCTCACGACCGTCCTCCAGGGTGAGGACAGCGCCCGACGCGCTCGCGACCGGAACCGGGTCCCGCTCGAGGCCCATCTGGGTGAAGGGATGCCAGACCCGCGCGCGATCACGTTCGACGAGGGAGCGCTCCGCCGGAGCCTCGGCGACCGGCGAGTCGGGGGTCATTCCCCTGGGAGGATCCCAGACAGGTCGTTTCGCTGGAGCCATGCGTCGATGGAGGGAGTGTCGAGAGGATCGAGGCGAGGGAGTTCGAGGACCCGGGGTACGCGCCCGAGCCGCTCCAGGGTCGCGCGGTTCGAGGGATGCGGCGGACCGACCAGCAGCAGCGCGCGAACCTCGAGGCCGCGAGCGCGCGCCGCGGCCAGGGACAGAAGCGTGTGATTGAGGGTACCGAGCCCGCTGCGCGCCACGAGCACGAGAGGGCGCGGATGCACCGCCAGGTGGTCCAGCTGCGTCACGTCGTCCGTGAGCGGCACCTCGAGCCCGCCCGCGAGCTCCACGACGAGGGGCCGCGGATCGGCCGCGGCGTGAGCGGCGAGGCGCGGCGCGAGCTCCTCCAGCGGGACCCGCCCG
>CBFIJG010000072.1:0-18088 GCA_965662915.1 Planctomycetota bacterium | reverse complement strand
TTACACCCCCACCGGCTTCGGTCAGAACGATCGGCCTGGTTCAGCGCGCGGCCAGCGGGATCTCCGAGGCCCGCCAGGTGGGCGCGTCCGCGAAGGGCAGCAGGATGCGGTAGGTCCCGTCGAGGAACGGAGCCACGCGCGCACCGCGCTTCACCGACCCATCGCGGAGAAGGATCTCGACGCTCCCGGACTCGGGCACGCGCACCTCCGCCGCGTCTGCGAACACGCGGCGCCGCACCCTCCCGGCCGCGTCGAGCTCAACGAACTGCACGTCCATCAGGCGCCGCTGCCGCACGCCGCCGAGGCCCGCGATCCGCCACGAGCTTGCCCCCGCGGGCGCCGACGCCGCGAGGAGCTGGGTCAGACGGACACGGAGGCCCGGCAGGTCCCACGTGCCATCGTCCAGATCGGCGTCGACGTCGTCACGATCCACGAGCTCGGGGACGGCCTCGATCCACGGCCGCGGGTCCACCGAGGGGAAGGCGATCCGCCGGACCCCGGCGGGCGCAGCCGCGTCGACGTCAGGAGCTCTGGTGTCCGCCGGCGTCGCGCCCGCGGGAGCCGGGAACGGGGTCCGGACGCCCGCGCGCGACTCGAAGCCGTCCTCGAGGACGACGGTGACCACGCGCGCGGCCCGGCTCACCTCCAGATGCAGGTGCTCGGCGCGCACCATTCCGACGAGGCGCCCGCGGTCGTCGAGCAGCCGCGCCACCACGGGTCCCACGCAGGAACGCCCGTTGCGCTCGTGGAGCAGACCGGTCTCGAGGAAGTCGACGCCGCGGACGCCGTCGGCGATGAGCAAGGCCTGGAGCCGCCGGCCCACCTCGGCGCTTCGCGCGCGCCTGAGAGCCTCTCGCCGTGCGAGGGCCTCCGCCGCCGGATCCGGCTTCGGCTTCAACGCCTCCGCCAGGAACTCGGGGGGCTCGGGGAGGCGCACCGCCTCGAAGCCCTGGAGCACACGCACGTAGTCGATCCACTCCTGCTGCTGCCGCATGGCCCGCTCCTGGGCCGCTCGCAGCTCGGTCTCCAGATCGGCGATCCGCGTCAGCAGCTCGAGCTCGCGTCGCGACCACAGCGCGTCGTCCTGCGCGGCGCCGGCCACCGGGGCCGGCCCGGGTCCGGTGTCCTGGTGGCCCGCGATGGCCGAGGGGTCCAGGACGGGAAGCGCGAGCAGGACGGCCGCGATGCTCATCGCTGCTCCTCCCCGCCCGGGGCCGCACCTTCGCGTGCATCGATCGCGGCCACGGCCGACGTCGCCGCGCTCCCCTCGCGAACGGAGGGGGCCAGACGCAGCTCGGCTTCCACGCCCGGGAGTCCCACCGCCACGGGACCATCAGGGGCCTCGCCCCAGAGGACGAGGGACACCGTCTCTCCGGCTCGCAACGCGCCGGCCGGAGGCGTGAGGAGGGTGGTCAGGGGGTGCGTCGGCCCGGGGGCCGCCGCGGCACCATCACCGCTCGCGAGGGCGCGCAGGTCCCCCACGCGCAGTCCGGCGAGAGTCCGAACGGCGACCGCTCCCACGGGCCCTCCGCTGCTCGCCGCGGTCAGCACGAGGCGCCACGGCTCGCCCCCCGCTGCCGCCGTGTCCGGGAACCGCTCGCGGAGCGCGCCCACGTCGAACAGTTGCCGCTCGCGAACGGGGTGGAGACGCTCGAGCCGGGCGGAGAGGATCACGCCCTCCTCCAGCTCGAGGGCGCCGTCCCAGCCCGGGATCTCACCGTCCTCGGCGACGCGCTCCGGTACGGACGGCGCGTTCGACGGCGCCGGCGCGACCGGACTCCGGCCGCGCTGCCAGAGCGCGAGAACGAGCAGCGCCGCGGACGGAAGGAAGAGCAAGTACGCGGAGGCGCGACCAGTTCGCGCGACAGCGCGGCGCCGGGCGCGCCGGAGCACGCCTCGAGTGCGGGGACGCGTCACCATGGGACGGGCGTGGACGCCGCGCCTCAGTCCTTGTTCCCCTCGTCCCAGTCCTTCTTCTTGTTCTTGTTCCACCAGCGCCGGAACTCCGTGGGATCGCGGATCTCGTCGTTCCCGGAGAGGACCTGGAGGCTCGTGAGCATCGGGCCGGCGATGATGTCGTACCGCTTGCGCTCGATCGGATCGACCTGGTTGACGTCGATGATGTTCTTCACGCGTGTGAGCTGGTCGAGCATCTTCTTGAAGATCTTCTTCCGCTCCTTCTGCTCGGCCTCGCCGTAGTTCCCGAGCCCCTCGGCAGCGGCGGCCTGGACCTGCGCGTCGTGATGGCCGAGGAAGTCGATCAGCGGTTCGACGGCGTCCTCGTCCTCGGTCTTGCCGAGCGAGCGGATGATCCGGCACTTGACCTCGACGTTCTTGTCGAAGTTCTTGTGGTCGGACCACTTCACCAGGTCCTTCACGCTCTCCGGCCCCATACGACCGAGCGCGATCGCCGCCGCGTTGAAGAGTTTGTTGTCGAGGATGTTCTCCTTCGACGGCTTGCGCTTGAGCTTGAAGACGGCCCCGATCTCCTTGGCGATCGCCTTGCGGTCCTTCGGCCCGGATTCGGGGAACTCCTGGAGCATCTGATCGATGATCGCGATCGCCTCGACGTCCTCGTCGCCGCGTTTGGAGACGTGCTTCTTGAAGGCCGCGAGGGCCTCCTTGATCTCGGGGCGCTTGTCGGGCTTATCCTCTTCGTCCTGAGAAGCGGCGGCCGGCGTGGCGGCGAGCGCGACCGGGAGGTTCGACGCGCCGAGGCAGGCGGCGAGGACGAGGGCGAGGGCTCGGGTCTTCGTGATCATCTGAATCGTATGGAGGGTGGCGCCGCGGCAGCCGGTCCGGTGGGTCGCCGGGAGAGCGGCTCCGTGCCGGCGTCGGCGGGGTGGATCCTCGGCGCTGGAGCGCGCGTCCGCAAGGACGCGGACCCACGCCCGGCTTCGGAACGGCGCGAGGAGCGCCGCGCGAAGCGACGGGAGCAAGGCCCGTGCCACGCCTCCTGTCAGTGCTGCGTATGCGAGGGCTGGTCCAGGCGTCCCCCCTGGAGGTCACCACCGTGCGACCTCGCTCGCACGATCGCATGGGGCGCGAGAGCCCGGAGCATCCCGTCCGCCTTGTGCCTCGTCTCCGCGTCCTCCAGCGCGGGGTCCGAGCGCCAGGTGATCCCTCCCCCCACGTGGAAGGAGACCTCGCGTCCCTCGTCGGTCTCACGGTGGACGAGGGTGCGGATGAGGATGTTGAACGACGCGCGGCCGCGCGCGTCGACGAAGCCCAGCGACCCCGTGAAGAAGCCCCTCCCCTCCACCTCCAGGACGGCGATCGCCTCCATGCTCCGCAGCTTCGGTGCACCCGTGATCGAGCCGCCCGGGAAGAGCGCGCCGACGACGTCGATCGCCGTCGCGTCGGGGCGCACGCTCGCGCGCACGTCAGCGACGAGGTGGTGCACGGAGGCGTAGCTCTCGAGGGTCGGGAATCCGCGCGCCTCGACGCCGCCGGCCTCGGCGACCCGTCCGAGGTCGTTGCGCTCGAGGTCGACGATCATCGCCAGCTCGGCGAGGTCCTTGTCGCTCGCGAGGAGCCTCGCGCGGCTGGCGGCGTCCTCGGCCGGTGAGTGCCCGCGCGGTGCCGTCCCCTTGATCGGACGGGTGCGCGCGACGCGCGCGCCTTCCTCGTCGGGGCCGAGCTCGAGCAGGAGCTCGGGCGAGGAGGACAGCAGCGAGCCCGCCGCGCCGTCAATGAACCTGAAGCGGCAGAGCCCCATGTACGGCGCGGGGTTCGCGGCCCGGAGGGTCCGGTACAGGTCGACGTCCGCGGCGGCCACCTCGACGTTCAGCCGGTGGGCGATGTTGGCCTGGTAGATCTCGCCCGCCTCGATCAGCGCGCGGGTCCGGTCGATGCGTGCCATGTGCTCCTCCGCCGGGACGGCGCGCTCCGCGAGGGCCGGTTCGCCGCCGGCGAGCGTTCCCGGACGGGGCCCCGTCGCCGCCTCCTCGAGCGCGCCGAGGATCGCGGCGCTCCGCCCGGCCGCCGGCGCGCGCCCCGGCGCGTCGGACAGGAAGAGCGTGGCGCCTCCCGACCCGGGCTCGATGAGGAGCCAGTCCCCGTAGAGCCCCCCCACGATCGGCGGGGCCGGCCACTCGGGCGCGGGCAGATCGAGATCCTCCCCGCGAACCCCGAGGTCGTAGGACAGCGCTCCGAGGAAGCCACCGCAAAAGGGCGAGGAGGCCACGAGCGGGTCCGCGAGGGCCCGCGGATCGATCCGCAGGCGCGCGAGCTCCGCGGCGAGGCCGTCCAGATCCGCAGGCGCAGCCGCGCCCTCGAAGCTCACCAGCGGATCGAAAGCGATGAGCGACCAGCGGGCGGGCGCCCCTCCCGCGCTGTCGAGGCAGACGAGCCCCCGGCGGTCCTCCAGCGCCAAGAGGGCCGTCTCGACGTCGAGTCGGGCGCCCCACGGCGCGGCACGGAGGGAGAACGCGCGCGGCCTGATCGGCAGGAGCGCCGGGGTCGAGGGGCGGGCCGAATCTGACATCACGCCGGGATCGTAGCCGCAGCGCCGCTCGCATCGCAGGGCGCCCCTCGCGTACAACCGCCCCATGGCATCCCCGACCTCCGACCCGGGCGCAGGCTCCGCCCCCCGCCGGGGCATCCTCGGCCTCGTCTTCCTGACCGTGTTCCTCGACATGGTCGGATTCTCGATCATCTTCCCTCTCTTCCCCGAGATGCTCGAGTGGTACGTCGGGAAGGAGGGGGACGGCAGCGCCGTCGGCCGGCTGGCCGCCTCGCTCGCGGGCATGGTCGGCGACGACGACTTCGCGGTCATCGTCCTCTTCGGGGGCCTCCTGGGATCCCTCTACTCGGGCGCGCAGTTCCTGTTCGCGCCGATCTGGGGCGCCGTGTCCGACCGCATCGGCCGCCGGCCGACGATCCTCGTCACCCTCCTCGGGACGGCGCTCTCCTACCTCGTGTGGTTCTTCGCGGGGACGTTCTGGCTCCTCGTCTTCGCGCGGCTGTTCGGCGGCGTGATGGCCGGAAACATCTCCACGGCGTCCGCGGCCGTCGCGGACACGCACAAGGGGAGCGATCGCGCCAAGGGCATGGGCATCCTCGGCGCGGGCATCGGCCTCGGATTCGTGGTCGGCCCCGCGCTCGGCGGCCTGGCCTCGGGCTGGGACCTGACCGGCCTCTTCGAAGGAGCCGCCGACGCCGGCGTCAACCCGTTCAGCGGCGCGGCTGTTCTGGCGCTCGGACTCGCTCTCCTGAACCTCGCGTGGGCGGCTGCGCGCTTCCCGGAGACGCGGGTGCAAGGGCCCGGCGCGGGAGAGGAGCGGCGCGGGCTCAACCCCTTCAGCGCGCTGGCGCGACTCGACTTCCCCGGGGTCAAGGCGCTCAACCTCGCGTACTTCGTCTACTTCGTCGCCTTCGGAGCGATGGAGTTCACGCTCGTGTTCCTCGCCAACGAGCACCTCGACTACGGGCCCAAGCAGAACGCGATGATGTTCGTGTTCATCGGCCTGATCATCGCCCTCGTCCAGGGCGGGCTCGTGCGGCGCCTCGTCCCCAAGCGCGGCGAACGCGCCGTCGCCTTCATGGGGATGGCCATGACCCTGCCGGGCTTCGTGCTCATCGCGCTGGTGACCAGGGAGGAGTCGGCCAGGATCCTCTACGCGGGCCTCTTCCTCGTGGCCATGGGCAGCTCGATGGTCATGCCCAGCTTCTCGAGCCTCGCGAGCCGCTACGTCCCCGACGACCGCCAGGGATTCGCGCTCGGGGTGTTCCGGAGCTTCGGCTCCCTGGCCCGGGTCCTGGGTCCGATCGCCGGGGGCGCCCTCTACTTCGGGCTGGGCAGCATCGCGCCCTACGGGGCCGCCGCGGTGGTCCTCCTGGCCCCCCTGGCCATCACCAGGCGCCTCCCGGGGGTTCCAGCTTCACCCAGCGGCCCGGAAGGTCGATAGGAACGGCGTCATGATGCGCTCCCAGAACCTCCTCCTGTGCGCCCTCGGGGCGCTGACCGCGGCCGCCCTGGCCTTCTCGAGCCCCCAATCCCCCGAGACCGGCGACGGCATCCACGGGGCGACCGCCATGGAAGCCCGCGTCGAGGCCCTCGAGCGGGAGGTGACGGCCCTCAAGACCTTCACCGCGGCCCAGGCCGCCGCCGGCGCCGAGCTGATCGACGCCCTCGCCCGCTGCGAGGCGGAGGGCTTCACGGCCGGCATCAACCCCAAGTCCCGCGAGGTCCTCCTGGCGGGACTCCGCGCCCAGGCCAGCGCCATGAAGGCCGGCGCCGACGAGAAGGAAGAAGGCGCGAGCTCGAAGCGCGTCCGCGGCGACCGGAAGCGCCGCCGCCAGGAGCGTTGACGGCTCCCTCCGACGCCGCCGCCGAGGCCTCGGGCCTCGACCTCCTCGTGGATCGTTTCCTCGAGCGGATGAGCGCCGCACGCGGCGCATCGGAGCACACGATCAAGGCCTACTCCCGCGATCTCGCCGACCTCGTGGGTTTCCTCGAGGGTCGCGGCGTGACCGCGCCAGAGGGCATCACACCTCGCGCCCTCCGCGGCTGGCTGGGAGACCTGGACGCGCGCGACCTCTCCAGGGCGACGATCCAGCGGCGGCTCTCGGCCGCGCGCACCTTCCTCAAGGGTCTCGTGGACGAGGGCCGGCTCGACGTGAACCCCGCGGTGGGACTGCGCCAGCGAAGGTCCGCGCGCCACCTCCCCGGCGTCCTCTCGGAGGAGGAGATCGGGCGGCTGCTCGCCGCCCCCGACGTGAGCGTCCCGCTGGGGACGAGGGACCGCGCGATCCTGGAGCTGATGTACTCCGCGGGCACGCGCGCCTCCGAGACCGTCGGACTGGACCGCGCGCACCTCGACCTCGACCGGGGCGTCGCCCGGGTCCTGGGCAAGGGGCGCAAGGAGCGGCTCGTGGCCATCGGGAGCTTCGCGAAAGACGCGCTGGTCGAGTACCTCTCCGACCCGCGACGCCCCGCCCCCACCACGGCGGCCGTGGACGCGCTCTTCCTCAGCCAGCGCGGCACGCGGCTCACGACCCGCAGCCTCGAGAACATCGTGGCAAAGCATGTCCTGGCCGCAGGCATCCACCGTCGTGCGACACCGCACACGCTGCGCCACAGCTTCGCGACGCACCTGCTCGATCGGGGCGCGGACCTGCGCTCGGTCCAGGAGCTCCTCGGCCACGAGAACCTCGTGACGACCCAGATCTACACGCACGTCTCGGTGGCCCGGCTCGCCGAGATCTACGAGAAGGCCCACCCTCGCGCCTGACCGCGGACCGCGCCGACGGTCGTCTCGCTTCCCGTCCACCCGGAGGCCGCCCGGATCGTCGATGCGCGAACCGGATCCCTGGCCCCGGGCGCCGAGAGCGATGACGCGCCGTGGAGCGGCCCGGCAGCGGATCGAGCTTCCTCGCCAGAGCGCGCCCGGAGCGGGCCACGCCGCGCCGCCCGTTCGGGCCCGCTCAGACGTCCCAGCCCTCGCGCTCGGGCTGGGCCACGAGCTCCTGCCCGGCGCTGGCGACGCCCTTCTCGTGGTCCCAGGTGATCTTGCCGCCGGAGCGGTACGCGAGGCACGCGAGCAGGACCGTCTCGGTCAGGCGCGTGCCGTAGCCGAACTCGCAGAGCGGCGCGGGCCCCTCCCCCTTGATGGCGTCGAGCCACTCGACGTGATGGCCGGGGGACTCGGGGATCGAGGGCTCGGGCTGCACCCACTCCGCGGCGGGGTCGTCGAGCTCGACGCTCATCGTGTCGTAGGTGCTCACGATCCGCCCGCGGGCACCGATGAACACGTGGCAGTCGGGCAGCGGAACGTCCTCGGGCTTGCGCCCCCCGTCGTACCAGTGGACGTCGACCGCGCGACGCTGCGGCGTCGCGGCGTGACCCCAGCGCACGTGCATCCACGCCGGAGTCCCCTCCACCTTCGGGCTCGCCCCGTCGGTCCCGGGAATCTCGGGAGCGTAGGGCGGACCCTCGACCTCGACGGTCTGCGGGACTCCGAGATCGAGCGCCCAGTGCACGAGGTCGACCCAGTGGCAGGCCATGTCCCCCACCGTGCCGTTGCCGTAGTCCCAGAAGCGGCGCCAGCCCGCGGGGTGCAGGCCATCGTGGTAGTCGCGCGCGGCGGCCGGGCCGAGCCAAAGGTCCCAGGCGAGCCCCTCGGGCACCGGCTTGGTCGCGGCACGGCGGCCGCGGGACCAGCTCTTGGAGCAGGCGACCTTGACCGTGTGCACCTCTCCGATCAGGCCCGCGCGGATCGCCTCGACGACGCGGCGATAGTTCGACCGCGCGTGGATCTGGGTCCCCATCTGCGTGGGTACGCCCGCCTCCACCGCCAGGGAGCGCAGCTGCCGCGCCTCGCCGATGGTGCGGGTCAGGGGCTTCTCGCAGTAGACGGGCAGGCCCCGCCGCAGCGCGGCCCGGGCGATGGCCGCGTGGGTGTGGTCGGGGGTGGAGACCACGACCCCGTCGAGGTCCTCGACCGTGGCGAGCATCTCGCGCCAGTCGATGAAGGTGGAGGGGACGGGACCGCCTCCGGCCTTCACCTGCTCCACGCCGCGCGCGAGGTGCCTCGCGTCCACGTCACAGAGGTAGGCGAGGTCCTCGCCGAGGACGCCGGCGATGTTGGCCGCGCCCCGGTTCGCGGTCCCGACGGCCGCGAGCTTGAGCTTGGAGTCCTGGAGCCGGCCGGCCCTCACGGCGGGAGCCGTGGCGGCCAGGGCCCCGGCCGCGGCCGCGCCGCGGAGGATCCGCCGTCGTGAGATCTGGAGCTTGGGCATCGTGACGATGGTAGCGAGTGCCGCTCCGCCCATGAGTCAAGTCGACGTACGCGCCCCCGCGCTCCGGATCCCGGCAGGGCCCGCGCTCCTCAGGACCGGCGCTCGCCGATGATCCGGTGCCGCTTGCGGGCGAAACCCGCGACCCGCGTCACGTGGAACCCGACCTCGGCGAGTCCCTCGCGGACACCTGAAGCGGCGCTGTAGGTCGCGAGCGTCGCGCCCGGCCGGGCGAGCCGCGCGAGCTCCCCGTAGACCTCGTGGTTCCACATGCGCCGGTTCCGCGCCGGCGCGAACCCGTCCAGGTAGAGCGCGTCGAAAGGGCCCTCGATCCGGGCGAGGGCGGCGGCTCCGTCCCCGAGCTGGAGCTGGAGCTCGACCTCGAGGTCCTCCCCGATCAGGAGCGTCGCCCGGCCGTCGCGGACCAGCGCTGGATAGGCGTCCAGGAAGGGGCGCGCGACCGGGACCCCGCGATGGACCCGCTCCAGATCCTCGGGGTGGACCGGATGGAGCTCGATGGCCGCGTAGCGCAGTCGCAGCGGCGCTCCCCGCCCGGCGCCTCCGAGAGCGCCCAGGGTCGCCACGAGGTTGAGCCCGAGCCCCAGCCCGGTCTCCAGGATCGCGAAGCTGCGCGCGGCGACGCAGCGCTCCACCACGCGGTTGCCGCCGACGAAGACCTCAGCCGCCTGGCCCCGGCCGCTCCTCGAGCAGTAGACGTCGTCGTAGCGGGCGGCGAAGGGAGTCTCGTCCTCGAGGAACTCGAGTCGCGCCCAATCAACGGGGGGTCCGTCTTCGCAAGACATCGCATGGAGGCCGTTCGCGCGGCGGCTGGAGGCCGTCTGGAACCGCCGATCAAAGAAGATCCCCGAGCCCTGCGCCGGCGCGGCGGAGGCCGCGGGGAGCAATGCCCGGGGATGGTGACCCTAGGGGGATTCGAACCCCCGTCGCCAGGATGAAAACCTGGTGTCCTAGGCCTGACTAGACGATAGGGCCACGGGTGTCGACGAATCGACGGGCGGGAGAATAGGACCGGGTCTGGAGGGTGTCAAACCCGAGCCGGGGCGTTTTTGCCCGGCGACCAGCCCTCCGCCCCGAGCAGATCGAGGACGTGCCGGTACTCCCGCTCCAGGCCGTCGATCACCGCGGCGCCGTCGCGCGGCGCGCCAGCGGACTCGGGCAGCACGTTCCAGGTGTAGGTCTCGATCTCGACGTGGAGTTCCTCGTCGGAGGGGCGGGCCAGCGCCGACCTCAGGACGGCGTCTGCGTGGTCCCTAGTCGTCGCCAGCCCGGCGGCGCGCTCGAGATCCACGGGGACGTGGAAGTGGCAGCGCCACTCGTCGGCGCAGGCCCAGGCCCCCTCGGCGTCGCGGGCGGCCTCGCGCAGCGCCGGTAGGTCGTTCAGGTGCAAGAACTCGCCCGCGGCGCGCGCGGTCACCTGGTGGAGGAAGCGCGGCTCGTCGAGGCCGAGGAGCGCCTCGCGAGCGGCGGGGTGCGCCGCCGGGGCCTCGAGTCGCAGCGCGCTCGAGAACTGGATCTTGCCGAGGGGCCCGCCCATGTTCGCGAGCTCCACGGCGAGCGCGGCCTCCTCGAACTCCACCGCCGAATGACAGCAGTCCAGGCAGGTCCCCAGGTGCCGTTCCATGAGCCCCGCGGTCAGCTCGACGGGGTGGCCGAACTCATCGGCGAGGACGCGCGTGCCCACGAGGCGCGCGAACATCAGGGACTCCGCGAGGGCGCGCGAGTTCCTGGCCGACGCGTCGGGCTCCGCCTCGACGGCGAGGACGAGACGCGGTCCGCCCTCCGCTTCGATCCGCGCGAACTCCCCCACGGCCCGGGCCATGCCCTCGGCGCAGGCGCGCAGACCGCTGCGGTCGGTGATCTCCGCGCCGTAAGCACCGGGGTGAGTGCTGATCGCGATCGCGCGCCCGGGATCGCCGGCCAGCCGCGCGGCCACGCGGCCGACGTCGATGGTGTAGGCGAGGCGCTCGGGCGTCCGCCAATCGGGCTCGTAGACGCGCTCCTTCAGCCCGTCCTCCTGGAAGCCGCCCTGGGGGAACGCGTTGTATGTGAAGGGATCGACGCCGAGCGCGCGGACCCGGTCCGCGAACCTCTCGAGCGCGGCCCCGTCCGAGGCGAGCGCGCGCGCGGGCCCCTCCCCCAGATACATCCCCACGCCGAAGTCGCGGCCGCTCCCGAGACGCTCGGCGAGGGGCGCCACGAACTCCTCGAGGGCGCGCTCGACGTCGGCGAGCGTCTCCGACGGATGGAGATTGAGGCAGTAGCCCAGGCGGACGGCGCGCGGCCCTTCCGCGGCCGCGCTGCCGCGCGAGAGGAGCATCAGAGGTCGGCGGTGCGGACGCCGTCGTCGACCATGCAGATCGGGATCTTGTGGCGGACGAGGTAGAGCACCTCACCGTCCTCCCGAAGGAGTGCCCCCTCCACCGGCTCGGTCACCGCTCCCCCACCCACGTTCTGGAGCGAGCCTCCCGCGATGGCCGCGTTGAGCTTCTCGACCAGCGCGTCGTCCGCGAGCGCGAGGGGCTGCTTGGTCTCGGGGCAGGCGAGGATCGCGAGGAGTTCGTCGTGGATCACAGGTGGTCCTTTGGAGGTCTTCGGGGCGGAGCGGCGGGCTCTGGCGCCCGCGCACCAAAGAGCGTGGGCCATCGCGAGGGCCGCTGCAAGCGCAGGCAGCCCGTGGATCCCCGCCCCCCCCTTGACCCCCCGACCGGCGAGGCCGACCTTCCTGGGGACATGGTCGCCCTCCACCTCGCCTCCGCGGCCCTCGCGGCCGGCCTCATCCTCTCCCTCCCCGCCTTCGACGCCGGCAACCCTGCGGGCCCCGCCGTGCCCCAGGACGAGGCCGGAAGCGCCAGCTGGCTCGCGTTCCCCGACGAGCCCCTGGGGCGGCCCTGGGCTTCGGTGGGCGCTGGCACGAATGCCTGGGCGTACCTCACCGACCCTGGCTCCGAGGCCCCGGACGCCGAGGGCGAGCCCTGGGCGACCTGGGCTGGGGACCTCGGACTCGTGACGTCCGCCGCCACCGCGCCGGGGCGCCGCGAGGCGGTCGCGCGGCTGTGCCGCTTCGCTGCCCGTGACGGCCGACCCGACGACGCGTACCGCTGGGCATCGGCGCTGGGCGCGGGTGACCCGGAGGGACTCGCCGGCGTGGTCCCCTACCTCTTCCCGGGCGTCCCCTTCGGCACCGTCCTGGGCGAGGCCGGTCGCCCCGGGCCGCTCGAGACCTCGACGACGCTGCGCCCGCTCCTGCCTCCCGCCACGGAGCGCCTGCCGTTCGGCCAGATCCAGTGGCGAGAGGCCACCGCGACAGGACTTCAGGCGGGAGACGCGCGCTTCGACCTCATGGTCAAGGTGGACGGCTCGGGCGTCGTCGCCGAGTTCCAGGAGATCCAGGGCAGCCGCGGCGCCATCGACCTCGTCCTCCCCGCGCCCGCGGGCTACCGCCTCAAGAGTCTCTACGTGGACTGGGAGAAGGTTCCCCTGCCGGAGGGAGCCGACGCGAGGACGATCGACTGGTCGCGCCATCCCGTGCGCGTGCCGCTCGATCCGGAGGAGGGCAGCTACTCGGTCTTCGCGCGGCTCGCGCCGCTGCCGGCCGAGCTCCCCACCCCGCCGGGCGCGGCCCTGCCCGCGGCGCTGCTCGAGGCGGGCCTCGAGGTCCGCACCGGCGATCCTTCCCCGGCCGCTCTCGACGACGTGGTCAGAGCCTGGGGTCGGGCGGTGGGCGTGGAGACCCGTGTCCGCGAAGCCGTCCCGCAGGACGAACCCGCGGGCGGCGCAGTGCGAGGGGCCGTGATCGATCTGACCAGGAGCGCCGACCCCGCTCGCCTGATGCGTGCGGTGACGAGCGCCATCGAGCGCCGCGCCCTGCCCGCCCGAGCGCGCTGAGGCCAGCCAAGGGCCCGATCGTGGAGGGGTGACGCCGCGGGTGCGAGTACCCTTGAGGAGCCCCATGCAGAAATCTCTCCACGCCCGACACCGCGAGGCCTACCTCGAGCGACTGGCTGCGCACGGCGCCGCCGCGATCGTCCCGACGGCGACGCCGAAGGTCCGGAGCAACGACTCCGACCATCGCTTCCGCCCTCACAGCGACTTCTGGTACCTGACCGGCTTCGACGAGCCCGGCGCCTGCCTCGTCCTCCTCCCCGCGCGCGAGGACCGGCCAGCTCGGACCGTCCTCTTCCTGCGGCCGAAGGACAAGGAGCGCGAGATCTGGGACGGCCGGCGGCTCGGCGTCGAGAACGCCCCCGCGGCCCTCGGCGTGGACGAGGCCCACGACGTGGCGCGGCTGTGGCACGAGCTCCCGAACCTGCTCTCGGGCCACGACGCGATCGCGTGGCGCTTCGGCGACGACGGCGAGGCGGACCGGAGGATGGTCGAGGTCTTCACGGGGCTTCGAGCCAGCGCGCGCGGGGCGGTTCGCCCGCCCGCTGCCCTGCTCGACCCGGCGCCGCTGCTGCACGAACTGCGGCTCATCAAGTCCGCGGACGAGCTCGAGCTCATGCGCAGCGCGGCCGAGCTCACCGCGGCCGCGCACCGGGACCTCATGGGATTCGTGAAGCCTGGCCGCAACGAGTGCGAGGTGGAGGCCTTCCTCGATCACGCCTATCGCTCGAACGGCTCGACCGGCGCGGCCTACGGCCACATCTGCGCCGGAGGCGCCAATGCGTGCATCCTGCACTACGTCGAGAACGACCAGCCGCTCGCGGACGGTGACCTGATCCTCGTCGACTCGGGGGCGGAGTGGAGCTACTACGCGGCTGACATCACGCGCACCTTCCCGGTGAACGGGCGTTTCAGCGACGACCAGCGAGCCATCTACGAGGTGGTGCTGAACGCGGAGGTCGCGGCGATCGAGGCCGTGAAGCCCGGCGCGCGCTTCGACGAGATCCACCAGGCCGCCCTCGACGTCATCGTCGACGGCCTGATCGAGCTGGGACTGGTCTCGGGGACGCGACAAGAGGTCCTCGACGCGGGCAGCCACCGCGCCTTCTTCATGCACAAGACGAGCCACTGGCTGGGGCTCGACGTCCACGACCAGGGGCGCTACTTCGAGGGTGGCCGGTCCCGCGTCCTGGAGCCGGGGATGGTCCTCACCGTCGAGCCCGGTATCTACGTCGATCCCGAGAACACCGAGGTCGACGCGCGCTGGCGCGGGATCGGGGTGCGGATCGAGGACGACGTCGTCGTCACAGCGGAGGGGCATGAGGTGCTGACCCACGGAGCGCCCAAGATCGTGGAAGAGGTGGAGGCGGCCTGTCGGGCCGCATCGGAGGCGGCCGGGAGCTGAGGACCGCGCACCATGGTGATGGAGCAGGATCAGCGCGGAGTGGCGAGTGAGCTGGACTCGACCGCCCTCGCGGACTCCGGGATCCTCGTCCAGGGGCCCGTTGGCGAGGACAGCCCCGAGGAGGCCTCGCGTGTCCTGCGCGAAGCGCTCCGCCGGGCTCCTCTGCCCAGCCTCTCCGGTCTCGCCTTCGAGATCATGGGGCTCGCCTGGGTGTTCGGCGGACTCGTCGGCCTGCTGTGCGTCAGCGCCCTCGTCCCCGTGGAACGTCGCGTCTCCGCCGCGTTCGAGAGCTTCCTCCCCGGCACCGTGCCCGAGAGCCTGCTTGTCTGGCTCGCGGCGGTGGTGTTCATCGTCCTCTTCAGCGTGCGTGTCGCGGCCGGTCTCGCCAGGATCGCCAGCGAGGGCAAGGGCCAGAGCGGCGGTGCGAACGCCGTTCGGGCCTTCCGCCTGGGCGGGCGCGTCCAGGTCTCCGCTGTCGCGGTGTGGCTCCAGATCTTCGGGATGATGGCCTGCGCGACCGTGGCCCTGCTCGCGCCGCTCGTGCTCCTGAGCAGCATCGTCCAGGTCGAGGTGCTCCGGCCCCTCTGGGTCGTCCTCGATGGGCTCGGCCTCACCTTTGCGCTCTGCTACGGAGCCGCGCTGGGCGCCGTGCAGGAGCTCGCCATGGCGAGCCTCGTCCGCCACGAGCGAGGGACAGGCTCGGCGATCCTGCACGCCTGGCGCCTGATGAGGAACAAGCGGCTCACGGCCTCGCGCATGGCCGTCGTGGAGATGGCCACGCGCGTGGCGATCGTGGCGACGGCCTGGGCCGTCGGCGAGCTCGCGAGCGTGTGGCTGGGGATCGGACAACTGCTCGTCTTCGGCGCCCTTGTCGGCGGCCTCAGGTGCCAGGCCTGGGCCCTGGCGTTCCCCCGCATCGGGGGCCTCGAAGCGAAGACCACGCAACCGCTCGCCGACTGACCGCGGCCCTCCCGCCACATCCCCTCCATCGGCTCCCCGGCGCCGAGCCGCCGGCTGGGCGCAGACGGCGCGGGCATGGCGCGAACGGCCGCCGCCCTGCCACGCGCTCCGGGGGAAAAAGAACCAGCCCGCACCGTCGACGTGCGACGGTGCGGGCTGGTGAGCGCGCCAGGGCTCGAACCTGGGACCTACTGGTTAAAAGCCAGTTGCTCTACCAACTGAGCTACGCGCCCTTCCGGGGCCTCGCCCACCGGGATCCGGCGCGCGAGGGCGGAGATCCTACGGTTTCCCGAGGTGATCTCAAGGGGAGAGCGACGAGTTTGGCTCGCGCCCTCGAACCCCCAGGACGGGGGCTCGGAACCGCGCTCGGGACGCCGCGCGCGCAGCCGCACGGGCGCGGCGCCTCAGTCCTCGAGGACCTCCTTGGTCTTCTTGTCCTGCACCTCGCCGACCTTGCCCTCGTACTCCTTCAGGAGCTTCTGGATCTCCTCCTGGAGGGCTCGGTTGTCGTCCTCGGTGATGTCGCTCTTCTTCTGGAGCGCGTCGGCCTCCTTGTTCGCGTCGCGGCGGATGTTCCGCAGCGACACCCGGCCCTCCTCGCCGAGGTCCTTGGCCTTGGCCGCGTACTTCTTGCGCTGGTCTCCGCTGAGCGGCGGCATGGTGAGCCGGATGATCTTGCCGTCGTTCTCCGGCGCGATGCCGATGTCCGACTTCATGAGGGCCTTCTCGATCTCCTTCAGGACGCTGGCGTCGAAGGGCTTGATCGCCAGGGTGCGCGCTTCGGGGACCGTGATCTGCGCGATCTGACTCAGTGGCGTCGGCGTGCCGTAGTAGTCCACGCGCACGTGCTCCACCAGCGCCGAGGAGGCGCGGGAGGTGCGGATGTTCCGCAGCATGTCGCGGGTGTGGCCGAGGGCCTTCTCCATGCGGTCCCTGGCATCGGCGAGAACGTCGTCGTAGCTCATCGTTCTGGTCGCGGGATCCTCTGGATCCTCGGTCGTGGGTCTGGGGGGGTGAAGACTGGTGAGGAGGGCGCGAGCCCCGTGCTGTCAGCTCGCCTGAGCGTCCGGCACGATGGTCGTGCCGATGGGCTCTCCGCGCACGACGCGCTCGAGGTTGCCCTCCTTGAACATGTCGAAGACCACCACCGGGATGGAGTGGTCGCGGCACATGGTGATCGCGGTGCCGTCCATGACCTTGAGGTCCTTCATCAGCACCTCGCTGTAGGACAGCGTCTCGTAGCGCTTGGCGTCCGGGTCCTTCTTCGGGTCGGCGGAGTAGACGCCGTCGACCTTGGTGGCCTTCATCAGCACGTCGCACTCCAGCTCGTTGGCCCGGAGCGCCGCGGCGCTGTCCGTCGTGAAGAAGGGGTTGCCCGTGCCGGCGCCGAGGATCACCACGCGGCCGCGCTGGAGGTGACGCTCGGCCCGGCGCCGCACGAACATCTCCGCCACCTGTCGGATCTCCAAGGCGGTCATGACGCGGGTCTCGCGGCCATGGTGCTCGATCGCCTCGGACATGGCGAGGGCGTTGATGACCGTCCCAAGCATGCCCATGTAGTCCGCGTTCGCGCGGTGGCCGCCGAAGGCCGAGAACTCGGCCCCACGGAGGATGTTCCCTCCTCCCACGACCATCGCGACCTCCACCCCCAGCTCGACCACGCGGGCGACCTGGGAAGCGATCTTGGTGACCTGGTCCGCGTCGATGCCGTGGCCGGAATCGGGCGATCCGAGGGCCTCGCCGGACATCTTCAGGAGGATGCGTCGGTAGCTGGGCGCCATGGCGCGCACTCTACGGCGCGCCGCCTGCTGAGGCCCGCGCCATGGTCCCTTTTCGATGGGCTGGCGAGACCCGCCGCGGGTCCCGGGGCATTCCGTGTCGCCCGGAACGCGAACCGGGGAGCCCCCTCGCGGAGGCTCCCCGGTGGAAGCTGATGGCCGGTGCGCGCCGGCCTGCGTCCCGCTCAGCCGAGCTGCGCGCGGGTGTAGCCGTCGATCTTGGTCCCGGCGCCGAGCTCGGCCTCGAGGGCCTTCGACACGGAGGACTTGTCGTCCATGATCCAGGGCTGACCCACGAGGGTGCGCTCGGCGAAGAACTTCTGGAGACGACCGACCATGATCTTCTCCTGGATGTCCTCGGGCTTGCCCTTCAGGCCGTCGCGGATGATGTCCTTCTCGCGCTCGACGTCGGACTCCGGCACGCCGGACTCGTCGAGGGCCGAGGGGCTGAACACGACGACGTGCATGCCGAGCTGCTTGAGCGTATCGCCCGCCTTGGCTGCGTCCGCGGGGGTCGTCACGTTGACGAGCGCGCCCTTCTTGTTGTCGTGGTGCACGTAGCCGGCGACCTGGCCACCGTCGTTGCAGTAGGCGCAGGCCTCGACGATCTGGAGGTTCTCCTTCATCTCGCCGATCTTGGCGGTGAGGGCCTCCTGGACCGTGCCGCCGGTCGACCAGCCCTGCTCGAGCATCTCGGCGACGGAGCCGGGCTTGTTGTCGTAAGCGTGGTCCACCAGGGCCTGGTGGAACTCGATGAAGCCGGGGGTGGAGGCGAGGAAATCCGTCTCGGTGGCGAGGGCGACGATCGCGCCGACCTTCCCGTCGTCGGAGACCTTGACGCCGACGCGGCCCTCGGCCGTCTCACGGCCGACCTTCTTGGCCGCCGACTTGAGGCCCGCCTTGCGGAGCTCGTCGAGAGCGGCGTCGATGTCGCCGTCGGTGGAGGTGAGCGCCTTCTTGCACTCCATCATGCCGGCGCCGCTCATCTCGCGGAGCTGACGGACCAGTTGGGCGGTGATCTCGGGCATGTGCGTGGTGGTGGATTCAGCGGCGCGCCGACTGGGGCGCGAACCGTGGGCGCCGTGGCGCCGGGTGGGCGAGGATCGGAAGCGGCGCAGGGCCGCCCCGCTCTGGGGAACGGAGGGGTTCGATGTGGAGCAGCGCCGAGCCCTGGAACGGCCCCGGGACGGGGTGCCAGCGGGGCACTCGGCGCCGGTGCTGGATGTTGCGGGACGGCGCGCGACCGCGCGCCGTCCGCGCGAATGTCACTCGGCCGCGGGCGCGTCGGTGGACGGCGCAGCGG
>CBFIJG010000071.1:0-18509 GCA_965662915.1 Planctomycetota bacterium | reverse complement strand
CTCCCCGTGAACGGGGCGTCGCGCCGCGCGATGGAACCTGCGGGCGGGCGAGCGCCCGCCCGTTTCCCCGGTGTCTACTGGACCGAGATGTCGTCGATGTAGAGACGCTCGTTGTTCCGGTTCGCTGCGCAGGTGAAGATCAGCGTGACCGTCGATCCCGAGAGGCCCGAGATCGTTCGCGAACCGCCGGCGTAGCCTCCGTTCGCGCTCAGGTCGACCGTCACGGAGCCGCCCACGTGCTGGATCGTGAGGGAGGCAGCATCGCTCGGGTAGTCCAGGCCGTTCGAGCGCCAGCTCCAGTCCACGGTGACGCTGGTGGCGCCGCCCGTGTCGAGGGTCCGCGAGAGCGAGCCGTTTCGACGGATCTCGGCCGCGTAGACGCCGCTCGCCGCGGTGGTCCCCACGCGGACGTTTCCGCTCGTGGTCCAGCCGGCCAGGGAGCTGGACTCGAAGCCCTCGGTGAAGGGCAGGTCGCCGCCGCCGCTGCCACCGCCGGCCTCGGTCGTGAAGGACCAGGTCGCGCCGGTCGTCACGCCATCACCGTTCTCGGTGTCGACGCGCCAGAAGTAGGTCGTGCCCGTCGCGAGGCTTCCGGGGTCGTAGCTGGTCCCCGACTGGTTCGCCGAGACGAGGCCGGGGTTTGAGGAGGTGCCGAAGTAGACGTCGTACTGAGTGGCGCCAGCGGCCGCGTCCCATGCGAGGGTCGCGCTGGTCGCAACGCCCGTCGCGCCGCTTGCAGGCGAGTTCCCCGTGGCCTGATCCGGCGGCGTGCCAGGGCCTCCGCCGCCTTCCCAGGTCGTCAGGTCGACGCGCCAGCTCTCGATGGTGCAGCGCATGCGCATGGACTGCTCCATCGTGAAGTTGTCCATGCACGCGTCCTCGGAGTAGTCCATGTAGTTGCGAACCGGATCCTGGTTGCCGCACGTGATCCGCTCGCTCGGAGAGCAGGCCGAGTAGTTCGGACTGCTCTCGGGGTTCGTGTCGCAGATGAGGTCGCCGCTGGCGTTGCAGTTCGACGTGCCGCAGCCGTTCTGGAACGTGTGGTAGAGGCCGAGGTAGTGCCCCACTTCGTGGGTCCCCGTCCGTCCGAGGTTGTAGGGCGCGTAGTTGGTGTAGCCGACCGCTCGCCAGAACAGTCGGACTCCGTCGAAGCTGCTGCCGACGACGCCGCCGCCGTTCGGCAGGTACGCGTAGCCGAGGTTGCCGCCGGCAGTGTTCGAGTAGATGTTCAGGTAGCGGTTCGTGTCCCAGCCGACCTGGGTCGCGTAGTTGCCGCCGTCGTTGTACCAGCGGTTGTTCCGATAGCGATTGATGCCGTTGGTCGGGTTGCCGTTCGGATCCTCGGTCGCGAGGTGGAACCGGATCTTCGAATTCGTCAGGGACGCGAAGTCGTCGTTGAGGATCTGGATCTGCTCGATCGCGCGCTGGTCGTCGATGTTCCCGTTGCCGTTGTTCGCGTAGAAGATGTGGAACACGACGGGGATGTCGTACTCGGCGGCGCCGGCGCCGGCGGGGTCGTACTCCGGCGCGGGGTTGTTCGACATGCTCGTGCAGTCGCTCTGGGTTCCCAGGAAACCCATCTGCGGGTGGGCGAGGGCCTCGGAGCCGCAGCGCTTGCCGTGCCGGAAGAAGAACCCGGAGCGGAAGTAGGCGTCCCAGTCGTCGTAGACGTAGGTGCCGGTCTCGTCCGCGGCGACGATGAGCCCGTCGACGGTCTCGTGCACGGAGTGGGGGGCGGCGGGAGTCGCCATGCGGTCGAACTGCGCCTCGGCGCGGTCCGACGCGCAGATGGCGAGGGTCGCTGCAGCGACGGCGGTGATGAGTCGAGTCATGAGGGGTTGCGTTGAGAGATCCCCCGCCTCGGCGTGCCGCTGCGGGAAGGAGCAGATGCGTTCAACCCTACAGACAGACAGTGACTTCACTTAGGAGTGCTCATTCCGGCCGCCTTCACAGCCCGCTTTGCGGCCCCAAGTCCATGGAAGCCAACGGTCTGGAGCCTTGCAGTGATTGCCCCTAGGGCGAGTCGCCAGGGCGTCGCATCAACGCGGTTCCACCCGCGGCGAGCGCCATCTACCGACGCCAGTGAAGCAGTCGCGAGAGCAGCTTCGCTTTCCCCGGGGTCAACCGCGTGCGGTTGTACGCGTCTCCCGCGCGCCGGATCGCGTCGGCGACCGTGGGGTAGGGGTGGATGACCGACGCCATCGCCCCGAGGCTCGTCCTGTTCTGCACAGCGCTCGTGAGCTCGCCGATCATCTCCCCGGCATGGGCGGCGACGATGGTCCCGCCGAGCACGCGGCCGCGCCGATCGTGCAGGACCTTCACGAAGCCCTCGGTCTCGGCGTCGAGCACCGCGCGATCGTTGTCCTCGAGTTCGATCTCGATGACCGAGATCTCGATCCCGCGCGCCTTCGCTTCCGCCACGGTCAAGCCGACATGGGCGACCTCGGGGTCGGTGTACGTCGCCCGGGGAATCACGAGGTCCGAGGCCTTCGCTCGACCGAAGAACAGTGCGTTACGCAGGACGGTCCTCGCGAGGAAGTCGGCCGCGTGAGTGAATTGATGCCGTGAGGCCACGTCGCCGGCCGCGAAGATCCGAGGGTTCGTGGTCCGCAGCCGGTCGTCGACCCTCACGCCCGTCCGCGGGTCGTGCTCCACGCCCGCCTCGTCGAGTCCGATCCCTGCCACGTTCGGCGCGCGTCCCGCGGCGAGCAGCACGTGAGTCGCCTCGACGATCTCCTCTCCGCCCGCCGTCTCGATCACGACTTGCGTCCGCTCACCCGATCGCTCGAGACGGGCGACCCGGCTGGAGAGCCGCAGGTCCACGCCGTCGCGGCGCATGGCCGCCATCACGGTGGACGCCGCTCGCTCGTCGTCGCGACCCATCAGCCGCACCCCGGCCTCGATCAGGGTCACGCGCGATCCGAAGCGCGCGAAGGCCTGCGCCATCTCCGCGCCGATCGGGCCTCCGCCCACGACCGCCAGCGACTCCGGCAGCTCCGTCAGCGAGAAGAGCGACTGATGGGTGAGGACGCCCGCCTCCTCGATGCCCGGGATCGGCGGTACGGCGGCCCGCGCTCCGGTGGCGACGACGGCGCGCGCGAAGCGGAGCGTCCGCCCGTCGACCTCGAGGCTCGAGGGCGACGAGAAGCGGCCCTCTCCGAGGTAGACGTCGACCCCGAGGTCTCTGAATCGCCGGGCCGCGTCATGGCGCGCGATGTCCGCCCGGCGCGCGCGCATGCGCTCCATCAGCGCCGGGAAATCCACGGAGATCTCGCCCGTGTGCACGCCGAGCCTCCCAGCCCGGCGCGCATCGGCGGCGGCGCGCGCGGAACGGATGAGCGCCTTCGAGGGCACGCATCCGGTCACCAGGCAGTCTCCTCCGAGCAGATGCCTCTCCACCAGGGCCACCCTGGCTCCGAGCCCCGCTGCTCCGGCCGCAGCCACCAGCCCGGCGGTCCCACCGCCGAGGACGACGAGGTTGTAACGGCCTGAAGGGGTGGGGTTCTCCCAGTCGCGGGGGTGGACGTGATCGCGAAGCGCCTCGTTCGGCCCGGTGAGGGGCTGAAGCTCGGGAAGAGCCTCGATGGACCCCTCTGCGGAGGCGCGCGGACGGTCGGCGGGGGCGGTCATGGCGCGGGGCTCCTCATGGGGTCGGTTGGCGCATCGGTGAGCCGCATCCGGGCGCGAGCGGCGCGGGTGAGGACGACGGTGACCATCAGCGTCGCTGCGAGTCCGACGCCGACCAGCGTCCACTCCTGCCAGCCCTTGGACGCGCCGGCGGCGAGATCCGTCCCGACCGCGCCCAGGTAGACGTAGAGCAGGGTCCCCGGGAGCATGGCGGCCCAGCTCACGAGGACAGCGGGCACGTAGGGGACGCGCGTCAATCCGAGGAGGTAGTTGAGCGCGCTGAAGGGGACGACGGGCGATAGGCGCAAGAGACCGACGACTCTCCAGCCCCCGTCTGCCACCGCATCGTCGATGGCGGCGAAACCTCGCGATCCGGCCGCGAGGCGCTCCACGCGCGATCGCAGGAGCGTGCGGGCCAGGGGGAAGGCGAGGGCCGCCGCCGTCGTCGACGCGATCGAGACCACGACGGTTCCAAGTCCCACCCCGAAGAGAGCTCCGGCCGCGAGGGTGATCGCCGAGCCCGGGACGAAGGCGAGCGCGGCCGCGACGTAGAACGCGCCGTAGGCGAGCGGCGCCGCAGGGCCCATCGCGGCGATCGCAGCCTTCACGGCATCGAGCCACGGCTCGATCGGGAGGAGGCGCCCCGCGGCCACGAGGAGAACGAGGGCGCCGAGCAGGCCGCACCGTCTCGCCCATGTGGAGAGGGCGTTGGGGGCAGCGTCGGCGTCGGACATGGTCGAGGTGGGGTGGTCGAGTGGGCGGCGTCAGGGCACTCCGCGAGCCAGGGGGTTCGCCGGCGCGAGCCGCTCGTGACCTCGGCCGGCCGGATCTCGCGCCCTGTGAGGGAGGCCGCGCTCAGCCGCCGTCGCCGGAGTCCCGCTTCCTGCGCTCCTCGCGCGCCTTGCGGCGCGCGGCCTTCTTCGCGTCGAGCTCACGCTTCCTGGCGCGCTCTGGCTCGGTCAGTTCCCGGACCCGGGCTGCGACGGCCGCGCCGTCCCAGCGGAAGCGCTCGGGCGTTGCCAGCTCGAGCTCGATCAGGGCCTCGGCCACGTGCAGCGCCACCCAGCTCGACCCGTGCACCGTCGGGTGCAGTCGGTCCTCCTGCAGCGCCTCGCCGATCTCCTCGATGGTCCACGAGGAGCCGCGCAGCTTCACGGTCCCGCCGTCCTTCATGTGTGCCACGAGGTCCGAGAGGGGCACCACGGCGACGTGGCCGCGCTCCTTCGCCCAGGCTGAGATGCGCTCGTTCATGGCGAGCCGCTCGCGCTCGGTCGGGAACATGCCGCGGTGCACCAGCGGCGCGCCGAAGGGGCCGGCGCCGGTGAGCGCGTGCTCGATGTTCGGCAGGTCCCCCAGGACGATCGGACACTCGAGCTTCTCGAGGGCGCGCAGCCCTTCCTCGAGCCCCTGAGCGCGCCGAGGGTCGAACAAGGTCCTCTCGCCGAAGGCGTACCAGAAGAGGAAGTCGAGGGCGACGACGACCGTCGAATCGGCCTCACGGGCGGCCGCGATCTGCTTCGCCCCGTTCGCCCGCGGATCCATGAAGAAGTAGGTGCTTCCGAGGTCGGTCGGCGCGGGGGGCGCCTCGGGCGCAGCGGTGTACGCGGCGGCGAGGAACGTGCCGAGGCCGACGTCGCGGCGGACCTCGAGGTCAGCCGCGTTCCCGGCGCCAGCGGAGACGCTCGCTCCGACGAGGACGACGCGATCGAGGGGCGCTCGCTCCACCGGAGCGGCGGCGGATTCCTGCGGGGGTGCGAGGAGCAGAGCGGCGGTGAGGGCGAGGTCGAGCATGTGAACGATCGGTTCAGGGACGGGGCACTCATCTTAGGTCGACCGTCTCCAGCTTCACCCCACTCGAGGCCATGAGCGAACAGGAAAGCACCACTCACCGCGCCGTCTGGTTCGACCTCGCGGTCGAGGATCTCGACCGCGCCGTGGCCTTCTACCGCGCAGTGCTCGCCTGCGGTATCCAGAAGGCGGCCGTCGGCGACGTCGAGTTCGCCGTGCTCGACCACGGCGCGGGGGTCGGCGGATGCCTCGTCGTGAAGCCGGAGGAGATCGTGAGGGACAGGGGCCTGCTCCTCTACCTGAACGTCGATGGGCGCATCCGGGAGGCGGAGGCGAGAGTGACGGACATGGGCCGTGAGGTGCTCGCGTCGACGCACATGATCGGGCCCCACGGACATCGCGCGATCGTGAGGGACTGCGAGGGCAACCGGATCGTGCTCCACTCGCAGTCCGACTTCTGACGCCTAGACCCAGGGCAGGATGGAGACCCACTCGAGCATCGCTTCGACCGCGCTGCCCGCGGCGTCGCCGAGCGCGGAGGGCCTGTGTGTCCGCGAGCGCTGGCCAGGACGTCGGGTGACGAAGCCCTGGGCGACCGCTCGCCCGGGCTCCTCGCCGGTCTGGCGTGACCTGGGAGAGCCGTCGAGGCCCGATTTCGTGCGGAGCGACGAGCGCACGAACGCGAGGGCGTGGCTCAGTTCCTCCGCGTCGAACCAGACGCCGTGGTCGCGGCAGACGTCGAGGACGATGCCGCTGCCCCGCCCGTCGTGGCGGAACATGCGGCGCTGCATGAGCTCGCCGCAGGTGAGGCATGGCACGTACTGGCGCTTGGCCCCTTCGGGCGCGCCGAGCGAGGTCTGCCGCTCCTCGGCGGGCGCTGCCGCCGAGCCGGTGGCCGCCGCGCGACGCGCGTCCTTCTGGAGGCGCTCGAAGGTCTCGCGCGTGCACCACAGCCCGCCGCAACCCTCGGCGCACTCGACGACCTCCGCGTTGGGTAGCAGGTGGACCCGGAGGCGCCCATCGCATCGGGGGCACGCGCCCTCCCGGGGCAGCGCTGGCACCGCGCTGGCGCGGAGCTCGACGCCGCACGCCTTGCAGTGCATCGAGTCGCTCGGGAGCCGCTCCGCGCACAGCGGGCACAGGGTGGTCTCGAGGCGATCCGTCGGTGAGAGGTGGGCGCTGCAGTAGCTGCAGTCCTCGTCCGTCGCGCTCACAGCGCCTCCGCACCGGCCGCAGGACAGCCCCCGGACCGTCACCTCCTTCGGAGCGTCCACGATCAGCACCTGGTCGCAGACGCACCGCACCTCATCACCGAGCTCGAGATTCGTCACGTCGAGCTGGCGGTGGCAGTCGCCGCAGGAGAGCAGGTGGATCCGTCGGTTCATCATCTTCGGGCTACGCCGGCGGGAGCGCTCCGCCCATCACACGGTCCGCTACGCCGGGGGGGCCCGTCTATTCGAGATCATCTTGGCCGGTCCGGACCGGCCGGGACCGTGTCCGGAGCCGGGATTCCCGTGCGGTTCGTACCCGGTGAACCGCCGCCCTCGTGGCGCCTGGGCAGAGGGGGCTCCACGTGCGCTCGAGACGCCGGGCGAGGTTGACTGGCTCTTGCGCTCGCGCGGCAGCGACACCGGAGGAGGCGCAGGAAACTCAGGGCTTCCCCGAAATGAGGGACGCGTCGGCACGAACTCGCGGATCCAGCCCCGCGGCGCTCCTCCCATCATCGCCGCGTCAGCCCGCACCGCTGAGAATGACGTTCCGCACCTCCCTTCCCACCGCTGGTCGTCCGTCCCGTGAACGATACGCATTCGGCACGCAGCGTGCTCGCCGCTCGCCGCGCATGGGCTGGACGGTCGGCCTCCTCGCGATGGCGCTCTCGAGCTGCGTCACGAGCAACTTCGACTTCACGACCCTCGACGCCGGTCCGAGCGCTGCCCGTTCGAGCGCACTCCTCGATGGGCTCCAGGCGGAGGACGACACCCTCACCGATCTGACGTACGTCCCGCTGGTTCACATGGACTACCAGGCCTTCGCCATCGAGAAGGACGAGAGCTATCCCGATGGATTCATCGAGGTGGATCTCGAGGCCTACCTTCCGCTGTTCGCCCTCTTCGACTCGAGCCTGACCCGATACGACGACGAAGGCGAGGTGTACGAGCAGCACGATCACAAGGCCTTCCTCTGGGGCCTCTACTCGTCCCGTCGCGAGCAGATCGCGACGGAGAAGGGGGTGCGCACGCGCACCACCGGCCGGCTGCTCTGGTTCATCCGCCTCGGCGGTTCACCGGTCTACGCCGACGCGATCGAGTGACCGCCGCGCGGCGGAGTGCCGAGCGCGCTCCGCCGGATGCACGGGCTCCGCGCACCGGCCGCGCGTTCCCCTCGCCGCAGGACGTCGCTGCCTGCCCCTCGGGCATCCGGCGGATCTGGCTCGGTCCAGGGGAAGCGAGCTCCCGGTGGCTCTCTCCGTGCTCTGGTGCGGCGCGGCCGCTCCCCGGCTCAGGGGAGAGCGGCCCGCGGCGGGAGGAGCCGCCGCTTCCCGTCGTGGGACGTCTCACGGCCGAGACGCGGCGCGGGCTCCTCCTCGTCGTCGAGCACGCGGCGATCCCAGAGCTGGCAGGTGACCTCCTTGTGCTTCTGGTCGAGCCCTTCGCAGTAGTTCGTGTAGAGGCAGCGATGCACGCGCTCGCCTCGGCCGAGGAAGACCTTGCGCCACCAGTCGGGATCGGCGAGGGACTGCCGAGCGGCGGCGACGATGTCGCAGTCGCCGCGGGCAAGGGCGTCCTCCGCCTCGCGGAAGGTGCCGATCCCCCCGCAGCCGACGACGGGCACCGCCGGCGCCACGGCGTGGACGGCTTCGCGGATGGCGCGGGAGAGCGGCAGGTTCCGGCCGAACGGGCCGGGCGCATCGATCCGCACGGTGGGCATGCACTCGTGTCCGCTCTCACCGGTGTAGGGGTATGCGGCGGCGCCGACCTTCGGCTGGCGGGCGTCCTCGAACTTGCCGCCCTTGCTCACGGACACGAAGTCCATGCCGGCCTCGGCGAAGCGGGCCGCGAACCACGCCGCGTCGTCGACGCGGGTGCCGCCCTCGATGACCTCGTCGCCGAGCATGCGGCAGCCGACGGTCGCGTGGCGTCCGACGCGGTCGCGAACGGCGGAGAGAACCTCCAGGGCGAGGCGAGCCCGGCCCTCGCGGCTGCCGCCGTAGCCGTCCTCTCGCGTGTTCCGCGCGGAGAGGAAGCTCGCCATCGTGTAGGCGTGGGCGAAGTGGAGCTCGACCCCGTCGAAGCCGGCGGCCATGGCTCGCGCGGCCGCGTCGGCGAACAGGCCGGGCAGGGTCCTCGGCAGCGCGGCGATGTGGGGGAGGTGCGTGTCGGTGACGCGCTCCCGCGCGCCGTACTCGAGGGCCTCGAGCTCCCGCGCGGTGAGCGCGCCGCGGAGCCCGTCCTCGTCGAGAGCGAGGAGCGCCTCGCGCACGCTCTCCTCGGGAGCGCCGAGCTCGAGACCCACCGCGGCGCGGTGGCGCTCGGTGATCTCGAGGAAACGGCCGAGGAAACGCTCGCGGTCGGGCCTTCGGCGGATGCTCAGGAAGTCGATCAGCTGGACCAGGAGCCGCGTCTCGCCCGCGCTGCGCCGGCGCACCTCCTCCACGAGCCGGCGGAGCCCGGGGACGAAGCGATCGCTGCCGATCCGCAGGAGCGGGCCCGAGGGCACGTCGCGGATGCCCGTCGCCTCGACCACGAGGACCCCGGGCCGGCCGTCGGCGAACCGGCCGTACCAGTCGACGACCTCGGGCGTGGCGTCACCCTCCTCGGTCGAGCGCCAGGGCACCATCGCGGGCACCCAGGTCCGGGTTCGCGCGGTGAAGGCGCCGACGCGTACGGGGCTGAAGAGGCGGCTCATCAGCGCTTCGTCCGCGCTGGGCCAGCGTGCTTGGGGGAGTTCGTGGGGCATGGGGAGGAGCCGCGCCGTTCGCGAGAAGGGCGCGCTCGGTCCGGACGGTAACCCCTCCCGAGTGGGCTGCAGCCCCTGGAACGGCGGCGAATCGCGTTCCTCGCGGTGGGGGACGGAGCAAGGCCAGCGGCAGGGCCATCTCACCGCGCGTTCGCTTCGTGACGAGCGAATTCGCCTCTCATCGGGAGCCGCGCTCGAACAGCGCCCTACCCTGCCGCCCGCGCGCAGGTCGCGCGAACCTGGAGAGCCATGAACAGACGACACTTCTTCCGCTCGGCCCTCGCCGCCAGCGCGGCCGCCACGGGCGCGACCGTGGCCGCGGGTGAGACCGGAGCTTCTGCTGACGGGCCGCGACGGGCTGGTGAGCCGGGGCTCTTCACCCCGCTCAGGATCCGCGGCGTGACCCTGCGCAACAGGATCGCGATGTCGCCGATGTGCCAGTACTCGAGCGAGGACGGCTTCGCCAACGACTGGCACCTCGCTCATCACGCCGCCCGCGCGGTGGGCGGAGCGGGGCTGCTCATCGCCGAGGCCACCGGGATCGTCCCCGAGGGACGGATCACGCCCAACTGTCTCGGCGTCTGGAAGGACGAGCACGTCCCGGCGCTCGCGCGGGTGACCGAATTCGTCAAGGCGCACGGAGCCGTGCCGGGGATCCAGCTGGCGCACGCAGGCGTCAAGGCGTCGCGTCACCGACCGTTCCACCCGCGTCGCGGCCGCTACGTGCCCGTGGCGGAGGGGGGCTGGCTCCCTGTGGGGCCGAGCGCCCGGCGCTACCGCGATGACGGGCCCGTGCCGCGCGAGATGTCGGTGTCCGAGATCCGGGACACCGTTGCGGCCTTCGCGAGCGCCGCGGCGCGCTCCGTCGCCGCCGGGTTCCAGGTCGTCGAGCTGCACTTCGCGCACGGCTATCTCGGCCACAGCTTCCTCACGCCGCTGATGAACGAGCGGACCGATGCGTACGGCGGGTCCTTCGAGAACCGGACGCGCTTCCTGGTCGAGTCGGTGCGCGCGGTGCGGGCGGTCCTCGCGGACGACGTGCCCCTCTTCGTGAGGTTCTCGTGCACGGACTGGGTCGACGGAGGATGGACCCTCGAGGACTCGATCCGGGCCGCGCGACTCGTCAAGGAGGAAGGGGTCGACCTCATCGACTGCTCCACCGGCGGGGCCACGCGCAACGCCGACATCCCGGTGGGGCCCGACTACCAGGTGCGCTTCGCGGCCGGGATCCGCGAGCGAGCCGGCATCGCGACCGGTGCGGTGGGCCTCATCACCGAACCCGCCCAGGCCGAGGCGATCATCGCCGACGGGCGCGCGGACCTCGTGCTGATGGGCCGGGAGCTCCTGCGCGATCCCCACTGGCCGCATCGAGCCTGGGTCGAGGTGGGCGGCGACACGCCGCCGCCGATCGCGCGGGAGTACGCCTGGGCGCTCCGAGAGACGCGCCGCTGATCTGACGGGAGCGCCCCCCCCCGCATCGCCGCGACGAGCGGTGGGACCGAAACGAGTCGCCGGGCTGCCGCGGAGCGCGGGTTTGGAGGAAGGCCGCATTGCGGCGGTCGGGGATCCGCGGCGACACTCGTCCCATGCTCCTCGCGCTCCAAGGACTCGTCTTCGGTCTCGCTCCGGCGATGTACGCGGGCGAGGGCTTCCCCGAGGAGCGCACCCTGTCCTTCGGGCGGGACGTTCGTCCGATCCTCTCCGACAAGTGCTTCGCCTGCCACGGCCCCGACGCCGCGGACCGCCAGGCGGACCTGCGCCTCGACGTCCCAGGGGCCGGCGACGGCTACATCGGCGCGCACTGGGTCTTGGAGCCAGGGGATCCCGAAGGCAGCGATCTCGTCGGGCGCATCCGCTCCGAACAGGCGTCCACCTTGATGCCTCCGCCGGAGTCGAAGCTGGTGCTCACCGAGGACGAGAAGTCGGTGCTCGAGCAGTGGATCCGGGAGGGGGCGGTCTTCGAGCAGCACTGGTCCTTCGAGCCCGTCGCCGCTGTCGAGCCTCCGGCGGTCCTCGACGGGGGCTGGCCACGCGGTCCGATCGACCGATTCGTCCTCGCGCGGCTCGAACGAGAAGGCCTGGCGCCCTCGCCGGAGGCGTCGCGGCGGACCCTGATCAGGCGACTCACCCTCGATCTCACCGGGCTCCCGCCAGAGCCCGAGGCCGTCCGCGCGTTCGTCGAGAGCGAGGACGCGGCGGCCTTCGACGCCCTCGTCGATCGGCTGCTCGCCTCGCCGCACTTCGGCGAGCGCATGGCGCTTCCATGGCTCGATGCGGCTCGCTACGCGGACACGAACGGCTTCTCGATCGACGACCACCGGGACATGTGGCTGTGGCGCGAGTGGGTCATCGACGCGTACAACCGGAACGTGCCCTACGACGAGTTCGTGACGCTGCAGCTCGCTGGCGATCTCGTCACCGACGTGACCGACGAGACGCGTCTCGCCACGGGGTTCCTGCGCAACAGCATGAACACGCACGAGGGCGGCACGATCCCGGAGGAGTACCGGACGATCTACATCGCTGACAAGATCGACACGGTGTCGACGGTGTTCATGGGGCTCACCATGCGCTGCGCCCAGTGTCACGATCACAAGTACGACCCGCTGTCGACGCGGGAGTACTACCAGATGTACGCCTTCTTCGACTCGGCGCACGAGCCGGGGATGGGGGCGGTGAACGGGAACACCGAGCCCGTCATCCGCGCGGTCGGACCCATCACGGGGCGCGAGGCGTACCGGGCCGACGTCGTCGAGCGGATCGCGACCCTGCGGCGCTACCTGGTGCACCCGCCGGAGCTCGTGCTGGCGCGGGCCGACTGGGCGGAGACCGCCGCGGAGAGCGCGGAGGGTCCCCTGCGTGACGCGCTCCTCGTCCGGGCGGATCGCCGGACCGACGCGCAGTGGGGCGTCATCAACGCGGCGTTCGGCGCGAGGGAGCCGCTCCTGGGGCGGCACGTGGCCGCAATCGAGCGCGAGATCGCGGTCCTCGAGTCGGACCTCGAGGCCGGCGGCGCCTCGGCCATGGTCATGGAGGAGGCCGGGCCGCGGCAGACCTTCGTGCTCACGCGCGGTCAGTACGACCAGCCGGACGAATCGCAGCCGGTGAGCGCCGGCGTGCCCGCCGTGCTGCCGCCCCTCGACGCGGAGCAGCCCGGCCGCCTCGAGCTGGCGCGGTGGCTCGTGTCCGCCGACCATCCGCTCACGGCGCGGGTCGCGGTCAATCGCATCTGGCAGATGCTGATGGGGCGCGGGATCGTCGCGACCCTCAACGACTTCGGGAACCAGGGCAGCTATCCGACCCACCCCGAGCTGCTCGACCACCTCGCCTCGCGCTTCGTCGCGCAGGGCTGGGACGTGAAGTGGCTCGTGCGTGAGATCGTGACCTCGGCCGCGTACCGCCAGTCCTCCGACGTCACTCCAGCTCTGCTCGAGCGAGACCCGGCGAACGAGCTCCTCGGGCGCATGGTGCGGCGGCGCCTGCCGGCCGAGTTCGTCCGGGACGGAGCGCTGCACGCCGCGGGGCTCCTGGAGACGCGGGTGGGGGGGCCGAGCGTCTACCCGGTGCAGCCCGACGGGCTCTGGCGCGAGGTCAGTCACTTCGGGTACCCGAAGGCCTTCACGGCTCAGTCGTTCTACCCCAGTCGAGGAGCCGATCTGCGGCGGCGGAGCCTCTACACCTTCTGGAAACGCACCAGCCCGCCGCCGTCCCTCGCTGCGTTCGACGCGCCGACCCGCGAGGTCTGCGCGGTGGACCGAGCGGTGACGAACACACCGCTCCAGGCGCTGGTCCTGCTCAACGATCCCGAGTACGTGGGGGCGGCGCGGGCGCTCGCGGAGAGCTTGCTCGAGCACGAGGGGGACAGCGACGCAGCGCGAGTGCGCACGCTGTTCGAGCGCGCGACTTCGCGCCCGCCCGAGCTGGTGGAGGCGTCCGTCCTCCTGCGACATCTCGAGGCCGCGCGGGCGCGCTACGCCGCCGAACCCGATGCCGCGCGGCTGGCGACCGGCCGGGCGAGCGTCGAACTCGCGTCCTGGGCCTCCCTCGCGACCGTCGTCCTCAACCTCGACGAGGCGATCACGCGCCCGTAGGCGGCCAGCATGAACAGCTTCGACCGATTCCGGCGTCACCTCCATCGGCGCCAGCTCCTCGGCGGCGCTCTCTCGGGCCTGGGAACGGCCGCGCTTGCGACCCTCCTGGGACCCCAGGCGCGGGCAGCGTTCCGCAGCGGGAAGGTCGACGCGGCACGGGCGCCCCACTTCGCTCCGCGAGCACGGCGCGCGATCTACCTGTTCCAGTCGGGGGGGCCAAGTCACATCGATCTCTGGGACCACAAGCCCCACTGGGACCGTCTCCACGGCCAGCCGATCCCGCCGTCCGTGCTGGGGACCCAGCGCGTCACGGGGATGACGGCGGGCCAGTCGCAGTTCCTCACGAACCGGCCGATCCGTCCCTTCCGCCGCCACGGTGAATGCGGCCGATGGGTGAGCGAGCTGCTGCCCCACACCGCGGGCGTCGTCGACGACCTCGCTGTGCTCAAGGCCGTGCACACCGAGGCGATCAACCACGATCCGGGGATCACGCTGATCAACACCGGGGACAGTCAGGTGGGCAAGGCGTCCCTCGGCGCGTGGCTCAGCTACGGACTGGGCTCGGAGAACGAGGACCTGCCCGCGTACACGGTCCTGATCAGCCAGGGGAACGGGAAGAACCCGGGACAGCCGATCTTCTCGCGCCTCTGGGGCTCGGGGTTCCTTCCGAGCGAGCATCAGGGCGTGCGGCTCAGGGCGGGGAGCGCGCCGGTGATGCACCTCGCGAACCCGAGCGGCGTCGATCGCGGGCTCCGACGTGAGCAGCTCGACGCCCTCGCCGCGCTCAACGGACACCGGGCGCAGGTCACGGGCGACCCGGAGATCGAGGCGCGCGTCGCCCAGTACGAGATGGCCTTCCGGATGCAGGCCTCGGTCCCGGGCCTCGCCGATCTCTCCGACGAGCCCGAGTCCACCTTCGATCTCTACGGCGAGGACGCGCGGCGGCCGGGGACCTACGCGGCCAACTGCCTGATGGCGCGCCGGATGATGGAGCGCGGCGTGCGCTTCGTGCAGCTGTTCCACCGGGGGTGGGACCAGCACACCGATCTCGTCCCGCACCTCTCGGCCCAGTGCCGCGACACGGACCGCGGGAGCGCGGCCCTCGTGACGGACCTGAAGCGGCGCGGGTTGCTCGATGACACCCTGGTGATCTGGGGCGGGGAGTTCGGGCGCACCGCCTACAGTCAGGGACGGCTGGACTCGGGCCGCGACCATCACGGCCGCTGCTTCACGGTCTGGATGGCGGGCGGCGGAGTGAAGGGGGGCGTCGAGCACGGCGTCACCGACGACCACAGCTACAACGTGGTGGACGGCGGCGTGCACGTGCGCGACCTCAACGCCACGATCCTGCACCTGCTCGGGATCGACCACGAGCGCCTCACGTTCAAGTTCCAGGGGCTCTCCCAATCCTTGACGGGCGTGGAGCCGGCGCGGGTGGTGCGCGAGATCCTCGCCTGACGGCAGGCTCCTGCGCGGGGGCCTCCGAGTTCGTACTCTTCGACCGGCGCGCGCGCGCCCTCAGGCCTTGGAGCAAACCCCGATCGATCCTCCCCGGACCCTCGCCGGTCGCCTGCGGGAGATCGGCCCGGGCATCATCATCTCCGGGGCGATCGTCGGCTCGGGGGAGCTGATCGTCACGACGAAGCTCGGCGCGGAGGCCGGCTTCGTGCTCCTCTGGCTGATCCTCTTCAGCTGCGTGATCAAGGTCTTCCTGCAGATCGAGCTCGGCCGCTACGTGGTGTCGTCGGGGCACACGGTGCTCGAGGCCTTCGATCGCGTGCCGGGGCCGGCGATCCGCATCGGCGAGGGCCGGCTGAACTGGATGAACGCGCTCTGGTGCGTGATGACCGCCTGCGCCGCGTGCCAGGTCGGCGGCATCTTGCTCGGGCTCGCGCTGGTCTTCCAGATGCCGGCGCTCGGCCTCGGCGCTGCGCCTGGCTGGGTCTGGGCCATGGGCTTCGCCCTGCTGGCGGTGGGGCTGCTCTCGTCGGGCCGGTACGGCCTGGTGGAGCGCACGACCGCGGGCCTCGTCGGGCTCTTCACCCTGTTCACGGTCGCCGCGGCCGTGGTCGTGCAGGGGACCGACGCGGCGATCACCGGAGCCGACCTCGCGCGAGGGCTCACGCCGTCGGTCCCGCCCGACGGGGTGCTGACGGCGCTGGCGGTGCTCGGCATCACGGGCGTGGGAGCGAACGAGCTGATCTTCTATCCCTACTGGTGCCTCGAGAAGGGCTACGCCCGGCACGTGGGGCCCGCGGACGGATCGGCAGAGTGGCTCGAGCGCGCGCGCGGCTGGGTGCGCGTGATGCAGCTCGACGCGTGGATCGCGTGCGCCGTCTACACCGTGGGAACGGTCGCCTTCTACCTGCTCGGCGCCGCGGTGCTGAACCGTCGCGGGCTCGCGGTCGACGACGAGGACCTGCACGGCTCCCTCTCCGAGATCTACACGGTCGGCCTCGGCGAAGAGCTCGGGCTCTGGGTCTACGCCCTCGGCGCGGTGGCCGTGCTCTTCTCGACCTTCTTCGTCTGGGCCGCGTCCACCTCGCGAATCCTGACCGACGCGGTCCACGTCTTCGGCTTCCGCCGGCTCGACGCGGCCAGCAGGGCGCGCCTCGTGAAGGTCCTGGGTGCTGCGCTGCCGCTCTTCACCTGGCTCGTCGTCGTGGCCGTCGGCAAGCCCGTGGCCCTCGTCTTCGTCGGGGCCATCGCCCAGGCGGCGATGCTCCCGTTCCTCGGCATCGCCACGTGCCTGCTCCGCTACCGCGAGACACGGCGTGAGCTCGCGCCGCGATCGATCATCGACCCCTTCCTGTGGCTCGCGGTCCTGTCCACGGGAGGGATCTGCGCGGTGCAGGTGCTCAAGGCTTTCGGCGTCGCGTGACGCGGTAGGATCCTCCCATGAGGATCTCCACCGCCTGGCTCTCTCCGCTCGTCCTCCTCGCCCCGAGCTGCGCGAGCTCCGACGTCATCGCGACCCTGGGCTCCGTCGATCGCCGGGATCCGGCCCTCGACCGCCTCGTTCCGCAGGGCGCCGAGTACGAGGTGCTCGCGCGAGGCTTCGACTGGTCCGAGGGGCCCGTCTGGGTCGGCGGCGAGGACGGCTACCTGCTCTTCTCCGACATCCCGCCCAACCGCGTCTGGAAGTGGGAGTCGGGCCGCGGCGCCTCCGTGTATCTGGACCGGAGCGGGTACCTGGATCCCACCCCGCGGCCCGGGTACGTGGCCCCCGACGAGCCGGGCTCCAACGGGCTGCTGCTCGACGCGGAGGGCAGGCTCGTCCTGTGTCAGCACGGGCTTCGCCAGGTGGGCCGGATGGCCGCGCCGCTGGACGCGCCCGCGCCGGAGTTCGAGCCCGTCGCCACGCGCTGGAACGGAAAGCGGTTCAACAGCCCGAACGACGCGGTCTTCCACTCGAACGGCGATCTCTACTTCACGGATCCTCCGTACGGACTGACCGGGAAGATGGAGGACCCGGAGAAGGAGATCGACTTCCAGGGGGTGTACAGAGTGACCCCGGCCGGCGACGTGACCCTGCTCACCAGCGAGATGTCGCGGCCGAACGGAATCGCCTTCTCGCCCGACGAACGCACGCTCTACGTGGCGAATTCGGATCCCGCGCGTGCCGTTTGGATGGCGTTCCCCGTCCTCGAGGACGGCACTCTCGGCGAGGGCCGGGTGCTGTTCGACGCGACGCACCTGGTCGCGGATCTGCCAGGGCTCCCCGACGGTCTGGCCGTGGACAGCGATGGGCACCTCTTCGCGACGGGTCCCGGCGGTGTCCTCGTCCTCACGCCCGACGGCCAGTTCCTCGGCACGCTCCTCACGGGGCGGCCGACCAGCAACTGCACGTTCGGAGGCGACGGACGCACTCTCTACGTCACCGCGGACGAATCCCTTCTGCGCGTGAGACTCTCGACCACGGGGCGCTAGCGGGCGGCCGACGCCGGGGAACCGGAAGCGCCCCGCACGCCTTCCGAGGGAGGACGTGCGGGGCGCTCCTCATCGGGCGGCGCGGGCGCCCTTCAGGCGCTCAGAGGAACTCGACCTCGACGCCGTTCGTGAAGTTGGAGCCGAGACCGACGGAGTCTCGATGCCAGGCCTGGAAGTTCCAGGTGTCGCCGGGCAGGACGCTGATGAAGCCTCCGGGCTGAGGGATCTGCGTCAGCGGGACCTGGATGGTGAACTCGCCAGCCCCGCCGGAGTTCCTGATCTGGCCCGCCTGGATGAACTGCCCGATGGCGCCGCTGAGGCAGAGGTTGCCGTTGCTCGTGCCGCCGGCGCCGGGAACGAAACCCTGGAGGGGGGCGGCGAGGAAGATCCCGAACTGCCCGGGCGGCAGGGCCTTGGCGGTGAGGGAGAAGGTGTTCGAGGACACGAGCCGCGATCCCGAGGCCTCGACGACGCCGGGGACGCCCGTCGAGTTGGGGTTGGGGGTGCAGTAGTTCGTCCCGAGGTTGCCGAAGAAGTACGCGTCGTGGTGCTCGAGGATCTCCTGGGCCGTGAGCTTGCCCTCGTAGACGGCGACGCCGAACACCTGACCGGTGTCCATCACGTCGACGTCACCCGCCGATCCGTGGATCTTCCCGATCCCCATGAGCCCGAAGAGGACGGGCGCGCTCGGCACGGTGCCGAGGCTCACCCCGTTCTCGAAGAGCTCCGTGGTGGCGTTGCTCGTGTCGGCGACGAAGACGAGGTGGACGTCCTCGTTCGGCGTGTTGTTCTGGGTTGAGAAGTAGTGATCGGCGATCCCGAAGTTGGTGACCCCGTACTGCTCGCTGTTGCTCCACTGCTCGAACTTGAGGCCGGACGCCGCGCCGTCACGGCTTCCGAGGAGGCCCGTGCTCGCTCCGGCGTTGTCCCCGTAGACGACGAACTCGTAGCTCACGCCAGCCGCCCCGTTGGTGGGGCCGATGTCCGCTTCGATGGGGCCGATGAACCCTGAGTTGACGTAGCTCGGCGCGAGACCCGAACCCACGGCGTCGAGCCACGCGGACATCGAGCCCGTGGGCAGCGGCCGCGCTGACTCTGTCACGGTGATCGTCCCCG
>CBFIJG010000070.1:0-18767 GCA_965662915.1 Planctomycetota bacterium | reverse complement strand
CGGCTGCTGGCAAGGCCGCTGCGCCGGCCGCGCCGATCCCCACGCTCCATCAGGAGGAGCGCTCGCCCTACCGCGGCATCCGCCGCAAGATCGGCGACGCGATGACGCGGTCCAAGCACACGGCCGCGCACTTCACCGTCGTAGAGGAGATCGACGTCACCGAGCTCGTCGCCGCCCGCGGGCGCGCGAAGGCCATCGGCAAGCAGCACGGCGTCAACGTCACCTACATGCCCTTCATCATGAAGGCGGTGGCGAACGGCCTGACCCGCTTCCGCAGCCTGAACGGCCACCTCGACGAGGAGGCCGGCGAGATCGTCATGCCTGCCGCCGTCAACATCGGCATCGCGACGGACACGCCCAACGGCCTCGTCGTCCCGGTGATCCAGAACGTCGAGCAGAAGGGCATGCTGCACCTCGCAGCCGAGCTCTCCGACCTCGCCCAGCGCACGCGCGACGGGAAGGTCAAGCCGGAGGAGCTCCGCGGGTCGACCTTCACGATCACGAACGCGGGCAACATCGGCGGCACCCTCGCCACGCCGATCATCAACTTCCCCGACATCGCCATCCTCGGCGTCCACCGCATCGTCAAGCGTCCCGGGATCATCGAGACGCCCGAGGGCGATGAGATCGGCGTGCGTCACTACATGAACCTCTCCTGCAGCGTCGACCACCGCCTGGCGGACGGCGCGGACGCGGCGCGGTTCCTGGCCTGGATGCGGACGATCCTCGAGGATCCGGGCCTCCTGAGCCTCTGAGCCTGAGCCCGTGGCCGCCCCCGCGCTCCAGATCGTGGACCCCGACGGCAAGCTCGTCGGGGCCGCGCCGGACCTCTCCGACGAGGCGCTCCGGGATCTCTTCGTGCACATGCTTCGCATCCGCGCCCTCGACGGCCGGATGCTGAAGCTGCAGCGCGCGGGGCGGGTCGGCTTCGTGGGGACGGCGACCGGGCTGGAGGCCGCTCTCGTGGGGGCGGCGGCGCCGCTTCGCAGCACCGACTGGCTCTGGAGCGGCCTGCGGGAGGGCGGCGCGGCCGTCATGCGCGGGCTGCCCCTCGCGGAGTACGTGGCGCAGATGTACTGCAACGCGAACGACACCGCGAAGGGCCGCCAGATGTGCAACCACTTCCAGCACAAGGGCACCAACTACCCCAGCTGGTCGAGCGTCATCGGGACCCAGGTGCCCCACGGCGTCGGGGCCGCGTTCGCCACCAAGCGGCGCGGCGAGGACGCGGTGCACGTCATCCACTTCGGTGACGGTGCGACCAGCTCCAACGGATTCCACTCCGGGCTGAACTTCGCGGCGGTCTGGAAGGTCCCCGCTGTCTTCGTCTGCACCGACAACGGCTGGGCGATCTCCGTGCCGAGCTCGAGTCAGACGGCCTCGGAGTCCTACTCCGTGAAGGGCAAGGCCTACGGCGTGCCGGGCGTCACCGTGGACGGCAACGACGTCCTCGCGTGTCGCGCGGCCATGGCGGAGGCCATCGACGCCGCCCGCGCCGGTGAGGGGCCGCGGCTCGTGGTCCTGCGCACCTACCGGATGCTCGGCCACTCCAGCTCGGACGACCCGACCAAGTACCGCACCGACGAGGAGGTCGAGTCCTGGGCGCGGCGCGACCCGATCGAGCGCTACCACGCCTACCTCTCCGGGCGAGGCGTCGTGAAGGACGGCGAGCGCGAGCAGATCGAGGAGGATCTGCTGGCCGAGATCGACGCCGTGATCCACGAACAGGAGGCGGCGCCGCCCATGGCGCTCAAGACCCTCGTGGAGGACGTCTACGCGGACGTGCCGTACCACCTGCGGCGTCAGTACAACGAGTTCATCACCGTCGCGGAGAAGCTGGGCCACGCCCAGCCGGGCGACGGTGCCTTTCCCCTCTGAGCGCCACAGCTCGAACCCACCCAACGAATCGCATGTCGAAGCGCAAGGTCGTCGTGATCGGCGCCGGTCCCGCCGGATACGTCTGCGGGATCCGTCTCGCCCAGCTCGGCCAGGACGTCACCGTCGTCGAGAAGCAGTACTGGGGCGGCACCTGCCTCAACGTGGGCTGCATCCCGTCCAAGGCCCTCATCGCCGCGGGCTCGCTCATGGAGAAGATCCGCCACGCGGACGTCATGGGGATCAGCGCCAGCGACCCGTCCCTCGATGTCGGCAAGCTCGTCGAGTGGAAGACGGGGATCGTCGGCAAGCTCACCGGCGGCGTCGCGGGCCTGCTCAAGAGCTACGGCGCCAACATGATCGAGGGCGCCGCCAGCATCGTCGACAAGAACACGGTCAAGGTCGTGGGCGAGGACGGTGAGCAGATGCTCAAGGTCGACGACATCGTCATCGCAACCGGCTCCGAGCCGATCAACATCCCGGGCTTCACCTGCGACGAGAAGGACGTGTGGTCCTCGACCGGCGCCCTGAAGCCGGACTCGATCCCGGCCCACCTGCTCGTCATCGGCGGCGGCTACATCGGCCTCGAGCTAGGGATGATGTACGCCAAGCTGGGCTCCAAGGTGACCGTCCTCGAGGGCACAGGCGGCGCGCTGCCCGGCCAGGAGCGCGACTGCGTGAAGGTCATCGAGCGCTCGATGAAGAAGATGGGCATGAAGCTCATGACGGAGACCTTCGCCCAGGGCTTCGAGAAGAAGGGGGCCAAGTACGTCGTCACCGCCAAGACCAAGAAGGGCGAGGAGACGATCGAGTGCGATCAGATCCTCTCGACCGTCGGTCGCCGTCCCTACAGCGACGGCCTCGGCCTCGAGAACGTCGGCCTCACCGTGACCAAGCAGGGCTTCATCGAGGTCGACACGAAGATGCGCACCAAGGTGCCGAACATCTACGCGATCGGCGACATCGCCGGCCAGCCGATGCTCGCTCACAAGGGCTCCAAGGAGGGCCTCGTCGCTGCCGGCGTCATCGCGGGCCAGGACGAGGAGTACGACGCGCGCTGCGTCCCCGCCGTGATCTTCACGGCGCCGGAGATGAGCTCCGTCGGCCTCACCGAGGAGCAGTGCAAGGAGAAGGGCCTCAAGTACAAGACCGGCTCCTTCCCCTTCGCGGCCTCGGGCCGCGCCATGACGCTGCAGGAGACCGACGGCTTCGTGAAGATCATCGGTGACGCGGAGACCGACGAGGTCCTCGGCGTGCACATGGTCGGGCCGGAGGTCACCGAGCTGATCGCCGAGGCTGCTCTCGCGATCGAGATGGGGGCCACGGTCGAGGACCTCGGCCGCACGATCCACGCCCACCCGACGCTCCCCGAGGCCATGATGGAGGCCGCCGAGTCGCTTCACGGGATGGTGGTGCACATCTACCAGAAGCCGAAGAAGTGACGGATTCGTCCGGGACCTCTTCCTCTCCGGAGGACACTCGCGCGCCGCTCGAGGTCATCGACCTCGGGCGGCGCGCGTACGTGGAGGCCCTCGCCCTGCAGGAGGAGCGCCTCGCGGCGCGGATTCGCGGTGAGGTCCCTGACGGCCTCCTCCTCGTGGAGCACGAACCGGTCGTGACGCGAGGACGTCGTTCGCCCGAAGGCGACACGGCGGACGTACCGTTCCCGGTGGTGGATATCGGCCGCGGCGGGGAGGCGACGTACCACGGCCCCGGGCAGATCGTGGCCTATTCGATCATCGAGCTCCCCGAGGGCCGCCGGGACCTGCATCGGTACCTGCGCGACCTCGAGCAGGTCGTGATCGATGCCCTCCGGAGCCTGGAGATCGAAGGCCGGCGCGAGCCGGGGAAGACGGGCGTGTGGATCGGCGCTCGGAAGGTCTGCAGCATCGGAGTGGCCGTCCGGCGATGGGTCACCTGGCACGGCCTCGCACTGAACGTGACGACGAACCTCGACGCGTTTCGATCCTTCACCCCCTGCGGACTGGACGCATCCGTGATGACCCGGGTGGCCGATCACCTCGAACCCGAGGGACCCGCTGGTCTGCTCGCGCGCGCGCGGGACGCCGTCGAGATCGCGTTCCGGGCTTACTGGCGCTCCATCGCCGAGGACCAGCGCGGTTGACCGGCGCTCTCGGGGGATCTCTTCGAGGCGGGCGGTCACTTCGATCCGCGATTCGGGGGCAGGCTGCCGAAAATAGTCCACCCACCGGCTCTCGAGCTTGCCTGAGGCGCCGCCGGCCCCGTCCGGCCGCGCTAGCAGAGCGTAGGATCCTCGGCGCGCTGGAGGCCGCGCGGGTGGGCCAGGGGGCGGACAGGGCGCATTCACGACGGTCCCGTCGGAATGGATTTCCAGCTGGCTGGAAAGCCCGGCCCGATTCTCGCCGACGGGGTCAAGGGACCCCCCGGGGGGATGTCGAAGTACCTCGGGTCGCTCGCCCCTCCCGGCGGCCCTCCGCCGATCGTTCGAAATGACCAGCCCCCGAGTCTCCCTCGACGCCAACCACGCCTCCGACCTCGGCGGCGGCCCCGTGATCGATGCCGCCACCTTCGGCGCGCTCGAGGAGCTGGCGGGAGACGACGACCCCGACCTCATCCGCGATCTCGTCACTCTCTTCATAGAGGACTCGTCCCGGCGTGTCTCGTCGTTGAAGCGCGGTCTCGAGACCGCCGACTTGGGCGCGATCCGCGCCGCCGCTCACGCGCTCAGGTCATCCGCCGCCAACGTCGGCGCCCTCGAGTTCTCCAGCGCGTGCTCCGACCTCGAGCGCTGCGCTCGCGGGGGGCAGGTCGACGTGGACGAGCTCCGCACGATCGGGGGGCGCACCTGCCGCCTCTACGACGACGTCGTCGCGGCCCTCTCCGGACCCGGGAACTGAGCACGTCCATGGGTCAGTCCATCCCCGTTCGGTTCGAGGAGCTGAAGAGCAGCGGCGCGCTGCCTTCTCCGACGGGCGTGGGCATGAAGATCCTCGAGATCACACGCACTGACGACTACAGCGTCGACGAGATGGCCGACGCGATCATGTCCGATCCGTCGCTCACCGGGCGGATCCTCCAGCTCGCGAACAACGCGAGCGTCGCCGGATCGGAGTCGGTCACCACGGTCACGGGCGCGATCATGCGCCTGGGCAGCAGCACGGTTCGCACCCTTGCCCTCGCCTTCTCGCTCGTCTCCGACCGCGAGGCCGGCGCCTGCAGGCCCTTCGACTACGAGCGCTACTGGTCCCTCTCCCTCGCGCGGGGGGTCGGCGCGCAGGTGCTGGCGGACCGCACGGGGGTGGCGAAGCCGGAGGAGGCGTACATCTGTGGCCTGCTCTGCGAGGTGGGCATGCTGGCCCTCGCGTCCGTGCACAGCGCGCGCTACGGCGAGATCCTGAACGCCACCGCGGGCGCGTCCTTCGACGAGCTGCGCGAGGCGGAGTTCGAGGCCTTCGACATCGACCACGCCACGGTCGTCGAGTGCATGCTCGCGGACTGGGGGCTTCCGTCCACCTTCGGGGAGGCCATCGGCGGCTTCAGCCGGCACCGGAGGATCGGGGAGAGCCCCGCCCGCGTCGAGGGCCTCGCCGATCTCCTGCGCCTCGCCGACACCATCGGCTCCGCGCTGCTGCTCGGGGAGACGTCCCCCGTCCGCAGGCTGCGCGAGGTCGGCGAGCAGCTCGATCGCACGCGCCAGGTGCTGAGGATGGAAGAGGCGCAGTTCCGCGTCCTCTGCGACCGCGTGGCGCGTCATTGGCGCTCCTGGGGTGAGAGCCTCGAGATCGAGACCAGCGAGGTGAGCTACGACCAGATCACGGCCGAGATCGCCCGCGGCCGCGACGAGTGCCGCTTCGACCAGCCGGGTGATGTGACCGAAGCGTCCGGGCGCGGCGACGTCGTGAGCGTCTCCTCGCCGACCGTCGCGGCGGACACCGCGAACGAGGGCCAGCGGATCTCGGTCCTCGCCGTCGACGACGATCCAGTCTCCCTGCGGCTGCTCACGCGCCACATGCGGAACGAGAGCTTCGAGGTCTCCATGGCCCAGAGCGGCAGGTCCGGTCTCCGGAAGGCGCTCAGGGAGAAGCCGGACATCCTCGTCATCGACCACGACATGCCGGATCAGAACGGGCTCGAGGTCGTCGAGGCGCTCCGCCGCACGGACGTCGGATCCTCGATGTACATCCTGCTCGTGACGGGCAACGACAGCGACGAGCTGCTCATCAAGGCCTTCGACGCCGGCGTGGACGACTTCGTCCCCAAGCCCTTCCGCCCTCGCCTGCTCTCGGCGCGGATCAAGGCGGGCGTCCGTATCGCGAACCTGTCGCGCAAGATCGAGCGGGATCGCAACACGATCCTCGAGCAGCTGGCGGAGCTCAACCGGCTCAACCGGAGGTTCCTGACCGCGTCCCTGACCGACCCGCTCACGGGGCTGCCGAACCGGCGGCACTGCATGGATCGCCTCGACGCAGAGTGGACGGCGTTCACGCGCAACGAGGCTCCCTTCGCGGTCATCATTCTCGACATCGACCGGTTCAAGGCGGTCAACGACACCCATGGCCATGACGTGGGGGACGACGTCCTCCAGGCCACGGCTCGCGCCATCACGGGCGCGCTGCGCGGCGAGGACGAGGCCTTTCGCCTGGGTGGGGAGGAGTTCATGGTCCTCTGCCGTAACGCCCAGGAGAGCGACGGTGCCCTGGTGGCCGAGCGCATCCGAGAGGCCGTCGAGGGCAACGTCGTCGCTGCTCCCGGCCTCGAGCTGGCCGTCACGGTGAGCCTGGGGGTCGCAGGAGCCCACACGGGCGTCGAGTCGCTGCTGGCGCTGCTCAAGGCCGCCGACGAGGCCGTGTATCAGGCGAAGAACGCGGGCAGGAATCGAGTGCAGCTCGCAGGGGCGCCCCTGCTGACGGCCGAAGAATCCGACAGGCCCCGTCGGTCCGCCTGACGCCTCCTGCGACCAGCCCCGCGACGCGCGTGGGGAGCTCCGGGGGCATCCCTCTTCCCCCCCCTCCCTCCCTCCGGACGCGCACGCATGAGCGACTCGTTCCACGAACTCCGCCTGACGGGAGCTCTGCCGTCCCCCTCGGTGGCGGGGGTCCGGATCCTGGAGCTGACGCGGTCGGGAGGCGGCGACGCGCGCGCGATCGAGTCGATCATCCTGGCGGACCCGGCTCTCAGCGGGCAGCTGATCAAGGCGGCCAACGACCTCGAGCTGGAGGAGCAGGGCCCCGTCACCACCGTCCAGCAGGCCGCGAGCCTCCTGGGTCCGGGCGTGGTCCGCGAGGTGGCGCTCGGATTCACGCTCCCCGGGGAGCGGCTCACCGGGACCGCGCGGGGCTTCGACTACGACCGGTACTGGGCCGTGGCCCTCTCGGGCGCGGTCGCAGCGCACGTCCTCGCCCAGGCCCTGTGCCACCGTGAACCCGACGAGGCGTTCACCTGTGCGCTCGTGTGTGACATCGGGCGCCTCGCCTTCGCGACGCTCCACCACGGCCGCTACTCGGAGCTCCTCGAGGAGAACAGCGGCGTCGACGCGCGCGATATCGGCGCGCTGGAGTCGCGCATCTTCGGCATCGATCACTGCGAGCTCTCCGCCTCGATCCTCGCGTCCTGGGGCCTCCCCCGTGAGTTCCAGGAGGTCGCTCTCCTCAGGGGCGAGCAGACCAGGAGCCTCGCGAGGCTCGTCGACACCGCCGCCGGTGACGAAGGAGCGGAGGGGACCCCGCGGTCCCTGCTGTCCATCGTTCGCGCAGGCCGCGACGTGGCCCGTGTACTCGTCGGCTCCTGGGACCTCGAAGACCCCGAGTGGTGCGCGGCGTTCACGAACCTCGTCCGAACCGCCGAGGAACTCGGACTCGGCCACGACGCGCTCATCTCCCTGTGTGATGCCATCGGTCCGAGCTGGGCGGAGTGGGCGGCCGTGATCGGCCGCGAGACGCGGCAGGTGAAGCGCTTCCGCAGCGTCGCCGACGAGGTCCGGAGGCGAGGGCTCCGTGCCCCGAGCCCGAGCTCCATCAGCGCTGAGGGCCCGGCGATCACCGCGGAGGAGAGTGACGCGGCCCTGTTCCAGGCAGAGGCGGATCTTCCCCTCGAGCGCGAGGGCGGCGACTCGGTCTCCGGCGACGGCCCGACCCGCGTCCTGCTCGTGGACGACGACCCGCGGATGCTCGGCCTCATCGCGCACCACCTCCGCCGCGAGGGGTACGAGGTCCTGACCGCGGGGTCGAGCAGCGGCGGCCTCGCCGCGGCGCTCGACCACCACCCGCAGATCGTCATCACGGACTGGATGATGCCCGGGATGAGCGGCATCGAACTCTGCAGGTCGCTCCGGCGGAGCAAGGCGGGCGCGAAGATGTACGTCCTGCTGGTCACCGCGCGCGGAGAGGACGAGCAGATCGTGGAGGCCTTCGACGCGGGAGCCGACGACTACGTCGTCAAGCCCTTCAACCCACGCATCCTCGTCGCGCGCGTGCGCGCGGGCGCGCGCACGATCCAGCTCCGCGAGCGGATCGAGCAGTCGGAGCGGTCGCGTCTCCGTCAGGTCGCGGAGCTCGGGATCATGACGCGGCGCCTCCGAGCGGCCGCGCTCACGGACCCGCTGACGGATCTGCCGAATCGCCGCTACGCCATGAAGCGACTCAAGCAGGAGTGGGAGACCGCGCGCCGGACGGGCCGCCCGCTCTCGGTGATCATGTGTGATGTCGATCACTTCAAGCGGGTCAACGACGAGCACGGCCACGACACCGGTGACGTCGTCCTGCGGGAGGTGGCCGGGGTCCTGCGGACGAGCGGGCGGACCTCCGACGTGCTCTGTCGCGTCGGCGGCGAGGAGTTCATCGTCATCCACGCGGCGACCGACATCGAGACCACCGTGAGGGCGGCCGAGCGCCTCCGGGAAGCCGTCGCGCGACTCGCGATCGACCACGGCACCTATCGGAGCGGCGTGACCATGAGCCTGGGCGTCGCCCAGAGGCTCCCCGGCATGTCCGGGATCGACGAGCTGATCAAGGCGGCCGACGAGGCGCTCTACGCCGCGAAGGCCTCGGGGCGGAACCGGACCTGCGTCGCGGGGAGGCCCGACGAAGGAGCCTTCGACGCAGGCGGCGAAGGGCGCTCGATCGCCTGACTCCGGAGCCCCGCGCGGCCGAGCGGGGGGCACAATGGGTCCATGCAGACCCAGACCCTGGATCCGGACGCCCTGCGCACCTTCTGCGCGGCTCGCTGGCGCGACTCGATCGTCCCCGCTCTCGAGGAGTTCATCCGTATCCCGGCCAAGTCTCCGGCCTTCGACGCGGACTGGTCGGAGCACGGACACCTGCGCGCCGCCGCGGGCCTCGCCCTGGAGTGGGTGAAGGGCTGCGCGGTGGAGGGCCTCGAGGCGGAGATCGTCGAGCTCGATGGACGGACCCCGACCCTGCTCGTCGAGATCCCGGCCTTCGGGGACGGCGCATCGGAGGCCCAGGTGCTCATGTACGGTCACCTCGACAAGCAGCCGGAGGTGACCGGCTGGGATGCGAACAAGGGCCCGTGGGAGCCGGTCGTCGAGGACGGCAAGCTCTACGGCCGCGGCGCGGCCGACGACGGGTACGCGGTCTTCGGTTCGCTCTGCGCCATCGAGGCGCTCCAGGCGCAGGGCGCGAGCCATCCGCGCGTGACGGTGCTGATCGAGACCAGCGAGGAGAGCGGCAGCCCCGACCTCGCGGCGTACGTCGAGCACCTGTCCGCGCGTCTGGGGAGCCCGGACCTCGTCGTCTGCCTCGACTCGGGCGCGGGTGACTACGAGCGGATGTGGCTTTGCACCTCGCTGCGGGGCAACGTGACCGGTGACCTGCGCATCTCGACGGTGACGGAGGGCATCCACTCGGGCGACGCGAGCGGCATCGTGCCCTCGAGCTTCCGGGTCGCGCGGATCCTGCTCGATCGCATCGAGGACGCCGCCACCGGTGAGATCGTCCTCGACGCGCTGCGCGCCGCGGTGCCCGACGACCGGATGAGCCAGGCGCGCGCGGCGGCCGGCGTGCTCGGAGAGGGCGTGCACGACAAGTACCCCTTCCAGGAGGGCGCGCGACCGATGGGGGAGGACGGCGTCGGCCGGATCCTCGCCCGCACCTGGGCGGCGACGCTCTCGGTCACCGGCGCCGACGGGATGCCGCCGCTCGCGGACGCGGGAAACGTCCTGCGCCCGGAGACGGCGCTGAAGCTCAGCTTCAGGCTCGCGCCCACGACGGATCCCGACGCCGCGTGTCGCGCGGTGAAGGAGGCGCTGGAGAGCGACCCGCCCTACGGGGCGAGCGTGCGCTTCGAGAACGCCGACGCCGCGACCGGCTGGAACGCGCCGCCCTTCGCGCCGTGGCTCGACGAGGCCATCCAGGAGTCGAGCCGGACCTTCTTCGGGGAGGACGCGGTCTCCCTCGGCGAGGGCGGTACGATTCCGCTCATGGGCCTCCTCGGTGAGTCCTTCCCCGAAGCGCAGTTCGTGATCACCGGCGTCCTCGGCCCTGGCTCGAACGCCCACGGGCCCAACGAGTTCCTGCACCTCGCGATGGCGGAGAAGCTCACCGCCTGCGTGGCGCTGATCGTCTCGCGGGCCTGAAGCGCCACCCCGCCTCTCCGGCGCGGCGCCCCTCGAGGGAGAGCACCGCGGTGGCCCCCTCGCAGCGGACCGCGCGCCCAGCACGTTCGATCCCTTGGAGACCCCCTCGCTGAACTTGCCGCGAGCCCTGCGCGACCAGCTCGAGCAGCGCGCCGCCGCGGCCTATCCGCGCGAGGCCTGCGGGCTGCTCGTCGGCCGTCGTGGCGTGAGCGGTGAGGTGCTCGAGGTGACCGAGGGGAAGAACGTGGAGGCGGGCGCTGACCGTTACTCCCTCGATCCGCTGCACCTCCTGGAGGTCGAGCGCGGCGCGCGGGCGCGCGGGCTCGAGGTGGTCGGCGTCTGGCACAGCCACCCCGATCACGACGCGGTGCCCGGAGCTCTGGATCGAGCAGGCGCCCAGGAGGGGTGGTCGTACCTGATCGTGTCGGTGCGCGCGGGCGCGCCGTCCGGGGCGCGCTGCTGGCGGGCCACGCCGGCGGGCCTCGCGGAGGAGCGCCTCCTGCCCTGAGCGCTCTCCGGAGCGCTCAGGCGAGCGGCCCGGGGAGCGTCCAGTCGCGCCTCGCGGGCTTCAGCCCGCGCGCCAGCCCGCCCATGACGAGACCCCCGGCGCTCGAGAGCGGATTCGATCGATAGCGGCCCAGCTTCTCCAGGTGGTAGTCCACGAGGGCGTCGTCGAGGGCGGCGAGGGTCGGGTACGCGGCGCGTCCCTCCGCGAGTTCGAGGAGCAGCCGGCGGAAGCCCGCGCGCTTCATCCCGTCCATCCAGCGCCACGGCGTCTCGCCTTCCCCGGGCTCGCCCATCAGGCCCTGCTCGGCGGCGTCCAGGACGCGACGCGCGTCCCCGGCGCGGAAGGCCCTGGGGACGCCGGCGTCGAGTTCGACCTCGATCCCGAGGTCGCGCGTCGAGCCGCGATCGTGGTCGCAGAGGGTCGCGGCGCTCCCCTCGACGAAGAGCCGGCCGCGGGAGTAGTCGCGGGGCTCCAGCACCACGCCGCGGGCGCCGCCCGCGAAGCGGTAGTCGCGACGCCACTGCCCCTCACCGGCGGAGACGCGGCGGGCGGAGCTCACGCGGTCGGCCCCGAGCAGGGCCTTCAGCATCGCGATCCCGTGGTAGGCGTAGCCGGATCGGTCCAGCGTCACCGTGTGCACCCGGCCGAGCGCGCCGGATCCTGCGCAGGCGCGGACGGCGTCGATGAGGGGAAGCGTCAGGCAGTCCTCGGTGACCGAGACGCTCCGGAAGGCGCGCATCAGACCGACCCGCGCCATGTGGCGGGGGAGGAGCACCGGCGTCTCGATCAGGAGGTCCACTCCGGCCGGCCCCGCCGCGGCGAGCCGCGTGAGGACCTCGGGGACCGCGGGCTTGGAGACGACCAGGTAGAGCGCGTCGATCTCCGTCATGCGCGCCGCTTCGAGGGCCTCCAGGGGCTCCACCTCGTACGCGGCGTCGCCGGCGGAGATCGTCTTCGGGCGGCGAGAGAAGACTCCCGCGAGCTCGAAGCGGTCGGTGAGGGTCGCGAGGACCGGCAGCGCCGTCTGGACGACGCGCTGGCCGGAGCCGACCACTGCGATGCGCCTCACGCTCACGTCCGCGGCTCCTCCTCGCGCGCCTCCAGCTCGCGGCGCAGGCGCGCGGCGATCCGGATCGAGAGGGCGACGATCGTGAAGGTCGGGTTCGCGCAGCCGCTCGTCGGGAAGAGCGAGCCTCCCGCGCAGGTCAGGTTGGGGACGCCGTGAACGCGGCCGTCGGGGTCGCAGACGGAGCTCTTCGGATCCGTCCCCATTCGCGTGGTCCCCAGGTGATGAGACGCGTCCCGGGTGATGGGCCACGCCTCGCCGCTGGCGGCGAGACCGGAGAGGTCGCTCTCCAGGCGCCCGACGCCGGCGGCCTCGAGCGCGGGCCCGAGGGCGTCGTGCAGGGCCACCAGCGATCGTCTGTCGAGCGCCGTCGTGCGGTGGTGGACGCGGGGCAGGGGGCGGCCGAAGGGATCGTCGCGCTCCGAGAGGGTCACCCGGTTGTCCGCGTGCGGCTCCATCTCCATGAAGTTGCGCAGCCGGATCGTCCGCACCTTCGGGGCCACTCGCGAGAGGCGGTGGTACGCGTACCAGGCCACGCTCGGCGCGTGGCGAACGACGTTCCAACCGACGCCGATCCAGCCGGCCGCCGACTTGCGCGCGTTCTGCAAATCCGTGTCGTCCCCCGTCTCGGAGTAGTCACGGAGCTCGACGACCTTCTTCTTGCTCCGTCCGGAGAGGGCCTTGACCGCGAGCGCGGATCGCTTCGCGATGAGCACCGCCGACTCCACGCCCTCGTCGTCGGACCAGGGGAACATCGGCTCGAAGCGCACGTAGCTGTTGAGGACCTCGAGCTCGCGCTGACGCGCCTCGCTCAGGCGCAGACCCGCGTAGCCGGCGAAGCCACGGTGCATGCACCCGAACATGTACGGCCAGCTGGTGACCGGCTCGCGCAGGTGGATCAGGCCGCGGTAGTTCTTGGGGTGGTTCATCAGGCAGCGGCCGACCTGGTCATGGCCGTTGCCCAGGCCCGCCTCACCGGCCGCGCGTGACAGGAGGAGTAGCCGCGCGTTCTCGATGCCGCCGCAGGCGAGCACGACGGCGCGCGCGCGGAGGCTCAGCTCGCGGCCTCCCGAGGTGCGCAGCCGTGCTCCGGTGACGCCCACGCGGTCCGGCGCCGTCTCCAGCTCGGTCACGCTGGCGTCCAGGTAGAGATCGACGTCGGGGCCCTCGTAGAGCGGTCTCAGCCGCTTGCCGAAGCGCTGGGGATCCGCGCGTGCGAGGAAGACCTTCTCTTCCAGGCCATCGAGGCGCGGCGTCTCGCGCCCCTCGTCGCGGAGGGCCCCGAGTCCTTCGGGGCCGAGGTCGCCGCGCCGGGGGAAGTCGAAGCGCTCCGCCGCGGCGTCCCAGGCCTCCTCGAGCTCGGCGGCCGGGATCGGCCAGCCGGCGCCTCCGATCCACGCGCGCGGCGCGAGGTCGATGGGGTCGAGGGGCGCGGAGAGCCCTGCCCAGGTGGTCGAGGCGCCGCCGAGGACGCGCTCGCGGCTGTACTCCTTGATCGGCAGCCCGTCGGATTCGACCTCCTTGAGAGCGTCGGCGAAGCGCGTCCGCTTCAGACGCCCGCTCTCCAGCACGCACACCCGCAGGCCCGAACCGGCGAGCTCCGCGGCGATGGTGCCGCCTGCCGGCCCGCTGCCCACGACGGCGACGTCGTAGGCCGGCAGCTCGGGCAGGTCTGCGCTGGAGAGGTCGACGATCATGGGCGAGGGCAGCTTAGCCCCCTCCGTCGCCGGATCAGCGCTTCTTCCCCGGAGCGGCGTGCCCGGGCAGCGGCGGCCCGGACAGTGGGGGAACGGGCGGCGGCGGCACGGGCCGCTGTGCGAGCGATGGAGGCGGGCGCCGTGGGTCGCGGCCGTCCGCCGGGGGCGGCGGGGTTCAGGCGGCCAGCACGTCGCGCACGATCGCCCAGTGGTGGCGCGCGTGCAGCGCGGCGAAGCGGAGCCAGTGGGGCGCCGCGAGCGCCCCGAGCTCCTGGTGTGGGATCCACCCCTTCGCGTCGGCGATCCGGACCCCGAGCGTGCGCAGCTCCTCGAGGGTCGTGCGGTTCTGGGCGAGCTCCATCGCGAGGAACTCGGGATTCACCTCGTCGTCGGGTCGCACCATTCGCGGGGCCTCGGCCTCGCCCCGCGGGGTCGCGTCGCTGGCGAGCACCCCGGCCGCGCGCTCCTCCAGCGCGCCCTCGTCCCGCACGAGCCGCCCCTTCCCGCTCACCAGCGACTTCACGTGCCGGAAGGCGAGATCGGTCGCGAGCGCGATGTGATAGAGGTGCTGCTCGACGCTCCAGCCGGACACGGCGTCCGCGCGGCGCGCGAGGACGTCGGCCCCCCCCGAGCGCAGGGCCTCGAAGGCCTCGAAGACTTCCTCGAGGCGGCCGAACTCCGCCTCGACATCGATGGTGACCGCGGTCATGGCGCAGAGGTTACCCTTCGCGCCTCCCAGGGGGCCCTTAGCTCAGTCGGTTAGAGCACGCGACTCATAATCGCTCGGTCGTAGGTTCGAGTCCTACAGGGCCCACCAGCCCCGCGCGGATCCCGTCCTGCGGCTTCTCGCATCAGGGTGCGGCGCGCGCGCAACCGCGCGGCGGCAGGGCCGCGACCTCCGACCCCATGGCTTCCAACGACCTCACCGCGCCGCTCCCCGGGCCGAGCGAACCCTTCGCCTTCGATGCGAACGCCGCCACCCTCGCGTACCTTCAGCGGGGCTTCGCGGAGCACGGCGACGTGTGGGCGATCTCGCCGTCCGGCGGGGAGGACAGCGCGACGGGTGGCGGCGGCCTGCCCGTGTGGGTGCTCAACGAACCGGACGCGATCCACGAGATCCTGACGCGGCGTCAGCCGCGCTACGGCAAGGGCGTCGGGTTCGAGCGCGTGAAGATGCTGCTGGGGGACGGGCTGATCGTCTCGGACGGCGCGCACTGGAAGAAGCGCCGGCAGATGCTCCAGCCGGCCTACGCGCGGCCGAGCATCGCCGCGGCGACCGGGCTCATCCGCACCTGCATCGAGAACCGCGCTGAGATCTGGGAGCGGCACGCCGAGAGCGGCGAGCCCCTCGACGTCCAGGACGAGGCGAACCGGCTCGGGCTGCGGCTCATCCTGCGCTCCGTGTTCGGCGACGACCTCGAGACGCTCGACGCGCGCGACGGGGGCAACCCCTTCCACATGATCGTCGACAACCCCGAGCGCGACCTCATGTTCGCCATGCGCTTCCGCCAGCTGTGGCCGGTCGTGCGCGAGCTGGCCGAGGCACGCCGCGCGCGCGGCGACGAGGGCACGTCGGACTTCCTCGGCAGGTACATGGCCGCGCGGGACCGCGGGACGGGGGAGGCGCTCGACATGGAGGGGCTCGTGGACGAGCTCATGACGCTGCTGGTCGCGGGCCACGAGACCAGCGCTGCCACGATCGCGTGGGCCTGGTCCCTGCTGGCCCGGCACCCGCGCGTACAGGGGGATCTGCGAACGGAGGTCAGCGGCGTCTGCGGCGAGGGAGCCCCGGCGGCGCAGGACCTGCGGCGCCTCGACCTCTCGCACCGGATCGTGCACGAGACCCTGCGGCTCTACCCGCCCGTGTGGATGTTCACGCGGCGCGCCCTCGAGGACGACGAACTCGCCGGCCACGCGGTCCCGGCCGGAACCCAGATCCTGCTGACGCCCTACATCCTCCATCGCCACCCGCGCCTCTGGGCCGACCCGGGGTCCTTCGACCCCGAGCGGATCCCCGCGTCGGGGATCGCGCCGGTCCGCGGCGCCTACATCCCCTTCTCCTCCGGGCCCCGGCGCTGCGCGGGCGACCTGTTCGCCCTGAACGTCGTGGTCCAGCATCTGGCCTGGGTGGCCGGCCGGTACCATCTCGGCCCCTGCGACGAGGCCCACGCGGAGGGTGGCCCCGGTCCGGCCCTGGACCCTGGTGTCAACCTGCGCGCCCTCGACCCGATCCGACTCGTCGTGCAGCGGATCCCCAAATGACCCAGGCCACCACCCTGATCGACCTCGTGCGCCGCGACGCGGCCGACGAACACGAGCTCTCCTTCTTCAGCGGCGCGGGCGATCCCTACCGCAGCTTCGACGCGCGCACCCTCGGTCGGCGCGCCCGCGGGCGCCTCGCCGTGCTCCAGGCCGCGGGCCTCGGCGCCGACGACGAGGTCGTCATGCCGGTCGCCGATCCGGCGGAGTTCCTGGAGACGTTCTGGGCGTGCCTGCAGGGGGGCATCGTGCCCATGCCCCTCGCGCCGCCCTCCAACGACGCGAGCTGCTCGAAGATCATCGACATCCTCATCAGCCGCGGCGATGCGCGACTGGTGTGCGGGGACGACGAGTTCGCGCGCCTCGCGGCCCACGCCGGCGAGTCCGACGCGGCTCCGGATCTCACCGCCCGTCGCCTCGTGGTGGGGGCGGAGGCCGCCGAGGGTCCCGAGGGTGACGTGATCGAGCGCTCGCCCGAGGACCTCGCCTTCGTCCAGTACAGCTCCGGCTCCACCCGCGCGCCGAAGGGCGTGATCATCCGCCACGGCCAGGCCCTCGCCAACCTCGAGGCCATCCGCCGGGGCGCCGCGCTCGGGCCCGCCGACCGCACCCTGAGCTGGATGCCGCTGTCCCACGACATGGGGCTGGTGGGGTTCCATCTCGCGCCGCTGTACGCCGGCGCCGCGAGCCAGGCGATCATGCCCACCTCCGCCTTCGCGCGGAGCCCGCTGCTCTGGCTCGAGGACGCAACCTGCCGGGGCGCGACGATCCTCTCCTCGCCGAACTTCGGCTACCGCCACGTGCTCAAGGCCGCCGCGCGCAAGGGAGTGCCCGACGGCGTCGACCTCGCGGCGGTGCGCCTCGTGATGAACGGCGCGGAGCCGATCTCGGTGGAACTCGCGGACGAGTTCCTTGAGGCCCTCGCGGGCAGCGGGCTGCGCCGCGAGGCGATGTTCCCGGTCTACGGGCTCGCCGAGGCCACCCTGGCCGTGACCTTCCCGGCTCTCGGCGCGACCATCGGCGGGTTGCGCGTCGCGCGGAGCTCCCTCGGCCTCGGGGACGCGGTCGAGGTCACCGACGACGCCGCGTCGCTCGTCACCTGTGGCCTCGGTGCGCCCCTGCCGGGCCTCGAGCTGCGCATCGCCGGTGAGGACGGCGGCGCTCTCGCCGACGGACACGTCGGGCGGATCTGGATCCGCGGGGCGGGCGTCACCGAGGGCTATCACGACGACGTGGCGGCGACCTCGGCGGCCGTCCAGGGCGAGGGCTGGCTCGACACCGGGGACCTCGGCTTCGTCGAGGGCGGCGAGCTCCACGTGACGGGGCGCCTGAAGGACCTCGTGATCGTCGACGGCCAGAACTTCTATCCCCACGACCTGGAGGAGAGCCTCCAGCGCGCCCTCGGGATCGACGCGCTGCGCGTGGCGGTCGCGCCCGTGCGGCCCGCGGGCGGCGCCGAGGAGATCGGCGTCTTCGTCCAGCACCGCGGCGAGCCCGAGGCCTTCGCCGACACCGCGGCGGCGGTGCGCAAGCACCTTTCAGGCACCTACGGCGTCGGCGTGGAGCTCGTCGTCCCCGTGGCGCAGATCCCCCGGACCACCAGCGGCAAGGTCCAGCGCGTCCGCCTCGCGAAGTCGCTCCTCGCCGGCGAATTCGACGCGGCTCTCGCGGTCCTCGCGCCGGACCGCGTGCGGCCGGCGGCGCCCCTGAGGGAGGAGGAGACGGCCAGCGCCGACGAGGGGACCCCCGAGGCTCTCGAGGCGATGATGGTCGGCTTCTGCGACCAGGTCCTCGACGGCATGCGCTTCGGACCGACGGACAACCTCTTCGAGCAGGGGATGAGCTCGATCGACCTCGCGGAGATCCACGGACTCATCGAGGCGCGCTACCCCAAGGGCCTCGACATCCGCGACTTCTTCGACCAGCCGACGATCCGCGGCCTGGCGGAGGTCCTGGCCGAGCGTGTGCGCTCCGGGAAGACCGGGGCGTCGGTGAGCGGTGGCTGAGCAGCCGTCCCCTCCGACGGATCCCGCTCTGCCGGATCGAAAGCGCGGCGCACCGTCGAAGCAGAAGCCGATGCCGAAGTGGCGCACCGCGGTGTTCCCGTGGTTCGCCGCGCCGCTCGCGCTGCTGCTGCGGCTGTACTGGCGCTCGGTGCGCCTGCGCATGAGCGGGCTCGAGAACGTCGAGCCGCTGCTGATGAACGGGACGCGCTTCATCCCGTGCTGCTGGCACCAGCGTCAGGTCTTCGCCCTCTGCGCCCTGCGTCGGCTGCGGAGCCGCGGGGTCAATCCCGGCGCGCTCGTGAGCCCGTCCAAGGACGGTGAGCTGGCCGCGCGGCTCCTCGCGAAGCTCGAGATCACCGCGGTGCGGGGCTCCGGCCGCCGCAGCGGCGCCATGGCCATGCGCGACATGTACGTGGCCATCAAGGATCAGGACCTGAGCCCTCTGATCGCGCCGGACGGCTCGACCGGACCGGCCCACGAGTTCAAGCCAGGCGCGATCATGCTGGCGCGCCTCTCGGGCAGCCCGGTCGTCCCGCTCTCCTTCTCCTGCACGCGGGGCGTGAAGCTCGGAACCTGGGACCGCCTCCTCCTGCCGCTGCCCTTCAGCCGCGTCGAGGTCGTCTTCGGGGAGCCGATCGAGCTCGAGCCGCTCATGCAGATGAGCGAGTCGCCGGAGACCATCGTGCGCATGGGCGCCGCGCTCACCGCGGTCGAGGACGCGGCGATCGCGCGCGCGCGGCACTGACGCCGGCGGGCCGCGCTTCAGCGGCCCCGTGGGCCG
>CBFIJG010000069.1:0-18814 GCA_965662915.1 Planctomycetota bacterium | reverse complement strand
GCGCGGAGCGGGCGCCCCCCGCCCGCGCGAAAGCCCGTCGACACGGTCGGCCGCCCAGCCCCCGAGGGCCGCCAGCGCCCAGGTCAGTCCCCAGGTCCCGAACCACGCCGCGCTGCCCACGAGCCACTCCGTGTCGTGCATCAGCGTCCCCAGCCGGAACCAGCCGAAGGAGAACGGCACGGGGATCACCCACCGCGCCACCTCGGCCGCCGTCCAGGCCGCGGGGGCGAGCAGCGCCAGGGGCCACGGCCCGGCGCGCCGCAGGGCGATTCCGCTGACTGCCGGCAGCAGCGCGGGCACCACCGACATCGGCAGGAGGATCGCGGGGAGGAACGCGAGCATCCAGGCGAACACACCCGCGAGGCCGATGGAGTGCGCCGCCCACTCGGACAGGAACGCGCGCCGGCCGGGCCGCCTCGCAGCCCAGACCCAGGGACCGATCGCGAAGAACGCCAGGTGCCCGAAGCCGTCGGGGCGCAGCGCGCCGGGCTGCGCCAGCCCGATCAGGCTCCAGGTCGCGAGAACGAGTCCGAAGCGCCCGAGGGCGCCGAGTTCGGACGCGCCGCTGGACGGGTGGGCCTCGCCGCCGGGTTCGGTGGTGGATCCCATGCCCGGTTACAGACGTTTTTCGCCCCCTGACGTGCCGTTTTCCCGGGACCGCCGATCGGCCCCCGGGGAGCCCCGGCGAAACTGTCGGGCCGTCGCCGTCCGGGGAGAATCCCCGGAGATGCTGACAGCAGTGGGTCGGGATCTGCGCATGCCGCGGAGCCTACCAGCCGCGGCCCCCGAGCCCGACCCCGCCCTCGCCTCGCTGGCGAGCGATCCACCCTCACTCCCCACGACCTCCTCGTGCACCACCCCCACAACCGGCGCGAAGACCCTCGGCCCGGCCCCGGCCGCGCCCTCTCCTGCCTGCCCCTCGCCCTCGCCCTCGCGTGCAGCCCTCCCGGGGGCGACGACGCGGCGGGCAAGAGCGCGGGGGGATCCGTGGCAGCCGCTGTGGGCGGCGAGCGCGACTTCGAGGGCGGGATCGAGCGCGCCCGCTACGCGAACGTCCTCACGGCCCCGCTTCTGCAGGAGGAGATGGTGCGCGCCATCTCCACCACGGTGAACGCGGCCTCGGAGACCGAGATCCAGGTGATCCCGCGCACCACGGGCGTGGTCACCGAGCTGCTCGTGGAGGAGGGCGACCGGGTCGCCGCGGGAGCCGTGCTGATGCGCCTCGACCCGCGCGAGCTGCAGGCCGCCCTCGACGAGGCGAACATCGCGAAGCGCGAGGCCGAGGACGCGAAGATCGGCCTGACCTTCGCCGTCAGCGAGGCCGAGGCGCAGGTGGAGCGCGCGCAGCTGACGTTCGATCAATCCAAGCGTGAGCTCGCGCGGAAGGAGGACGCGGCCGACGTCGTTTCGCGCAACGAGCTCGACCAGCTGCGCCTGACGGTGCAGACCAACGAGGCCGACCTCGCCGCCCAGAAGGTCGCCCAGAAGCGCGCGGAGGCGGCCCTGTCGTCCCAGGAGATCGCCATCGAGAAGGCGACGCTCCAGATCTCACGGGCGATGCTCAACCTCTCCTACGCGACGGTCACCGCCCCCTTCGACGGCGTCATCGCCCAGCGCGACGTGCGCATCGGCGACAACGTCAGCGGAACGGCGATGGCCTTCCTGCTCACCGATCCGGACAACGTGCGCGCGGTGGTCTCCCGGCCCCAGCGCGAGCTGCGCTTCTTCCGCGCGGCCGCAGCCCAGCGGTCGTCGGACGCCGACGGCGGCGCTGCTGCTGCGGTGGACATCGAGATCTTCCCCGAGGCTCTCCCCGAGCACAGCTACCGCGGCCGGATCCTCTTCGTGAGCCCCACGATCGACGCGGCCTCGGGTCAGTTCCGCGTGACCCTCGGCGTCGATCAGCCGACCGCGGACGACCCGCGCCCCCCCGTCCTGCCGGGGATGCTGCTGCGCGTGCGCATCGTCACCGAGCGCCACCCCGACGCGCTCGTCGTGCCCAAGCGCGCGCTCCTGCGCGAGGGCGACTCCTACTTCGTGTTCGTCGCCGAGGGCGACCGCGCGCGGAAGATCCAGGTCGTGGAGGGCTTCTCCGACGACGACGACGTCGAGATCCTCCCCGCCGGCGACGCGGCGCTCGCTCCCGGCGCCGACATCGTCGTCGTGGGCAACCGCGACCTCGAGGACGGCGACGGCATCGAGGCCAGCCTCTGGCCCGCGGCGCGGACTGCTCTGACGGACACCACCGAGGCCGAGGGCGATGGCGACTGAGTCCGGCGGTCCCTTCGACGCGGAGGAGCCCGCCCAGCCGGGCCCCGCGGCGGCCACGGACGGCGCGAGCCTCGCAGGCGCCGGCGGCACCGCCGGAGCCGCTCGGAGCGCGCTCGCCTTCGTCGCGACGCGGCCGGTCGCGATCAACATGCGGATGGTCGCCCTGGCGGTCTTCGGCGTCGTGTCCTTCGCCAAGCTGCCGGTCGATCTCCTCCCGGAGATCAGCTACCCGACGCTGACCGTGCGCACGACCTTCCCGGGCGCCGCGCCCGAGGACGTCGAGGACCGCATCTCGGTCCGCCTGCAGGAGTCCCTCGCGACCCTGCCGAAGCTCGTCGACACGACGAGCATCAGCCGCGCCGGCACGAGCGACGTCGTCCTGGAGTTCGACTGGGGCACGGAGATGACCTTCGCGGTCCAGGAGGTGCGCGACCGGCTCGACGGCGTGTTCCTCCCCGGCGAGGCCGAGAAGCCGCTCATCCTCCGCTACGACCCCAACCTCGACCCGATCCTGCGCTTCGGCGTGGCGCCCCCCGATCGCGACGCTGCGGCGAACGACGAGGACACGCTGATCCGCCTGCGGTGGCTCGCGGAGAAGCGCATCAAGCGAGAGCTCGAGGGACTCGGAGGCGTCGCGGCGGTCCAGGTGCGCGGCGGCATGGAGGAGGAGATCCGGGTCCGGGTCGACCCCTTCAAGATGGCCGCCCTCGACCTCGACCCGGCGCTGATCGGCCAGCGCCTCGCCCAGGAGAACCTGAACGCGAGCGGCGGCCAGATCCGCGAGGGTTCGACCGACTACCTCGTCCGGACCCTCAACGAATTCGAGAGCGTCGAGGAGATCCGCGACCTCGCCATCGCGCGCGTCAACGAAGCGGTCGTACGCGTGCGCGACGTGGCCGACGTGTCGCGCACCCACGCGGAGCGCGAGGTGGTCACGAAGCTCGGCGGCCGGGAGGCGGTCGAGATCGCCATCTACCGCGAGGCGGGCGCGAACATCGTGGAGGTCGCGGAGCGCGTCCGCGCAGCCGTGCTGGGCTCCGCCGAGCAGGAGGCCCTCGCCGCCGAGTACGCGGGCAAGGACGAGGAGGAGATCGAGTGGTCCGACCGCTCGAAGCTCGGCTTCCTCGCCTGGACCATGCGAGACGAGGCGAACATCGAGCTGCTGAGTGACCAGTCGACGTTCATCGCCGACGCCGTGGAGGAGGTCAAGCAGTCCGCCTTCCTCGGCGCGCTCTTCGCCATCGCGGTCATGTGGATGTTCCTGCGGCGGCTGTCGGCCACCCTGATCATCGCGGTGGCGATCCCGATCTCCGTGGTCGTGACGTTCGCGCCGATGTACCTGCTCGACGTGTCCCTGAACATCATGTCCCTGGGCGGCCTGGCCCTCGGGGTCGGGATGCTGGTCGACAACGCGATCGTGGTGCTCGAATCGATCACGCGCTGCCGTGAGGAGGGGGACTCGCTGAAGGACGCGGCGGTGCGCGGCGTCGCCGAGGTCGCGGGCGCGATCACCGCGTCGACGCTGACGACCGTGTCCGTCTTCGCCCCCATCGTCTTCGTCCAGGGCATCGCCGGGCAGATCTTCGGCGACCAGGCGGTCACGGTCGTGTCGTCACTGCTCGTCTCGCTGCTTGTGGCGATTCTCTTCATCCCCATGCTGGCGTCGCGCCCGTTCCTCTCCGGTGAGGGGAGCCCGCTCGACGCCTTCCGCGCGCGCCGCGAGGGATCGTTCCTCGGCGCCTTCTTCCACCTCCAGGAAGCCGACGGGGTCGGCGAGAAGGCGCAGGTCCTGCTCGTGGGTGTCCTGATGCTCGCGGGTTTCCTCGTCATGCGCGCCGTGCTCGTGGTCGCGCTCGTGGTCGGGGCGCTGCTCTACGTGCTGACGCTGCCCCTCAAGATCGCCTTCGACCTCCTCTGGCGCGCGGTGGACGCGGTCTACCCGCAGCTCCTGCGCTTCGCCCTCGCGGCGCCGCTGCTCATCATCGCGGCGACGAGCGGGCTCGGCTGGATCGCGTACGATCGCGCGCAGAGCCTGGGGCTGGAGCTCATCCCGGAGGTCCACCAGGGCGAGTTCACGGCTTTCCTCTCCCTCCAGGTCGGCACCCCCATCGAGGACTCCGAGGTCCTCTACTCGGACCTCGCCGCGGAGGTGCGCCGGCTCGACGGAGTCGCCCTCACATCCCTCACGGTCGGCGTCGAGAAGGACACCTTGACCCGCGAGATCGAGGACGAGCACACCTCCCGCCTCACGGTTCGCCTCGAGGCTGGCCGGGGACCCGAGGCCGAGGAGGCGCTGATCGCGGACGTGCGCTCGATGGTCGGCTCGATCCCCGAGATGGAGGTCATCGACGTGCGCCGTCCGACCCCCTTCGCCCTGGACAGCGCGGTGGCCGTCGAGGTCAAGGGCTGGGACCTCGGCGACCTGGAGCGGACCGCGAGAGAGGTCGCCGAGCAGCTCGAGACCATCCCGGGCCTCGCGGACGTGAGGACCACGGTGCGCCCGGGATACCCCGAGGCCCGCGTGACCTTCGACCGGGACAAGACCCTGGCCTACGACCTCGACCTGGCGACGGTTTCGAACTTCGTCCGCGACCAGGTCCTCGGGAGCATCAGCACGCGCTTCGTGGAGGGCGACGACCGCATCGACGTTCGCGTTCGCGGCGACGAGAAGGTGCTCGCGTCGATCGATGACGTGGCCGAGCTGATCGTCAACCCCACCGCCGCGCAGCCGGTGCCCCTCTCCGCGGTCGCCACGATCGAGCGCATGCAGGGTCCCGCCGAGATCAGGCGGATCGGCGGACAGCGCGCGGTCCTCGTGACCGCCGCCAGCACCGGCAAGGACGTGGGTGGGCTCAACACGCGCGTCCAGGCCGCCATCGACTCGATGCGGCCGCCGCGCGAGGTGGCGGTGGGCCTCGGCGGGCAGAAGCGCGAGCTCGACGAGGGGACCAAGAGCCTGCAGTTCGCGCTCCTGCTCGCCATCTTCCTCGTCTACGTCGTCATGGCGTGCCAGTTCGAGTCGCTGCTCCAGCCCTTCGTGATCCTGTTCAGCGTGCCGCTGGCCGCGGTCGGCGCGATCCTCCTGCTCAGCGCCCTCGACGTGCCCCTGTCCGTCGTCGTGTTCATCGGACTGATCCTCCTCGCGGGCATCGTCGTCAACAACGCGATCGTGCTCGTCGACCGGATCAACCAGAAGCGCGGCGAGGGGCTCACCGTGCGCGACGCGATCCTCGAGGCGGGCCGCGCGCGCCTGCGCCCGATCCTCATGACCACGGCGACGACCGTCCTGGGCCTCGTGCCGCTGACGGGCTGGCTCGTGGGCCTGCCCGGCATCGATCAGTTCGTCGGGACCGAGGGCGCCGAGCTCCGCGCGCCGATGGCGATCGCCGTCATCGGCGGGCTCGTCAGCTCGACCCTGCTGACGCTGCTGGTCGTCCCCGCCGTCTACAAGCTCCTGATCCGCGACCGGCGGCCGACCGCCGCCTGATGTCCGCGAGGGCCGACTCCACGATGCAGCAGGACCCCACCCGAGAGAGCACGCCCGCTCAGCGCCCCGTCAAGGCTGGCTTCTTCGGCCTCACCGTCGGCCGGCCGATCGCGATGGGCGTGCTCTTCGTGACCCTGATCCTGCTCGGAGCGATCGCCTACTCGCGGATCCCTCTCCAGTTCCTCCCCGGCGGGATCCAGGGCACGCGCTTCTCGATCATCGTCCCCAACCCCGGGGCGAGCGCGCAGGAGAACGTCGACAAGGTCGCGCGGGTCCTCGAGGAGCAGTTCAACACGATCCAGGACATCGAGGAGGTCCGCTCCTACTCCAGCAACGACCGCGTCCGTCTGCGGGTGAAGTACAGCGGAGAGGCGAACACCGACCTCGCGAAGGCGGAGCTGCGCGACCGGATCGAGCGCGCGCGGGCGGAGCTCCCCGACACGGTGGACCGCATCTGGGTCTGGGCGAGCGACGACGGCGACATGCCGATCATGTGGTTCGCGATCGTGGCGAACGAGCGCTCCCACGACGTGGCGACCCTCATCGACAAGCACGTCCAGAAGAAGCTCGAGGCGGTGGACGGGGTCAGCCGCGTCAGCGTCTGGGGCCTGCTCGACGAGTCGATCCGGATCTTCCTCGACGAGGAGAAGGTCAACGCGGCGCGGCTCGACCTGGGCGCGCTGATCCAGCGCCTGGGCGCCGACAACTTCGCTCAGCCACTGGGCGAGGTCCAGGAGGGCGGGACGGAGTACATCCTGCGCTCCGACATGCGCTTCGCGGACCTCGACGAGATCCGCGACTACCCGGTGCGGCAGGACGGCCTGCGCATCGGCGACCTCGGGACCGTCGAGCGCGTGAACTCGGTCCGCGACCAGATCACGCGCATCAACGGGGGCTACGCCTACTACGGCATGGTCCAGAAGGAGGGCCCGGCGAACGTCGTCGAGGTCGGCCGCGAGCTCCAGCGCGTCATGGACGGCTTCGCGGACGACCCGCGCCTCGGCGGCCAGCTGAGCGCAGAGGTCTTCTTCAACCAGGCGGACTTCATCGAGGGCAGCCTCGAGCGACTCCAGAGCACGGCCTTCCAGGGCGGCGGGCTCGCGGTGCTCGTGCTCTTCCTGTTCCTGCGCCGCGCGCGCATGACCCTGTGCGTGGCCCTCTGCATCCCGGTCTCGGCGCTGCTGGCCATCGCGTACGAGAGCTTCACCGACGGGTCGTTCAACGTGCTGACGATGACGGGGCTGACCCTTGGCATCGGGATGCTGGTGGACAACGCGGTCGTGGTCATCGAGAGCATCGCCCGCCAGCGCGGACTCGGCCGTGGTCCACGCGACGCGGCCGTCCTCGGAGTCCGCGACGTGGGCCTCGCCGTGGCCCTCGCGACGATGACGTCCGTGGTGGTCTTCCTTCCCCTGATCTTCATGGGCGGGCAGCGCATGAGCATCTTCCTGGAGGCGATGGGCGTTCCGCTGTGCTCGTCCCTGCTCTTCAGCCTGTTCGTCGCGCTGGTCTTCATCCCCTCCGCGGCGGCGCGTGTGATCGGCGACCGCCCGCCGGCCATCGCCGCGGCGGGCAGGTTCCTGGCGCCCCTCGTCGCGCTGCCGACCCGCGCGCTCGCCTGGTTCGTCGGCGGGCTGCGCGTCGCGCTGCACGGCGGGCTCCGCGCCGCCCACTGGCTCGAACGGATCGCCCTGCGGCTCCTCGGCTGGCCCGGTCGCATCGCTGCCGCGGGCGGCATCGGGTACCTCGGGTACCGGGCCTGGATCCAGACAGATGTCTACAGCGACGCGGCCCTCCAGCTCGAGGCGATCGGAGCCCCCGCCCGCACCGTGACCACCCTCGCGAGCGCCGAGAGCTTCGTCCTCGGCCTGACGGCGGCCCTCATCGCCGTGCTGCTCGTCGGCGTCCCCCTCTGGCGCCGCAGGGGACAGCTCTCCCCCACCCGGCCCGAGCACTTCGTGCCGCGCGGGGACTCGATCGTGGCCTGGGTCCAGGCCCTGAACCGAGGGCTGCTGCGCTGGACCCTCGACAACCGCCTGCTCGCGGTGGGGCTCTCCGTCCTCGCCTTCATGACGATCTCGATCCCCGCCCAGAACACGTCGCTCACGGCGTTCGGGGAGGACGAGGACACGAGCGAGCTGAGCTTCTGGGTCGATCTCGAGGACAACTTCACGCTCCGCGAGGCCAGCGAGGAGATGCAGCGCTACGAGAGGTTCGTCGAGCCGTACAGGGAGACCTTCGGCTTCCGGAACGTCGTGGCGCGCTTCGATTCGGACAGCGGCGAGATCGACCTCCGCTGGCCCGACCGCATCGACCCCAAGCGCCTCGACCGCTACCGCGCGCAGCTGCGCCGCGAGCTGCCGAGCTTCGCCGGCCACCGCGTCTACTTCCGGGGCCAGGAAGAGATCAGCGACTCCTCGAAGCAGTTCGTCAGCTTCGAGATCCGGGGCACCGACCCCGACGCTCTCCAGGAGATCGGCGAGCAGGCGGCGCTCGTGCTCGAGCAGGTCGACGGGCTGACGGACGTCACCACCTCGACCGAGGAGGCCCCTGACCAGCTCCTGCTCGAGCTCGACGGCGACATGGCCTTCGCCTACGGACTGAACAGCCAGAGCACGCTCCGCAACGTGAGCTGGGCCCTCCGTGGTGCGCAACTGGCCCGCTTCCAGGAGCAGGGCCGCGAGGTGCCGATGTTCATCGAGTACGACAGCACGGCCTACGCCGGCGTCGACACCCTGAAGGACCTGTCGATCTGGGGCGAGAACGGCGCCGTCAACCTCAGCACCTTCAGCGACATCCGCTTCCAGGCGGCGCCCTCGCGCATCGTGCGCCGCAACGGCCAGATCTCCACGTCGGTCACGGCGCGCGTCTCCGACCCCACTGCCCAGGGTGAGCTGGTCGAGGCAGGCTACGACGCGCTGGCGGGCCTCGACCTGCCGCGGGGCTATTCACTCGGCCGCGAGGACAGCGTCGCGGCGCGCGGCGCCCAGGAGATGCGCGACCTCCAGAACGCCGCGCTGCTCTCGGTCGTGCTGGTCTTCCTCCTGATGGGGATCCTCTTCGAGTCACTGCTGCTCCCCTTCAGCGTGCTGACGACGATCCCGTTCGCGATGCTCGGCGCCTTCTGGACGCTGTACGTGACCGGGACCCCGATGGATTCGATCGGCTGGATCGGGGTCATCATCCTCGTGGGCGTGGTCGTGAACAACGGCATCGTTCTCATCGACAAGATCCACCGCCTGCGCATCAACGACGGGTTCCCGCGCCGCGAAGCGGTCATCGAGGGCGCGGCTGCGCGGGTGAGGCCAATCCTGATGACAGCGCTCACGACGGTGGTCGGTCTCCTGCCCATGGCGACCAGCGACGCCCCTGCGCAGGGCATCGACTACCGCGCTCTGTCGACCTGCGTGGCCGGCGGCCTCGCGGTGTGCACCTTCTTCACGCTGTGGGTCGTGCCCCTCAGCTACACCCTGATCGACGACCTGAGCCATCGCATCGGCTGGGTCGGCCGCCGCGCGGTGGCGGGCTCCACGTCGGCTGGACGCTTCGAGCCTGCCGAGGCTCCCGCCGCTGGCGGCGGCGCGGCGGCGCCCGCGGCACCGGTCCAGGCCCCGTGACGTCCGCGGCGTGACCGACGCTCCCGACCCCCCGGACGTCTGGTTCGTCTACGTGCTCGAGTCGCTCGCTCGGTCGGTGACCTACGTGGGCATCGCGAAGGACGTGGACGCGCGGCTCCTCCAGCACAACGGGGAGCGCCCGGGCGGCGCCAAGTCCACCCGGGCAGCCCGCCCCTGGCGCGTCGCCCGACGCCTCGGTCCATTCGAGTCGCGCGGCCGAGCCCAGGAGGAGGAGCACCGCGTGAAGTCCCTGGGGCGCGAAGCTCGGCTCGACGAGGGCGAGCCCGCGTGAGGAACGCGGGAAGCTCCGCCGTCCCCCGCCGTCATCGCCGAGATCCATGCCGCGCCGCGTCCTCCTCTGGCTCCTCCTCGCCGCCGCGTTCCACCACGGCTTCGTTTGGCTGGCCCAGCGCGCGATCCTCTTCCCCGGAGCTCACTCCGGCGCCCCCTGGGGCCGCGCGCCGGCGAACGCGGTGACCATCACCGCCGGCGGCTCGCGCGCGCTCCTCGTACCGGTGCGAGGAGCCGCCGACGGACCGGCGCCGCTCGTCGTCTACGGCCACGGGAACGCCGAGTTCGCGGAGGACTTCTTCCTCCTGCCGGAGCCCTACACCGCGGCGGGCTTCCACGTGCTGGTCCTCGAGTACCGCGGCTACGGCGACGTCCCCGGGAACCCGTCGGAGGAGGCGCTGATCGCCGATTCCGTCGCGCTGATCGAGGCCGCCTGCGCCCGCCCGGACGTCGATGGCGAGCGGGTCGTCTACCACGGGCGCTCCCTGGGTGGCGCGATCCTCGGCACCGTCGCCGGCCAGCGCCCCCCCGTGGGCCTCGTCCTCGAAGCCGCCTTCAGCTCGGTCCCGTCCATGGCGCGCGGAATGCTCGCGCCCGCGTACCTGCTGAAGGACCGCTTCGACGTCGTCGAGGCCATTCGCGGCGGCAGCTTCCCGGTGCTCCTGCTGCATGGCCTGGCCGACGAGGTCGTGCCGCCGCGCGAGGCCGACGTGATCGCAAGCGCCCTTCCAACCACTCGACTGACGCGCCTCAGCGAACCGGACGTCGGTCACCTCGACTCCTGGATGGAGCTCGCCCCCGAACGCCTCACGGCCTTCGCTCGGTCCGCCGCGGCACGTTAGGACGTAGCTCGCGCGCCGCCCCGCGGTGATCATCGGCGGATGGCGTATCCTCGATCGCCATGTCGACGCTGCTCATCGCCCTCGCCGCGGCTGCGCCCGCGACCGTTCAGGATCCCGCTCCTGCTCGCCCCCTCCTCCTCGAGGCCGAGGCCTTCGACGAGCTGGGCGGATGGGTGCTCGACCAGCAGTTCATGGATCTCATGGGCTCTCCCTTCCTCCTCGCGCACGGCATGGGACAGCCCGTCGCCGACGCCACGCGCGAGGTCCAGGTCGAGCACCCGGGTCCGCACCGCGTCTGGGTCAGGACCCGCGACTGGGTCGCGCCCTGGGGCGCGGAAGGGGCGCCGGGAAGGTTCCAGGTGCTGGTCGACGGCGAGGCCCTGGAGACGACCTTCGGGACCGAGGGCGACCCGTGGCACTGGCAGGACGGCGGGGTCGTCGAACTGGCGGCGCGCGCGACCGTCACGCTGCACGATCTGACCGGCTTCGAAGGCCGCTGCGACGCCGTCCTCCTCCACCCCGACCTCGACTTCGAGCCGCCCCACGGGGGAGAGCCCCTCGAAGCGCTCCGGTCGGAGTGGCTCGGGCTCCCCGACGGGCCCGAGGCCGGCGGCCGCTTCGACCTCGTCGTGGTCGGCGGAGGCACCGCGGGGACCGCGGCCGCGGTGACGGCCGCGCGACTGGGGATGCGCGTGGCACTCGTCCAGGACCGGCCCGTGCTCGGGGGCAACTCCAGCTCCGAGGTGCGGGTCTGGCCGGAGGGCCACGTCAATCAGGAGCCTTATCCGCGCGTCGGCGACGTCGTGATGGAGATCGTCCCGGTCCGCGGCAAGGACTCGAAGAACGCGCAAGGAGCTCACGTCTTCGACGACGACCGCAAGCTGCGCCTCGCGCGCGCCGAGCCGAACCTGACGCTCTTCCTCGAGTCTCGCATGAATGGCGCAGAGGTCGTGGACGGCGCGATCCGCTCGATCGTGTTAGAGAACGTGCGCACCGCCAGACGCACGCGGATCACCGGGGGTCTGTTCGCGGACTGCACCGGCGACGGCGCGCTCGGCGCCATCGCCGGCGCCGACTTCGACCAGACGGACACCGGGCACATGGGCGCGAGCAACCTGTGGAACATCCAGTGCCTCTGCGAGGACGAGGACCCGCTCTCCAGCGAGCTCGTCGCAGCCTGCGAGGAGGCGACGTTCCCCCGTTGCCCGTGGGCCGTGGACCTCTCCGAGCGTCCCTTCCCCGGCCGCACGAGCGGCGCGAAGGAGCCTCAGCCTGGCGCTTCGCCCATCGGCCTGGGCAACTGGTTCTGGGAGAACGGCTTCGACCGCGACCCCATCAACGACATGGAGCGCATCCGTGATCAGAACTTCCGCGCCATGTACGGCGCATGGGACGCCATCAAGAACGTCGAGAAGCGCTACCCCGCCCACAGGCTGAACTGGGTCGCCTACATCGCGGGCAAGCGCGAGTCGCGGCGTCTCCTCGGGGACGTCGTCCTCACCGCCGAGGATCTCCGCGACGGCCGCGTCTTCGAGGACGGCTGCTTCCCCTGCACCTGGGGGATCGACACGCACCACCCCCACCCCGCCTACGCCGACGGCCACGACGGGGACGAGTTCATCGCCGACTACACGCGCGGCGAGGGCTACGAGTACGAGGGTCCCTACTGGGTCCCGTACCGCTGCCTCTACAGCCGTAACGTCTCGAACCTCTTCATGGCCGGGCGCGACATCAGCGTCACCCACGAGGCCCTCGGCGCCGTGAGGGTCATGAAGACCACCGGCGCGATGGGTGAGATCGTGGGGATGGCGGCCAGCCTCTGCCGCTCGGCGGGCTGCGCCCCGCGCGCGATCCATGAGGAGCACCTCGACGCTCTCAAGGCGCTCATGTCTCGCGGGGCAGGCCGGATCAACCGGTACGAACTCGACGACGAGGGTAGTGGCACGCTCCCGGGCGCGGCCGCGAGCCTGCGCGGCAAGGCCCTGCGCTACGAGGGCGGCCGGGACTCCATCGGGTACTGGCGCCACGAGGGCGACTACGCCGAGTGGGAGCTGGAGATCCCTGGAGGCCGGATGCTCGAGCTCTGCCTCGAGCTGAGCTGCGCACCCGAAGCGGCGGGCGGAACGGCGCGTGTGGAGATGGAGGGCGTCCCGTCCGCGGAGATGGAGGTCGTTTCGACCGGCGGATGGGACCGGTTCGAGGTCCGCTCAGCGTTGATCATCCCCCCGGGAACGAGCGGCGTACGGCGCGTCCGCGTGATCAACGACAAGGCGGAGGGCCCCTTGATGAAGCTGCGCTCGGTCAAGGTGCGTCCACACTCGAGATGAGGAACCAGGGCGCACGCTCGATGCGCCTCACTGCAACCGCTCCGGCGGCGGAGCTCCGCCCCGCCTTCGATACGACCTGAGAGAGCGCCTTCGTCAGGATCGACCCATCGGGCTGCGAGGACCGGAGCGGATTCGAGCGGACCCGACCAACCCACGCGGTTCGAACCAGAGTGCTCCCGCTTCGCGCCCTACTTCTTCGTCGTGGCGGCGACCGCCTCGACCGCGCGCCAGACTCGCAGCGTGTTGCCCGACCACAGCTTGCCGATCTGCTCGGCGGTGTAGCCGCGCCGGACGAGCTCGATCGTCACGTTCGGCGTCTCGCTCGCGTCGTTCCAGCCGTCGACGCCGCCGCCGCCGTCGAAGTCCGAGCTGATCCCGACGTGGTCGATGCCCGCGATCTTCACCGCGTGGTCGATGTGGTCCACGAAGTCCTTCACCGAGGCGGGCTCGCGCAGGGCATCGAAAGCCTCGACCCGTTCGCGTAGCTCACGCATCTTCGCGCGCGTCTCGGGGTCGTCCGGCACCGCGCGGCTCCCGCGCTGGGCGGGCAGGCCGAGCTCCTCGCGGGTCCTGGCGATGAAGTCCCAGCGGCCACCGTCGTCCTTGACGTACGCACGGAACGCCACGCACTGGACGACGCCACCGTTCGCCCTGATGGCGCGGAGTTCATCGTCGGAGAGGTTGCGCCCATGCTCGAAGACGGCGTCGGTCGAGGAGTGAGAGGCGATGACCGGCGCCTTGGAGTGAGCGATCGTCTGCAGCGTGGTGGTCTTCGACGCGTGGGAGACGTCGACCATGATCCCGACCCGGTTCATCTCCTCGATGGCCCGGCGACCGAGGTCGCTGAGTCCGCCGTGCAGGGGCTCCTCGGGGGTGTTGGAGTCACCCAGCTGGCTGTGACGGTTGTGAGTGATGCTCATGTAGCGCGCGCCGCGAGCGTGGAACTCGGCGATCGCGCCGAGGTCCTCCCCCATGGCATAGCCGTTCTCGATGCCGATGCAGGCCACGAGCTTGCCCTCGGACGCGAGCCGCTCGACGTCGTCGGCGCTGCGGGCGAGACCGATGTGACCCGGGTATCGCCGCGCCATGCGCTCGATCGCGTCGAACTTCGCGAGGGCCTGTTCGCGCGCCCGGGCGAAGCCCTGGTCGTCGAGCGTGCCCTGGCCGACATAGACGATGTAGAAGGCGACGTCGAGGCCACCCGCGCGCATCTTCGGGAAGTCCACCTGGTTCGGCCCCCAGAGCGTGGGGTCGTCACGGCGCAGCTCGCGCTCGCGCTCGGACGGATCCTCGGCCGCGGGCGTCCGCGCCAGCGTCGCGCGGATGTCCTTGTGGGTGTCGAGGGTCAGCGCGTCGTAGTGGATCCGCCGCGCGCGCGCGACGAGATCAGCCTCCGACTCCTCGGGAGCCGGTGCCTGGGGAGCGACGAGGAGAAGGGCGAGGGGCAGGGTCCAGTGCATGGTGCTCGGGGCGCGGGGAGTGAACCACCGTACGTAGAGGTCCGCCGGAGGCCCAGAAAGGGATGTGTGGAGCGCTCCCCGGGACCGACGGACGCGCACATCGGTCGCTCCGAACCGCACTGCGAGGTGGGGCTCGATCCCGGATGGTCCCCTCCAGCGACGGCCCATGAGGCCGGCAGCCCGCGATGCTCGCGCCGGGCACCCCGTGCTCGATCGGGCCCGGACTGCCCAGGTGACGGAAGGCTCCGAGCGCCGTAGACTCCTTCGCCCGGAAGCCCCGCTCTTTCTCCGACCAGTCCCCCCCCCTCTCCGCCCCCATGGCACTCGATCCCACGGCCGCGGACCGCCCGCGCCCCAAGCGGCCCGGCGTCCGCATCGGCGCGGTCGTCTCGCGGTTCCACGAGGACCTCACCGGCACCATGCTGCGCTCGGCGAAGGGCGAGCTCATGGCGGCGGGCATGGAAGAAGACGGGATGATCGTCGTCCACGCGCCGGGCGCCTTCGAGCTGCCGCTGATCGCACGGCGCCTGGCGCGCCGCAAGGACATCGACGCGGTGCTCTGCTTCGGACTGGTGCTGACCGGCGAGACGACCCACGACCACTGGGTCGCCATGGGCGCGACCCAGGGCATCACGCTCGCTTCGATGGAGACCGACAAGCCGATCCTCTTCGGCGTGCTCACCTGCCAGTCCCTCGAGCAGGCCCGCTCGCGGGCGCTGCCCGAGAGCGAGGGCGGGAAGGAGGACAAGGGCCGCGAGGTCGCTCGCGCTGCCCTCGAATCGCTCGAGGCGCTCGACGCCTGCGAGCTGAAGCCGAGCAAAGACAGCATGGGCTTCTGAGCGAATCGCACGCACTTGCCGCCAACGGACCCCTCCCTTCACCGATGAAGAAGCGCACTCGCTCTCGCGAACTGGCCCTCCAGTTCCTCTACCAGATCGACCTGCTCGGCACGGGCGATCTCGACGGCCTGACCGAGTTCCTGCGTGAGGAGGCCGGAGACGCGGAGACCGCGCGCTACGCGCGGACACTCGTCGAGGGCACCCACGACGCGGCGCCCGAACTCGACGAGGAGATCCAGTCGGTGGCGCAGAACTGGCAGATCGAGCGCATGGCCGTCATCGACCGCAACGTGCTGCGCATGGCGGCCTTCGAGCTGATCCACATGGATGAGATCCCGCCGAAGGTTGCGATCAACGAGGGCATCGAGCTGGGCAAGCGCTTCTCGACCCAGAACTCGGGCGCGTTCATCAACGGCATCCTCGACAAGATCAAGAACCGCCACGCCGCGGCGAAGACCGACTGAGATGGGCCTGCTCGATCGCTTCAAGCAGCGGCTGACGAAGACCCGCGCCGCGATCTCGGACGGCCTCTCGGGTCTCTTCCGCGGCGGCCGTACGATCGACCAAGCGCTCCTGGACGAGCTCGAGGAGCTGCTCTACACGAGCGACCTGGGTCCCGTGGCCGGCGAGCTGACCCAGGAGCTGGCGCGCCTCCACAAGCGCGGCGAGCTGAAGGGCGAGGAGGACGTGCGGGCCGCGATGCGCGCCAAGCTCCTGGAGCTCCTCGACGGCGCGGGCGGAGGCGACCCGGCGTTCGATTCGAAGCCCTACGTGATCCTCGTCGTGGGAGTGAACGGGTCGGGCAAGACCACCTCGATCGCCAAGCTCGCGCACCGATTCCACGGCCAGGGGCGCTCGGTCATCCTCGGCGCGGGCGACACCTTCCGCGCGGCGGCCGCGGACCAGCTCGAGATCTGGGCGGAGCGCAACGGCGCCGACATCGTGCGGCAGCACAAGGACAACGCCGACCCTGCGGCCGTCGCCTTCGACACCTGCGCGGCGGCCCTCGCCCGGGAGAAGGACGTGGTCATCGTGGACACCGCCGGACGACTCCACACCCAGGCCAACCTGATGCGCGAGCTGGAGAAGGTCCGCGGCGTCCTCGGCAAGAAGATCGAGGGCGCGCCCCACGAGACCTGGCTCGTCATCGACGGCACCAACGGCCAGAACGCGATCCGCCAGGCGAAGGAGTTCACCGCGGCGGTCGACGTCACCGGGCTGATCGTCGCCAAGCTCGACGGCACGGCCCGCGGCGGCGCGGTCTTCGGCATCCAGCGCGAGCTGGGCCTTCCGGTCCGCTACGTGGGCACCGGCGAGTCCGCGGAGCTGCTCGAGGTCTTCGAGCCCGAGGCCTTCGTCGACGCGATCGTCTCCAAGACGGTCGGCGGCTGACGCGTCAGCGGCGCGACGGGTCGTCCGCCACCGCGAAGAGCCCGCGCGTCGTCGCGAGCAGCAGCGCGAAGCTCGCCGCGCCGATGGCGCAGAAGACCATCCAGACCGTGCGTGAGATCGTGCGGGCGGTGCGGAAGTCCTCGCCCGGGTCGCCCCGCAGGACCGGTGTGATCGAGCCGCCCGCGCCCGGCTCGACGCAGCTGATCGAGACCCGCAGAGGATGGTCGTAGGAGAGCCAGAGCGCTCCCACCTCCACTGGCTCGGTCCCCAGGGTCACGCGCTGCGCCCCGGCCTGGAGCGCGTCGAGGAGGAGCTCCCCCTCGCCGTCGCGGTAGCTCGCGGCGATCTCGAGGACGGCCCCTGCGCCGCCACCGCGGAGCCAGAGCCGTGGCTGGCGCTGCACGCCCGGCCAGGCCTGGTCGATGCGCTGCCCGCCGAGATCGAGGTCCCAGGAGAGTCCCTCACCCGCGGTCAGGGCCACCTCGGGCCCCGTGATCTCACGGCTCCCCTCCCGCTCGACCCGCCCGTGACTCACGTGGAGCAGGAACGCCAGCATGAGCAGCACGAAGCCCGTGGAGAGCAGCGCGAGGAATCTGAGGGCGGCCATCGCCTGATGATGCGGAGGGTGGCATCCATGACTGCGGGGAATCCGAAGTCCTTATGAGGAAAGGTTGCCCCGCCCCGGCCCCTTGAGAAATCGTGGGAGGGCGGCGATCCTCTCCGCCCCGATACGGGGCCCGCGCCGAGCGCGCGCCTCCCTCGCGACCTCCAAGATCCCCCACCATGGCCTTCGAAGTTCCCGCCCTCTCCTTCTCGCACGACGCCCTCGAGCCCTACATCAACAAGCGCACGATGGAGCTTCACCACGGCCTGCACCACGCGGCCTACGTGAACAAGTTCAACGGTGCGATCGAGGGCACCGACCTCGCGTCCAAGTCGGCCGAGGAAATCATCCAGGACCTCGACGCCGTGCCGGAGAACATCCGCACCGCCGTGCGCAACAACGGCGGGGGCCACGTCAATCACTCGATCTTCTGGTCGATCATGGGCCCGGGCAAGGGCGGCGAGCCCACGGGCGAGCTCGGCGACGCGATCAACGGCACCTTCGGCTCCTTCGACAACTTCAAGGAGAAGTTCAACGGCGCCGGCGGCGGCCAGTTCGGCTCCGGCTGGGTCTGGCTCGTCATGACGAAGGAGGGCAAGCTCGACGTCGTCGCGACGCCGAACCAGGACACCCCGATGAGCGACGGCCACCACGTGATCATGGGCAACGACGTGTGGGAGCACGCGTACTACCTCACCTACGAGAACCGCCGCCCCGAGTACCTCAAGGCCTGGTGGAACGTCGTCGACTTCGACGCCGTCGCCGCCCGCTTCGCGGCCGCCAAGGGCGCCGTCTGACCGGCGCCCACGGAGGGTCGCCCCCTCGAGGAGGAGCCCCGCTCCGGCCACGCGCCGGGACGGGGCTCCTTCGATTCCCGGCGCTGCTCCTCCTCTCACCGCGGCCCTGCGGGTCCAATCTCCGACCGCCGCCGTTGTTTCGGGGACGAATCCGCCCACGCCGTCGTCCGCCGAGGCATCGTCAGACCCCGGCGCCGCCTGGCGGCTCCGACCGCTGGCGCGATCTCGCCCATGGACGCACGAACCGAACGCCGACTCGACGTGCTGCAGGCCTGGCTCCTGCTGCTCCCTCCGCTGGCCCTCGCGCTCCCCTCCCCCTGGAGCCTCTTCACCGGCGCGCCGGACGTGATCTCCATCGGCGCGGGTCTCTGCGCTCTCGGCGTCCTGCCCGCCCTGCTGGTCTCCGCCCTGCGCGCCTTCCTGAGCCGCGACGACGAGGAGCGCGCGGCGGCCATCCCCATGGGCGCGCCGCTGCTGCTGGCCCCGCTCGGGCTCGCGGCGTACCACCTCGAGCGGGCGACCGACTCGTTCAACGCGTGGCGCGCTCTCGTGGGGCTCGCGGGCGCCACGGGCGCGTACATGGCCGCGTCGTCCCTCGGCGAGGCCGGGCGCCGCGTCCTCCAGCGCGGCCTGCCGATCGTCACGCTCATGCTCCTCGTCTCGATCTTCCTGGAGCCAGGCCTCGACGGCGCGCTCGAGGTGACGGTCCAGGGCGCCATCGGCAACACGGGCGACCTCGCGGAGGCCGCGCTTCCGGGCGCCATTCTCGGCGCCGGTGCGTTCCTGGCCACGGGCGGACCGCTGGCCTTGCTCGGTCTCCTCGCCCTCTTCGGAGCCGCGCTGCACGCGGGGCTCGTCCCGGTCTACGCGGGCGCCGCCGCGATGGG
>CBFIJG010000068.1:0-18890 GCA_965662915.1 Planctomycetota bacterium | reverse complement strand
CTTCTTCCTCGGGGTCTCGGCACGGGACACCTGGATTCGCGCGGGCGTCGTGGGCGGATGGCGCGGAGCTCTCGGAGGGAGCCACTGCCCCTCGAAACATGGGGAAGGCCGGCCTGAGAGGCCCCGGGATAGTCGATGGATACCGAGGCACCGGACCTATCCTGTTCGCCCTTCCGGGACCTCTTGGATCCCCCCGACCCGGGCGGTGGAGCCGCCCGGCCGCCCCCCTTCCCCATGTCCACCCCGTTCGTCGTTCTGCTGCTCGTCTTGTTGCTCGTGGCCGTCGTGGTGGCCGTGATGCCCCGGCTGGGGGACATGGCGCCCGGCGCGGAGGGAGGATGGCCCGGGCTGGAGCCCCTCGAGCTCGGGGGCGACGAGGCCCGCGAGCTGCCCGCGTCCATCGCGGCCACGCCCGGCTCGCAGCCGGGCCTCTGGCGCCTGACCGTCTCCGCGAGCAGTGACCTCGAGGGCGAGTCCTGCGCGCTCGTGGGAACCTTCAACCACTGGGACGAGGCGGCGCTGCCCATGGAGCGCACTGGCGACGGCCGCTGGCGCGTCGAGGTGGAGCTGGAGGCGGGCGTGCACCGCTACAAGTTCTGCCTGGACGGGGAGCGGTGGGTGCCCGATCCCGCGAGTGAGGAGAACGAGGACGACGGGTTCGGATCGGAGAACTCCGTCCTGCGGCTCGGCGCCCTCGGGCGACCCGAGACCATGGAGCGCGTCCTCGCGGACGGCGCCGTCAACACCGCGGCGCTGGCTCACGATCCGGCCCTGCCCCTCTATCGCCATCGCCTCGCCGATGGCCGCGTGCGGCTCCGGTACCGGACCCTCGATGGTGACGTCGAGGCGGTCATGCTCCTGCGGGAGGGCGCGCCGCCCCTGGAGCTCGCGCCGATCGAGTCCCCGTCGCCCTTTCTCTTCTGGCAGGTGGATCTGGACGTGCCGGCGGGCTCGGAGCCGCTGGCGTACAGCTTCGCGCTGCGCGACGGTGGGTCCGCCCGGCTCGACCCGCGGGACCACGTCCTCGATCTCGCGGAGCTCCCCGAGATCCGCACCCCGGACTGGGCCAAGGAGGCGATCTGGTACCAGATCTTCCCCGAGCGCTTCCGCAACGGCGACCCCGCCAACGACCCCGAGCTCACCCGGCGCTGGACGTCGGACTGGAACGAGCCCGCAGCGTTCGAGGGCGAGGACGGCCAGACCTTCTGGGAGTACTTCGTCTACCAGCGCATGTACGGCGGGGACCTGAAGGGGATCGCGGATCGTCTCGACCACCTGCAGAAGCTCGGGGTGGACGCGATCTACCTCAACCCCATCTTCCAGGCCGAGGGTCCGCACAAGTACAACGCGACCGACTTCCGCCACGTGGACACAGCGCTCGGCGCCGGTGAGGACTACTCCGCAGCGACGGCGGACGAGGACTTCGCCGACCCCTCCACCTGGACGTGGACGCCGTCGGACCGCCTCTTCCTCGACTTCCTCGCGGAGTGCAAGGCGCGTGGTCTCCGCGTCATCCTCGACGCCGTGTTCAACCACGTCGGCGTCATGAACCCCGCGTTCCGCGACGTGCAGGAGCGCGGCGAACACTCGGCCTTCGCCGACTGGTTCCGGGTTCGCTCCTGGCAGCCCTTCGAGTACTCGGGGTGGGCCGGTTTCGGCGAGCTGCCCGTCTTCGCGAAGAGCCCCACCGGGTTCGCCTCGGAGGCGGTCAAGGAGCACATCTTCGCGGTGACCCGGCGCTGGATGGACCCCGATGGCGACGGCGACCCCGCGGACGGGATCGACGGCTGGCGCCTGGACGTCCCGGGGGAGATCGCGCCGGAGTTCTGGGCGGAGTGGCGCGCGCTCGTCAAGTCGATCAACCCCGACGCCTACATCTCGGGGGAGGTCTGGGGCCGCGCCGACCGCTGGCTGGACGGGCGCACCTTCGACGCGGTGATGAACTACCGGTTCGCGGAGCCGGTCGTGGCGTGGGTCGGGAACATCGAGCGCAAGATCAGCGTGACCGAACTCGACCGCCAGCTCCTGGAGCTGCGCCTCGCTTATCCGGCGGAGGTCAGCTTCGCGCTGATGAACCTCGTGGACAGCCACGACACCGACCGCATCGCGTCGATGCTGCTCAATCCCGACCGGCCCTTCGATCGGAGCAACCAGATCCAGCGGGCGGACGACTACGACTCGGGCCGACCCCACCCGATCCACTTCGCGCGGCAGCGGCTCATCGCCCTCCTGCAGATGACCTACGTGGGCGCGCCGATGATCTACTACGGCGACGAGGTCGGGATGTGGGGTGCGGATGATCCGACCAACCGCCAGCCCATGGTCTGGCGCGACCTCGAGCCCTACGACCGGCCCGACGAGGTGTTCTTCGACGAGGGGCACTTCGCCGTCTACCGCGAGCTCGTGGCCCTGCGCCGCGCCCACGTCGCTCTGCGGCTGGGCTCGTTCCGCACCGTGATCGCCGACGAGGCTCAGGATCTGTGGGTCTTCGAACGGGTGCACGGGGCGGACACGGTGCTCGTCGCCGTCACGCCGTCGGAGGCGGGCGCGCGGTTCGAGCTGCCCGAGCCGCCGGCCGGGACGCGCTGGGTGAGCGTGCTCGGAGACGAGGGCGGGGATCACGGCGCCTCGGTGGGAGTCCCCGGCCTGTTCGGACGCGTCTGGGCGTCGCGGGCCTGACGAGGCTGCGGCCCCCTGCGGCCGCGCCAACTTCTTCGAACGGCAGGTTGCGGGGAACGGATCGCGGTCCGATCCGGCACACTCCCGGGCATGCAGATCCGAGGCCCCGAGACGGAGGAGTTCCCGCGTGCATTCGGGGTCCTGCTGCCGCTCGCCGGGCTGCCTGGCCGCCACGGGATCGGGGACCTCGGACCGGAGTCGGAGCGCTGGCTCGACTGGCTCTCGAGCGCAGGCGTGACCTGGTGGCAGATGCTGCCCGTGGGGCCGCTGGGACCGGGCAACTCCCCCTACGCCTCGAGCTCGGCCTTCGCGGCCGAGCCCCTCTACATCTCCCTCGAGCTGCTGTGCGACGAGGGCCTGCTCGGGGCCGCCGACATCAGGGGGCCGAAGGAACTGCGGACGGGCAACGTGCGCTATGGACGCGTCCGGCGGTTCAAGGAGGAGCGGCTCGACATCGCCTTCGAGGAGTGGCGCGCGGCCAAGGGTGACCTCGCGGCGGAGACCGTTGAATTCCGAACGGCCGAGGCGGGATGGCTCGAGCCCTGGCTGGACCGCGCCGCCCGCGAGGGCGGTGACGAGGCCGCCGCGCGGGCGCTCTTCCTCCAGCTCACCTTCCAGCGCCAGTGGTCGTGGCTGCGCGCGGCCGCGGCCGCGCGGGGCGTCAGGCTCATGGGGGACGCACCGATCTTCGTCGGGCAGGACTCCGTCGACGTCGAGGCCCACCCCGAGCTCTTCCGCCTCGGGCCGGACGGCGCGCCGGAGGTGGTCACGGGTTGCCCCCCGGACGCCATGAATCCCGACGGTCAGCACTGGGGCCACCCGCACTACGCCTGGGACGCTCACCGCGCCGAGGGGTTCCGCTGGTGGCGAGCGCGGATGCGGCGGCAGCTCGAGCTCTTCGACGCCGTGCGGATCGACCACTTCATCGGCTTCCGCAACGCTTGGGAGATCCCCGCGAGCGCATCGACCGCTGCCGAGGGTGAGTGGGTCCGGACACCGGGGGAGGAGCTGCTGAACGCGATCCACGACGAGCTCGGGGGGCTCCCGCTGATCGCGGAGGACCTGGGATCGGTGACCGACGAGGTGCTGGCCCTCCGCGACGACTACGGTCTGCCGGGCATGCGGGTGCTCCAATGGGGCTTCGAGCCGGGTTCCTACCACGCGCCCTGGGCCGCTCCCGAGAACGCCGTCGTCTACCCCGCGACCCACGACAACGACACCTGCGTCGGCTGGTGGCGCGGGCTGGACCCGGACGCGCGGAGGCGCTTCAAGGCCGCCACCGCGGGCGAGGGGAAGACCGTCGCGTCCACCCTGGTGCGGGCTGCTTGCGCCAGCCGGGCGCGCACCGCCATCGCGCAGCTCCAGGATCTCCTCGGACTAGGACGCGCGACGCGCACGAACACACCGGGCACGCCCACCGGCAACTGGGCGTGGCGCGCGCGGCGCGCCGACCTCACCGCGTCTCGCGCCCGTAGACTGCGCGAGCTCCTCGATGCGACCGACCGCATCCCTGCTTCATGACTGCCAAGACTCTTGCAAGGCGCCTGCGCGCCCTCGCTCTCGACCTGCGCTGGACCTGGTGTCCGACCACCCAGGCGGCCTTCGCCGCCGTGGATCCCCGCGAGTGGGAGGCGACGAATCACGCGCCCCTGGAGGTGCTCAGGCGCGTCCCCTCAGCTCGCCTCGAGGCCTGCGCCGAGGACCCTGCCTTCGAGAAGCTCCTGGGCGCGGCCGAGAAGGCGCGCGACGCCTATCACGGGGCGAAGACCTGGTGGGAGCGCAAGAAGGCCGCCGCGGCCCCGCGCGCTCGCATCGCGTACTTCTGCAGCGAGTTCGCGATCCACGAGAGTCTGCAGCAGTACTCGGGCGGCCTCGGCGTGCTCGCGGGCGATCACGTGAAGAGCGCCTCGGACCTGGGGATCCCCTTCGTCGGCGTTGGGCTGCTCTACCGGCACGGCTACTACATCCAGGAGCTGCGCGCGGATGGCACGACGCGCGTGCTCTACCCGGAGGTCGACTTCGCGGACCTGCCGATCACCGACACCGGCAAGGAGATCCTCTGCCCGGTCGGGGGTAAGGAGGTCCGGGCGAAGATCTGGCGCCAGCAGGTCGGTCGGGTCTCCCTGCTGCTGCTCGATGCGGACATCGACGGGGAGCCCAAGGCCCACCGCGAACTGACCCAGGGCCTCTACAAGGGCTCGCCGGACCTGCGCCTGCGGCAGCAGGTGCTCCTCGGGGTCGGGGGCATGCGCGCCCTCGAAGCCATGCGCATGAAGCCGACGGTCGTGCACCTCAACGAGGGGCACGCGGCCTTCGCTTCGGTCGAGCGCCTCGCAGGCCTCGTCCAGAAGGGCAAGAGCCTCGACGCGGCCCTCGAGACGGTGCGCGCTTCCACCGTCTTCACGACCCACACGCCCGTACCCGCTGGCCATGACCGCTACGGGCCGACGGACGTCGCGAAGTACATGAAGGGACACCTCTCGGCGCTCGGCCTCTCGAAGGAGGCCTTCGCGGACATGGCCCGGGAGACTCCGGGCGACAAGCAGGAGCCCTTCTGCATGACCGTGCTCGGCCTGCGCACCGCGGGCCGCGTGAACGGCGTGGCCGAGCTCCACGGCAAGGTGAGCCGCGAGATGTGGGTGGGGGCCTACCCCGAGGCCGAGACCCCCGAGGCGGTGCCCATCGGCCACATCACCAACGGCGTGCACACGCGCACCTGGCTCGCGCCCGAGGCCGACGCGCTCTACTCGAAGTACATCAAGCCCAGGTGGAACGCCGCGGACCCCGCTGCGGACCCGTGGGCCAGGGCCGAGAAGATCCCGCTCGAGGAGCTCTGGAGCCTGCGCAACACCCTGCGGGCGAAGCTCGTTCACTTCGTCCGTGAGCGCCTCGCCCGCCAGGCCGAGCGCCGCGGTGAGGACACCCGCGAGGCCTGGAGCACCTTCGACGAGGGCGCGCTCACGCTCGGCTTCGCGCGCCGCTTCGCCACTTACAAGCGCGCGCCGCTGATCTTCGAAGAGGCGAAGCGCCTCGCCGCGCTCCTCGGCGACCCCGCGCGCCCGGTGCAGATCGTCTTCGCCGGCAAGGCGCACCCCCGGGACGGGGGCGGGCAGGAGCTCGCGCGGACCATCCACCAGCACGCGCGCAAGGCCGGCTTCAAGGGGCACGTCGCGCTCATCGAGGAGTACGACATGCAGGTGGGCCGCATGCTCACCAGTGGCTGCGACGTGTGGCTGAACAATCCGGTTCGTCCCAACGAGGCCAGCGGTACGAGCGGTATGAAGCCGCCCCTCCACGGCGGACTCAACGCATCGATCCTCGACGGCTGGTGGCCCGAGGGCTTCGATGGAACCAACGGCTGGGCCGTGGGCGACGAGTCGGAGTTCAAGAGCCGCGCGAAGCAGGACAGCCACGACGCGAAGGCTCTCGTGGACGTCCTCGAGCAGGAGATCGTGCCGCTCTTCTACGACCGCGATGCGAAGGGGCTGCCGCAGGGCTGGCTCGAGATGGCGCGCCGCTCCCTGGTCACGGTCCCCGGCCGCTTCAACACGCACCGCATGGTCGGCCAGTACGTGGACGCGTACCTGGGCTGAAGGGGGGCGCGCGCTCCGCGGCCTCGGGAGAGCAGCAGTCCGGGGCCGCGGGCGCGCGTGGTTCAGCGGAAGTCGACCCTCAACGCCGAGGACAGGTTCGACGTGAGGAAGGGGTTCTGGTCGCGGTACCAGTACTGGAAGAACAGGCTCTGTCCCGCCTGGACGGCGCCGATCGTCGGGAGATCGGCGAGGTCCGGCGCATACGAGGCGATGCCGGTCCCGCGATCGGAGACGACGCCGTTGAGACGGATCAGCGGCGTTCCGAGGCAGAGGACCCCCTGGCTCCCACCGCCGACCGGAGTGCTCCCGGGCGTCGCGGCGAACACGAAGAGGCCGAACTGGTTGCGCGGTACGTCCGTCACGTTGAGGACGAGGGCGCGGTCCGCGGCCACGGTGCTGCCGATGGCCTCGAGGAAAGCGCCCACTCCGGTCGAGTTGGGGACGCCGAGGCAGGTCGTCGCTCCGATGAAGCCCTCGCAGCCGGGGCCGCAGTGGAAGGGGTCGAACGGGAACGCGCCCATGTCCGCACGTGTGCCGTCGGGGTCGTTGCCCGCCGTGGGCGAGCCGACGTCGATGCAGGGTGAATCCGGGAGCAGATGCACGTCGGACGGACCCATGTGGAAGCGTGGCGCGGCGTCGATGTTGCCCATCCCGCTCGCGCCGCCCTCGACGTTCGAGTACGACACGTCGACGCTCGCGGCCAGCCGGGGGGCCGGTCCGCCCCGCACGATCGAGTTGCGCAGCACGCCGGCGCCGTCGACGGCCTTCGCCCCGCCCGTGGCGTCGTTGTCGACGAAGGTGCAGCGGTCGATGAAGGGAGAGCCCAGGATGGCCCCGCCGCCGCCGGAGAACTGGTCGATCGCCGTGTTGGCCACGAAGACGCAGCCGTTGACCGTGGTCGCTTCTCCCGCCGACAGGGCTCCGCCGCCGCAGTTCAGCTGACCACCGACGGCGACGTTTTGCTCGAAGATCGAGTCCCGGACGTTGCCGGCCCCCTCGATCGAGACCGCTCCACCGAACTGCCCCCTGTTGCCGCTGAAGAGGCAGCGCAGGAGAGTGACCGACTGGTTCGTCGCGCCGGGAACACCCTCGAAGGCCAGGGCGCCTCCTGGATGGGGGTCGAGGCCCGTGTCGTTGGAGACGAAGCTCGAGTCTCGCACCACGAGCTGGCAGGTCTCCGCGAAGATCGCGCCGCCGTCGTCGCCGCTCACGTTGTTCGCGAAGGAGCACTCCTGGAAGACGTGGGCACCACCCTCGAGCCAGAGGGCTCCGCCGGCGCCGAAGCTGCCGCGGTTCGCGGTGAAGTCGCAGTTCGTGGCGATCACGACGCTGTCGGTCGCGCGGACGGCGCCGCCCTGGCTGCTCGTCGCGCAGCCGTCGAAGGCACACTCCTCGAGTCGGATGAAGGCGTTGCGCGCCCAGATGCCGCCGCCCGAGTTCTGGGCGCTCGCGTCACCGCAGTCCCGGAAGGTGAGCCGCTTCATCATGGGGGCGCCGCCGTCGAGGAACATCCCGCCGCCGGACTCGACGAACTCACCACCGGTGATCACGAGGTCGCGCAGGGTGGGGGAGCTGCCGCCGGCGCAGAAGATGCCGCCGCCCACGAAGTGAAGGCCCGGGCCGGGGAGGGGCGAGGCCTGGCCCTGGACGCCTTCGAGGGTGAAGCCCTCGAGCACCGCGTTGGCGCCCTCGCCGTTCCGGAACGTCACGACGCTGCCGGGCGGGAAGCCGATCGGGGGCGCCTGGAGAATCGTCACCTCCGGGCCGCCGGTGGAGCGGACCTCGATGATCTTGCCCAGGAAGTCGATCCGTTCGTTCGGGTAGGTGCCGGGCGCCACCAGGATCGTGTCGCCGTTCACGGTGGCGGCCTCGGCCACGGCGTAGGCGACGCTCGCGTACGGGGTCGACGGGGTTCCGTCGCCAGGAGCGACGGCGGCTGCGTCCACAAACCACGTGGACTGCAGGCTGACTGCGAGAATCGGGAAGAGCATCCGTCCGGTGCGGGGGGCAGATTGACTCGGGTGTGCGGGTGATTTGTGCTGTTCCGGCCTGCGGCCGGCGGTCGCTAGAGGAGGTGCTGCGACAGTTGCGAGCGACCTCCCCCGATGGAAGGTACCCCGCTCGGAGGGGTGAGGCGAAAAGCTCGTCTCGTGTTGAAGATCGACCGCGCGAACCGATTCAACCCGGGACGCGCCATGGCTCTCCCCGGGCCATAATAGGCGTCCGCTGACCATGAACGAGCCCACTCGAGCCGCGAGCACGCGGCGCACTCCCTACGTCCCCGCCGTCGGTCCCCGGCTCGCCCGGCTGCTCACGGTGGTCTTCGGCCTGTTCGCGCTCCTCTCGGTGAACGCGGTGTACCTGATCGTGGTGCGCCTCGCGGGTCGCTGGACCGGGCAGAGCTACGAGAACCTCTTCTATCTCTACATGTTCCTCGGGCACCTCGTGCTCGGGCTGCTGATCGTCCTCCCGGTGATCCTCTTCGGGGTGATCCACATGGGGAAAGCGAGGGGGCGCCGGAACAAGCGGGCCGTGCGCATGGGCTATGCGCTCTTCACCGCCGCGATCGGGCTGCTCGTCTCGGGCATCGTCCTGACGCGCGTGGAGGGAGTCATCGTGGTCAAGGACCCCACGGCCCGAGGGGTCGCCTACTGGCTCCACGTGCTGCTGCCGCTCGTCTGCGGCTGGCTCTTCGTCCTGCATCGCCTCGCAGGGAAGAAGATCAGGTGGTCGGTCGGTCTGCGCTGGGCGGGCGTGTCCGGCGCGTTCGCCGCGATCGCTCTCACGCTCCAGCTCCAGGATCCGCGGCAGTGGAACGAGGTCGGCAACCCCGACGGCGTCGAGTACTTCTATCCCTCGCTCGCGCGCACTGTCAGCGGAGACTTCATCCCCGAGCACATCCTCCAGAACGACGAGTACTGCAAGAAGTGCCACGAGGATGCCCACGAGAGCTGGATGGCGAGCGCGCACCACCTCTCGTCGTTCAACAACGAGGTCTACCTCGCATCGGTGCGCGACACGCGCGCATTCGCCATGGAGCGCGACGGCAACGTCAACGCTTCGCGCTTCTGCGCCGGTTGCCACGACGTTGTTCCCTTCTTCAGCGGGAAGTTCAACGACCCCGACTACGACATGCAGAACGATCCCACGGCCCACGCCGGGATCACCTGCACCGTCTGCCACGCGATCAGCGCGATCAACAGCCCGCGGGGCAACTCCGACTACACGATCGACACGCCGATCCACTATCCCTTCGCATTCTCGGAGAATCCGGCCCTGCGCTGGATCAACGAGCAGCTGGTGAAGGCGAAGCCGGAGTTCCACAAGAAGACCTTCCTCAAGCCGCTCCATGAGAGCACCGAGTTCTGCGGTACGTGCCACAAGGTGCACCTGCCGGAGGAACTCAACGACTACAAGTGGCTGCGTGGCCAGGACCACCAGACCTCCTTCCAGCTCTCGGGGGTCTCGGGCCACGGCGTGACGAGCTTCTACTACCCGCCGGAGGCCGAGGAGAACTGCAACGGCTGCCACATGCCGCTGATCGAGTCGGACGACTTCGGCGCGCGCGTGCGCGACGACAGCGGCGTGACCAAGACCTTCGATCACCTGTTCCCGTCCGCGAACACGGCGGTGCCCCTGCTGGCGGCGGAGGACGGGCTGGTCACGCAGGAGCAGGCGGATCGAGCCGTGGAGGCGCACCGCCGCTTCAACGAGGGTGTCATGCGCGTCGACATCTTCGGCCTGCGCGAGGGCGGGGAGATCTCCGGCGAGCTGCACGCGCCGCTGCGGCCCGAGGTTCCGGCCCTGACTCCGGGTGAGCGCTATCTGCTCGAGGTCGTCGTGCGGACGGTGAAGATGGGCCACCACTTCACCCAGGGCACCTCCGACTCGAATCAGGTGTGGGTGGAGCTCACCGCCGAGGACGGGCGGGGCGAGACCCTCGGCCGGAGCGGCTGGATGGATCCGGAGACCGGTCAGGTCGATCCCTGGAGCCACTTCCTCAACTCCTTCGTCCTCGACAGGGAGGGCAACCGGATCGCCCGACGCAACGCCCAGGACATCTTCACGGCGCTCTACAACCACCAGATCCCGCCCGGCGCAGGTGAGGCGATCCACTACGGCCTCCACGTGCCGGAGGACGCGGTCGGGCCGGTGACCGTCACGGCGCGCCTGCGCTACCGCAAGTTCGACACCGAGATCATGCGGTACGTCCTCGAGGATCCTGACTGGGCCAACGACCTCCCGGTGATCGAGCTCGCGCAGGACAGCGTGTCGTTCCCGGTGGGAGGCACGGAGCCGGCGATCGCCGAGGCGCCCGGGTTCCCTCTCTGGCAGCGCTGGAACGACTACGGCATCGGGCTGCTCCGCAAGCCCGGTGGCGCGCAGCTCCGGCAGGCCGAGGAGGCCTTCAAGGAGGTCGAGGCCCTCGGCCGCCCGGACGGCCCGGTGAACCTCGCGCGCGTCTATCTCGCCGAGGGCCGCGTCGACCGCGATGCGCCGGAGGCCCTGCGCCGGGCCCGGGACTTCGACCCGCCCGCGCGCGAGTGGTCGGTGCTCTGGTTCACGGGGCTGGTGAACAAGCAGAACGGCAACCTCGACGAGGCGATCGCGAATCTCCAGCAGGTCGTGGACGGGGGCTTCGCTCAGGCGGCCGGCCGCGGCTTCGACTTCTCCAAGGACTGGCGCCTTCGGATCGAGCTCGCGGAGACCCTCTACGAACGGGCCCGCCAGGAGCGCGGTGAAGCGCGCCGGACCGCCCGCGAGGCGCTCCTCCGCCGCGCCGTGGGGCACCTCGAGGCGGCCCTGGAGCTCGACCCCGAGGTCGCCCGTGCCCACTACATCATGGAGCAGGTGCTCATCGACCTCGGGGACGAGGAGGGCGCCGCCATGCACGCGGGGCTCCACCGGAGCTACAAGATGGATGACAACGCCCGGGATGTCGCCGTGGCGGCCGCCCGCGCCAAGTACCCTGCAGCGGACGTGGCCGCGGAGGCGGTCGTCATCTACGACCTTCACCGCGGGAAGGAGCAGTGAGCGAAGAGGTGCCGGACGCGCAGGGCGCGCACGAGGACGATGAGATCATCGGGGTCGCGTTCCGCAGATCCCTGGTCGTGATCGCAGGCGTGGGCGCGGTGGTCGGGGTGATCGCCGCCATGGGCGGCGACGAGCCCGAGCCGGAGGTGGTCCGCGAGAAGGACGTCGGCGTCATCGAGACCCTGGAGACGGAGGTCGAGTCTCTCCCGGACGTGCGCTTCACGGACGTCACAGCCGCTTCGGGCATCGACTTCGTCCACACCACGGGCGCCGCGGGCTCGAAGCTCCTGCCCGAGACGATGGGCGGCGGCGCGGCGTTCTTCGACCACGACCTCGACGGTGACCAGGACCTGCTGCTGGTGAACGGCCGCGAGTGGCCCGAGGACGGCGGCGCAGCGCCGGGGCATCGGCTGTACGAGAACGACGGAGCTGGTGCTTTCACCGACGTCAGCGAGGCCGTGGGGCTCGGCCCGGGGGGCTACGGGATGGGCTGCGCCGTGGGCGACGTCGACGGCGACGGCGATCACGACCTCTTCATCACGGGCGTCGGCGGGAACCAGCTCCTCGTCCGCGATGGGGGCCGCTTCGTGGACCGCACGGCGGCGAGCGGGCTGGGCGGAAGCCCGGACGCGTGGTCCACGAGCGCGGGCTTCTTCGACATGGACGGCGACGGGGACCTCGACCTCTTCGTCTGCCACTACGTGATGTGGTCCCGCGCCATCGACGAGGAGCTCGCCTACACCCTCAACGGGACGGACCGCGCCTACGGGCCGCCGATGAACTACCGCGGCGCCTTCTCGAGCCTCTATCGCAACGATGGGGCAGGCGTGTTCGAGGACGTGTCCGAGGCCAGCGGGATCCGCGTGCAGAACCCCGCGACGGGGGAGCCCATGGGCAAGGCCCTCGGGGTGGCCTTCCTCGACGTGGAGGGCGACGGCGACACCGACGTGTTCGTGGCGAACGACACGGTCCAGAACCACCTGTTCATCAACGACGGCGCGGGTTCGTTCACCGAGGAGGGCGCGCGAACGGGCTTCGCCTTCGACCGCAACGGCGGGGCCACGGGGGCCATGGGAATCGACGTCGGCGACTTCCGGCAGGATGGGAGCTACGGCGTCTGCATCGGCAACTTCGCCAAGGAGATGTCGTCCCTGTACGTGAAGGATCCCCGTCGCATGCGCTTCACGGACGACGCCATCGGCGAGGGCATCGGCTCCCCGAGCCGCAGCCGGCTCTCCTTCGGGCTCTTCTTCTTCGACTACGACCTCGACGGCCGCCTCGACCTGCTCCAGGTCAACGGGCATCTCGAGGAGAGCATCAACGAGGTGCAGCCGAGCCAGACGTATCTGCAGCGGCCCCAGCTCTTCTGGAACCAGGGCCCCGACGCGCGACGCTGCTACACCGAGGTGCCGCCGGAGACGGCCGGCGACCTCGACGTCGAGCTCGCAGGCCGCGGCTCGGCGTTCGCGGACGTCGACGGCGACGGAGACCAGGACATCCTCATCTGCCAGGTGGGCCGCGCGCCGATGCTCCTGCGCAACGACCAGGAGCTCGGGCGCCGCTGGCTCCGGGTCCGCCTGGAGCAGGGGGGCGCCAACCGTCACGGCCTCGGCGCCACCGTCGAGGTGACCACCGGCGGGGTGAAGCACCGGCGCACGGTGACCGCCACCCGCAGCTATCTCAGCCAGTCCGAGCTGCCCGTGACCTTCGGGCTCGGCGCGGAGGGCGAGATCGAGGGTCTCGCAGTCGTATGGCCCGACGGCGAGCGCCAGGAGCTCGCTCTCCCGATCGAGCCCGACCAGGAACTCGTGATCCGCCGCTGACGAACAAGGGCGGGCGGCGCCTGCGCGCCGCCCGCCCGTCCCTCACATCCCGTCGATGGACCAGCCGTCGCGGATCTCGGGGGAGAGATGCGGGTCCGCCTCGGGCCGCGTCGGGAAGCGCATCGCCTCGGGGTCGTACTCGAGGGTCTCGTGGGGGAAGCGCAGCGCGACGTTGCCCAGCAGGGCGATCTCGGTGAGCCGCGCGGAGTAGTCGAAGCTCGCGGAGCAGCTGCCCTTGCCGAGGCAGGCGTCGACCCACTGGTGCCAGTGGTTCACGTGGCTGAGCCCGGGGATCTCCACGTCCGCGTAGCGGTCCGCCGGATAGAGCTTCTGCTCACCGTAGGGGTTCGCGACGAGGGCGCCCTCGGTCCCGACGAACAGGCAAGCGTTGGCCGGCACCTCCTCGCGGCTCGTGCCGAGCTCCTCGAGGAGGTCGGTCGGGGGCTTGCGCTTGCCGTCGTGCCACGTGAGCACGAGCGGCCCGCGCGTGGTCCGCTCGTTGGCGTCGAACTCGTAGCGGACCTGGGACCAGAGGGGGTAGGTCTCGCCGTTGGGCGTCGGGCCCTCGGAGCGGATGCGGCGCGGCAGTCCCAGCTCGAGGAACCAGACCGCGGGATCCATCAGGTGGCAGGCCATGTCGCCCTGGGCGCCGGTGCCGAAGTCCTCGCGGCCTCGCCACTGGAACGGGTGATAGGCGCCGTTCAGGTACGGCCGCTCCGGCGCGACGCCGAGCCAGAGGTTCCAGTCGAGGTTCGCGGGCACGGCGTCCCCGCCGCCGGCGCGCTCGACGCCCTGGGCCCACCAGCCCGCCGGGCGATCGGACCAGACGTGGACGGTGTGGATCTTGCCGATCAGGTCGCGATCGAAGAGCTCCTTCGCGGTCCGGAGCTGGAGGCGCGAGTGGTTCTGGATGCCCATCTGGGTCACCACGCCGCTCTCCTTCGCGCGCCTCGTCATGGCGCGCGCCTCGGCGACGGTGCGGGTCAGGGGCTTCTGGCAGTACACGTGCAGACCGGCGGCCATGGCGGCCATCGAGATGGCCGCGTGCATGTGGTCGGGCGTGGAGACGCTGACCGCGTCGAGCTTCCCGGCGAGCTCCTTCAGCATCACGCGGTAGTCCGCGTAAGTCTTCGCGCCCGGCGCGATCTCCAGCGCCTTGGCGAACATGCCCGAGTCCACGTCGCAGAGCGCCACGACCTCGACGTCGGGGTGGCCCGCGATCTGCGAGAGATCCGAACGGCCCATGCCTCCGCAGCCGATGGCCGCGTAGCGGAGCTTCTCGCTGCGCGCGCGCGCGAAGGACGTGCCGGCGAGGGCGAGGCCGGTGCCAGCGGAGAGGAGCAGGTCGCGACGGTCGAGCGGAGGAGTCATTCGGATGTGCTGCGAGTGGGGGAGGGAGCGCCGGGGCCTCTTCAGGCGGCCGCTGGCGAACGCCTCAAGAGTAAGGCGAGCGCGCCGACCTCGCGCCCTGCTGCGCGCCCCGATGGCGATGACTGTTCACGGTCTCGGCCCTCGAGGCCTCGCGCTGCTCACCGCGCCCGCTGGATCGGGCAGCGTGCGCGCCGGCGGAATCTGCCGGTCGCTCCCCGTCACGGGTTCGAAGCGCGTCTTCGCCGTATCCCGCGCGAAGGACGCGCGGCGGTCAGGAGCTCAGGAACGCCGCACGGATCGTCTCGCCGAGGGCGGCGAACTCCTCGCGGCGCGCCGAGCTCTTGCGCCAGGCGAGTCCGATGCGCCGGGAGGGGCCTCCCTCGTCGAATGGACGGAAGACGACGCCCTGGTTGCGGGCCGACTCGGCATCCACAGCCATCTCGGGCACCAGCGTGACGCCGAGGCCGGAGCCGACCATCTGCAAGAGCGTCCCGAGGCTGGTGGCGCGGAAGTCGGCGTACTCGGTCATGCCCGAGGTCTTGCAGATGGGCAGTGCGTGATCCCGGAGGCAGTGTCCCTCCTCGAGGAGGAGCACCGTCTCGCCGTCGAGGTCGGACTCGGCGAGGACCTCCTTCTGCGCGAGGGGGTGCTCCGCCGGGCAGGCGAGGACGAACGGGTCGCTGAACAGTTGCATCTCCTCGGCTCCGCGCAGGTCCACGTCGAGCGCCATGAGGAGGACGTCGAGCCCTCCGGAGAAGAGCTGAGCCACGATGCGATCGGTCTGGTCCTCGGTGAGCAGGAGGACGAGCTCCTCGTGGGCTCTGCGGGACGCGTGGACGACTGCTGGAAGCAGGTAGGGGGCGACCGTCGGGATCGCGCCGAGGCGCAGGCGCCCTGTCAGCGGTTCCCCAGCCGCGCGCGCCATGTCGAGCAGGGAGTCCGTCTCGCCCAGGATCCTGGCAGCCTGGGCGGCGAGGGCCGTGCCGGCCGCGGTGGCGACGACACGGCGCGTGTCTCGCTCGAAGAGCTGGACGCCCAGGAGCGCCTCGAGCTGCTGGAGCTGCGTGCTCAGGGCCGGCTGGGTGACGTGGCACGACTCCGCGGCCTCGCGGAAGTTGAGGTGCTTGGCCACGGCGACCAGGTATTCGAGCTGGCGGACGGAGGGGCGTTCCATGTCCCGCAAGATCGCACATCGAAGACGCACCGCCCACCGTCGATCGCGTTCCCTCCGCCGGAGCCATGGCGGGCCGAGGACGCGCGAATGGAGGCGCCCCCGACCACCGGCTCGCGACGGTGTCGTCGCGGCGGTGGCGGCCAGGGGCGCCGTTCGGTCAGGTCAGGGGGCGCGTGTCTCCACGCGCGCCTTCAACTCTTCGCTCGCCTCAGGGGCAGAAGGTGACCGAGATCGCGTTGCTGAAGTTGAAGCCGAGGCCGACGTTGTCGCGGTACCAGGTCTGCCAGTACCAGGTCTCGCCGGCGTTGATCGAGCTGCCGGGCGCGAGGTTGTTGTAGTCGACCGGGACGTTGAACGACCCGAAGAAGTCGGACTGGAAGATCGACAGGCGATAGAGCGTCGGCGACGTAGCGACGCAGAGGATGCCGTTGCCGAGCGGGGAGAACGTCTGGCCCTGACCGTAGATCAGGATGCCGAACTGGTTCGGCGGATAGCTTCCGCCGAAGGCGAGGAAGTCGTTGGCGGCGAGGCTCGCGGAGCCCAGGTTCGTGATCGTTGCCGGGAAGCCCGTCGAGTTCGCGAAACCGAAGCAGTAGATCGCGGTCGCGCCGCAGCCCTGGTCGGTGACTGCGATGTCGTCGACGTACCAGTTCTCGCTGTTGCCATCGACCTCGGCCACGATGCGGATCTGAGCCTCGTCGTGATAGGCGTTGGCCGGGACGTCCGCCGAGTAGACCGTGAAGTTGGACTCGGGGGTTCCGTTCGAGGTCACGCGGATGATCTCGGCCCAGTCACCAGCCTGGTTGTAAATATCGACGCGGAGCGAGTTGCCCGAGAGGACGCCCCGGTTCTGAACGGAGACGAAGACCTCGTAGCCGGACTGGCCGCCGAGCAGGAGCTTGTTGGAGATGATGACGTCATCGCCCAGGAGTCCGCTGTTGAGCGCGTTGAGCTGGAGAGAGCGGCTCGGCGACGGCTCGTTGAGCGCGTTCGTCGAGGCCACGACGCCCTGGTTGCTGATCCAGTTGTCGGTGTTGATCGCCGCGGAATCGATCTCGTCGCGGAACGGGACCGCCAGGGGCGGAGCGAGGTCCAGCAGGCAGGGGCGCCCGATGGCGTAGCTGCGGATGCCGTTCGCGACCGAGGTGCCGAAGCGGCTGAGGTCGTTGTTACAGCCACCGAGGCCAGAGCACATGATCCGGCAGTCGCCGTTGCCGTCGCAGTGGTTGGCGTTGAAGTTGTGTCCGATCTCGTGAGCGGTGAGGCCGGTTCGCGAGCTGATGTTCGCGGTGAAGCGGGACTCGGAGAGTCCGTAACCGAAGCTCTGGCAGACCGCGCCGAGATAGGCCACGCCGATGGTGCCGCCGTTGATGTTCACCCCGGTGAAGAGGTGAGCGAGGTCGCGGCGCACGCCGCTGAAGTTGCTGTTCCAGTGACTGCGGAACTGATCCAGGCGGGTCCCCGCGTCGTTCGACGTGTAGGGGTCGTTGGAGGTCGTGCGAATCACCACGCCGGTGATCTGGAAGGTCACGTCGACGTCGCGGACGTAGATCGTGTCCGTGCGGTTCATGACCCGCTCCATGTCGTCGAGGGTCGCGGAGACGCTGTTGCCGTTGCGACCGTAGAACTCGAAGTCTGCGTCGAGCGCGAGCTCGCAGAGCTGGAGGCCCGTGCCGCGAGAGGCGTTCGAGCCGCTGAACGCCTCGTCGGGCGTCGGGACCCCGATGTCGGGCGTTCCGCAGACGCCGGCAGGGACGACCAGGTCGGCCTTGTTGGCGACCGAATAGAAGCCGTCCGCGTAACCCAGCGCGGGCTGGATCTGCCATTCCTCGTCCGCCTGATCGTCGTACACGATCGCGGTCAGCCCCTCTTCGTTGATCGACGCGGTGACGCGCGCAGCCGGCCAGCCGGGGATCGTCCCGCGGTAGGTGTTCGGCTCGGGGGCCGGGACCTGGAGCAGCGAGCCGTCGGGGCGGGTGACCCAGAGCTTGAAGTCACTCGCGCGCAGCGAGTGGGTGTCGAGGACCATTTCGGCTTTGCGGCCTTCGATGTCCACGGCGATCACGACGGTCCCCACCGGATCCACGGGGACGTCGAGCTTCTGGATGCTGCCCACGGGATCGACGGCCTGGGGGGCCGCCGCGAGGGCGAGGGTGGAGAGGAGGGTGTACATCTGGTCTGGGTCTGAGGTGCTGGCTCGAGGGCGCGAAGCGCCGCCCTGAGGAGGCTTTGTTAATTCAAGCCTACGCGGGCGTTGGAGTCCGCGCGTGGCCTGGACTCACAGCCGTCCCAAAACAGACGCGCCGCATTCGGGGCAGGTTCCTCCTGAGTGAGTGTCCCCAGCGTCACCCCCGGGACCGCATGTCTGCGCGCTACCACCCCGCCGTGCGCACCGCTCACGGTCTAGGGCCTACCCGAATTCGATTGCGAGCATCCCCGCAGGCAGGGCGAAGGCGCCGATGCCGAGGAGAGCCACGATCGCTCCCAGCGCCTTGCCCGGGGGCGTGATCGGGTACACAACCCCGTAGCCGAGCGTGGTCAGGGTTGCGACGCCCCACCACATGGTCTTGGGGGTCGAGTCGAAGCTCTCGTTGGCGTTTTTCTCGACGTGATACATGGGCGTCGAGCTCGCGATGAGCCTCACGAGGGCGACGAAGACGCCCACGAGCAGCTCGTCGCGCTTCTCCGCGAAGACGCGGGCGAACAGGCGCAGCCGCGGGGAGTACCTGCCGGGCCTGAGGAGGCGCAGGATCCGCAGAGGGCGGAGGTCGAAGTAGACCGGCACGATGAGCACCGCGAGATCGATGAGCATCATCGGCTCGAGCATGAACCGCACGCGGCCGCGGTGCGAGCCCGACTCCGGCGAGCACCAGACGCGCAGGAGGCACTCCAGTCCGAAGATCACCATCGACGCGGCCCCGATCCCGTCGAAGAGTCAGGGGCAGCGCTCGTAGAGGTGCGTCTGGGTCTGCACGACCGCGGCGACGACGTTGAGCACGATCAGCCCCTTGTCCACTTGGCGGCTCAGCCGGTCGCCGAGGCGATCGACCTCGAGGATGAAGTGAACGCGCCGGCGGAGCGTCCGGGGCCGCGGGCCGCCCTCGTCGGCGGGCGGCGTCTGGGTCGCGGGTTCCACGGGTGGATTCTGCCTTCCGCGAAGCCTCCGCGCGCGCGCTTCGAGCCGCGCGGCGCGCTCGCGCAATGGCCGCGGCGGCG
>CBFIJG010000067.1:7837-18909 GCA_965662915.1 Planctomycetota bacterium | reverse complement strand
TCACCCGCGCCTCGCCGCGCGCGCCGGGATCGTGCGACGGGTCGCGTTCGCCGCCGGCCACGAGGCCGCTGCCGAGGGGATGGACCGGTGGCTCCTCGGGGAGTTCCCCGGCGACGAGGAGCTGGTCGAGGAGGCGCTCGTCTCCCGCGTGCAGTGGGGCCGCTTCGCCGCCGGTCGCCGGTTGGTGGAAGGCAGCGGGGCATCGGAGGAGACGCGGCAGCGCCTGATGGCGCGCCTCGGCGGCGGCGCGGCGGGCAGCGCCGACCCCGGCGCCCGGGTGCCGTTCGAGGCCGCCGTGAGCCGGACCCTCGCCCTCCACGCGAGCGGCGACGTCGACGGGCTCCGCGCGCTGCTCCGGCGCGTCGACCTCGGCGGCGTCGAGAAGGAGCAGGCGGGCCGCATGGCCGTGCTCTTCTCCGGTGCGCGCGCCGCGGACGACCCGCAGCTCCTGCTGTCCATCGCGCGGGAGTGGCTGCGGCTCGACCTCGAGCACAAGACCTACCAGTACCAGCTCCAGGAGCGCGTCGCCTCGATGCTCGGCGCCATGGACGCGGAGACGGGCCTGGCCCTGGGGCGGTACTTCGTGGGGCGCGTGCTGGAGGACCCCGAGGCCAACTCCCAGTACGTCACCATCCTCCCGCAGCTCTCTCAACAGCTCGGCGGGGAGGTGGTCGAGCCCGAGGCGGTCCGCACGCTCCTCGACGAGTTCGGCCAGACCTACGCCTACGGGCTGGGCCCGGTGCTCGCGCTCCTGCCCCCGGCCGACAGGGCCGGAGCCCTGCGCGGCGTCTGGAGCAAGCTCGAGGCGTCGGGGCGCGCCGACTTCCTCCTCGGGCTCGTCTCGGAGTCGACCGAGGAGGTCCCGGAGGAGCTCGCCGAGTTCATCGTCGAGTCCCTGCCCGCCGCCCTCGAGGAGGCGGACGACTTCATCCAGTACGCCGCAGGCGAGCTGCGCGACGTCGATCACAGCCACGCGCTCTGCGCGCGGCTCGCGCGCATCGTCCTCGAGGCCAAGCCCCAGCTCCTCTTCATGGAAGGGGTGGAGCTGCTCCACGTCGCCACGCTGGGAGAGGAGGACGTCCTCGACCAGGCGGCGGAGGCGTGGGTCGAGCTCACGGCCGACACCACGAACGACTACCAGGTGCGGCGGACCCGCGACGGCCTGCTCGAGCGCTTCCAGGACGAACACGCCGATCGATTCCTCGCCGCGCTCGACGCGCGCATCGCGGCGGACGGCGCGTCACCGGGCTTCACCGCCGCGCGCATCGATCTCCTGATCGACGTCGGCCGCGCCGTCGAGGCGCGCGCGGACCTCGACGCGGCGCTCGCCGAGGAGCCCGAGGACGAGGAGCTCCTGAATCGCCTGCGACGGGTCCACCTGCAGCGCGGCGAGCGGATCGCGGCCGCGGAGGTGCTCGAGCGCCTCGCCGTCGTGGCCGAGAAGGCAGGCGACGAGCGGACGCGGAAGCGCCACCTCAAGCGGCTCGTGAACGAGTGGAAGGGACAGCGGGCGCCGGAGCGTGCTCTCGCTGCGAAGGAGGCGCTCGGCGGCGAAGAGGGCGGCGAGGGCCCTGCCATTCCAGGGATGCCCGCCGGACTCGTTCTCCCCGCGGGTGCCATGATCTCGCTCGGCGGCGTGACCCTCTCGGGCGAGCAGGAGGCCGGAAAGAAGGGGCTGTCGAAGTCCTTCGAGGACGTCCGCGGCGCGCTCGGTGAGGGCGACGCCGAGGCCGCGCGACAGATCTTCCGGCGGCTCTGGCGTCAGTTCCCGGTGGGCCAACCGGAGCCCGCGCGCTTCTTCAGCGCGCGCCGCTACAGGAACCTGGCCCTGGCGAACCTGCGCTGGCCCGCGGACGCGGACGAGGGCGAGGACGAGAAGGGACCGAGCGTCGGTGGACTCCTGGCCTACGAGCCGAAGGAGCCCGCGCCGCGGCCCGAGCCGCCGAACGCCTACCGCCGCATCGCGTCGACGCCCTCCCTGGTGGAGGAGCAGCGCCGGTTCCTGCGCGGCGTGGACGCCTACGAACTCGATCGGCTGCAGGGCCTGCTGGAGGGGCTGATCGCCGTGGACGTGGCGGCGGCCGGCGGCGGGGACGCGGGTGAGTCCGCGGTCCTCGAGGCTCTCCTCGCGCGAGCCGAGGCCGGCGAGACCGGGCGGGCCGATCAGATCCGTTTGCTGTCGATGCTGAGCGCCTCGCCCGACCGCGTCACCGGCGCCGCTGCCGATGCCCTGCGGTCCCTGGTCTCGACCATCCCGCCCCGCGACGCGGCCCAGGTCCTGCGGCTCGCGCGCGTGCTCCAGCAGAGCGGCGACCGCGAGACAGCGGCGCGCCTCTACCGCTGGTGCGCTCTCCAGGCCAGCGGCGACAGCTTCTACCGCGACGACGAGGAGCTCGACGTGGTGACCGTGGTCAGTCAGTTCGAGCTCGTGGAGGAGGCGAAGGAGCACCTCGAGGGCGCGGACCGGATCGCGCTGATCGAGAGCATCCTCGAGCTCGCCGATCCCGGCGACCGCCCCTGGGAGCGTGAGCAGTTCGAGCAGCTCGTGCTCGACACCTGGCAGGAGATCCTCCCGCCGGTGGAGGCGCTGGAGCGCGCGCGTGAGGTCGCGATGGGTTCGATCGATCTGACCCGGGGCCTGCGGCGGGACACGGCGCAGCGGGCGGCCGGTCTCTTCGCAGCTGCGGGCGAGTTCGACAACGCTCTGCGGGCGGTCGAGATCGGCATCGCGCGCCTCGATCCGGCCGAGGTCTCCCAGCCGGAGGAGTCGTGGTTCCGCGAGGACCCCACGCGGCCCGACGCGCTGGCCATCGACGACCTGCGGCGACTCCTGCCCGAGGTGGAGAGCGCGATGCCCGACGCGCCCGCCTGGTTCGAGCGCCTCGCCGACGCGCTCATCGCGTGGGTCGACGAGGGACGCATCGAGGAGCGCGGTGCGGTGCGCCCCCTCGCCCTCGCCGCCCAGCGCCTCGCCGAGGCGGGACGCCCCGCGGCCGCGGCCGCGGTCGTCGAGCGTCTCGCGCGCTTCGAGGATCTGGGTTCGAGCAACGAGCTCTGGCTCATCGACGCGCTCCGCGCGGCCGGCCGCGCGGACGAGGCGCGCGCTCGTGAGGAAGAGCTCCTCGCCGGCGCCCGCCTGCACGCCGAGCGGATCCCGGCTGTCGTGGCGAGCATCGCCGAGCGAGAGGGCCCCGCGGCTGCGATCGCTGCGGTCGCGCCGATCGCCGAGGTCTCGCGTCACCCCGACCTGATGGCCGCGCTGATCGCGGCCGCGGAGTCCTCGGGGGACGCCGAGACAGCCGCGCTCTGGCGCGAGCGCCAGGCCGCCGCCGAGGCGGCGCTGGCGAAGCTGGGCGGCTGATCTCGAGCGCAGTGGCAGCTCCGTTCACCCGTGCGGATGCGCGATCGCAGCGGCGGAACCGGGACGCCTCGGGCCTAGACTGGCGCGATGGACGTCTACGAAGAAGCCCTGCGGATCCACGAGCTCCATCGGGGGAAGCTGGAGGTGCGCTCCCTCCTGCGCGTGGACTCCCCGCGCAACCTGACCCTCGCCTACACGCCCGGCGTGGCGCGGCCCTGCGAGGTCATCGGCGAGGATCCCGCGGCGGCCTGGAACCTGACCATGAAGGGCCGGACCGTCGCCGTGGTCTCCGACGGCTCCGCGATCCTCGGCCTCGGCGACCTCGGCCCCGAGGCGTCCCTGCCGGTCATGGAGGGCAAGGCGGTCCTCTTCAAGGAGTTCGGCGGCATCGACGCGGTGCCGGTGGTGCTCGACGCCACCGATCCCGATGACATCGTCGACACGATCCGGCGCATCGCTCCGACCTTCGGCGGGATCAACCTCGAGGACATCTCGGCCCCGCGCTGCTTCGAGATCGAGGAGCGGCTGCAGGACCTCGGCATCCCCGTCCTGCACGACGACCAGCACGGCACGGCGATCGTGTGCCTCGCGGCGATCCAGAACGCCCTGAAGGTCGTGGGCAAGTCCCTCGCGTCGAGCCGGATCGTCATCAGCGGCGCGGGCGCCGCGGGCCGCGCCATCGCGCGCCTGCTCTCGTGCGTCGACACGAGCGATCGCTGCATCCCGGTGGCCGAACTGCTCGTGTGCGACAGCCGCGGGGTCATCGGCCCCGACCGCGAGGGGCTCGATCCGGTGAAGGCCGAGATGCTCGAGCACACGAACCGCGGCCGGATCTCGGGCACGCTGGCCGACGCGGTGCGCGGCGCCGACGTGTTCATCGGGGTGAGCAAGGCCGGGGTCCTGAACCAGGACCACGTGCGCAGCATGGCCAGGGACGCCGTCGTCCTCGCCATGGCGAACCCCGAGCCGGAGATCCTCCCGGACGAGGCCCTCGCCGCCGGCGCCGCGGTGGTCGGGACCGGCCGCAGCGACTTCCCGAACCAGGTGAACAACGTCCTCGCCTTCCCCGGGCTCTTCCGCGGCGCGCTCGAGGTCGGCGCCACGCGCTTCACGTCGGGCATGAAGTTCGCGGCCATCGACGCCATCGCGAGCTGCGTGCAGGGCCCGAGCCCGACGCGCATCCTCCCGGCGGCCTTCGATCGCTCCGTGGCCTTCTCGGTGGGCCGCGCGGTCGCCGAGGCGGCGCACCGTGACGGCGTCGCGCGGATCCCCCTGACCGGGTGACGGGCGGCGCCCGCGCCCTCGAGCCGAGGCGCGCCCGGGACGCTGCCGCGCGCCTCGGTTAGGCTCGGGACATGCTCGCGCCCTTCCTCATCGCCGCCTCGATCGCAGGGGGCGGAGCCGAACCCGCCCCGGAAGTTCCGCTCCCCAACGTCCTGATCGTTCTGGTGGACGACCTCGGCTACGGGGACCTCGGCGCGGGCCTCGTCGGGATGCCCGGGGTGGAGCAGCACCGCACGCCGCACCTCGCGGCCTTCTCGGCCGAGTCCCTGGTGCTCACCCACGGCTATTCGGCCGCGCCGAACTGCGCCCCGAGCCGCGCCACCCTTCAGACGGGACGGCTCACGCCGCGCCACGGCGTGATCACGGTCGGCGGCAGCGCGCGCGGCAAGGCGAAGAACCGGCGCCTCGTCCCGATCCAGAACCAGACGGTGCTCGCGGACGAGGAGGTGACCCTCGCGGAGCAGCTCCGAGGGGCGGGCTACTCCTCGATGCACCTCGGCAAGTGGCACCTCGGCGAGGACCCCTGCACCCAGGGGTACGACCACAACGTGGGCGGGACGAAGGCGGGCCATCCCAAGAGCTACTTCGCGCCCTACCGGAACGTCCCCCTCGAGGCGGAGGAGGGGGAGCACCTCACGACGCGGCTCACGGACGAGGCCATTGCGGGCCTCGATCGTCTCGAGCCGCCGTTCCTGATGCACCTCGCGTACTACACGGTCCACACCCCTCTGCAGGCCGCGCCGGAGCGCGTCGCCGAGCGCATCGAGGCGGGGGTCAAGGGCAAGAAGCACGCGACCTACGCGGCGATGGTCGAGGGCCTCGACGCGGAGTTCGGCCGGCTCATGGCGGCGCTCGAGGAGCGGGGCCTGAAGGAGTCGACGCTGGTCCTGTTCACCTCCGACAACGGCGGTCTCGGGGGCGTGACCAACACGCAGCCCCTGCGCGGGTTCAAGGGCACGCTCGACGAGGGCGGCATCAGGGTGCCGTGGATGGTCCGCCTGCCCGGGCGGATCGCGCCGCGCGTCGACGAGACGCCGGTGCACCACGCGGACCTGCTCCCGACCCTGGCCGGGATCGCCGGCGTCGAGCCCGAGGCCTCCGTCGTCGACGGGGCCGACCTCGGGGGGCTGTGGTTCGAGGGGCGGCCCCTGGCCGAGCGCGCGCTCCTCTGGCACTTCCCCGTCTATCTCGAGGGACGCAGCGACCGCTTCCCGACGTGGCGCACGACCCCCGGGTGCGCCCTGCGCCTGGGCGACACCAAGCTCGTCGAGTACTTCGAGGACCGGCTCGACGGCGCCCGCAGGCTCGAGCTCTACGACCTCGACGCCGACCCGCGCGAGTCGAAGGACCGCGCGGTCGAGGACGAGAAGCGCCTGAAGGAGATGCGCGACGCCCTCGACGCCGCGCTGCGCCGCGCCGGCGCGAAGATCCCGGTCACGCCGGCGCCGCAGCCGGAGAGCGGAGCGGAGTCGAAGCGCGGCGCGTCCTCGAAGGGCCGCTGAGCGCGCGGCGCCGGGCCTTCACAGCTGGACCTGGAGCCGCGCGAGGATCGCGGTGCCGTGCTCCTCGTCCCCGCCCGGCGCGTCGACCCGCGCGCCGACCCAGTGCAGCATGAAGCGCGTCGCCGGCTGCAGGTACCAGTTGACCCCGAGCTCGAGGTCGAGGCTGCGTCCGCCGCGGACCGGGCCGTCGTCGAGGTCCACCCAGGAGAGGCGCGCCGCGAGCTCAACCGCCCCCGGGCCGTTCTCGCGCGTGGTCCACGCGTCGGGCACCTTCGCGGCGCGCAGGCCGCCGCGGTCCTTGTTCCAGGTCACCTGCCCCTCGCGGAGGAAGGTCTGGAACGACACGTGGCCGCCCATGAACCGAGGCGAGGCGTCCTCGGGCCCGACGCCCTGGCCCGCCGCGTGGAACCACTCGGCGACCATCGCCCAGCCGTCCCCGAGGTAGAGCCCCTCCAGGGCGCCCACGAGGAACCGGTCGGCCTCCAGCGTTCCCGTGTCCACGACTCGGGGGGCGAGGCGTGTGCCGGGGCGCGCGCGGAACACGATCCCGTCCGCCCCCGGCTCCCGCAGGGCGAGCCCTCCGCCGACCTGGACGAGGCCAGCGTCCCGCGGCTGATGCAGCACGCGCGCGACCACCGAGCGGCCCGTGCCCAGATCGTCGGGAAACGGGAGTCCCTCGCTCGCGCGGAACGCGCCTGCCTGCAGGGTCCATGACTCGGTGCGTCCGGCCCACTGCGCGCCGCGGCCGCGGCCCGGCGTGAACGCGTTGGTCGCCGTCGATCGCTCGATGAAGGCGAGGTGGGAGACGCTCGACATGGCCTCCAGACCGAAGGGCTGGCGGAACTGGCCCGCCCGGACGTTCGACCCCGTCAGGACGCCGAAGCGCGGCGCGCCGTCGTGGCGGACGAACAGGTCCTTCCAGTCGATCTCGCTGCTCGCGAAGTCGACCTGGCCGCGCACGCGGACGTCTTCGAGCGGGCTCCCTTCCTGGAAGCGCACGTCGGTCAGCCAGCGCGCGCGGCGCAGCCGCTCGGCGTCGTCGAAGTCCTCCCCGAGCGCCGCGCCCACGTCCTCGAGCTTCGACTCGAACAGATCCATGTGGAGCCGCGTCCGGATCCGCGCCTCCATGTCCGAAACTCGCACGCGCACCCCGTCCCCGAAGGTCCACGACAGCGCCGGGGCTCCCACGGGTAGCGGCGCTGGCGCTCCCTGCGCGGCGACGTCCGCGCAGAGCGCAACGAGGAGCCCCGTCGCGCGGGCCATCGAGCGGAGAGGGCGAGGGAGCACCCGGGGACCCTAACGAAGGCCCCGCGCTCCGGTGCGGAGAAGCGAGACCTCATCCAGGGGCGGCGCGGGCGCCGTCACTCCGCGGGACCATCGGCCCCGCGCCGCGGACCGCTGGTCAGCGCGTCGGGGTCAGGTGGCCGAGGGACGAGTCGCCCATCTCCACGCCGCCGTTCGGGAAGTACTCCTTCCAGCGTCGATCGACGGTCGCGGCCGTGTCCGGGTCGCAGAAGAGCTCGACGGGGTAGCTCGGCTTCATGCGCGCATCGATGACGATGGGCGGCGTGAAGCTCGGGTGGTGGTGGACGAGTTCGACGCTGCGCGCGTGCATGTCTCGGGCCGGGTCGAAGCGCGTGAAGGTCGTCCAGAGGAAGTTCATCGCGCTGCGGGCGGCCTGGGCGGGGTCGTCGACGAGGACGACCAGCGGCCAGTCCGCGAAGGCGGGGTCGGCGGCCACGCGCGCGGCAGCGTCCTCGTCGTCCGCGAAGGCGGGGCCGCCCACGCAGAGCGCGCCGGCGGTGAAGACGTGCACCTCGCCCGCGGGCTTCGCGGGGGAGCCCGTGAACTCGGTCGGGAGCTCGCGCCGCTTCTCGCCCAGCCCGAGGAGCACGCCCTTGGACCCCTCGTTGAGCCGCGGCCCCGCGTAGTCCAGCGAGTCCATCGACACGTTCGAGAGCACGAACAGGTCCGTGCGGAAGTCCGCGCGCTCGAGGACGTGGCGCAGGGTGGCCTCGAAGTCGCGCAGGTCCACCGCGCGGTCGGTGGCGAGGAGGAACTTGGTCAGGGAGAGCTGGCCCTCCCCGAGGATGCGGAAGGCGCTGACCATGGCCTCGCGCCGGTAGCGCTCGCGCACGACCGCGCCGGCCAGCGAGTGGTAGCCGGTCTCGCCGTAGCTCCAGAGGTCGAGCACGCCCGGCATGGCGAGCTTCGCGAGGGGCAGCAGCAGCTCCTGCAGGTAGTCGCCGATGAAGAAGTCCTCCTGGCGAGGCTTGCCCACCACCGTCGCGGGCCAGATGGCGTCCTCGCGGCGGTAGAGGTGCGAGCAGCGGAACCAGGGGTAGTCGTGGGTCTCCGAGTAGTAGCCGTAGTGATCGCCGAAGGGACCCTCGGCACGGCGCGCGCCGGGCTCGATGGCGCCCGCGAGCACGAACTCGGCGGAGGAGACCAGCGGCAGGTCCGTCCCCTCGGCGCGGCACAGCGGGAGCCGGCTGCCCATGACGAGGCTCGCGAGCAGCACCTCCGGCACGTTCTCCGGCAGCGGCGCGATGGCGCTCAGCACGAGGGCGGGGGGACCGCCGACGTGGACGTGCACGGGGAGCGGACGGCCGAGCCGCTCCGCCTCCGCGAGGTGGAAGCCGCCGCCCTTGCCGATCTGCGCGTGCATGCCGACGCCGCCGTCCTCGAACAGCTGCGCGCGGTACATGCCGAGGTTGAGCACGCCGCTCGAGCCGTCCGCGTGGGGCTGGCCCGTCAGGACGAGCGGGAGCGTCACGAAGGGTCCTCCGTCGCGGCTCCACGTGGTCAGCGCGGGCAGGCGCGAGAGGTCGGGGTCCCGCTCGACGACGCGGGTCACCGGCCCCCGCCGCCCGCGCTTGAGGCCGACGCGGGCCAGGGAGAGGGCGAGGTCGCGCTGGGCCCAGAGCTTCGAGGGCGTCGGCGGGAGGGCCTCCTCGGGCAGTCGCGCGATGCGCTCCACGAGCTCCTCGGGCCGGTCGCCGAAGGCGAGCCGGACGCGCTCGGCGCTCCCGAAGAGGTTGGTGACGGCGGGGAAGGCCGCGCCCCTCGGTCTCTTGAAGAGAATCGCGGGGCCGTCCGCGGCGATCACGCGCCGGTGGACCTCCGCCATCTCGAGCCGGGGATCCACCTCCGCCTCGATCTCCACGAGCTCACCGGCCTCGCGCAGGCGGCCGAGGAAGGCGCGGAGATCGGTGGGCGCGGTGCGGGGGCGAGGCATGACTGAGGACGGGACGGCTGGCAGTTCGCCGGGAAGAGGAGCAGGATCGCGGCGTCCGTGCAAAATAGGAGTGCGCCCTCCCGGGGGCGCGCACGATATCCGCGCCCCAGGGGCGCGCGCGATCCACCCGGCCCATTCCGGTGCCGCCGTTCGCGTTCCGCGATCATGGCGCGGCGGTGAGCCGCAGCGATCTCTTCGCGGAGGAGCGCTGCGTCGGCCGCGGTGCGGCAGGCCACTCGAGACCCATGACCATCCCCAAACGACGATCCCTCGCGCTCGCCGCGCTCCTGACCCTCGCGGCGGGTCCCGCCGGCGCGCGATCTGGCGGTGAAGTTGGAGCCGACGACCCGGGACCCCGGATCCACACCGTCGGGCAAGGGCCCGACGCGGTGCGCTGGGACCGCCGCGCGGTCGAGCACCTGTGGAACCGCGCGGGCTTCGGCATCCCCGAGCACGAGATCGATCGCTGGGTCGCCGCCGGGCCTCGCGCCCTGGTGGATCACCTCCTCGCGCCGCGGCCCCTCGCGGACCAGGAGCTCACGCCCTCGTTCACCTTCCGCCCCGAGCCCATCGACCCGGTGGAGCTCGAGCTCACGCCGCTCGAGGAGCGCCGCAAGTTCCGGCAGCGCTCGCGCAAGGAGAACGGCGTCGCGTTCCGCGGGCTGCGGGAGCGCTGGCTCACCCAGATCCTGCGGCGGGAGGATCCCCTGCGGGATCGCATGTGCATGTTCTGGCACGGGGTCTTCACCTCGAGCTACCAGGACATCAAGCACCCCTCGCCGATCATCGGCCAGCACGACACCCTGCGCGCCGGAGCGCTCGGCAGCTACGAGGCGCTCCTCCGCCGCATGCTCGAGGACCCCGCGCTGCTGCGGTACCTGAACAATGATCAGAACCGGAAGGGGAAGCCCAACGAGAACCTCGCGCGCGAGGTGATGGAGCTGTTCAGCCTCGGCGAGGGGAACTACACCGAGGAGGACGTGCAGGAGGCCGCGCGGGCGCTGACCGGCGCCGGTCTCGTGAAGCTGCGCAACGTCGACACGTACCGCTTCGCTCCCGGACGCCACGATCGCGGCGAGAAGACGATCCTGGGCGTCACCGGTCGGCACGACCCGGCCGCGCTCGCGACGATCCTGCTCGACCAGGAGGCCTGCCCGCGCTTCATCGCGCGGAGCGTCATCGAGTACCTCGAGGGCGTGCCGCCGGACGACGAGCGGGTCGCGCGCTACGCGGCGCTCCTCCGCGAGACCGGCCACGACGTCGGGTTCCTGCTCCGGCGGCTGCTGCTCGATCCCACCTTCTACCGCGACGAGGCCGTGGCCGCGCGGGTGACGTCCCCCGTGGACTACCTCGCCGGGATCGCGATCCGCCTCGACCAGCCGCTTCCCGGGGCGGTCCTCGCGGACGCGGCGACGTCGCTCGGCCAGGACCTCTTCCGGCCGCCGAACGTGAAGGGCTGGGACGAGGGGCTGTCCTGGATCTCCACCTCGACCTTCATGCTCCGCGGCAACTTCGCGGGCGCGATCCTCGGCGTGGTGGACACCGCGTCCATGCGCGCGGACGCGGCGGCCTTCGTCGAGGAGATGGGGGAGATGGACGGCGAGATGGCCGCCATGACGCCGAAGGAGATGCGCGCGATGAGCAAGGAGCAGCTGCGCCGCGACGAGCTCGCGACCTTCGCGCGATC
>CBFIJG010000067.1:0-7739 GCA_965662915.1 Planctomycetota bacterium | reverse complement strand
CGCTGGAGCGGGAGGACCACCGCTTCGAGACCTCCATCGCGGAGCTCGTGCGGCGCACGGGTGCGGGCACGGACGCCGAGGTGGCGTCCGCGCTCCTCGACGTGCTCCTGGCCATCGAGGCGCCCCCCGAGACCCGCGCGCTCGTCGAGGGCCAGCTCGCCCGGGCCCGCGAGGCCGCGGGGATCGAGGCGGGCGGCCTGATGCAGGCGCGGGGCCGCTCCGAACGGATCCTGCGCGAGGTCGCTCACCTCGCGCTCTCCCTCCCCGAGGCCCAGCTCCACTGAGACCGATGATGGACCGACACTCTCCGCTCCACCGACGGGACCTCCTGCGCGCAGGCGGCGCCGCAGGGCTGGCCCTCGGCCTCGGGCCCTCGGCGTTCGCGCTCGAGCGCGTCGTGCGCACGGACGGCCCGCCCGCGAGCCTCGTGCTCGTCCAGCTCGGCGGCGGCAACGACGGCCTCGCGACGGTCGTGCCCCACGGCGAGGACGCGCTCCACCGCGCGCGCAAGACGACGGCGCGACGCAAGGGGCAGCTGCTCGCCCTGACGGAGGACCGCGGCCTCCATCCCGGTCTGAAGCGGCTGCACGCCGAGTACGGGGAGGGGCGCGTGGCCATCGTCGAGGGCTGCGGCTATCCGGACCCGGTGCGCTCGCACTTCAAGTCCTACGAGATCTGGCACACCGCCCGGGCGGTGGGTCGCGTCTCGGGAGACGGCTGGATCGGACGGCTCCAGGCGTCCGCCTTCGCGGAGTCGGGCCGTCCCGACTCCGTCGTGCATCTCGGCGGACGCGCGCCCTACTCGCTCTTCTCCAGGACACACCCGCCCGTGGCGCTGGCGTCGCCCACGGGTTACCGCTGGTTCGGGGACCTCGAGGTCTACGGGATGGCGGGCGAAGAACTCTGTGAACACGCGCCGGCCTCCGAGGGCGGACGCCACGCCGGCCGCGACGGGGCGCTGCGCGCATTGCGCGCGACGCTCGACGACGCCACCGAGTCGTCGGCCCGCGTCCGTCAGGCGTCCGCCGCGTACCGCACCGACGTCGAGTACCCGAAGAACCCCATGGCCGCGGCGCTGCGCGACGTGGCGGCCCTCATCGAGGGCGGCGTGGGCGCGCGGGTCTACTCGGTCACGAAGGGCGGCTTCGACACCCACTCGAACCAGCGCCAGCGCCATGACGCGCTGATGGCGGGGATCGACGAGGCCCTCGGCGCGTTCATGGCGGACCTCGCGCGCTCCGAGGCCGGACGCCGCGCGGTCGTGATGGTGTTCTCCGAGTTCGGCCGCCGCGTGGCGGAGAACGGCTCGAAGGGTCACGACCACGGCCAGGCCGCGCCGGTGCTGCTCTGGGGCCACGGGGTGCGCGGCGGGCTGCACGGCGAGCACCCCTCGCTCGAGGAGCTCGATCGCGGGGACGTCGTGCACACGACCGACTTCCGATCGGTCTACGCGACGCTCGTCCGCGGGCTCTTCGGCGCGGACCCCGAGCCCGTGCTGGGCGCGGTCTATCCCGAGCTCGAACTCCTCCGCGTCTGAGCGCGGGCCGTCAGGCGGCGAGGACTCGCGTGTGCAGCCGCATGGCGGCCTGGCGGTCGAGCTCGAGGCCCATGGAGCTGTAGGCGTCCTGGAAGCGCGCCCAGCGATGGGCGACGAAGGTCTCCTCGAGGAGCTCGGGCCGGACGGGGCCTCTGGCCTGGAAGCCGAAGGTCCACTCGATGATCTCCTCGTCGCCGAGGACCCAGCGGCCCGGCATGTCGAGGTCGAGGAGCTGGCCGGATGGATCGAGGCCGATCTGCCCGCGCACGCGTTCGCGGATCGCGCTCTCGAGCTTCTCGCCGAATCCGAGCGCGCCCTGGAGGGGGCCCCACAGACCCTCGATGCCCTGATCGGGCTTCAACAGCAGGTAGCTTGGCGCCGCCTGTTCGAAGCGGTACACGAAGACCTTGATGCGGTGGTGGAGCGCACTCATGTCGCGAGCCTGGACGGGGGCTTGGAGGAGAAGCCGGAGCTGACACTCGACCGTACCCTGGTTCCGTGATTCAACGAGCCGTCACAGCCTCGACCGTCCCCCGACGATCACCCCGCGTCCCCCGATGAGCCAGAGCAGGATCGAAGCGGTACTCGCGCGTCTCGACGCGCGGATCGACTGGGAGCGCCGGGACCGCGGCGCGGGCTGGCGCGTGGACCTCGCGCCGATGACCGATCTGGTCGAGCGCCTCGGACGGCCCGATCGTGCCGTGCGCGTCGTGCACGTGACGGGATCGAAGGGCAAGGGCTCGGTGTCGAGCATGATCGCGGCGGCGCTGCGCCTGGGTGGAGCCACCGTTGGCGTCTACGGATCGCCCCACGTGGAGCGCATCAACGAGCGCGTCCGGCTCGGCGGCGCGCCGATCGCGGACGAGGCCTTCGCTCGCGCGGCGGCGCGGGCCCTCGACGCCGCGGAGGACGCGGAGCGCGAGGGCCGCGACGGCGCGGGAGCGTCCTGGTTCGACATCGTCACCGCGACGGCGCTGGAAGCGTTCCGCGACGAGGGCGTCGACTGGGCGATTCTCGAGGTCGGCCTCGGGGGCCGCCTCGACTCCACCAACGTGGTCGAGGCGCCGGAGGTCTGCGTCGTGACCACGGTCGAGCTGGAGCACACCGCGATCCTGGGTTCGACGCGCGGCGCGATCGCGCGCGAGAAGGGCGGTATCTTCAAGCGGGGTGCGCAGCTCGTGACTGGCTGCGAAGCGGGCAGCGAGGCCGGCGACGTGCTCGAGGAGCTGGCCGCGTCGGCGGGTGGCGTGCTCGAGTTCGCGCACGATCCGGCAGACCGCTCCTTCGAGGAGCGCAACGCCCGCGTGGCCCGGGCGGTCCTCGCGCGGCTCGAGACGAGCGGCGCGACGCCGGCGCCGCTGGACGCCGCCGCGCTGGAGGCGGCCAGGCTCCCGGGACGGATGGAGGCGCGGCGCGTCGGCGGCGTCGAGGTCGTCCTCGACGGTGCCCACGTGGCCTCCTCGGTGGAGGGCGCCGTGCGCGAGGCGAGCGCCGCGCGGACCGGCGCCTTCGCGGCGCTCGTCGCCGTGCACCGGGAGAAGGACGCGGCCGCGCTGCTGGCTCCCCTCGCCGGAGCCTCTCTCCTGGTGGCGACGACGATCCCGGGGAGCGGCGTGCACCTCGCGGCGGAGGAGGTGGCGGTCGCGGCGGAGGCGCTGGGGATCCGGGTCGAGACCGTCGACGAGCCGCGCGACGCCATGGCGCGCGCAGCCGGCTGGGCGGCCGGGGCGGCCGGCCGATGGGTCCTCGGCGTGGGCTCGCTCTATCTCGTGGGCGCCGTCCGCGGAGCCACGGAGCCGGTCTGACGGAGCCGGTCTGGCGGGGGCGGGCCGGGGCGGAGCCGGAACTTCTTTCCTCCGCGGCGGCGCGGAGCGCGCCGGAGGCTCAAGGGGGCGCGGCGCGGCGGTCGATAGCACCGCCCTGGGAGGACGCGCCCCCCCCCGACCACGCCCATGCTCTGCTCCGACCTCTTCCTGACGGACGCCTTCCTGATCAAGGGGAACGTCGAGCACAAGTACACGCGGCTCAGCAAGCTCCTCGACGAGCACCGCAAGACCTTCATCCGCGTGCGGGACTGCACGCTGATCGACCTCGGATCGCGGGACCGGATCCAGACGCCGCTGCTCCACATGAACGTGGACGAGATCCTCGTGGCCCACGAGTACCTCGACGAGGCGGGTGACGGCGCGCGAGCGGAGATGGCCTCGGACCCCGACCTCGACAAGGTCCGCGTCTTCTACACGGGCAACCTCAACGTCGAGCTGGCGGGGTTCATCCGGCCTGGCTCCTACGAGGTGACGGACTCTGCGACGCGCCGCTTCTTCGTGATGCGCGAGCCGGAGCTGCGGGGGTTCAACCACCGCGACGACGAGGACCTCAAGCGCATCCTGAACCTGCCGTACGCGATCGTGAACAAGACGCGGCTGTCGTACGTGTACGACTTCAACTGAGCGGAGGCCCGGGGCTGCGAGGGTGGGGGAATGCCCTAGCCCCCCCCATGTCCCTGAATGAGATTGACCCCACCTTCATGGGTCTCTCAGCATCGCCTGCGGGCAGATCGAGGGCCCATCGTGGATCATCTCCGGCGCCTTCCCCGCTTGATCGGGGACGACGATTTCGATCCACCAGCCATCTCGCCTCCATGACCTCTCTCCTCCGCCTCGCGCCCGCTGTGCTCCTCACGACGGCGGCGTTCGCGCAAGACCTGCAGATCAACGAGATCCGCATCGACCAGTTCAGCACCGACAACGACGAGTACTTCGAGCTCGTCGGTCCTCCGGGCCTCTCCCTCGACGGGTACGGCTACGTCGTCATCGGCGATGGGGGCGGGGCCGGCATCGGCGGCGGCATCGACGCTGCGATCCCGCTCGACGGTTACGTGATCCCGGCCGATGGGTATCTGCTCATCGCCGAGTCGTCCTTCACGCTGGCCACGGCGGACTACACGACGAGCATCAACTTCGAGAACAGCGACAACGTCACGCACCTCCTCGTGGAGGGCACGCTGCCAGCGAGCGGTGACGACCTCGACGCCGACGACGACGGCGTCATCGACGCCGCCCCGTGGAACAGCGTGATCGACGGCATCGCCCTCGTGGAGACGCCCACCGCGGGCGAGCTCTACTACGACAACCTGCCGAACACGGTCGCCATCGGGCCCGACGGCAACTTCGTCCCCGCCCACGTCTATCGCTGCATCCTGGGCCTTCAGATCGGCGACTTCTTCCCGGGCGCCGACACCGAGACCCCCGGGGAGCGCAATCTCTGCGACGACCCGCGCATCAACGAGATCCGCATCGATAACCCTGGCGCCGACGTCGATGAGTACTTCGAGATCGCCGGCCCCCCGGGCACAGCCCTCACGGGGCTCTTCTACGTCGTCATCGGTGATGGCAGCACCGGTAGTGGTACCGTCGAGTACGTCGCGAGCCTGAACAGCGACACCATCCCCGCTGATGGCGTCCTCTGGTACGGCAAGAACATCGCCACCTTCGGAACGCCCGACGTGCTCGCCTCCAGCATCAACTTCGAGAACAGTGACAACGTCACGCACCTTCTCGTCCGAGACTGGTCGGGTTTCCCCGGCGATGACCTCGACACCGACGACGACGGCGTCCTGGATTCGACCCCCTGGGCGGAGATCTATGACGGTGTCGCCCTCGTGGAGACGGCCGACCCGGCCGTCGAGGGCGGCGAGTACTACTACGCCAACCTGCCCAACACGTCCGCCGTCGGGCCCAGCGGCAACTTCGTCCCCGCCCACGTGTATCGCTGCGGAAACGACTTCCGCATCGGCGAATTCTTCGAAGTCGGCCTGTTCACCGAGACCCCGGGCGATCCGAACATCTGCAGCGCCCCGACGGGCGTCTTCTGCTCCCCGGCGCAGGCCAACAGCGTCTCGAACACGGGTTCCCTGCTCGCGCTCAGCAGCGCCAGCGGCGGCTCGATCGCGGCCAACGACTCGTCCCTGGTCGTGACGGACACCCCCGACGACTTCGGCATCTTCGCCCAGTCGATGTCGGTCATGGCGCCGGTGACGCTCACCTCGGGTGGGGATCTCTGCCTCGGCTTCCCGGACACCCAGCGCCTCAGCGCTCCGATCATGGCCTCTGGCAACACGGCGTCCCTCGCCCTCGACTTCACTTCCGGCCCCGCGTCCGGCGTGGCTGCGGGCGTCACCATGTACTACCAGTGGTGGCACCGTGACACGCTCAGCCCCGGCGCGAACCTCTCCGAGGGTCTCTCCGTCACCTGGCTCGAGTGAGCTTCGCTCGCGCCTCGGGCCGTTTCCGGTCCGTCGCGCCGGTGATCCATCGCGGCCCCGGCTCCTCCCCATGGAGGAGCCGGGGCCGCGCCCGTTCGGGGTGCGCCGGCTACCATCGCGCACCGCCCCGGCCATGATCCCGATCCGTCAGCGCATCCTCTTTGCCTTCCCCTTCGCGATGGCCGCGACGCTCGCGCTGGTTGGTGGGCTGACCACGCCCGATCCGCGCGGGTACGGGACCCATGAGCAGCTCGGTCTCGCGCCCTGCGGGCTCCGCGAGACCCTCGGCTTTCCTTGCCCCACCTGCGGGGTCACGACGAGCCTGAGCCACAGCGTGCGCGGCGACGTCGCCGCGGCCTGGGGGACGCAGCCCCTCGGGCTCCTGCTGCTTCCCGCCGCGCTCGCCCTGTGCGTGGCCGCGGTGCGCCGTCATCGGCGCGGCGAGGACCTCCTCGTCGCGGCGGCCAGCGTTCGCCCCCGCGTCTGGGGCGTCGTGGCCGCGGTGGTGGTGACCTGCTGGCTCCTCGGGATGTGAGGCGCCCGGGCGCTCAGCCCACGGGGTCGACGGGGTCGACGGGGCCGATCGGATCGACGGGCGCGTCGTCCGGGTCGTAGGCGCCGTCGGGGTCCACCTCGTCGAGCAGGCTGAGGTAGCTCGCGTAGCGCGTGTCCGCCAGGCGGCCCTCCTCCGAGGCGTCCGCCACCGCGCAGCCCGGCTCGTGATCGTGGGTGCAGTTGGAGTACTGGCAAGCGCCCTGGTGCGCCGCGAGGTCGGGGAACAGGTCGCGCACCTGGGTCCTGCGCAGGCCGTAGGGGCGGAACACGCGGATGCCTGGCGTGTCGATCACGTACCCGCCGAGGGCCAGCGCGTGCATGGCCGAGTAGGTCGTCGTGTGCTTGCCCTGCTTCCAGTAGCTCGAGATGCGGCCCTCCTTGATGTCGAGGTCGGGCTGGATGGCGTTGAGCAGGCTCGACTTGCCGGCGCCGCTCGGGCCGTAGAGCACCGAGACGCGGCCGCGCAGGCGCTCGGTCAGCTCCTCGACGCCCTGGCCCGTGCGGGCGGAGGTCACGAGGATCTCCAGGCCCGGGATGTCGCCGTAGGTGGCGAGGTAGCGCTGGAGGCGCTTGCCCTTCGCGTCGAGGTCCGCCTTGTTGAAGACGAGGATCGCCGGGATCTCGTGCCACAGGCAGGCCGCCAGGATCCGGTCGGTGCGGTTGCTCGAGAAGCCGGGGTCCTTGAGGGCGCCGATGACGAAGAGCTGGTCCACGTTGGCCACGAGGACCTGCTCCCGCGGGTCGTGGGAGGAGGCCACCCGGCCCAGGTAGTTGCGCCGGGGGCGCACGGCCTCCACGGCGCAGGGGTCGCCCTCCGGGTCCACCTCGACGAGGTCCCCGACGGCCACCGGATTCTTCACCGGCCCCAGGTCCTCGAAGAGCGAGCCGCGCAGGGCCGCCTGGACGGGCGCCTCGCCGTCCCCCAGGTCCACGTGCACGACCTTGGCGTCCACGCGGACGACGCGACCCTCCTTCAAGGCCGGGGCTCCCGGACGGACGCGCGCTGGACGAGGTCGGTCATACGCCCCCGATCGTAAGGCGTATCCTCCCTGTCGTGAGCGACTCCGACGAGGTCATCGCGTCCGCGCAGAACGCGGCGCTGAAGCGCGTGCGGGCCGCGCTGCGCGGCAAGGAGCCGGGGGCGGTCGTCCTCGAGGGGCGGCGGCTGGTCGAGGACGCGCTCGCCGCGGGGCTCGAGCTCGAGGTCGTGCTCGTCGAGGAGCGCGTCGCGGCGCAGGCGCCGGCGGGGGCGCGGCTGGTCAAGGACGGGCTCCTCGAGGGACTCGGCGGGGTGAAGACGTCGCCCGGGATCGTCGCCCTCGCGTCCGCGCCGCCGGCGCGCGGCCTCGACGCGCTGGAGGCGCGCTGCGCGGGGGACGAGCC
>CBFIJG010000066.1:0-19264 GCA_965662915.1 Planctomycetota bacterium | reverse complement strand
CCGCCGTCGGCGCGTCCAAGGCCGTCTGCCTCACGGGCCAGGCCGAGTACAGCTCCGACGCCGTCGCGAGCGCCGTCGCCGACCTCTGCGGCGCGGAGGGCGCCGGCGCGTTCCTCGCCGCCGCCACTTACCGCGGCAAGGACCTCGCCCCGCGCGTCGCCGCGCACCTCGACGTCACCCCCTTCGCGGACTGCATCGAGCTCTGCGCCGCGGGCGACTCGTTCCACGTCAAGCGCCCCTGGCTCGCCGGCAAGGCGCTCGCGACCCTCGGGTCGAGCGGCGCCATCGTCGCGACCACGCGCCTGAACGTCTTCGCCCCCGCCGAGGGTGACGGTCCCACCGAGTGCGCCGCCGTCGCCATCGCCGCCGAGCCCAAGGCTCGCGTCACCGGCCTCGAGGCCAAGGGCGACGCCAAGCTCGACGTGAAGGAGGCCCCCGTGGTCGTCAGCGGCGGTCGCGGGCTCCAGGACGCCGAGAAGTTCCACATCGTCGAGGAGCTCGCCGCAGCCTTCGGGAACGCGGCCGTCGGCGCCTCGCGCGCCATCGTCGATCTCGGCTGGCGCCCCCACGGCGAGCAGGTCGGCCAGACCGGCAAGGTCGTCGCGCCCCAGCTCTACGTCGCGGTCGGCATCTCCGGCGCCATCCAGCACCTCGCCGGCATGCGTACCTCGGGCACCATCGTCGCCATCAACAAGGACGCCGACGCTCCGATCTTCAAGGTCGCGGACTACGGCATCGTCGGCGACGCCTTCGAGGTCGTGCCGAAGCTCACCGAGGCCATCAAGGCCGTGAAGGCCGAGTCCTGAGGCGCATGCGCCGCAGTCAGCGCTCCTGAGCTCCAGGAGCCGCGGGGCCGCTCCCTCTGCACGAGCAGGGAGGGAGCGGCCCCGCTCAATTCCCGGCCGCGGGCGCGGCGTCAGCCGAGCTCGACCGCGAGCCGCACGAGCGCGACGCTCTCGGGGAACGGCATCGCCTCCTCGAGCTCGAAGAGCGGCACCCAGCGAACGTCCCTGTCCTCCTCGCCCTCGCCGAGCTCGACGAGGTCCATGAGGTAGAAGGCGCAGACCACGTCCTCGCCCTTCGCGCGGTAGCTGGTGGACCCGACGTACCGTGGGTTCCCGGCCCTCGCGCCGGCCTCCTCGGCCACCTCCCGCACGCCCGCCTCGGGCGCGTCCTCGCCGGGCTCGATGTGGCCCTTGGGGAGCAACCAGACGTCCTCCTCCCGCGCGGAGGGGCGGACGCACAGGACCTCCGGTCCCGCGCTCCCCGCTCGCAGGCAGATCCCCCCTGCGTGAGTGAATGCGGGCGTGTGCATGGCCGCCAGCTTAGCCCTGCGCGACGCGTCGATCCCGCGCGCTCCCACCGCGGCGCGGAGCAGGAGGCCGCAGCTTCCCTCTCCGCGCATCCCCCCTCGCCCCGGCTGTTCTCACGCTCCGAATCGCCGCCCTCGCGCGGATCAGCCGGAACGCCGGTCAGGCCCCCGGGCCGACGCTACCGTATCGGTCATGGGCGCCTCCCCTCTCCGTCGACTCGTCCGCCAAGCGCGAGCCCACCGGGGCCGCGTCCGGCTCGGGCTGACGTTCTCGGTGCTCAACAAGGTCTTCGACCTGGCCCCGCCGCTGCTGATCGGCGCCGCGGTCGGCATCGTGGTCGACTCGGAGCGTTCGTTCCTCGACACGCGCTTCGGGATCACGGATCGCAGCGACCAGCTCTACGCCCTGGCCGCGATCACGGCCGCCATCTGGGTCCTCGAGAGCCTCTTCGAGTACCTCCAGAAGATCGTCTGGCGCAACCTCGCCCAGTCGGTCCAGCACGACCTCAGGCTCGAGGCCTACCGCCACGTGCAGGGCCTCGAGATGGCCTTCTTCGAGGACGAGGACACCGGCGAGCTGATGAGCGTCCTCAACGACGACGTCAACCAGCTCGAGCGCTTCCTCGACGGCGGCGCCAACAGCCTCGTCCAGCTGGCGACGACGATCCTCGCGGTCGGCGGCCTGTTCTTCTGGCTCTCGCCCGAGGTCGCGTGGGTCGCATACCTCCCGATGCCCTTCATCGTCTGGGGCTCGATCGCGTACCAGCGGCGGCTCCAGGGCCGCTACCGCGACGTACGCGAGCGCGTCGGCGAACTGAACGCCGACCTCGCGGGGAACCTCGGCGGGATCGCCACGATCAAGAGCTACGCGCGCGAGGAGGCGGAGACGGAGCGCATCTCCGCCCAGAGCGATCGCTACCGGGCCTCGAACGCCCGCGCGATCACCCTCTCGAGCGCCTTCTCCCCGCTCATCCGGATGCTGATCCTCGCGGGCTTCACCGCGACGCTCCTGATCGGCGGGCACCTCGCCCTGGAGGGCCAGCTCGAGGCGAGCGCCTTCAGCGTGCTGGTCTTCATGACCCAGCGCCTGCTCTGGCCGCTCACCTCGCTCGGCGAGACCCTCGACCTCTACCAGCGCGCGATGGCGAGCACGACGCGCATCCTGGACCTCACGAGCCGGCCCTCGCAGATCGTGGACGGGCCGCGTTCCCTCGACGTCGCGGCGGTCTCCGGCGACCTCGGGATCCACGGGGTGCGCTTCGCCTACCCCGGACACCCGCCCCTGTTCGACGGGCTCGAGATCGACTTCCCCGCGCGCCGCACCACCGCGATCGTCGGTGCCACGGGCTCGGGCAAGTCGTCGATCACCAAGCTCCTCCTGCGCTTCTACGACCCGGGCGCGGGGCACGTGACGCTCGACGGTGTGGACGTCCGCGAGTTCGAGCTCCCCCACCTGCGGCGAGCCATCGGGCTCGTCAGCCAGGACGTCTTCCTCTTCCACGGGACGATCGCCGAGAACATCGCGTACGCGCGGCCGGAGGCCTCCGCGGAAGACGTCCGCGCGGCGGCGGCCGCGGCCGAGCTCGACGAGTGGATCGCGTCCCTCCCGATGGGCTACGACACGGTCGTGGGCGAACGCGGCCAGAAGCTCTCCGGCGGCCAGCGCCAGCGGGTCAGCATCGCGCGCGCGGTCCTGAAGGATCCGCCGATCCTGATCCTCGACGAGGCCACCTCGGCCGTGGACAACGAGACCGAGGCCGCGATCCAGCGCTCCATGGAGCGGATCGCCGTGGACCGCACGACCATCGTCATCGCGCACCGTCTTTCCACGGTGCGCAGCGCCGACAGGATCCTCGTCCTCGACGAGGGCCGCGTGGTCGAGAGCGGCCGCCACGAGGAGCTCGTGGACCGCGGCGGCCTGTACGCCCAGCTCTGGGCGGTCCAGACCGGCGAGCGAAGCGCGGCGGCCACCCATTGAAGTTCGGCGGGAGCGGACCAAGCTCCCGCACTGCCATGGGACCCGCCGACCACGACCGCATCCACCGCGCCCTCGCCAGCCTCGAGGGCGCCGGCGACGACGTCCCCGCGTCGGCCCGCCACGCCGCGGTCGCCGTGCTCCTGCGCGGGGAGGCCCTCGCCTCCTCGGAGGTGCTGCTGATGCGGCGGGCCCGGCGCGAGGGCGATCGCTGGTCCGGCCAGATCGGCCTGCCGGGCGGGCACGCCGAGGAGTTCGACGAGGACCTCGTGGCGACCGCGCGGCGCGAGTCCCGCGAGGAGGTCGGGGTCGATCCCGGCGCGGGCGGCGCGACCCTCTTCGGCGCGCTCCCCACGATCCAGGCCCGCGCCCGCGGCGCGCGGGTGCCGCTCTACCTCACGCCCATCGTCTTCCATCGCTTCGAGCCCGAGGCCGCGGTGCTCGGCCCCGAGGCCGACGAGGCCTTCTGGCTCCCCATCGCGGAGGCCTCCAGCGGCGCCCTGGACGAGCCCTACCGGTACGAGCACGAGGGGCTGATCCACAAGCTGCCCTCCTGGAACTACGAGGGGCGGGTCATCTGGGGCATGACCCACGGGATCCTCTCTCGCTTCATCTGCGCGCTGCACGCGCCCGCCTGAGCGCCGGCCAGAGCGCCGGCCCCGTCAGGGAAGGCGCTCCACGATGGCACGCACGAGGGCGTCGAGCTGCCACGAGCGCTCCTCGTCGAGCTCCTTCCACCGCACCCGCAGCGTCCCGAGCCCCTGGGCCGTGGTGCGGAGCTTGACCTCGCTCCGAGCGCGCCAGACTTCGTCGTAGGTGATCGGTGCGAACGCGGCCAGGGCGAGGTGGCCCGTCTCGTAGCGCTCGACCTGATCCTGGGCGAAGTAGGGATCGAGCGCGCGCGTCTCCTCGGTGACGTCGAGCCGCAGCGCCATGAGGACCGCGGCGTCCTCCTCGCGCACACCACTGAAGCCATGCTCCGCGAGGGCGGCCGTGAGCAAGGAGCGCGCCTCGAGGGTCAACTCGGTGAGGTCCTCGCGGGTCGAGCCCTCCGGCCCCGCGAGCGGCTCGTCCACCCACGCGTAGGTCCGCTGCTGGAGGAGTTCGAGCCGGCCCTCGTCGATGTGCTCCGTCGAGGAGCTGACGCAGCTCGCGAAGAGCAGAGCGATCGAGGAGGCGAAGAGAAGGGTCAGGAGCGGGCGGGTCATGCCATCAACTTCGGACACATCGCGGGCCCGATCAACGGGCCGCGGGCTCTTCCTGGCAACAGCGCGAGGCCGCTGGCGGGCTGGCGGGAACGTCTCGCGTCGCCACGCGCTGTGCGAGAGCCAGGAATCCGGCTCCGCGCACCGCTGAGTCCGACGCCGGACCAGCCCCCTCGCGAAGCCCCTGCTCGGAGACGCTCAGCGCCCCTCGTCCGCTCCATCCCCGACGTAGCCGTTGGCCTGGAGCGAGCGCTGCACGGCCGCGGGGATCTCGGGGCGCTCCACCTGGCCCGGGCGCGCCTCGACCCCCGCCCGGAGCTCCGCCTGGACCTCGCCGTAGAGCGAGACCAGCCCCTGGGACCGCTCGTCGTCGCCGAGGCGCTGCGGCGCGTCCTCGCGCGGGTCCCCGACGAGGTCGAACCAGCGGAGGATCTGCGAGGTCGCGTCATGGACGATCTTCGCGTCCGCCGTGCGCACGGAGCGCAGGTTCTGTCCGACGCTGATCAGCTCGGTGACGGCGGGCGGCGCCTCCCCGGGGAGGGTCTGCCCGCGAGTGAGGCCCGCGAGGCTGCGCCCCATGGTGGTCGAGCGGGTCGGCAGATCCGCGAGCTCGAGCAGAGTCGGCCCGACGTCGATCATGCGCGTGACCCCGGCGTGGCGGCCGGGCGCGACTTTCCCCGGCCAGTGCACGATCAGCGGCACGTGGATCTGCTCCTCGTAGAGCGCGCTGCGGTGCCCCTTGCCGCCGTGGTCGAACAGCTCCGTCCCGTGGTCGGAGGTGATCACGAGGATGGTGTCCTCCAGCAGCCCCTTCGCGGCGAGGTCGTCGCGGATCCGCCCGACGACCTCGTCGGTCCAGCGGATCTCCCCGTCGTACAGGGCGATGATGTGCTCCTGGTCGCGGGGGTCCATCGCCGCGTTGATCTCCGCGTCGTAGAAGAAGTCCCGCCCCGTCACGCGGCCCTCGTAGTCGGGGTCGAACATCGTGTCGTAGGGGGCGGGGGGCGTGAAGTCGAAGTGCACGTCCCACAGGTGCACGAAGGCGAAGAAAGGCCTGCCCTCCGCGGCCTCCGGCGACGCCTCGTCGAAGAACTCCTTCCAGCGGCCGTAGACCTTGTCGTTGGTGACACCGTGGTGCGAGGCGCGCACGACGGGCTTGGTCATCGACCACGCGTTGCTGCCGTCGAGCTCCTCGTCGGAGACGACCTGCACGCAGTCCACGTAGCGGTCGAATCCCTGGCCCAGCCCGAATGCGGGGTGCAGGTACGGACCTGCGAAGAAGCCCGCGGTCCGGTACCCGGCCTCCTGGAAGGACTCGGGCAGCGTGAGGTAGGCGTCGGACAGGCGCGTGTTGATCGGATCCACGACGCCGTGGACGCTGTCGGGGACGGAGGTGAAGAGCGCCGCGTGGGCAGGCAGGGTCCACGGTGCGCTCGTGATGTGTTGCTCGAAGAGCGCGCCCTCCGCGGCGATCCCGTCGATGATCGGCGACGTCTCTCGCTCGTAGCCGTAGCAGCCCAGGTGATCCGCCCGCAGGGTGTCGATGGAGATCAGGACCACGTTCGGCCCGTCCACGCGCGCGCCGTCGCCGCCGCAAGCCCCCAGGAGGAGGGCGGCGGGCGCGAGGAGGGAAACGGCGGGGCGAGGTCGAGGGCTCATCGTTGGGCAGGTGCGTGGCGAGGATCGGGCTCCCCCGCACGGTACTCCGCGGGGTGGGGCTCGATCGACATACGCAGCGGATCGTCGGTCGTGAGAGCGACTGCGCAGGGCCCGGGTCAACCTCTCCGGCGGGCAGAGGTGAATCGTCAGGGGCACTCCGAGGCCGGGCGCCATCCCGTGGTGGGACATTCCCGCCACGGCCGGGCCGGGGGATCACCGAGCGGTCGCGGTGACCCTCGCGATCAGCGGGCCGGCGCCTGGTTGAGGCGTTCGACCACCTGGGTCGCCACGGACAACGCGATGGACCGCGGCTCCTTGGAGCCCTTGACGACCCCGATCGGGCAGGTGATCCCCGCGAGCTGCGACTCGTCGAACCCGCGCTGGAGCAAGCGGTGGCGGAATCGCTTCCACTTCCGATCGGAGCCGATCAGTCCGACGTAGGGGAACGTGCCTCGCCGCATGACGCGGGCCACGATCTCCTGATCCAGGGAGTGATCGTGGGTCATGACGAGCACGAAGGAGTCCGCGGGGATCGTGTCGATCTCCTCCTCGGGCGCGTCGATGAAGAGCACGTCGAAGGACCGCGGCGACGGGAGCGTCGGGACGAGTTCCTCCTCGGACCGCGGATCGATGAGCTGGACGTCGAGGCCGATGTAGTCCTGGAGCCCGGCGATCGCCTGAGCGACGTGCCCCGCGCCGAAGATGACCAGGCGCTGCCTCGACCAGGCGAAGGACTCGAAGTGGAGAGTGACCTCTCCCCCGCAGCACTGCCCCGCCTTTTCCGAGAGCGGGAACGACTCCGCGAAGGAACGCGGCGCGCCCTCCGCGCACAGAGCCGCGGCGCGTTCGATCGCCAGATGCTCGAGGCGGCCGCCGCCGATGGTGCCCCAGGCGAGCTTCCCACCGGCGACGAGCATGCGCGCGCCGACCTCCCGCGGAGCGGATCCCTTGACCCCGATCACGAGGACCTGCGCGCAGGGCTCCCTCCGATCCTTGAAGGTCGCGAGGGCCTCGAGCCACTCCTGCTGGTTCGCGCTCATCGGGATGCAGGTCTGCCGGTGGCCGCCCCTCCCCCTCGGGTAGGAGGACCGCTCCCCGGCGCGGCTGGCGCGGGCCTCAGCCGATCAGGACGAGGCTGGGGAGCGCGCGGCGTGGTGGGCCCAGCTGGACTCGAACCAGCAACTTCCACGCTGTGAACATGGCACTCTACCAATTGAGTTATGAGCCCTTCGAAGGGCGCGGATCCTATCGCCGCCCCGGGGCTTTGGGAACCCCTCCTCTGGAAAGGTCAGCGGGCGCGCCCGTGGCGCCGACAGGCTCCCGAGGCGCCCCGCCACGAGCCGCCGGGGACAGCCTCACGAGCGCTCATCACAGAGGGTGGACCATCGAGCGAGGCGCCTCCCCCCCCGTCCCGTGCCGCTCATCTACAGCGCACCGCTGGCGCACCGCTCTCCATTCGATGCAGGGCGGACGGCGCCGCGGCGCTTCAGGGCTGCTCGCCGAGAACGCCGCGCAGCTTCTCGCCCAGCTTGGCCTCCGCGCGGCGGAGCATCATGCGGACGGCGTCCTCGCTCTTGCCCCCCATCCGCTTCCCGGCCTCGCGGAGCTGGAGGCCTTCGAAGAAGACGAGGGAGATCGCCATGCGATGGTCCGGCGAGAGCTCGCCGAGGGACTCCCTGAGCAGCTCGAAGTTCTCGTCGCGCTGGACGACCTTGGTGACCGAGAGGTCCCCGCTCACGAAGTCCATGGGCGTCGGCTCGTCTCCATCCGTCGAGGCGCCTCCGTCCATCGCGCGCTCCTTGGAGACGTCACGCTTGCCCGCCGAGTAGAACTCGGCCTTGTCCCGGATCTTGTTCTGGAGGATCTGGACGAGCCAGCGCAGGAGCGAGCCCTGCCCTTGGTACTCGTAGCGGCCGAAGTCCCGGGTGGCCTCGCGGAAGGTCGTCTGCGCCAGGTCGACGGGGTCCTCCTTGAGCCGCAGCCGCGGCCCCAGCTTCCTCCGCGCGAACTCGATCATCGTCTGGTGATAACGGGCGAACAGATCGTTCAACGCGTCCGCGTCACCCTCGTGCGCGCGGTCCACGAGATCCTTGATCTCGTCGCTGGTCTGCGGTGCTTCGTCGTCGGCGGGTGTCATGGGTGGGGATCTCCGGGAGCCCGATCATAGGACAGGTCGAGACACCCACCCCCCTGCACCGGACGCCGTTCTTGCAGGGCCGGATTCCTCGCTGGTGAGCGAACTCGATCCGGAATCCGACCGCGCTCAGTCCGAGGGCGGACCGGACGCGCCCTCGGCGCCGATCTCGTCCCCAGGCGCCCCGGGCGGCTCCTCCCCTGCCAGCCGCGCCAGGAACGCCTCTTCCAGGAGGACCGTCACGCCGATCTCCTCCGCCTTCTTCGCCTTCGATCCAGGCTTCCCGCCGACGACGAGAAACGTCGTCTTCTTGCTGACCGAGGACGCCACGCGCCCCCCCTGGGCCTCGACCGCGGCCTTCGCTTCGAAGCGGCTCATGCGCTCCAGGGTCCCCGTGAAGACGACGGCCGCTCCGTCGAACGCGGTCCCGCCACCGGCGGCGTCCTCCTCGACGACGATCTCGACGCCGCTCTCGAGGAGCGCCTCGATGAGCTCGAGGTTCCGCTCCCCGTCGAACCAGCTCCGGATCCGACCGGCGACCTCCTCGCCGATGCCGTCGATCTCGACCAGACGCTCGACGGTGGCGTCCTTGACGTCCTCGAGGCTCGCGAAGTTCTTCGCCAGGAGCCGCGCCGTCGAACCGCCCACCTCCGGGATGGAGAGCGAGCGGAGGAACTTGGAGAGCGTCGCGCGCCGCTTCTCGTCGAGCTCCGCCTTGAGGTTGTCCACGGTCTTCTGCCCCCAGCGCTCGATCTCGACCAGCTCCACGTCGGGGATCGAGCGCAGCGCGAAGAGATCCGCCGGTGACTCCAGATGACCCGCCTCGAAGAGCTGGACGATCATCTTCTCGCCGATCGAGTCGATCTCGAATCCGCTCCGCCCGGCCATGTGAACCGTGCGGCCGACGACCTGGGGCCCACACCCGTAGACGTTGGGGCAGCGCACGTACTTGCCTTCGCGTACGACGTCCGTGCCACACGCCGGGCAGGTCGCGGGCATGGCGAACGCCTCCCCGAAGCGCGCCACGACGCCGGCGCGGAGCGGCGGAGGCCCGTCCGTATCGGCCGCGTCAGCGCCGTCCTCGGGACCCGCCGACCGCAGCAGCGAGTCCGGGACGTCACCGTCCCAGCTCGCGGGCGGATCCCCCTCCGCTTTCTTCGCGACGCCGGTGATCTGGGGGATCACGTCCCCCGCTCGCTTCACGAAGACGCGGTCCCCCGGCGCGGCGCCGAGGGCCAGCACGTAGTCCTCGTTGTGGAGCGTCGCGTGGCGCACGGTGACCCCGAGGACCTCGACCGGATCCACGTGCGCCCGCGGCGTCAGGCGGCCGTTGACGCCCACCTGGATCTCGATCGCGCGGAGCACCGTCGTCGCCTCGACGGGCGCGAACTTGTGGGCGTACTGCCACTTGGTGGCGCGACTGTTCGCTCCGAGCCTGTCCCTGAGGGGGACGTCGTCGAGCTTGGCCACGACCCCGTCCATCTCGAAGGGGATCGCGTCCCGCCGCGACTCCATCTCGGCCTGATAGGCGAGGCAGCCCTCGATCCCCGCCACGGTCCTGTCCTCGACCGTCTCCGAGAAGCCCCACCCGGCCAGCATGCGCAGCCGCTCCGCGTGGGAGTCCGACAGCTCGACCCCTTCGGCTCGCACCACAGCGTAGGCGTGGAACTCGAGCGGATACCGCTGCACCTCGGCGGGGTCGTTCCTGCGGAGCGCGCCGGCGGTCGCGTTGCGCGCGTTCGCGAGGACCGAGTAGCCGTTCGCCTCGCGCCACGCGTTGAATCGCTCGAATCGTTCCCTCGCGATGAGCACCTCACCCCTGATCTCCACGAGGGGCGGCGCCGGCTCGACGTCGAGCCGCAGCGGCACGTCCCGGACCGTGGAGAGATTCGCCGTGATGTCCTCACCCACCGCGCCGTCGCCACGGGTGAGCCCCTGACTCAGCACGCCGTCCACGTAGACGAGCGCCGCCGAGACGCCGTCGAACTTCGGCTCGACGTGCCAGACGAGCTCCTCGTCCTCTTCGAGCCCGAGGAAGCGGTGGACCTTGGCCGCGAAGTCCCTGGCCTCGTCCTCGGAGCGGAGGCTCTCGATCGACAGCATCGGAACCACGTGCCGCACCTTCTCGAAGCTGCCGCCTTCCGGGAGCGGCGCCCCCACCCTCCGGGTCGGGCTGTCCACCTCAGCCAGCTCCGGATGCTCCTCTTCGAGCGCCTTCAGCTCGCGGAAGAGCGCGTCGTACTCGGCGTCGGAGATCTCGGCCCGGCCCTCGTTGTAGTAGACGAGGTCGTGCCGCCGGATCTCGGCGCGCAGAGCCTCGGCTCGGCGGGCCTGCTCGGACCCCCGGGGGTCTTCGGTCTTCTTGGGGCTCATGGGCGGTGCATCGCAGCCCTCGGGCGGGCGCGCGGACCCTCGAGTGTCCGGACGCGGGGGTCCCGCGTCCACCAGCGCGATCGTGGAGAGGATCGAGAGGGGCAGACTCGCGGCCAGGAAGGCCGCTGCGCGGGGCACGAGAGGAGATCTCATGAGAGGCCAGACGCGCGGCGCGGCCGCCGGTGACGCCCGGGGGTTCGCGCTCCCGCCCCTCGCCGCGCGGGCTCAGGTGGAACGGGACGCGTCAGCCGACGTCCAGACCGTCGCCCCGGAAGGCGTCGGGGATCAGGTCGCGGACGATCCACGTGGATCGGGGCGCCGGAGCGGACGTGTCCTGGGGGGGACTCCCCCCACCCCCTCCACCGCCGGCCTCGACCTCACGGCCGTCGCCGGCGAGACCTCCCTCCGCGACCACGGTCGCGTCGGGCGCCCACTCCACGAGCCATTGGCGACACGCACCGCAGGGCGGTGTCGGCTGGCTCGCATCGGTCACGATCGCGAACCCCAGGACGGGGCTGCGATCCTCGGGCGCCACGTCCGCCACGTAGGCAGCGAGCGCTGCGCGCTCGGCGCAGAGCGTCAGTCCGAAGCTGGCGCTCTCAACGTTGCAGCCGGCGTACACGCGCCCGTCCTCGGTCCACAGCGCGGCTCCGACCCGGAAGCGCGAGTAGGGCGCATGGGCGCGAGCCTGTACGCCACGCGCCGCCTCGAGGGCGCGCTCGACGATCGAACCGGAGTCGTCCATGCCCCGAGCCTCGGCGGTGGAGGGGTGGAATGCAACGGCCCGCGGCCCATCACTCGGAGGGCCGCGGGGTCCGAGGGTGATCAGAACGGCATGGCGTCCACCGGGATGGCCTCCTCCGCTGCGCCCGTTCCTTCCGAGACGCCGCCCGCGGGTGCCCACCCGTCGTAGGTGACCCGGCTGCGACGCTGGGGGCGGCCGTCCGAGCGGCGGCGGGTCTCCTGGGTCTCGAGACGGACGATCGCTCGCCGGCCGAGGAGTTCCTCGGGGTCGACGTCCAGCGGGGCGCTGACGTCGAAGCCCACGGCCGCCAGCACGTGACGGACCCTGTGCATACCTCGATCGCTGAAGTTGAGCCAGTCCGTGACGGCGGTCCGACCGGCGAGGGCCCCCTCGACGAGTTCGAGGCGCAGCATCCAGCTGATACGCCCGTCTGAGCGGTCGTTCTCGCGGACCTCCGCGATCCTCAGCAGGTAGTCGCCGTCCTCCACCACGACGAAGTCGTCGATGGGCTCTGCGGCGTCGGGGTCGATGTGCATGTTGTTCCTCCTGCCCGGCATCGGGCGTGGCGTCGCGGGTCGGGCGCGAGGCCGCCCACGAGCGGGCGGCGTGCCCAGGACGTCCACACGGGCGGGGCTGGCGGAGGTGTCACCGCGATGCCGGAGTTGTCCCCGTGGCACAATGCACCCATGGCCCGCCTCCTCGGACTCCTCGGCGCCCTGCTCGCCGCGGCGTGCAGCGACCCGGCCCCCCCCTTCGAGCCTCCGGCTCCCCCGGACCACGAGGCCATCGCGAACCTCGTGGACGCCGGGACGTACGCGGACCTCGAGGCCGCCACGGCCCGCGTCACCGCGAGCCCGCGCGACGCCGCTGCGTGGAGCGCCCTCGGCGGCGCCTACGAGATCGCCGCGATCCACGAAGAGGCCGAGCGGTGCTACTCGTCCGCGGGAGGCCTCGAGCCAGCGAACGCCCGCCACCCCTACCGCGCAGCCATCTGCTCCGCCCTGCTGGGCGAGATCGACCGCGCGCTGGAGCAGGTGGCTCGCGTCATCGAGCTGGAGGGGGACTACGGGCCGGCGTGGCGCCGCCGCGGCGTCTGGCTGCTCGAGCTCGGTGACACCGCCGGCGCCCGCGCCGCGTTCGAGCGCGCCGGCGAGCTGCTCGAGGGACGCCCGGACGCCTCCGTCGGGCTCGCCCAGGTCGCGCTCCTCGACGACGACCTCGAGGCCGCGCTGCGCCACGCGGAAGCCGCGCACGCGCTCGTCCCGACGGACCGCTACGTGCGGCTCGTCCTCGGTGACGCCCTGCGTCGCTCGGGACGGGCGGACGAGGCCGCGCCGCACCTCGCTGCCGGCGAGGGCTCGCGGCCGACCTACGCCGACCCGTGGAGCGAGGCCATCACGCGGGCCCGCCGCCGTGACGAGGACGCCATGCAGCGCGCTGGCGAGCTCGAGCGGAAGGGCCGATGGGCCGAGGCGCTGCGCGTCTACGAGGACGTCGAGACCCGGCGCCCCGACGACACGAACGTCCTGCTCAAGAAGGGCGTGGCGCTCACGGCCCTCGCTCGCCCGGCCGACGCCGTGCGGCACTTCGAGGAGGCCACCCGGCGTTTCCCCGGAGACTACGACCTCCTCGTGGGCCAGGCGGACGCCCTGCGCCGCGCTGGCGCACGCGACGAGACTCTGCGGCTGGTGACGAGCCTCACGGAACGCTGGCCCGAGCGCGCCGAGGCCTTCCTGATCCAGGGCCGCGCCATGGACGACGCCGATGACGTGCGGGGAGCGCGAGCTGCCTACCGCGCCGCCGCGCGCCTCGCGCCCGAGGATCTACGCGGCTCGCTCTTCGAGGGCCAGATGCTGCTGAAGCGTCGACGCCCCGCCGAGGCGGCGGCGGTCCTCACGCCCGCCGCACTCGACCCCCAGCGGCGCCCGACGCTCGTCTACTTCCAGATGACGCTCCAGGCCCTCGTCGCGAGCCGCGCTCCGTCGAACCAGGTCGGACGCGTCTACGAACGCGCGGTCGAGGTCCACGGAGACGCGGCCAAGGAGCGCTTCACGCGCGGCCAGGGAGGCACCCAACGATGAGTTCGATCGACTCCAGACCTCCGCAGGCCCACCGCACCTGGGCGGCCGCGGCCCTGTTCACGCTCGCCGCCTGCGGCAGCGGGGAGGGGCCCGAGGCGACAAACGCCGGCCCCGACCGGACCGGCGCGGGCGAGGCGGCAGCGCCCTGGTTCGAGGAGCAGGCCGCCGAGCGCGGACTGCGCTTCGAGCACGTCTCGGGAGCGGACGGCCGCTTCCTCATGCCCGAGATCATGACCACCGGCGCGGCGCTCTTCGACGCCGACGGCGACGGCGACCTCGACGCGTACCTCGTCCAGGCGGGAGGCGTCGACACGCCCCGCGCGGAGCGGCCGGGGAACGAGCTGTTCCTCAACCGGGGTGACGGCCACTTCGAGCCGGCATCCGCGGGCCACGGCGCGGACGATCGTGGCTACGGGATGGGCGTGGCGACGGGTGACTACGACGGCGACGGCGACGTCGATCTCTACGTGTCGAACCTGACCCGCAACGCCCTCCTGCGGAACGACGGCACCGGGCGCTTCGAGGACGTGACCGAAGCGGCGAACGCCGACGTGCCGGCGTGGAGCGCGAGCGCGGCCTTCCTCGACGTGGACGGCGACGGCGATCTCGACCTGTTCGTCACCAACTACATCGAGTGGTCCACCGACGGCGAGAAGGTCTGCCTCTCGCCCCAGAAGGCGCGCACCTATTGCAGCCCGAGGTCCTACGACCGCGCCGCGCGGGACACCCTCCTGCTCAACCGCGGCGACGGGACCTTCGAGGACGCGTCGGAGGCCGTCGGCCTCGACGCGGCCTTCGGCAACGGACTCGGCGTCGTGTGCGCGGACTTCGACCTCGACGGCGCACCGGAGATCTTCGTCGCCAACGACGGCAACCCGAACCAGTACTGGGACCGCGCGGAGGACGGCCGGCTCGTCGACGGCGCCCTGCGCCTGGGATGCGCCGTGGACACCCAGGGCCGCTCGAAGGCCGGCATGGGCGTCGCCGCGGCCGACGTCGACGGCGACGGCGACGAGGATCTGCTCGTGGTCAACCTGACCGGCGAGTCCGACTCCTTCTACCGCAACGACGACGGGCAGTTCGTCGACCGCACGCCCGCGGTGGGACTCGCCGTGGTCTCGCGGCGACGGACGCGCTTCGGGGTCGCGCTGCGCGACTTCGACCTCGACGGGACGCTCGATCTCTACCACGCCAACGGCCGCGTCACCGCTCCGGCCCGCGCGAAGCAGGGCGACCCCTTCGCCGAGGAGAACGTGCTGCTCCGCGGCCTCGAGAACGGCCGCTTCGAGGAGGTCCTGCCGCGGGGCGGGGTGGCGTCCCCGCTGGAGTCCACCTCGCGGGCGGCGGCCTTCGGCGACGTCGACGGCGACGGCGACGTGGACGCGCTGATCCACAACCGCGACGGACGCGCGCACCTGCTCGTGAATCGAGCGCCCGCGCCGGGCGCTCGCTGGGCGGCCCTCGACGTCGTCGACGGGAACGGCGCGCCCGCCCTGGGCGCCGCGGTCCTGGTGACGATCGATGGTGCAACACGACGCTTCGAGGTGCGCACCGCCGACAGCTACTGCGCCGCGTCGTCGCCGCGGATCCACGTGGCCCTTCCGGGGGACGCGAAGCTCGAACAGGTCGAGGTGCGCCGCGCCGGCGCCGAGCCCACCGTCGTCCGCGGCCTCGCCGCGGGCGAGGTGCACAGGATCGTCATCGACCGCTGAGCTCGGCCGCGACGCGGTACGTCCCCGCGTAGGCCTCGACCGACGCCTCGATCGGGTTGGCGTAGCCGCCGCCCAGGGTCAGCGCGACCGGCAGCCCCTCGCCGCGGAAGCGGCCGAGGGCCACCCTGTCGCGCTCGAGGACGCCCTCCCGCGAGAGCGACAGCCGGCCGAGGTGATCCTCCGCGAGAACGTCCACGCCGCCCTGGTAGAGGACCACGTCGGGCCGCGCGCGCTCGAGGGACTCCTCCAGCGCCGCGGACATCGCGGCGAGGTACTCATCGTCGCCCGTGGCGTCGGGCAGCGGCACGTCGAGGTCGCTCGTCATCTTGCGGCTCGGGAAATTCCGCCCTCCGTGGATCGAGCAGGTGAAGACCCGGGGATCGTCCTCGAAGATCGCGGCGGTCCCGTCGCCCTGATGGACGTCCACGTCGAAGACGAGCACGCGCTCCACGGCGCCGCGGTCGAGGAGTCGCCGGGCCGCGACGGCGAGATCGTTGAAGACGCAGTAGCCCGAACCGAAGTCCCGGTACGCGTGGTGGGTGCCGCCGGCGAGACTGCCGGAGATCCCGTCCTCCATCGCCGCGTCCACGGCCCCGAGGGTGCTCCCGACGCTTCCGAGTGAGCGCAGCACCATCGCCTCGGACCAGGGGAAGCCGATGCGCTGGATGACCCGGCGGTCGAGAGTCCCGTCCAGGAATCCCTGGACGTAGCCCGCGTCGTGGACCGCGTGGATCTCCTCGAGGGGAGCCGCGCGCGCGGGCACGAGGTCGGCCGCGGACACGATCCCCTCCACCACGAGCCGCTCACGCAGCAGCGCGTACTTGTGCATTGGGAAGCGGTGCTTGGGGGGCAGCACCACCTCGAAGTGATCGCAGTAGAAGACGCGGATGGCTCGGCTCCAGGGCCCGGTCGATGGGATTCGACCAGTGAGACTCGGCCAACGGGTTTCGACGGAGGATCGCGGCGGAGGCACCCCGGCCGGTGAATCCTCCGCCGCGGATCAGCGGCCCGCGGACCCGGGCGCCAGGCGGAGCACGGCCCGCACGGGGCGATGGTCGGACGCGACGGCCTCGGGCACCACCTCCACGGACTCCACGGCCCACCCCGGACGCGACGGCGTGGGCCGGGAATGGAAGAGGAAGTCGATCTCCCGGTCCGGGGCGCCCGACGGGAAGGTCGGCGCGCTCTTCCGGGTGACATGGTCCGCCATCGACTCGAACAGCTCGAGCGTCCGTGAACCGCGCACGTCGTTGAAGTCGCCCAGCAGGACGTAGGGCTCGGCGAGGGACTCGAGGTGCTGCCCGACGGCGCCCGCCTGACCGAACCGATAGCCGTCGTCCCGCACCCAGTCGAAGTGCACGCAGACCACGCGCACGTCCTCGCCGCACGGGTGACGAAGGCGCACGCTGAGAGCGACGCGCGGCTCGTTGCCGCCCGGCAGACGCAGGCTGCGCGCGTCCACGATCGGATGGCGCGAGAGCAGGGCCATGCCATAGTGGCCGCCGCCGTAGGGCATGAAGACGCCGAACGCCGGGTGCATCCCGAGGACGTGAGCGAGCTCGTTCACCTGGTTGACCCCGCCGGAGCGTCCGACCCCGAGGTCCACCTCCTGGAGAGCCACGACGTCCGCGTCCAGGGCCTCGATGGCGCGCGCGGTCCTGTCGAGGTCGACCCGGCCGTCCATGCCGGCGCCGTGCTTGATGTTGTAGGTCGCGATGCGAAGCGCCCTCTCTCCGACCTCGCCCCCCGCGAGCCGCGCCACGACCGCCGCGTGATCGGAGGGGAACCCCTCCGGGTGGGTCCGCACGACCTCGCTCGACGTCGCTCGCCAGCCTTCCCCCCGGTGGAAGACGAAGTCGATGCGATCCTGCTCCTGCTCGGGGAAGCGCGGGGTCCAGGTGCTATCCCGCTCACGATCGACGACAGGGTTCGTCTCGCGATAGGCGTCGGTGAAGCCCGCCTCCCAGAGCACGTGGCTCGTGGGCCAGTCCACGGAGACTCCGTACTGGTCGAGGCCGACCTCGCCGTAGTCGAGGTGCGACATGGAGTTGAAGTCCCCCGCGACGATGACCGGCACGCCGTCGTAGGCAGGGCCCGCGAGTCGCTCCTCGAGCGCGGCGTGGAGGGCGGTGAGGCTCGCGTGGGACGCTTCGCAGGCGGCGAGCATCGCATCGACGTCGCCGATGTCTCGCGTGCCCTCGGCCCAGATCTCGGCGCTGTAGGGCTGCCAGATCGAGAAGACCGCCGCCCGCTCGCCGCCCGGGAGCTCCAGCAGCGCGCCGACGCACTGGAAGGGCTCCCCCACGGAGAGATCCTCGAGGACCGGGTAGCGGCTCATGATCGAGACGTTCGTCCCGCGCTCGTGGAAGTGGAAGCCCAGAGCCTCCGCGATGCGCGGGCCCGAGCCGTAGGTCTCCTGCATGGCGACCACGTCGACGCCGCTCGCCTCGATCACCTCGACCACGCGTCGCGGCCCGTCCTCCTCGCCGTCCTCGCGCCCGCCGTGCCAGATGTTCCAGCTCATGACGTCCAGGGCCGGAGCCGGGCCTTCGCGCGGCGCGGCGGCGAGTGCGCCGATCGAGCCGCAGGCGGCGAGCGAGGAGAGGGCGAGGACGGCGGCGCCGCAGCGCAGGAGGGTCGAGGGGACCATGGGGCGACTCTAACGGGCCGGGGCTCGACCCGGGACGGGGAGACGCGCCCCGCCGCGGGACTCCTGCGGCTCTCTTCGGTGCCCTGCGTCAAGACCCGACCGCCTGGACACCGCCCCTCGCCCCTCCACTGGCTAGGCTTCTGTTCCCATGGAGTACCGCCCGACCGCCATCCCCGACGTCGTGCTGCTCGTCCCGAAGATCTTCGGCGACGATCGCGGCTTCTTCCTCGAGACCTTCCGCGCCTCCGAGTTCGAGGAGAAGTGCGCGCCGGTTCAGTTCGTCCAGGACAACCACTCGAAGTCCACCCAGGGCATCCTGCGCGGCCTGCACTACCAGAACCCCCAGCCCCAGGGGAAGCTCGTGCGCGTCACCGAGGGCGAGGTGTTCGACGTCGCGGTGGATCTGCGCAAGGACTCCCCCACCTTCGGCAAGTGGGTCGGTGAGCTCTTGAGCGCGGAGAACAAGCACATGCTCTGGGTGCCGCCCGGCCTCGCCCACGGGTTCTACGTGACCAGCCCGACCGCGGAGTTCGTCTACAAGTGCACGGACTACTACGCGCCGGAGAACGAGGAGACCCTCGCCTGGGACGACCCGGCCGTCGGGGTCGAGTGGCCGCTCGTGAACGGCGAGCCCCCGCGCCTCTCCGCGAAGGACGCCGCCGGCGTCTCCCTCGCGGACGCCCGATCCTTCTGAGGCCCGGGCAGGAGCCCATCCGGCCGTGCGAGGGCCTCCAGGGCCCCTCCGGGACGCCTCGGCGCCCGTTCGGCCCCACCGTTCCCAACATGGGGACGAAGTTCTCGTGGGCTCGCGGAACCACGGGCCGTTCCTTCGGTTTCCCTGGATCCCTGCGCGATGAAGGCCGCAGGCCCATCCGATCGAACCCGCTCACTCCGCGGGCCAATGAAGAAGAGGAAGAACACGATGATCCGCACCACGATCCTGACCCTGGCCGTCGGCCTGACCCTCAGCGCTCCGTCCCTCGCCCAGGAGGACGGCAAGAAGCGCGGCCCTGCCGCGAAGCCTCCGACGCCGGAGCAGATCAAGCGCTTCGACAAGAACGGTGACGGCAAGCTCGACGAGGCCGAGCGCAAGGCCATGCGCGAAGCCGTCGAGAAGAAGGGCGGCGAAGACGGCGCCAAGCGCCGCGAGGAGCTCCTCAAGCGCTTCGACAAGAACGGCGACGGCAAGCTCGACGACGCCGAGCGCGAGGCCATGCGCGAGGCCGTCCAGAAGAAGCGCGGTGAAGGCGCCGGGAAGCGCGGCGAGGAGAGAGCCAAGCGCCGCGAGGAGCTGACGAAGAAGTTCGACAAGAACGGCGACGGCAAGCTCGACGACGCCGAGCGCAAGGCTCTGCGCGAGCACATCGCCAAGGAGCGCAAGGAGCGCGCCGGCGAGAAGGGCAAGGGCGGCGAAGAGG
>CBFIJG010000065.1:0-19482 GCA_965662915.1 Planctomycetota bacterium | reverse complement strand
TGCGGCTCGAGTCGGAGGCCATCGCGCGCCTCGGTGAGCGCTTCGGCGAGGCCGGGCCCGCCGCCGCCTTCGAGCGCGCGGTGGCCGCGATGCTCGCGTGCCCCGGCCAGGTCGTCGTCACCGGCATGGGCAAGGCCGGCGTGGTCGGCCAGAAGATCTCCGCGACCCTGGCGAGCACGGGCACGCCGTCCTTCTTCCTGCATCCCTCCGAGGCGCTCCACGGCGACCTGGGCCGGCTGCGGCCGGGGGACGTGGTCCTCGCCCTGTCGAACTCGGGCGAGACCGAGGAGGTCAACCAGGTCATGGCGGCCTGCCGCAAGCTCGGCAACCCGCTGATCGTCATGACCGGCCGTCCCGACTCGACCCTCGGGCAGCACGCGGATCACGTCCTCGACATCGGCCGCGTCGAGGAGGCCTGCCCGCTCAAGCTCGCGCCGACCGCGAGCACGACGGTCATGCTCGCGCTCGGTGATGCCCTGGCGATGGCGGTCCTCGAGGAGCGCGACTTCGGCCCGCGCGACTACGCGCAGTTCCACCCCGCCGGGAGCCTCGGCCGGCGCCTGATGCGGGTCGACGAGGTGATGCGCAAGGGCGACGGGGTGCCCCTCGTGCGCGCGGGAACCAGCGTGGCGGATACGCTGATCCAGACCTCCAGGACGAAGGGCCGGCCCGGCGCGTCGATCGTCGTGGACGGCGACGGCGCCCTCGCCGGGATCTTCACGGACGGCGACCTGCGCCGCCTGCTCGAGGGCGGGGACTTCTCGCGGCTCGAGCTCCCGATCGACCACGTCATGGCGACCGAGCCGAAGGTGCTGCACCCGGCGGACCTCGCCGTGGACGCCCATCGACTCCTGCGTGAGAACCGCATCGACAACGCGCCCGTCATCGACGACGAGCGGCGGCCCGTGGGTCTGCTCGACGTCCAGGACCTCATCGAGGTCGGCATCTGACAGCCGTCCCGCGCGCCTCTCCCATGCGCCGCCTCGTCATCCTCGTCCTCGCGCTGGCCCTCGGGGCCGTCCTGCTCTGGCACTTCGAGTCGAAGCGCCTCGAGGAGGCCTCGCGCAACGGCGCGTCTTCCTCGGCCTCGGTGCCGCTCGATCTCTCGCCCGAGGCCTGGGAGCCGCCGCCGGCGGCTCCGGACCCCGCGCCTGGGAACGTGGAGTCCACGCCGGGGGCCGAGGGCGAGGAGGGCGAAGAGCCCGTGCTCCGGGAGGGTGAGTTCGTGCGCTCCTCCGGCGGTCTGCGGGTGGGTCGTCCGCGCCAGGCCGACGACGAGGCCGCCGTGCAGATCACCGCGCGGGACAAGGAGCCCCTCGACGAGATCGGCACGCGCTACCGCCTGATCGACGTGCTCGCCGAGGCCTTCGTCCTCTCCGCCGAGGGCAGGGAGGCGCTCCGGACAAGGCTCCAGTCCGAGTCCGCCGAGGCCGCGATGGACGTCGACGGGATCGGGATGCTCAGGCTCTCGGGCGAGAGCCGCGCGCTGCTCGACAGCGTGGTCGTGGAGCAGCTCCGCGGCACTCCCATGGCGCCCCTCACCATGGACGCGCCGCGGCTCGCCGTCTGGTTCTACGACGAGCGCTACGAGTCCATCGAGGACGACCTGGTCGCTTTCCGTTCGCGCTCCGTGCGAGGCGCGGGGCGCGGGTTCCGCGCGAGCACCGAGGTGGGCTCGCTCCGCTTCGAGGGTGGCGCCGAGGTGAAGCTCGACCTGGGCGAGGGGCGCCTCGCGTCGATCGTCACCTCGGGGGAGCCGAGCCTGCTCTCGATCGACGAGATCCCGCGGTCCGATGGCGACGGGCGCCCCCTCGGCGCGCGACGCCTGCGCATCCTGGCGAGCGGCGAGGTGCACCTCGAGCTCAGCGAGCACGACGCGTCCACCGAGAGCGATCTCGCGCGCAGCGCGCCGATCGGCCTCGACGCCGAGACGATCGACGTGACCCTCGAGTTCCGTCGGGGCGAGGACCGGCCGGCGATCGTGGCCGCCCGCGCCGAAGGATCGGTGGTCATGCGCCGTGAGAGCGACGTCTACCGCGGCCGGACCGCCATCTTCGGCTTCGACGACGCCGGCAACCCCGCGAGCGCGGAGCTGACGGACGAGCCGTCCCTCGACTATCGACTGGTCGGCGAGGGTGGGGAGGAGCTGCGCGTCGAGGTGCTCGGAGCGGGGCCCCTGACCGCTGTCTTCTTCCCGGGCCTGGACGCCGTCCCCGCGGACGGCTCCACGGGGCAGGTCGGTGTGACCTTCGTGGGACCGGGGCGCGTGGTCGCCGTCGACCGCGGCGACGAGATCACCTTCGAGGAGAGCCTCGTGAGCGCTGGACTCACCGACGGTTCCGGCTTCGACGCGACACTGGCGGGCGACGTCCGCGCCAGCGGTCTGCTCGGCGATCTTCGATCGGAGAAGGTCGTGGCCTCCTACTCGGCGAACACCGGGCTGGCCATGCGCTCGCGCGGCCCGACGCGGGTCTCGCACCGCCCGACCGCGGGTGACGAGACCTACCGGATGCGCGCAGCCGGGGGCATGTTCGCCCGCCTCACGGAATCGGGCTGGTACGTGGAGCGCGCCGAGACCGTGTTCGCCGAGGCGCTGGGCGAGGATCCCTATCGCGTCGAGGCCGGCCTCGTGCGCGACGTCGACCTGGCCACGAACACCCTCTCCGCCAGCGAGGACATCCTCTACCGCACCTCGTGGGGCTCGGCGTTCGCGCCCGAGGGCCTCGTCCGCGGAGTCGGCTTCGTCGCGCTGAGCGGCTCGGTGGAGGACCCGGTGCGCCTCGACGTCCTGCCCGCCGAGCGTGCGATGGAGGTCGAGGACGGTGACATCGCGGGCGTCCGCACGGGTTGGATGCGCGCCCCGTCGATGACCGTGACGGAGGAGACGGTCCTCGCCGAAGGGGGCGTCACCGCGCAGTTCGAGCTGCCGGAGTCGGTCTGGGGGCTCGATGCGCAGTCGGTGCTCGTTCGCCGCGAGATCACCGGTACGTCCCTCACGGAGGACGGCGCGCCGGCCGCGCCGGGCCAGGTCCGCGCGCGGCGCGCCGAGGAGCTCCGGGTCGAGGCGAACTTCGTCCGCGAGGCCCGGTACGACGCCTTCGACGCCTCGGGCGTCTTCCAGGCCTCTCGCCTCGAGCTCGACGCCTCGGTCGTCGACGCCGAGGACGTCCCGGGCGCGGCGCAAGAGGGTGGCATCAAGCTCGACGCCGAGCGTCCCTTGCGCCTGCACCTGATCGGGAGCGTCGACGCGCATCTCGTGTCGCATCCGCCGCTCGGCGCGATCGCCGAGGGGAACGGGGAGGAGCGGCCGGTGCTCCAGAGCTGGGACCTCGAGGCCGCCGAGGCGGAGCTCCTACGACTCGAGCCGGAGCTCGACCCCGACGGCAATCCCGGCAAGGCGCCCTTCTCGCTCACCGCGGAGGACGTCGCGCGCTTCCACCACGAGGGGGGCGGGCGCTTCCTCGACGTCGAGGCTGGACGCATCGAGGCCGAGGGAGCGTTCCGGTCGGTGATCCACTCGGCGCAGGGAGCGGAGCCGGACCTCGACGGGTCCGTCTTCGTGGCGAAGGATACGGTCAGCGTCGACTACCGCGCCGCGGCGGATCAGCCGAGCCTGCGCGCGCGCGGCAGCGTGTTCGTGCTGGTCGACGGCGCGCGCGGGACGCTGAAGCCGGACAAGGGCAAGCGCGTGCGGGCGACCGGCGTCATGCCGGGGAACGGTCTGCCCTACACGCTGGTGGCGAAGGAGCTCCACTTCCAGGACGAGCGGCTCGAGGCGGTCGAGCCGGAGCTCGACCTGGCGGACCCTCTCCCCTTCCCCGACCTCGGGGTGTCCTTCGAGCGGATCACCGCGGGGCACCTCGTCGCGACGAACGAGACGGTCGTCTTCAACGAGGGGTTCCAGGGCTTCGTCGAGGGGAACCGCGCAGGCCAGCCGGACATCAGCCTCGGCTTCGTCGAGCTCGACACCCAGCAGTTGAAGCAGGCGCAGGGCTCGGGCGGTGACGGACAGAGCCAGCGCACCATCGGGCCCTTCGAGCCGGTCCCGCCCCAGGAGCCCGTCGCTGCGGCTCAGGACGATCGGGACGACGACGGCGTCGACATCGGCCGGACGCAGATCGGCGGAGTCTTCGAGGTCAACCTGCCGACGCTTCGGATCAATGCGCCGAACTCCTACCAGGACCCCGAGAAGCAGCGACTGCGGCTCGAGCGGGCGAGCGTGGAGCTCCCCGAGTCGGGCATCACCTTCGACGCCGACGTGCTCTGGCTCGACATCGGAGCGATGCTCGGGGGGGGCAGCCGCGATCTGCTCATCGACGCCGTCAGCCCGGTCGTGCGCGGCGGAACGGCGGAGCGGCCGTGGAGCCTGGAGTGCGCTTCGATCGAGTCGAAGGTGGTGGGCGACGAGGTGATGATCACGTTGGTCGCGCCCCTGATCACGGCGGGGGACGACAGTGCGCGGGCCGACTACCTCGCGATCTGGGTCGACCGAGCCGCGTGGAGCCGCGCCGGCAGCGATCTGCGCGACCCGGCGAGCGCGCCGCCTCCTCCGGCGGACGGCGCCCAGAAGCCGAACTTCCTGGCGGAGCTGCTCTTCGAGGTCCAGACCGGGAAGTACGGCCGCTACGCGCGGGCGGTGTTCCTGGAGGGCGGCGTCGAGATCGCGAGGGCTGACCAGCGCGCGGCGAAGGGCTCCCGTCTCTACATCGACCTCGAGAAGGCGGCCGCCTGGCTGGAGGACGCCGAGCTCGTCTACCCGCTCCAGAGCCGCGGCGAGGAGGTGCCCCTGCGAATCCGCACGGAGCGCTTCGAGACCAACGAGGAGGGCGCCCTCACGGCGAATGGCGCGACCTTGACGACCTGCGACCACGACGTGCCCCACTTCGTCGTGCGCACGCGCTTGTTCAGCCTCGAGCCCAGGCGAGGCGGGGGCTGGCGCTTCGGCGCGCGCGGGAACCGCCTGAAGTTCCAGGGCGGCCTGCAGCTGCCGCTGCCCTCGATCGGCAGCCTCGTCCTGGACGACGAGTTCGGCGTCGAGGGCTTCGAGAACGAGGCCGGTGAGGTCACGCCCCTGCGAGACATAGCCATCGCGCGCACCGCGCGCTTCGGGACCGTCCTCGGGGCGGCGTTCCGCTTCGACATCGGCAAGGCGGGCGAGTGGATCGCGGAGCGGATCGGGATGGACCCCGAGCACCTCAAGGGCAAGTGGGACACCCAGGCCCAGTGGCTCGGCAGCCGCGGGCCGCTCTTCGGTACGGGGCTCTCCCTGCGAGAGCGTGAGCCTGGCAACGAGCCCGACGAGGACTTCCGGCTCGACGCATTCCTCGGCGGGATCCCTGACCGTGGTCAGGACCGCGGCGTGATCCGGGTCCCCGAGTCCGAGCGCGACGACCTGCGCCTCTGGGGCTACCTCCGCAGCCGCTATCCGATCGTGCGCGGCGAGTGGCTCGACGTCGCATTCTCGTCCCAGACGGACGCCGGCGCGCAGCCCGAGTTCTACGAGAACGAGTTCCTGCGCTTCGAGCAGCGCGACACCTTCGTCCGCTGGCGCAAGTCCTTCGGCGCGGACTATCTCGCGGCGGGCATCCAGAAACGCGTCGACGACTTCCGCAGCCAGAAGGAGGAGCTCCCGTCCTTCTTCGCCTATCGCGGTGAGCGGAGCATCGGGAGAGTCACCGGGACGCCGCTCCTCTGGGGCGGCACCTTCGAGGCCGGCTACTACACGCGCCGCCAGGGCGAGCGCGAGCGCGACATCTTCTCGAGCCTTCCCGGCGGCGCGGATCCCGCCATCGGCGACGCGGAGACGGGGCGCGCGGACCTGCGCCAGCGCATCTCCCTCCCGGTCCAGACCCCGTACTCGGGCGTCAAGGCGACGCCCTTCGTCGAGGCGCGGGGCACGGCGTGGACGGAGACGCTCGACGAGGGTGGGGACGCGGCCCGTGGCGGCGTGCGGGCGGGGGCCGAGCTCTCCACGATCCTGCACAAGGTCACCGGGGACGGTTACCTCCACACCCTCGCGCCGCGCGTCTCCGCCTCCGCCGACGTGGTCTACGAGGAGACCGATCGGACGCCGATCCCCCTGGACGCGATCGACGACCCCTACGACGGCGCGGTCTACGAGGCGGGCCTGCGCGCGCTGTGGGTACGCCCGGCGACCTTCGAGAATTTCGACCTCGACGTGCGTGGAATCCTGCGCACCGATCGCGAGCGCGGCCTCGAGGACCGTACCGAGCTCGGGGTCTTGACCGAGTACATCACGCGCTACGGCCGCGGCGTCGGGCAGATCGGGCTGCGCCACGACGCGCGCTACGACGTGGAGAGCGGCGAGACGATCTACTCGCGCAGCGCCCTCGCCATCCGTCCCGGCGATGACTTCATCGCGGAGCTTCAGTACAGCCAGGCGCGCGCGATCGAGACCTTCGAGCTCTACGAGACGGCGGGCCTGCTCACTCGCTGGCGCGTCGATCCGAAGTGGGAGGTCGAGACCCGGTACGTCCACGACCTGCTGACGGACCAGCAGCTCTTCATCGAGGGCGTGCTCCGCCGCTTCAGCCACGATTTCGTCTTCGACATGTCGATCCGGGATCGCGCGGGTGAGGGAAGTACGACCATCTCGCTCAACTTCGCGCCGCTCCTGGGCTGGACCCGGAGTCGTCTGGGGATGCTCGATCGGCGCCGCTGAGCGCGACCGATGCGCCGGCTCGCCCTCAGCCGCGCAGGAGCGCGACGAGGACGGCGGCGACCAGGAAGGACTCGCCGCCGAAGAGCGGCAGGATCACCGAGTCCGGTCGACAGAGCTCGGCGAGGGCCACGAGGAGCAGGGCGGTCCCGACGACCGTGCAGATCTGGAACGCGGCCGTGCTGACGGACAGCAAGGGGGATGCGAGCAGGCCCATGGGCGAGAGCGCGACCATCGCAGCGCCTGGCGTCCCGGCCGCGATGGCGACCGGGAGCATCAGGATCGACCAGGGCATCACGCCCACCGCGAACGCCCTCGCGTAGCGCTTCGCTCGCGTCATCTCTGGCTCGTCGACCATGGACCGAGTCTGTTGGCCGGCGAGTGTGAGCGCCAGGGAGGAGGGCGAGGTGGCGTAGAACACCAGCTGGGTCACGCGGTTCACGCGCGCCGGTTCGGCGGGCCGGCCTGTGAGGCGCTCCGCGAGGAAGACCATGTTGCTCGGTGTCTCGCGGCCCTCGCGCTGCCACAGCGCCGTGTCGGCGCCGGGGGAACGCGGGGTCGATATCGCGTCCGGGGGGGGCGTGGGCCGCGTTGGGAAGGGTGCACTCACTTTGCACGATCGACGGGGCGCCCCGCGCGCGGCGTTGTTCGAGGGCGTTCCAGGTGCCCGTCATTGCGCCCTGGACGACCCCGGAACCGGGTTCGGCGGGCCGGATCAGCGGGGCGCGCTACGCTCGGGGCATGAATCTGCCCAACTCTTCCACAGCCATGCTGCTCCCTGCGGCGCTCGTGGTGGCCGGACTGGCCACCGCGGCGGCGCCTCCGAGCGGCGGGACGGCTCCGGTCGCGCGCGTCGTCGACGACGCGGCGGAGCGCTACGAGGCCCTCGACGAGGAGGCCGGCGAGGCCATCTCCGAGTGGAGCCAGGCCTGGCGCAAGGCCTACTTCGCCGCGCGCGAGGCCGGTGAGCAACCGCCGGCGCGCCCGCCCAGCCCCGCGATCGAGTACGGCGCGAAGTTCCTCGAGGCCGCGGCCGACTACGCCGGCACCGACGACGCCGTGCCCTTCCTCGGCTGGGTCGTCATCTTCGGCGTCGAGAAGGCGCACGTGACCTCCGCGGTCGCGACGATCACCGCCTCCCACCTCGAGAGCGAGAAGCTCGAGTCCATCGCCCCGATGCTGCCGCGCCTGACGCGCACGCTGGGCGACGCCGAGGCGATGCGCTTCTTCGACGCGCTGCGCGGGAAGAACGGGCACCCCGGCATCAAGGCCTGGGCGACCTACGCCCGTCACTCCGAGGTCCTCGGCGGCGGAGACATCGAGTCGAAGGACTTCCAGGCCGCGTTCGCGGAGACGAAGGCCCTCGTCGAGGCGGCCGATGACGACATGCTGAACCTCACCTGGCGCGGCGAGGTCATGGCGCGCATCGACTTCGCCATCGGCAAGGTCGCGCCGGACATCGAGGGCATCGATCTCGGCGGATCCGAGTTCAAGCTGAGCGACTACGAGGGGAAGGTCGTCTTCCTCGACTTCTGGGGAGACTGGTGAGGCCCTTGCCGGGCCATGTACCCCCACGAGCGGTCGCTCGTCATCGAAATGAAGGACAAGCCCTTCGCTCTCATCGGCGTCAACAGTGACAGCCTCGAGCGCGCGAAGAAGGCAGTGAAGGAGAACGAACTCAACTGGCGCAGTTTCCAGAACCAGCCGGAAGGCAAGGGGTCGAAGATCTCCGACGCCTGGTACATCCGCGGCTGGCCGACCATCGTCGTCCTCGACGCCGAGCGCAAGATCCACTACCGCGGCCACAACGGCGAGGAGGCGACGAAGGTCGCCGAGCGCCTCGTGGCCGAGATGGAGAAGGCCGGCAAGCGCTGAGCCGCTCCTGATCGATGCGCCGCGGGGCGTCTCCGGACCTGCCGGAGGCGCCCCGCGTTCGTTCATCGCCGCGTCCTGCGCGCTGGATCAGCGCAGCGGGTCGTAGGTCAGCGGCCCGTCCTTGCCGAGGTCCCAGCCCAGCTCGATCCACCCGAGGATGAGCAGGGTCCACACGATGCCGAACACGATCGTGTACGGGAGCATCGTCGCGATGAGCGTGCCCATGCCCGCCTTCGGCATGACCTGGCGCATGAACACGAGGACGATGATCAGGTAGGCGTTGAGCGGCGTGATGATGTTGGAGACCGAGTCGCCGATGCGGTAGGCGGCCTGAGTCAACTCGGGGGAGATGCCGACGAGCATGAACATCGGCACGAAGATGGGCGCGAACATCGCGTACTTCGCGCTCATCGAGCCCACGAACATGTTGAAGCTGACCGTCACCGCGATGAAGGCGACGACCAGCACCCCCGTCTCCAGCTCCGCCTTGCCGAGGGCCTGGCCCCCGGCGAGGGCCGCCATGCGGTCGAGGCCCGAGTACTGGAAGCACTCGATGAACTGCGCGGCGAAGAAGGCGAGGACGATGATCGGCGCCATGGCGGCGATCGCGTCGACCATCATCTTCGCGGCGTCCTTGTCGTTCCTGATCGCCTTGATCCGCACCCCGTAGACGAGGCTCGGGACGGTGAAGCAGAAGAACAGGATCGGCACGATGCGGCCGACCCACTTCTCGAAGGGCCCGTCGGTTCCGTGGAGGGCCCAGCCGGGGATCAGGACGGAGGCGACGACGATCGCGAGGACGAGGCCCAGTGAGCCGAAGGCCCAGAGCAGCGCGCTCTTCTCCTCGGGCTTGATCTCCTGCGCCTTCAGCTCCTCGTCCGTGATCGGCACGGGGCCGCCGTCCTCCGGCGCGGCGCGCTTGAAGCGGCGCTCGACGAAGACGGAGGTGGTGAACCAGCCGGCCAGGGTGATCACGAAGGTCGACGCGATGGCGAACCACCAGTTGCAGGTCGCCGCGACCTCGTAGTCCGCGTCGAGGACCTGCGCCCCCTCCTGGGTGAACTTCGCGAGCATCGGATCGAGGCCCGTGATGAACAGGTTCGCGTTGAACCCGGCCGCGACCCCCGCGAAGACAGCGGCGATGCCCGCCATCGGCGAGCGGCCCACCGCACGGTAGAGCATCGCGGCGAGGGGCGGGAGGACGACATAGCCGGCGTCGATGCCCATGGAGCTCATGATCCCCAGGAAAACCATGGCGGGCGTCAGGAGCGCTCGGGGGACGAGCAGCATCAGGTACTTCAGGAGCACCGCCACGAGTCCCACGCGTTCGGCGAGCCCGATGCCGATCATCCCGACGAGCACGATCCCCAGCGGCGGGAACTCCATGAAGTTCTTCACGAGGTTCTTCAGCAGCCAGTAGATGCCCTCCGCCGTGAGCAGGCTCGTCGGCCGGGACACCTTGGGCACGTCCCGCTCCTCGCTCGTCCCGTCCTCGAGCGTCACGGTCGTGGTCTCGTACTGAACCTCCCAGACGACCTCGTCCGAGCCCTCGACAACGCGCGGCAGCTCGTGGGTCACGCTCCAGTCGAGGGCCACCGCCACCGCGCTCAGGACCATGATCCCGAGGGTCCCCATGAGGAAGAGTGTCGCAGGGTCGGGGAGCCTGTTGCCGATCCTCTCGATCCACCCGAGGAATCCCCCGGTGGTCGTCATATCGGTCCGTGCTTCGTTCCGGGAAGGGTCGTCCTGCGTCATATCGTCAGCGTAACGGATCACAGGGGTGAGCCACCGTGTCAGGGACGCCGGCGCGAGCTACCATCGAGCCCATGCTGTTCTCTTCCCTGAATGCTCGCCTCGCCCTCGCAGGACTGCTCTGCGCTCCCGCCGCCGCCCAGCTCGGGCCCGCTCCGGAGCCGCCGCAGAACCCCGTCACCGAGTCCAAGCGCCTGCTGGGTAAGGCGCTCTTCTGGGACGAGCAGCTCTCGAGCGACAACTCGATCGCCTGCGGCACGTGCCACATCCCCGCGGCGGGCGGATCGGAGCCGCGCCTCGACATGGGCAGCCGCCACCCCGGCATCGACGGCGTGTACGGCACGCCGGACGACCGCTTCGCTTCGGAGGGCGTGCATCGCGCCAGCAACGCAGGCGATGTCCTGCCCGATCCGATCTCCGGCTTCGCACCCCAGGTGACCGGGCGTCGGTCGCCGTCGATGATCGGCGCCGCCCATTTCACCGAGCTCTTCTGGGACGGCCGCGCCGGCACGACCTTCATCAACCCGGAGACCGGAGCGGTCAGCATCCCGTCCGGCGGCGCCCTCGAGTCGCAGTCGGTCGGCCCGATCCTCTCGTTCGTCGAGATGGCGGACGCGGGCCGCACCTGGGGCGACGTGCGTTCCAAGCTCGAGCGCGTCGTTCCCCTCGCCCTCGCCACCAACGTCCCCGCTGACGTGGCGGGCGCGATCCAGACGCACTACGACTACCCCGGGCTGTTCGCCGACGCCTTCGGCGATCCGGCCATCACTGCGGAGCGCATCGGGTTCGCGCTGGCCACCTACCAGCGCACGCTCAACCCGGACCAGACTCCCTGGGACCTCTACATCGCCGGGCAGACGAGCGCGCTCACCTCGCAGGAGCGCCAGGGGCTCAACGCCTTCATGTCCAACGGGCTGCGCTGCGCCATCTGCCACGCGCCTCCGCTCTTCTCCGACGGCAGCTACCGGAACCTCGGACTGCGTGACATCGCCGAGGACGACGGCCGTCGCTCGGTGACGGGGCTCTTCTCCGATCGCGGCAAGTTCAAGGTGCCGAGCCTGCGCAACGCCGGCCTCCGCACGCGCTACTTCCACAACGGCGACCCCACCTTCAGCTCGCTGTTCCTCTCGATCTTCTTCTACAACCAGGGCGGCGGGTTCTTCCTCGACAACAAGGACCCGCTCATGAACGGCGTCTTCATGGCGCCCGCGACGGCCTCGAACATCACGGCCTTCATCCAGAACGGTCTGACCGACCCGCGCGTTGCCCTCGAGCTGCCGCCGTTCGACCGCCCCACCCTGGCGAGCGAGCGGCGCCCTGCGGCCGCGGCAGTGGGAGCCGCGGTCACCGGCAGCGGCGGCATCGACCCCGAGCTCTCGATCGAGTCCCCCGCCTACCCCGGCGCGGAGGAGTTCCGTGTCGTGATGCACAGCGCCCTCGGCGGCGCCCCCGCGGCGGTCGGTATGGCTCTCACGCTCCCCGGCGGAGCGCCCGGTGGGACCCCGACGGTGCGGACGCCGATGGCGTTCCTCGGACAGCAGAACCTCGCGCCCGGCGGCCCGGGCGGGGGCTACGGAACGTGGCACCGCTCGATCCCGCTCGACCCGGCCCTGTCGGGGACGAAGCTGTACTTCCGCGGCCTCGTGCGGGACCCCGGCGCGCTCAACGGCGTGGCGCGCACCCCCTGGGCCGAGGTCGAGATCCACTGACGGGGCGGGGCACCTCGCCCCGCGTTCCGATCAGAACAGCCCCACGACCTGGCCGTCGTCGTCCAGGTCGACCTGCTTGTACGCAGGGGTCCGGCCGAGGCCAGGCATGGTCATGATCGTCCCCGCGTAGACGACGACGAAGCCCGCGCCCGCGGCGAGGCGTGCCTCGCGCACGGGGAAGACGAAGCCCTTCGGCCTGCCCTTGAACTGGGCGTCGTGGGAGAGGCTGTACTGGGTCTTGGCGACGCAGATCGGCAGGTCTCCGTAGCCCTGGCGCTGGAGCCGCTCGAAGGTCGCGCGCGCGGCGGCGGAGAACTCGACCGAGCCCGCCCCGTACAGGCCGAGGGCGAGGCGTTCGACCTTCTCCGTCAGGGGCAGCGAATCCTCGTACGCGAAGCGGAAGTCGGCCTCCCCGGACTCGGCCGCGTCGACGATGGCCTCGGCGATCGCCTGTCCGCCAGCGCCCCCCTTCCCGTGGACCTCGGAGATCTCCGCCGCGCGCGCGCCGGCGGCGAGCGCCCGCTCCTTCACCGCGGCGATCTCCGCCTCGGTGTCGGTGGGGAAGCGGTTGATGGCGACGACCACCGGCACGCCGAAGCTCCGCACGTTCTCGATCTGCGCCTCGAGGTTGCTGCAGCCCTTCACCACCGCCTCGACGTTCTCCTCGAAGAGCTCGGGAGGGAGGGGCCGGCCCTGCTTTGTCGGGAAGTGGCCGGAGTGGACCTTCAGCGCGCGGATCGTCGCCACGAGCAGGACCGCGTCAGGTGCCATGCCGGAAGCGCGGCACTTGATGTCGAAGAACTTCTCGGCGCCCATGTCCGCGCCGAAGCCCGCCTCGGTGACGAGGTAGTCGACGTGGGGGGCCGCGACGCGGTCCGCGACGATGGAGGAGTTGCCGTGGGCGATGTTCGCGAAGGGGCCAGTGTGCACGAAGGCGAGGGTGCCCTCGGTCGTCTGCATGATCGTGGGGTCGATGGCCCGGCGCAGCACGGCGGCCATGGCGCCCGCGGCTTCGAGGTCGTCCGCGGTCACGGGCTCGCCCGCGCGGTTGGCGCCGATCACGATGCGCCCGAGCCGGCGACGCACGTCGGCGAGGTCCGAGCTCATCCCGAGCACGGCCATGACCTCCGACGCCGACGTGATGTCGAAGCCGGTCTCCTGGGGCACGCCGTTCTTCGGCCCGCCGAGCCCGGTCGTGATCTGGCGGAGCGCCCGGTCGTTGACGTCGAGGACGCGTCGCCAGGTGACGGTGCCAGGGTCGATGTCCAGGGGGTTGTCCAGGAGGATCGACGCGTCGATCGCCGCGCTCAGCAGGTTGTTGGCCGCGGTGACCGCGTGGAAGTCGCCGGTCAGGTGGAGGTTGAAGTCCTCCATGGGCACGACCTGGCTGTGGCCGCCGCCGGCGGCGCCGCCCTTGATCCCGAACACCGGACCCATGGAGGGCTGGCGGATCGCGCAGGCGGCCTTCTTGCCGATCGTGTTCAGCGCCAGCGAGAGGCCGACGGTGTGGACCGTCTTGCCCTCGCCGGCGGGCGTCGGCGTGATCGCGGTGACGACCACGTACTTCGAGCGCGCGGCGCCGCCGCCGTTCGCCTCGGCGAGGCGGTGGTCCACCTTCGCCATGTGCTTGCCGTAGGGCTCGAGAGCGTCGTCCGAGATGCCGTAGTCGGCGGCGACGTCCTGGATGGGCATGAGGGCGACGTCGCGGGCGATCTCGAGGTCGGAGCGCATGGTGATGAGTGCGGCAGGGGCTCGGGAGCGTGGGAGAGGCTCCGGGAAGGACGGGAGCGGCCGAGGCATGGTGGCCGTGCGCGCTCCTTCCTGCACGCGATTCCTCGGATCGCGGATCGCCCGCGCCGCTGACCGTGGCTCGGTCCACCTCGAAGCGAGCGATGGCGACGTGGAGTGCGCCCCCGCGCGGTCAGGAGGCGCCGGTGGAATCGTCGTGGATTCGACGCTTCGAGCGCTCTTGGTCTCCCGAGGCGGCAGGATGGAGGCGGCCGTCATGTTCGATCTCCCCGAAGACCCTCACCAAGACGCGCGCTTCGGCGATCTCCTGCGGGAGGGCGCCGAGATCTGGCGCGACTACTGCCAGGATCGCGCCGGCGAGTTCCATCGGGTCATCCCCGCCGATCACGCGGCTGCCATCGAGGCGCTCGCGGCGGAGCGCGCCAGCGCGCACACCTTCCTCGAACTCGGCTCCGCGACCGGCGTCATCACCATCATCGCGGACCTCCTCGGCTTCGAGGCGTACGGCATCGAGATCGAACCCGACCTCGTGGAGATCTCCGAGGACCTCGCCGCGCGCGTGGGCTCGGGGGCCACCTTCGTCGAGGGCAGCTTCGTGCCGCCGGACTATCGCGACCAGGTCGACCTGCTGATGAGCGATTACATGACGCCCACCGAGGGCGCGGACGCCTACGCGGAGATCGGCCTCGACATCGCCGACTTCGACCTCGTCTACGCCTACCCCTGGCCTGGAGAGGAGGACTGGCTCATCGAACTCGTCCGGCGCCACGGCGGGCCGCGGACGCGGCTGATGATCTACACCGTTCGCGACGGGTACGAGATCGTATGAGGTCCCCGCGGTGCGCTCGACTCTCCCGGGAGGAGCGGAGGGGGATGGAGGCGGCACCCGGAATCGAACCGGGGAATAATGGATTTGCAATCCATCGCCTTACCACTTGGCTATGCCGCCCGAAGGGCCGAGCAGTCTAGCGGCAAGGCCCGGACCTGTCGACCCGGCCAGAGCCGTGGATCGGGAGGGTTCGAGCGGCGCGAAGACGGCCCTCTGGAGCGCGACGATCGTCACGGCAGGGTCCGGGACCTGAGGGGCCCGGCGCGGATTCGGGCGGGCCGCCTCCGCCGGTCTCGTTCCGGGGGAGGTGGGCGAGGGCTGGCTCCGCGGGGCGATCGGCGCGGTGTCCGCGCCGTCGGCCCACGGCCTGCTACGATCGTCACGACGGGGATGTGGCGGAATCGGTAGACGCATCGGACTTAAAATCCGAAGGCCTTTGGCCGTCCGGGTTCGAGTCCCGGCATCCCTATCACGGTCTCTCGCTCGGTGGCCCCCCGATGGCGTTGCGACTGGGCGCTCCAAGTGGCTTCCTTGGCCCTCTGCTGAGCGATCGACGGGAGTCTTCCCCTGGGTGCCCGGACCGCGTCGGAGAGCACAGGTCTTCACACTCTTTGCCACTTCCCAGGCCTTCGAGCGCTGGTAGAGTCCGCGTCTCGCCGGCGACCCGGGACCGCCTTCCCCGGGCAATTCACTGAGCCGGCGCCCCCCTCCATGGACATCAACGTCTGGGCCGCGCTCGGATTCATCTTCGCTGCGTATGCGGTCGTCGGCAACGACGCACTGCAGACCCTGGGCACGTTCATCAACTCGAACGGTCGCTTCCACTGGACCGTGCTGTTCGGCTTCGCGGCGACGATCCTCGTCGCGACGTTCACCTACGGATACGTCGTCAACGGCGGCGACCCGTCTTTCGGACGGCTCGCCAACACGGAGAAGTACCCGCCGCTCCTCGATCCGCAGTGGTACCACGCTGTACCGCCGCTCGCGCTGCTGATCCTGACCCGGTTCGGGATCCCCGTCTCGACGAGCTTCATGGTCCTCGCGATCTTCGCGACCATGGGTGGACTGACGAAGATGATGACGAAGTCGCTCGTGGGCTACGGCCTCGCGTTCGGCGTCGGCATCGCCCTCTACATGGTGCTCGCGCGGACCCTCGAGGCCTTCTTCCGCAGGAACGAGGAGACGCAGTTCGCGAAGCACTGGGTCGTGCTCCAGTGGCTCTCGACGACCTGGCTCTGGGCCGTCTGGCTCATGCAGGACTTCGCGAACATCTTCGTGTTCCTGCCCCGGGAGCTGACCGGCGTCCAGGCCTTCGGAGCCATGGCGGTCATCTTCGTCATGCTGGCGGTGACCTTCGCCAACCGGGGCGGTCCGGTGCAGAAGATCCTCAAGTCGAAGAGCGCCGTGACGGACATTCGCTCCGCCACGATCATCGACTTCACGTTCGCAGGACTCCTCTACTACTTCAAGGAGGTCAGCAACGTCCCGATGTCCACCACCTGGGTCTTCCTGGGCCTCATCGCAGGGCGTGAGTTCGGCTTCTCGCTGATGCTGCGGATGAAGGCGAGGGCAGATGTGGCTCGCCTCGCGCTCTCGGACATCGGCAAGGCCTACATCGGCCTCGTCATCTCGGTCGATCTGGCCCGTGGCCTGCCGGCGCTCGTCGAGAGCAAGCCACTCTGGGACTCCGATCCCGGGATGGTGTTCATGCTCGCGCTCAACGCGCTGCTGATCCCGGTGGGCTACTTCCTGAAGAAGAAGGACGCGACCTCGATGACGGTCATGGCGAGCGCGCTGGCCGCAGGTGCAGCGGCGTTCTTCATCTTCCCGCCGACCTGAGCCGACTCTTCGATGGCAGGGCGTCGAGCGCGAGCCCAGGAGAGAATCGCTCCTGCGGTGTGGCCTGGGTTCGCTCTGTCCACGCCGCGCGTCCGGTCCTCACGGGAACGCGTACGGCGTCAGCGGCCCTCGCGGACGCGGACCTCGATGGACCTGAACTGGATCGGGTGGCTCTCCGCCTGGATGGAGATCGTGCCCCTGTCGAGCGCCGTGGCCGCGCCGGCGGCGAGGAGTGCCTTCGCGTCCCCGTCGCGGGGGTCGAGCTGGGCGCCCGAGTAGGAGTGAACGAGCTCCCCGTCGACGAAGTGGCGGATGTCCCCGTGGCCGTCGACGTCGACGAGCATCTCGACCCACCCGTCGCCGTGGTTCGTCGGCCCCTTCGAGCCGATGCAGTGGTCCTTCACCACCTCTCCGTTCATCACGACGTTCGTGCCCGGCGTGCACACGCCGCCGTTGCGTCGCTCGCCGCCGCCCTCGCGCTGCCCGAGCATCTGTGCCTCGATCGACACCGGGAAGTTCTGTCCCAGGGCCATGGTCTCGGGGCGCTGGCCGTGGAGCATCAGCCCGTTGTTGCGGAAGGCCCAGCCCGGCGCGCCGGCGCACTGGTCGCCGATGAAGCGGTAGACCGCCCGCACCTCGTAGGAGGAGAACTCGCCGTCGAAGAAGAGGTGGCCGAACTGGCCGTCGAAGTCCTCGTAGTTCTCGTAGGAGACCGTGAGCAGCCCGTCCTCGACCCGGAAGGTGTCGCGCAGGTTCTCGCCGGCGGGGTGCCCCGCGAACTTGGGGATCCAGCCCTCGAGGTCGCGGCCGTTGAAGAGCGCGGTCCATTCGGGCTCGGCGGCCTCGGGAGCCTCCGCGGTCCCGTCGTGGCCGGTCCCGTTGCAGGCGGCGAGGCAGGTGATCGCGAGGAGGCTGGCGGTGCGTTGAAGGGCGTCGATCATCAGGCGAAGGGGTCCAGGCCGTTCATCCGGCGCAGGAGGCCGAGCTGGCCGAGGTGGTAGGTCTCGTGGAAGTAGAGGAAGTGGAGCACGCCCGCCACCGTGTCGGAGCCGTCGGGCATCGGTTGCGCCGCCGGTTCGGCGGCCGCCTCGTCCGTGATGGTCGGGAAGAACTCGCTCACGATCTCGCCGGATGCGTGGACGTCCGCGAGGAGCTCCTCGACGGGCAGGAAGCCATCGGTGGCCGCACCTGGCGCGGCGCCGCGACCGAAGAGCGCCTCCCACGGTTCGGACGCGAGCGCGTGGCCGGCGGCGCGGAGCATGAAGCGGCGCGAAGCGGCGACGTGGCCCAGGATCCAGTGGGGCGTGTTCCCGCCGCCGGGAGGCACGAGGTCCCACGCGGGGGCGTCCATGCCCTCGATCACGTTCTTCAGCAGCGTCTCGTTGAAGCGCAGGCGCGGAGCGAGGGCGGCGAGGGAGCTCATCGTGTGCACCGGAGCGTCAGGTTCAGCGGATGCTCCTGCAGAGCGCGACGAAGCCGTCGACGCAGTCGTCGACCTCGGCCCGGTCGCCCTGGAGCTTGACGATGACCGTCTCCGCCTCGAGCTGGCAGTAGACGACGGCCACCGCGCCGTCCTCGGTGACCACCTCGCCGCGGCTCATCAGCGGCCCCTCCGCGCGGAGAACGGGCGCGAGGCGGCCGAGGATCGGGACGGTGGGGAGGGCTTCGATCTCGTCGCCGCCCATGGGGTCGAGGCCCACCTGGCCGCGCCATCGCTGGATGTTCGCCTCGAGCCCGCCCACGTCGCCGGGGAAGGCGCTGATCACACAGGTCGTGCTGTCAGTGACGACGTAGGTGGCGAGCCGCATGCTCGCGGGGTCGCCGAGATCCCAGCCCTCGGGAGCGTCGGCCTCGAGGGAGCGCTCGCCGTCATAGAACGTCTCGCCGGGCTGCTCGCCCATCATGTGCTCCGCCAGGAACGCGCGGGACTCCTGCCAGGCGGCGGCCGCGTGCTCGGCGTCGTAGCGCGCGCTCGACGGGTTCGCGAAGGCGTGCTCGGCGTCGTACATGCGCACGGTGACGTCCTTGCCGGCCTCGCCCATGGCCGACTCGAAGGCCTCGACCGCCGACGGCGGGATCCCGCGGTCCTGCTCGCCGAACACGCCGAGGATCGGGGCCTCGATGGCCCCGAGCGTCTCGGCGTCGGTGACGAGGCGGCCGTAGTACACGATCGCCGCGTCCAGCTCCGGCTCCGCGATGGCGAGGTTCAGGGACCAGCCGCCGCCGAAGCACCAGCCGATGCAGGCCGTGCGCTCGGCGGCCACGGGCCCGTCCCCGTCGCGCAGCCACGCGTGGGCCGCCACGAGCTTCGCGGTCGCCGCCTCGGCCTCCACGCCGCGCATGGCCGCCATCGCCTCGTCCCGCGTGGTGGCGACCGTCCCCTCGTAGAGATCGACCGCGAGCGCGACGTAGCCGTCGGAGGCGAGGCGGTCGGCCCAGTGCTTGACGTTGTCGTTCAGGCCCCACCACTCGTGGATCACGAGGACCGCGCCGATCGGGTTGCCGCCCTTCGGACGGGAGAGGTAGCAGTCCATGCCAGCGACCTCGACGTCGTCACCCAGGAGCTCGGGGGTCTCCCCCTCCTTGAGGTCGTGGAGCGCGGCGAAGCTTTCCTCGTCGAGGACGCCGGTCCAGTCCATCTCGCCCGTGGGGACGGGAGCCGAGGGGTCCTCCGTGGACAGGACGGGGAGGGCGAGGTGGGGGGCGAGGAGAATCGCTGCGATCATCGGAGAGCCGGCTTGGCGCCAGAGGGGGTCGGGCCCCATTGTGGCGCGGGTCGTCCGGACCGCGAGGGATCGCCGCGAATGCTCGTTCCCCGGACGCGTCCCGCCGAGCCCCTCCCGTGCAAGTCACTTCGCCCCCGCCCGCAGCGCCGCGCGTTCCCGGCCTCGACCTCGCGCGCGCCGGGGCCATCCTCGGGATGGTCCTCGTCAACTTCCACCTGGTCGTGGCCGGCGGCGCGGGCGGTCCGGAGTGGCTGCAGTCGGCGGTGGCCTCGCTCCAGGGTCGCGCGGCCGCGACCTTCGTGGTGCTGGCCGGGGTGGGGGCGA
>CBFIJG010000064.1:0-19987 GCA_965662915.1 Planctomycetota bacterium | reverse complement strand
CCCACGGCGCTCGCGCGCCCTCCCGCTCGCCCCGCCGGTCGCGAAGCGAGAGGGCGAACGGAGCCGCGCGGGGCTCGTGACCGGGAATCGCGGAGCTTCGCGGAGAACGCGAGGCAGCGGCCCGACGGACCTCAGTCCACGGCCCGCAGTCCGGCCGCCTGGGACATCGCGATCGAGTAGAGCGCGACGCCGAGTCCGAAGACCGCGTCGAAGCCCAGGTTGATCGAGACGATGACCGCGAGGATCGAGCCCACGACGGTCGTCGCCGCGTTGGCGGACCAGGCCCAGGGCACCAGCGAGGGGCTGCGCTCCTCGATCGCCGCGATGCCGTGGGCGAAGGGGATGCCGAGGAGCAGCCCGACCGGCGCGACCAGCGCCGCCGCGACGGCGAAGCGCTGGACGTCGGCCAGCGGGACCGCCCACGACGTGATCGCCGGCGACGCGACGGAGAAGGCCATCAGGTAGACGGCGAGCCCCACGGGCACCGCCCACATGCGCCCCGGCGGCGCGTCGCCCGCGAAGCGGTTGCGGGAGAGGAAGGCGCCGGCCCCGGTCGCGAGGAGCATCGTGAAGAGGGTCACCGTGACCGAGTGGAGCGGATGCCCCACCAGCAGGACGAGCTTCTGGAGCAGCGCGACCTGCAGTACGATGTACCCCGCGCCCACGCCGCCGAAGTACCCGAAGGCCGCGACCGCCTGCCGGCCGCGGCGCGGGTGGTCGCTCCCGCGGACCGCCACGAGGAGCGTGGGCAGGAGCAGGAGCAGCGCGACCGCGAGGCCGATGGCGAGCTGGCCGAGCAGGAAGAGCGGGTTGCCCTGGGTGACGACCATCGGCGCGTCGATGGACTCGCGCGCCTTCCCGAGGTCGTTCCAGCGGTGGAAGTGGAAGAAGTACGGCCGGTCGTCGGAGACCGGGCGGAGGTCGTAGGGGATGGTCGCGAGCAGCGCCGCGGGGTCGGCCGCGCGCACGAACTCCTCCACGCGTCCGCCGAGCTGGCGGCGCGGGTGGGCGAGGACGGCAGCGCCGGAGTCCCGGAGGAAGCCGTCCAGCCGCGCGAGCTCGTCGGCCGTGAAGGGGCTTCGCTTGGCGAGGATCGCGCCGAAGGAGCCCGCGGGGACGACCGCGACGCAGTCCGCGAAGGTCCCGGTGCCCACCTCGTCGTGGACGCTGCGGATCGTGGCGAGCAGCCGGATCGCCTCGATGTCGCCGCTGAACCGCGTGATCTGGACCGCGCCGTCGGGGCCGAGGATCCCGAACATGTCGCGGATCGCGTCCCGCGTGTAGAGGAAGTTCTCCGCGAGCATGTAGGCCCCGCTCTGCAGCGCCGTCCACGTGTCGATGCCCGACATCTGGAGCAGGTCGTAAGGGCCTGCCTCGCCCAGGGCGCGAGCCTCGCGCAGGAGCGCGGAGCGGCCCTCCGCGTGGACGAGCTCGACGCGGGGGTCCTCGAGGATCCCGCGCGACCAGTCGGGGAAGAGCTCGGTGTGGACATCGAGCACCGCGCGGTTCAGCTCCACGGCCTTCACCCGCTCCGCGCCGTTCGCCTTCGCCGCCCACACGTCGTCGCCCCCGCCGGCGCCGATGATGAAGACGCGGCGTGGCTCGAGCACGCGGCTCGCGAGGGAGTAGAGCGACAGCTTGAGACCCTCGAGGGCCTCGGGCGTGCCGGTGTAGTCGTGGATGTAGGTCCCCGCGGAGCCGTCCTGCATGAGGAAGGCCTGCTGCTCGGGGCGCGGCATCGGCACGCCGGGGGGGCGGAGGAACAGACTCCGCTCCGCCTCGGGGACGCGGTCCACGTCGATGCGCGAGAGGGCGCTCCAGCGAGAGGCGACGCGCTCGTCACCGGCGATGAAGCGGGTCTGGGGTGTGAGCTGGAGCTCCGTCTTGCTGGGGACCGGGTAGCGGGCGTCGACGAACGGGCTCGCGGCGGCGAGGAGGGCAGCGGCGAGTCCGGCGAGCCCGCGGCCGCGCGGTGAACGGGCCAGGGTCATCGCGCCGAGAGCGCCGAGGGCGGCGGCGATGCACAGCGTCCCGCCCGCGCCGGTGCGCCAGAGGGCGAAGGGCGTCGCGAAGCAGCCGATGGCCGCGCCCACGAGGTCCGCCGCGTAGACCCGATGCACCGCGCGGGCGCCGCCCTGGAGGAGCAGGCCGATCGCGGCGCCCCCGAAGACGAAGGGCAGGGCCGCCACGGCGTTGAAGATCGCGAGGCTCCCGATGGACGCGGAGTCCGCGAGCCGGAACTGGGCCGGGACGTCCCAGGTGAGCAGGAACGCGTAGGTCAGCGGGAGTGCGATCGTGAACAGCGCGGCCGCGCGAAGCGCCCACTCCTGCTCGCGGCCGGCGGTGCGTCGCCGGACCAGGGTGAGCAGCGCGCCGGCGACGCCGACCGCGAACAGCGCGTTCGAGACGACGAGGAAGCTGAAGTGGAAGGCCAGGCGCAGAGCCGAGACGCGGGTCAGCAGGACCTCGTAGACGAGGGTCCCCGCCGCGACGAGCGCGATGGAGAAGGCGGCGCGGGGGATCGACACGGGAGGGAGCGTAGCGGGGGAGGGGCTCGGGGCTGGTCAGGGGTTCACATTCCGTGCCGGCGAAGGGCACGGGGGCGCCAGGCCGTCGCCTCTCCGAGCCGCTGGTCCAGCGATCGGGCGTCGGGCTCCAGCCGCCACCGGGGCGCGTCCGTGGGGAGTGCGAGATCCACGCCGCCCGTCGTCGGGGGAGGTTCTCCTCGATCATGCGTGCTTCCGCTCACCGGCTCGTTCCACAGCTGGACGGTTCGCGACATCAGCGTCCGTCGCGAGCGCGCCTGCGCGTTCAGCCGGTGCGGGGGTACGGCGCGTCTCTTCTCGATCGCGGAGGCCGCGATCGTCGCGCGTCGTGTCCGATCCGCGCGGCTGCTCTTCGAGGGCGTGACGCGCGGCGTGCACCGCGGACTCGAGTCGATCGGATATGCGCCGGGCGCGGTGGCCGTCCCCGGTCGAGGTGCTCGCTCGAACGCGTGGTTCGCACCGCGGTGAATGCGCCGATCGCGGGGCCCGTTGCAGGGCGCTCACGCTTCGTGGCGCCAGACGTCGAATCGGACGCGATCGAGTCTCGCGCTTCGCTGCGACACGCCCGCGTCGTCGACGTGGACCATGTGCGCGAGATGAGGACGAGCCGTTCGCGCGAGGGTGCAGGAGAGCCGCGAATTGTCGGCCAAATCGGGCCGATCTAACGAAGCGATCGATGCGCGAGAAGGGATGCGCTCGAGCACGCTGATCGGACTTCGCTGCATTCCGCCGCACTCGAGTCGCTCATGAGCGCATGCTGCATCAAGACCCGTTGCGGGACCCGAACATTAGAGCTTCATGGAAGTGGCTCGTTATGCCCCCACTTTGGTGGGGGCTCGATGAGGGCGCCAAACTCCGTGGGTAGGAAAAGTCTTCCGGTTCCATGAATGCAGGTAGCCTTGGGCTACCCATCTCAGCCGGCGGATCGATCCGCCGGGACCTTTGTCGAGACTTAGAAAAGCACTTCCATGAGCCTCTCCTTCCGCGCGCTGGCGACGACCGCCACGCTGGCGCTGGCCCCGACTGCCGCCGCCCAGCAACTGACCACCTACATCCAGGACTTCGAGTCCACCAGCCCGACCGACCCCGGCGCCATCGCGGCGGACAACTGGATCGTCTACGGCTACGTGCTCGACAACATGGGCCAGTACGCGTACGGCTACGGCGTCTTCGCCGCGCCGAACCACCCCTCCTCCTCGCCGAACGACGGCTTCGGGTTCTCCGGCATCGGGAGCGGCCTCGGAGGCGCCTCGCAGGGCAACCAGTACCTCGACATCTTCAGCGACTACGCCAACGGCGACCACGCCAACGGCTTCAGCCTCGAGTCGAACGTCTTCATCGAGCAGACGATCGGCGCGGTCGACGTCGGCACGACGGCGACCTTCAGCTTCGACTACCTGAAGAACCCCGCTGTCATCAACGGTGACGGCAACATGGCCACCGAGGCCTTCATCAAGATCTTCCGCTCGTCCGACGGTTCCTTCACGCCGCTTTCGTTCATCACGGTCGACACGACCAACGCCTCGACCACGACGTGGACCTCGGACAGCCTCTCGATCCAGATCGAGCCCGACTGGGCCGGTGAGACCCTCCAGTTCGGCTTCCTCAGCCGCGGCGGCAACTACGACGACTCGAGCCGTCTCTACGACAACATCGAGTTCTCGTCGCCGGTGACCCAGCCCCCGGGCATCAACGCGTACAGCCAGGACTTCGAGGCCCTGGACATCGCCGACCCCGGCGCGCTGACGAATGACAACTGGCTCGCCTTCGCCAACGTCTTCGATCCCACCGGCGGCTACCTGTACGGCTACGGCGTCTTCGGCGCCCCGAACGGCGGTCCCGGCTTCTCCGGCATCGCCACGGGCGACGGCGGCCCCAGCCAGGGTGCTCAGTACCTGAACGCCTACAGCGACTACAACAACGGCGACCACGCCAGCGGCAACACGATCAACGCCCTCATCTTCCAGGAGCGTGAGATCAACTCCGTCGACGTCGGCAAGACCTTCTCCTTCGCGTTCGACTACCTGAAGACCCCCGTGGTCACCAACGGCGACGGCGCGACGACGACGAACGCGTTCATCAAGATCCTTCGCCGCTCCGACTTCTCCTTCGCGACGATCCAGCTCGAGAGCCTCGACACGACGACCGCGTCGACCACGAACTGGGCGGCCGGCCGCCTGGAAATCACCATCGACTCCACGTGGGTCGGTGAGCTGATGCAGTTCGGCTACGAGAGCTTCGCGACGAACTACGACGACTCCGGTCGCTTCTACGACAACATCGTGTTCGAAGAGGCCACCGCGCTCGGTACCAACTACTGCGCGTCGAACGTCAACTCCAGCGGCAGCGCCGCCGTGATGAGCGCTGCGGGCAGCAACGTCGCCGCCAGCAACGACCTCACCCTCCAGGCCAGCGGCATGCCCGCCAACCAGTTCGGCATCTTCATCGTCTCCGGTGCTCAGAACCAGATCCCGGTCGGCAACGGCTTCCTCTGCCTCGCCGGCACGATCGGTCGCTACCGCGGCCCGGGCGAGATCCTCTCGACCGGTGCTGCCGGTAACTTCGAGCTCGCGATCGACCTGAACACCATCCCGCAGGGCTCCGGCACCGTCAGCGTGGCCGCTGGCCAGACCTGGAACTTCCAGGCCTGGTTCCGCGACGGCGTCGGCTCCGGCTCCGACCTGACCGACGGCTACCAGATCGACTTCCAGTGATCCGGGAGTGACCCGCGGCGCGAGGCCCTGCCTCGCACGCGGATCACCGTCGACGAGAGGCGCCCCCGCGCCGGTCCAGGTGGCCGGCCCGGGGGCGCTTCTCTTGGCGGGGCGGGCGCACGCGTGTACCGGCTCGATCGGCGTCGTCACCAGCGGCCGGGGATGGAGCGGGGGCGAGGAGCGACGACCCGCGTTCACTCCCGGTCGCTGGTCCGGGGGTCGTGGGCGACGAGCCCTGGATCGGCTGGAGCCGAGGGCAGCGGGACCGAAGGGGAGCGGGCGGGGAGATCCTCGGGCGTCCTGGATCCCGGGCACGGCGACCTCGAGGAGTGCCCGCGGCTCGCGTGACCGGCGGCCGTGGATGGTCTTCGACGCGGCCGTCGGTCCTCCTGGCCTCGCCGCGTTCGTCAGTCGAACGTGACGAACTTCGCGCCGGTGAAGTTCGAGGTCACGCCCGGGTTCACGTCGCGGTGCCAGGCCTGGAAGGTGCAGGTGTCGCCGGGCTGGATCACGACCGTTCCGGTCGGCTGGGGGAGCGCCGCCAGATCGACGGGTGACGAGAACGCTCCCTGGGCGCTCGCCTGCACCACGCCGCCGCCGACATCGCGGCCGATACGGCCGCCGAGGCAGAGCCGGCCCTGACTCCCCGGGGGGACCACGGGGGGCGCCTGGGCGAAGGACGCGATGAAGAAGCCGAACTGGCCGGGGGGCAGCGAGGTCGCCGCGAGGGTCAGGTCGTTGTCCGCGGCCGCGGCGCTGCCGAGGAGCGTGAGCGCCCCGGCGAGCCCCGTGGAGTTCGGGACGCCCGGCGTGCAGTACTGGGTTCCGATGTCCTCGCAGGCGTCGAGGGTGCCGTTCCCGTCCTGGTCGAGGGAGACCGGCGACCCGGACGCATCGCAGGCGGTCCCGGCCCAGTAGAGCTCCGCGAGATCCACGGCGTCGTGGCCGATGACCTGGCCCATCTGCCTGCCCGGGAGGTCGTCCGCGGGCGGGTGGATCCCTCCCCAGATGCGCGAGAGCGAGCACTGGTCGGAGGCGTCGTAGTAGGACGCCCACTGGAGGCGGACCTCGACGCTCGGCCCGTCCTCGAAGACGAGGAAATCCCCGGCAGGGCAGACGTACTCGCCGAGCCCATCGGGGAAGTAGGGGGACCCCGTCAGGCGGTCCATCACGACGGCGGCCGCGCGGCTGTAGGTGCTGTGCCCGGAGACGTACCCCGCGAAGGGCGGAGTCACGAAGGTCGGCCGCTGGTAGGGCCACCAGTTCTCGGCCAGGATCCAGCCGCAGCCCGCGACGTCGACCGCGGGATCGTTGATGTAATCAGGGCCCCTCCACGCGAGGACGGCGATCTTGCCCTCGCTGCCGGCGAGATGCTCGTGGCGCTCTCCCGCGGCGGTGGAGGCGGCGGTCACCACCTCGACGAAGCCGGGGTGGAGGTTGATGCCGCCCGGGTCGTAGCCGGGCTGGTTCGGGTCCGTCCGCTGGCCGAGGCCGGAGAGGTAGCGAATGACGCTGACCGGCCGCGGGTAGTCGTACCAGCCCTTCACGCCCCAGGCTGCGATGGCGCTGTCGTGCATGGCGCCGCCCATGGCGAGATAGGCCTTCACGCACCACTCGAGGTCGTCGAGGACGGGTCCGGTGCCCGCGATCCGCTTCACGAAGGAGGGATGGTCCGCGACGTCGTTCAGCAGCACGAACCAGTGCCCCGGCGGGGTCTCGGAGTCCGGCCCGTCCGCCCAGAACTCGGCCAGCACCCGGGCGTAGTCGCCGCGCGGCACTCGCTGGACGGGATAGGGCTGGCCGGTGACGGGGTTCGCGGCGTAGCCAGGGCCCCAGTCGCCGCCCGCGTAGTAGTCGTAGAACGCGGGGGTGTCCGAGGGATCCGCGAGCGGCGCGTTGCCGACCGAGTTCGGCGACGCGTCGATGAGCACGCCGTCGGAGGGGTCGAGGTGGGAGGACCACACGGAGACCATCTCGAAACCGTCCCTGTAGCGGTCGAGGGCGTCGTCCAGGAGCGGCGGGGGGCCGGGGTCCTCGTGGACCCAGTACTCGAAGCCGCCGCGCTCGCCGATGGTCAGGCGGTCGGTGGACAGGGCCCAGCCAGGCACGATGCCCCACTCGGGTGAGAGGAACTCGGGGACGCCGTCGGGAATGGGATTGCCCGCCTGGTCGATGAAGAACTGCAGGCTCAGGGGCTGCCAGCGGTTCGGGAAGCCCATCGTGGGGTTGCCCGGGAAGTCCGGCAGGAGCGGCTGGTTGATGGGGGCGTAGCGGAGGTTGGCGTAGTCGTTCGCTTCGTTCGAGTTGTCCGCCGCGCCGTACTCGAGGACGCGCTGCGCGATCCGGTTGCCGACCGCCGCCGGAGTGTCCCCGACGACCGAGAGGTCGGTCCGGTCGTATCCCAGCGCGTCCATCAGCTGGTCGTACTGCGGGAGCATGACGGCGGCGCCCGGCGAGGTCGCGAAGCGCGATCGGAGGATCCGGTACGCCGCGTGGCTGATCGCCTCGCTCCGCAGGGCGTCCACGCCTGCGCCCGAGGCGACGTGCTCCTCCTGGAAGAGCACCGTCTCGGCCGAGCCGTCGTAGGTGGCCCAGCCGTCCCACATGGCGATCGAGACGTGATGGAGGTTGCGCGCGTGCACGGTCGGGCGCGCGAAGTCGTTGCGGATGGACTCGAGCAGCAGCTCGTTCCACTCGCGGGCGACCGAGCGCTGCTGGACCGGGGCTGCGAACGCGCTCGTCAGGGCCGTGCATGCCACGAGGGCGGTGGCTAGATGGCGGGGGCCGATGTGACTCATGCTCGGACGGACGCTCGTGGGCTGGTGGCTCTGGCTCCGACGCTAACAGGGCTCATCGATTCGTGCGCCCTTCGCCGACGAACCCTCGGAGCGGAGAGCTCGACAGGACGTCACACCCGCAACCATCGATCGCAGATTGAGACGGCTCAGCGGGATTCGCCCCGCGCCGCGCGCCAGACGCGGGTCGCCATGACCGCGGCGATGGCGCCTGCGCCGGTCAGCACGAGCACGAGCTCAACGCCGTCGAGATCCCTCTGGGTCATTCCGAGGAAGGCCAGATACGCGGCCGCGACGATCGCGACGATCCCGCACCCCGTCGCGGACACGTGCAGCAAGGGCCCACGCCTGCGGCGCGTGATGTAGCGGCTCTGGTAGCCGACGAGGATCGCCAGCCCCGCGGGAACGATGATCGACAGGGCGACGTCGGGGTCACCGCCCCTCAGGTGTCGCCAGTGGATCGCGGAGCGCAGGACACACATCGCGAGCACCACCGCGGACGCCACCTCCACGATCGTCTGCAGGCGCCGCGCCCGAGGGCGAAGAGTGCGCAGGGTGGCCAGGTCCTCGCGGCGATTGTGCCGCCCGCACGACGGGCATCGCGTCGTTCGCTCGAGCGGCTCCGGCAGGGGCGACGCGCACCAGAGGCACGCCGGAGGCTCAGGGGCGGCCGGGCTGATCATGGGCGTGGGCGCGCGGGGACGCGCGCCGCTCGTCGTACGGTATCTGGCAGCTGCCGCGTGGCGGAGCCCCTTCTCCTCCTCGATCTACCGCCCATGACTCCCGATCCCTCGGCTCCGCGCCGCCCTGTCACCGGCCTCGTGGCCGCCGTCTTCACGCCCATGGACGCGCAGGGGGCTGTGGACCTCGGCGCGATCCCGCGGGTGCTCGCGCACGTGCTCGGCCAGGGCGCGGACGGGATCTTCGTCTGCGGCAGCACCGGTGAGGCGCCGTCGCTCACGGTCGACGAGAGGCGCGCGGTGGCCGAGGCGTACGTGTCCGCGCGGGACGAGGTCGGACACGACGCGGCGGTGGTCGTGCACGTGGGTCACAACAGCGTCGAGGAGGCCGCCGCGCTCGCGGCCCACGCGGAATCCATCGGCGCCGACGCGATCGGGGTGGTCCCGCCTTCCTACTTCCCGCCGCCGGATCTCGACGGGCTCGTCGCGTGCCTGCAGCGCGTCGCCGGGGCGGCGCCGCGCACGCCGCTCTTCTACTACCACATCCCGCGCCTCTCCCGCGTCGGCACGCGCATGGCCGACCTGCTCGCGCGCGCGCCCGAGGCGCTGCCGACCCTCGCGGGCATCAAGTTCAGTTCCTTCGAGTTCGACGACCTCCTCCGCTGCGTTCACGCGGAGGGCGGCCGTTACCGGATCCTCTTCGGGTCCGACGAGATGCTCCTCGCCGGCCTCGCCATGGGAGCGGTCGGAGCGGTGGGCAGCACCTACAACTTCATGGGTCGGCGCTACCGCGCAGTCATCGACGCCTTCGAGGCGGGCCGCATGGAGGAGGCGCAGCGTCACCAGCTCGGGGCGACGAAGCGCGTCCATGCGATCCTCGAGGAGGGCGGCGCGAACGCGATCAAGGCGGCCATGGCCGTCCTCGGCGAGGACTGCGGTCCGCCGCGGCTGCCGCTGATCCCGCTCGGTTCCGACGCGTTCGATCGCCTGCGCGCGTCGCTGGCGCGGCTCGACGAGGAGGAGGGAGCCGCGCCGTGTTGAGGGCGCTGACGGCCATCGCCGCGGGCTTCCTCGCGGCGGCCGCGCTCGCGCACGGAGCAGCGGCTCAGGATCCGGGCGAGGCGCTGCGCTTCGAATCGCTGCCCGATCTCCCCGCTCCCATCGGCCTCGGTGGGCCGATCGTCGGCGTGCACGGCGGCGCGCTCGTCGTCGCCGGCGGCGCGAACTTCCCCGTGCCGCTCGCCGACGGTGGCGCGAAGGTCTGGCACGACGAGGTCGCGGTCCTGCTCCCGGGAGCGGACGCCTGGCTGGACGGCGGCCGGCTCGCCCGCCCGCTCGCGTACGCCGCGTGCGCTACGGTCCCCGCGGGCATCGTCGTCGCGGGGGGCTCGGACGAGCGGGAGGTGTTCTCCGAGGTCCGGCTCCTCACCTGGGACGGGGAGCGGCTCGAAGAGACCGCGCTCCCCGACCTGCCCGAGCCCGGCGCCTTCGGTGCCGCCGAGGCCATCCGCGACGTGGTCTACGTGCTCGCGGGGAAGCGCTCGAAGGACGAGGCCGACGCGAGCAACGCGCTTCGAGCGCTCGACACGTCCGCGCCCGAGCGCGGCTGGCGCGAGCTGAGCCCGTTGCCGGGGCCGCCGCGGATCAAGGTCGTCACGGCCATGCAGCGCGGCGTCGACGGCCGGCCGCGCCTCTTCGCGTTCTCCGGCCAGGTGCTGACCCGCGACGACGCGGGCCGGCCGCGGTACCGGATGGTGCCCGACGCCTGGGTCTACGCTCCGGAAGAGGACGAGTGGGCTCCCGTCGCGCCTCTCCCGCCCCTCACGGATCCACGCCGCGCCGGTGAGGACGAGCCGTCTCCCTGGGGCATCGCCGCGGGCAGCGCGTCCGCCTTCGGGGAGGACGCGGTCCTGACCTTCTCCGGCTCCGCGGGCCGTCACCTGCACGACGCGGCGGGCGACCTCACGCCGGCCGCCACGCGTCCCGCCTTCACCGGGCGCGTTCTGCGCTACGACGTGGCGAACGACGCGTGGAGCGAGGCGGGCGCGATGCTGGAGGGCGTCGTGACCACGCGCGCGGCGCTCTTCGACGGCCGGATCGTGATCCCCTCGGGGGAGGTGCGTCCGGGCGTCCGCACGCCGCGCATCCAGGCGCTCGCGATCCCCCCCGCCGATGACGCGTCGGCTCCGGCTCGCCTTCGCTCCCTCGATTGGATCGTGCTCGCGCTCTACCTCGCGGGCATGGTCGGCATCGGCGTCCACTTCGCGCGGCGCGGTGGGGGGACCGAGGACTTCTTCCTCGGGGGCCGTCGGATCCCCTGGTGGGCCGCCGGTCTCTCGATCTTCGGGACCCAGCTCTCGGCCATCACCTTCATGGCGATCCCGGCGACCGCTTACGGCTCCGACTGGCGGCGCTTCGCGGGGCAGCTGATGCTCCTGCCGGTGCTGGTGCTCGTGATCCGCGCCTTCGTGCCCGTCCTCCGCGGGCAGAGCGCGACGACCGCCTACGAGTTCCTGGAGGTGCGCTTCTCGCGCGCCGTCCGCTGGTGCGCGAGCGCGCTGTTCATCGCCTTCCAGCTCGGCCGCATGGGGATCGTCCTGCTGCTCCCCGCCATCGCGCTGGCGGCCGTGACCGGCGTCGACACGCACCTGTGCATCGGCCTCATGGGGGTGCTCGCCACGGCCTACACCGCGCTCGGCGGCATCTCCGCGGTGATCTGGACCGACGTCGTCCAGGTCTTCGTCCTCCTCGGCGGAGCGGCGCTCTGCCTCGCGCTGGCGGTGGCCGACTCCGGCGGCCTCGCGGCCACCCTCGACCTCGCGCGGGCCGCCGACAAGCTCGTGATCTTCGAGTGGCGCTGGAGCGTGACGGACATGGTGGGCTGGGTGGTGATCGTGGGCTTCCTGTTCACCAACCTCGTGCCCTATGCGAGCGATCAGACCGTGGTCCAGCGCTACCTGACCACCAAGGACGAGCGCGCCGCGGCGCGCAGCCTCTGGCTCAACCTCGCGATCACGGTGCCCACGGGGCTGCTCTTCTTCGGGCTCGGGACGGCGCTCTGGGCCTTCTACGCGGGGCACCCCGCGGAGGCGGCGCTCCTGCCCGCGAAGGACGACCAGCTCGTCCCCTGGTTCGTCGTCACCCAGCTGCCGGCAGGCGTGGCGGGGATCGTCATCGCGGGGATCTTCGCGGCGGCGATGAGCTCGCTGGACAGCTCGATGAACAGCATCACGACCGCGGTGGTCCACGACTTCGTGGCGCCGGATGGAGGGCGCGGCGGTGAGGATCACATGGGGCTGGCCCGCGGCCTGACGATCGCTCTCGGCGTCCTGGGGACCGGCGCGGCGATCCTCCTCGCGAGTGTCGACATCAAGTACCTCTTCGACGCCTTCCAGCGGATCATCGGCCTGTTCGGCGGCGGGGTCTCAGGGGTCTTCCTGCTCGCGGTCTTCGCGCGCGGCGCGAACGCGAAGGGTGCTCTCGCGGGCCTCTTCACCGGCGGCGCGGCGACGGCCTTCGTCGCCACGGCGACCGACGTGAACTTCCTGCTCTACGCGGCGATCGGCACGTGCACCTCGGTGCTGGTGGGGCTCCTGGTGAGCGCATTGACGGGCGGGCGGACGCCCGGGGAGGTCGTTGATGGCCGCCTCTGACGCCCACCTCCCCGCGCAGCTCCGGGGGCTCCTGGAGCGCTACCGGCGAGGTCTCCTCGAGGACACTCTGCCCTTCTGGCTCGAGCACGGGATGGACGCGGAGCACGGGGGCCTCTTCACGTCCCTCGGCCGCCGCGGGGAGCTCGTCGACACGGACAAGTCGATCTGGTTCCAGGGGCGCTTCGCGTGGCTGATGGCGACGCTCCACGGGACCGTCGAGCCGCGGGAGGACTGGCTCGAGGCCGCCGCGGGCTGCGCCCGGTTCCTGGAGCGGCACGGGTTCGACGACGACGGGCGCATGCGCTTCCTCGTCACGCGCGACGGCCGTCCTCTGCGCACGCGCCGCTACGCGTACTCCGAAGCCTTCGGCGCCATGGCCTTCGCGGCCCTCGGGCACTCGACCGGTGATCCGGCACGGAGAGATCGGGGCCACGAGCTGTTCCGCACTTTCGTGCGGCGCGCGATCGAGCCCGGTGAGGTCGAACCGAAGGTGGACCAGGCGACGCGACCGTCGAAGGGGATCGGGCCGCTGATGATCGGCGTCGGCGTTGCCCAGGCCCTGCGCGCCGCGGGCGGGCTCGATGGGGGAGAGGCGCTCATCGACGGCTGGATCGACGGGATCGAGCGCGACTTCTGCCGCGCGGATCTCGGCGCGGTCCTCGAGGTGGTCGCTCCGGATGGCGCCGTGCTCGACCACTTCGACGGCCGGCTGCTGAATCCCGGTCACGCCATCGAGGCGGCCTGGTTCGTCCTCGAGGAGTCGCGCCAGCGCGGGAACGACGCCCGCCTCACGGCGCTGGGAGTGCGCATGCTGGACTGGATGTGGGAGCGCGGATGGGACGCCGAACACGGTGGCCTCCTGTCCTTCGTGGATCTCGACGGCCGCCCGGTCCAGTGCGTCGAGCACGACATGAAGTACTGGTGGCCCCAGGCCGAGGCGTGCATCGCGACGCTCCTCGCCTGGCGGCTCACCGGGGACGAGCGCCACGCCGCCCGCCACCGACTCGTGAGCGACTGGGCGCACGAGCACCTCGCCGATCCCGAGGGGGGCGAGTGGTTCGGCTACCTGCGACGCGACGGCTCCGTCGCGACCGAGCTCAAGGGCGGCCACTGGAAGGGGCCGTTCCACCTGCCGCGGATGCAGCTCCTCTGCTGGCGCCTGCTCGAAGGAAGCGCGTCGCCGGGCGGACACCCTTGAGGCCGCGGCGCGGCGCTCCCGCGAGCCCCGTGCCCTATGCTCCCGCCATGACCGACCCCGCGCCCTCGACGTCCATCGGATCCGCCGCCGTCTGCGCGGCCACTTCGGCGACCTTCGTCGGTCTCGGCGGAGCGTTCCTCATCGGGGTGCTGCTCATCGTCCATCCCGCGCTCCTCGTCCGGCACGACGCGGCGGCGCTCGCGCCGATCGATCCCGAGGGAGCGGAGTCCCTGAAGACGCTGCTCCACGCCGCCTCGGCGGCCTGCTTCATCGTCGCTGGCATCGCGCTCGTCCTCGGGCTGCGCAAGCTCCCCTGACGGCCGGGCGCTTCGCTCCTTGGCCGACGGGAGCGGAGCGTTTCCTCTCTCCCTCGTCGCCACCGCGGCGCTCCCCCTTCGAGCCGTGGGTTCTGCGACACCGCTCGTGGAAAGCACTGATTCGCTCGCACTCTCGACGAGCGGCAGGCCTCGCGCTGCGACAGGGGAACGACCGCCTTGATCGGGGAGGCGCTGGTGGCCGAGAGTGGGCCGCTCCGAGCCCAGTTCGGCAGCGGCCGAAAGCAGAAGATGGTGATGGCGAGCCGGTGCCCGCGAGCGCGAGTGTCGGGAGGACTCCGGGGGTCAGCGAGAGAGCGCTCGCACGCCTTCGCCGGCGCGGATCCTCTCGAGGGTCGCGGTGAGCTCCGCGGCTCGTTCGGGCTCGTCCTTCAGGCGATTCGTCGTCTCGGCAGGATCGGCCGTGAGGTCGAAGAGCGCGAGGCTGCCCTTGGGACGGCGAACGAGCTTCCAGTCGCCCGACCGAAGCGCGAGGGCGCGGGCCTCCTCGACGAGGATCGAGGCGCCCGTCTCGTCGTCCCCGAGGAGCGTTGCGAGATGGTCGCGGCTGTCCATGGCGGACCCGCCGGGCACCTCGACCTCGAGGAGCGCAGCGAAGGACGCGAGCAGGTCGATCTGACCGAAGAGCGCGTCGCTGACGCCGGGCTCGACGCGGCCGGGCCAGCGCACGATGAGGGGCACGCGCGTACCTCCTTCCTCGATGCGGTACTTGCCCCCCGTCCAGGGACCGGAGCCGTCGTGGCCGCGGTCCGACTCCTCGGTCGAGGTCAGCACGGTCGTGCCGTCCTCGTAGCCGTCGTCGTACACGGGGCCGTTGTCGCTCGAGAAGATGACGATCGTGTCCTCGGCGAGCCCGAGGTCGTCGAGGGTGTCCATGAGGGCGCCCGCCGCCCAGTCCAGCTGGACCATCGCGTCGCCGCGGTACCCGAGCTCGCTCATGCCCTGGAAGCGCGGGTGGGGCGTGCGCGGGACGTGGATGTCCTGGGAGCTGAAGTAGAGCAGGAAGGGCTCGTCCGACGCCGCGCGGTCGGTGAGCCAGGCGCGCGCGCGATCGACGAAGACGTCGGCCATCGTCTCGTCGTCCCAGAGCGCGCTCGCACCGCCCCACTGGAATCCGATGCGGCCGATCCCGCCGATGACGGAGTTGTCGTGGCCGTGGCTCGAGGCGTAGTAGGTCATCGCCGCGCGGTCCTTCTTGCCGTCGGGGTAGACCGTCCCCGCGAAGCCCTCGGGGCGCTTGCCGACGTGCAGGGGGTCCGCGGGGTCGAGGCCGAGCACGCGGTGGCCGTCTAGGTACACGCACGGCACCCGATCGTTCGTCGAGGGGAGCAGGAAGGAGGTGTCGAAGCCCAGCTCGAGCGGGCCCGGCTTGACCTCGCCGTTCCAGTTCACCGGGGTGCCGCGTTCGCCGAGGCCGAGGTGCCATTTGCCGATGACGGCGGTCCGGTAACCAGCGGACTCGAAGACGCGCGGCAGGGTGAGCCAGTCGGTGGGGATGGTGAGGGGCGCGTTCGGGGGGAGGACGCGGACGCCGCGACGGAAGCCATGGACCCCGGTGAGGAGCGAGAAGCGACTCGGAGTGCAGGTCGCGGCGGAGCAGTGTCCGTCGGTGAAGCGCAGCCCCTCGGCGGCGAGGCGGTCGAGGTGGGGGGTGCGAATCTTCGTCGCGCCGTAGCAGCCGAGGTCCCCGAAGCCGACGTCGTCGCCGTAGATGATGACGACGTTGGGGCGGCGGTCGTGGGCGACCTCGGGTCCGGTCGCCGGCGAGGCGCAGGAGGCGGCGATCAGGAGGAGCAGCGAGGGGCGGAGATCCATGGGGAAGACCATACGGTCCTCCACGTCTCGCTCACTGGCTCCGCGGGCCTGCGCGCGGGCGGCGGGCTCGTAGCTCGCTCGCCCGGTGGCTCAGTGGCCGTTGACTGCGTCCGGGGTGAGCAGCTCGCGGAGCCGCTCCTTGAAGCCGACGCCGTTGTAACCCTGTTCGCCGCGGAACTCGAAATCGTCCACGCCCTCCTCGGCGAGGTCGACGTAGTCGGGGCGATCGGCCGCCGTCTCATGGATGAATTGGGCGACCACGCGTCCGCCGGCCACGACGAAGGCGCCCGGCATCTGCGACGCGTCTCCGCGGAGCCAGCCGATGCCGTGACCATCCTTCACGCCGGCCTGCCATCCGCGCTTCCAGACGGACCAGCCGAGGAGCTGGGCCGGCGTCCCGCGACGCAGGGCGAAGGCGCGGTAGAGGACGCGCTCGGGGTCGCAGATCGCGGTGACCTGGGGGAGGCCATAGCTGTCGAACATGTCACAGGCCTCGTTCTCGCTGGACATGTGCACGAGGACCAGACGCGTCCCGACCTCGCTCAGCCGATCGTGGATCGCGGAGAGGTCCGAGAGGGCCTCGCGGCAGAAGGTGCAGCCGAAGTGCCGGAGGAAGATCAGGAACTGCGGTTGCTTCCTCGAGGCCTCGAGAAGGTCGACGCCGTTCTCGTCGCGGTAGAGCGAGAGGGCCATGTCGAGCGGCACGACCGGAGGTGTCATGTCCTCGTGGTGGGCGCTGCGTGTCGCGCGGAGCATCGCTCCGAACGGGAGCCACCAGACGGGGCCGAGCGGGAGCACGAGCGCGCCAAGTTCCCAGGGCAGGCGACCGGCGGAGGCAGCCCACACGAAGCCGAGCGGAACGAGGACCTTCCCGAGCAGGCTCACCAAGACCGTCGACCAGTGCCGGAACGGGGACCGCGCCGCGAGGGCGAGGCCGACTCCGGAGAGCGCGATGATCAAACCGAGACACTGCCAGACCTCGGGCGACGCCGGAGCCTCCAGCCCGCCCCAGGAAAAGGGCACGCCGGGGGCCACGAGCAGGAGCACCCCGCCCAGGACGTCCAGGGTGGCGGCGCTCCTCAAGACGCGGACGGTCCAGGGAGGTGCGGGTCTCTCGGCCAGCATACAGGTGCGGTTCGCGGCCCGCTGTCGCGGGGATGCGAACGCTCGGGATGGGATCCGCTGGCGGCGCGGAAACTTCTGCGCTGGCCGCTCCAGGGCCCATGGAGGGGGCTTCAGGCGTTTTCATCGCCTTCCCGTCCGGCTCTGGCAAGAAATCTCCGGCGGCGAACGCTGGGCCGTGGGGCCGGCTCGGAGGTGGCCAGATCGAGACCGGTCCTTTGCTGTGGGTGCCTGGTCGCGTGAGGCGAGCGCAGGGTGCGGAGGGAAGCGGGAAGCGTGGGGTTTCTGTCCGGTCCGCGGGGCGGGGGTCATTTCGGGGGTGAGCGAAGAGCCTGCTCGTCTCCAGCCCATCCCCGGCGCCGTCATCAGCCCCGCCTCCAACCCCCTGGCCCCATGTCGACTCAGTCCTCCAACCCCGCCCTGACCGCCCGATCCCTCGGCGCGGGAGCAGCCCGTCCGTCCGCTCGTCGCCCGCGCCACCGAAGGTCGTTCAAGGGGCTGATCGAGGCGTACCTCGATGGAGTCCGGCGCTTCGCGACCTTCACCGGGCGTTCGAACCGGACCCCAGTTCTTCAACTTCGTGCTGACGAACCTCGTCAACTCCAACTCTATCGTCGCGCTCGAAGTCGCAGCCGGCGCGCGTGCGCAGGCTGAGATCACGCTCGCCCTGGCGTTCCAGCTCGCGGTCGTGCTGCCCATCCTGGCCGTCTGGGCCCGGCGGATGCACGACCAGGGCCGCACGGCCTGGTGGTTGCTCCTCCTGCTCACGCCCTGGACGGCCCTCGCGCTCCTCGTCATGGCGTGCTTCCCAGGCGAATCGAGGACCAACGCCCACGGCCCCGCGTTCTCCAGGAGCTGATCCCGTCGGAGGGAGTGGAGGGGGGATGCCGCCTCGCCGCGAGTTGCCCGGTCACTCGCCGGATCCGTTCCCGGTCATGGGCGACTCAGGCTCCTCGACGTGGTTCGCGAGCCGTTCGAGCCGCCGATCTCTCCTGGGGCAGCGCGGAGCGTCTTCGGGCAGCGCAACGGGAGTCGAACGGCGCGCTGGCGTCGCAGCGATCCCTCATGGCGGGTCGATCAGCGCCTTGATTCGATGCGTTCAGCGGGACCTTCGGCCGCTGCGGCACCTTTCAGCCGATGATATCGGCATGACGGAGACCCGTTGAATGGCAGAGCCGAGCACGGCGGTCGAGCCGAGGCTTTCGCGCGCCCGCGCGTTCGTGCTGCTCGCCCTGCTGCACGCCGCGAGCGTCGAAGTTCGCGAGACGACGGACAGCCGAGATCCCTCGCGAGCGGTCGGGCCTCTGATTCCACATGGCGGCCGTCGCGTCATGATCGTGGCGAGCGGCGAGGCGAAGAAAATTCCGCCGCGGAGATCACTGAGATCTCCGCAGCGGAAGCGTGATGACCCGGCGGCTCTCGGCCGCGCGATCGGTCGATGGTGACGGCCCTCTCGATCTGCTCGCGCGCCCCCGGCGTCGAGGCGCTCGATCCAGGAGCGGCGGTGGCATCAAGGTTCTGCGGGCTCTCCCAGGGGCGTGATCCGCCGAAACAGCCCCGGCTGGCCCCCCTCAAGGTTTTCCGGGATCCACGCGATAGTCGACGTGTGAATGCCTCAGCCAGTCATCTCAGCGCGGCCTTCCCGGCCGTGAACCCTGCTCCCCAGGCGCCCGCCCCGGACCTCGCCGAGAAGATCGGCGAGGCGGTCCGTGGGGCCGTGCGGGCGGCGATGGAGGGCCGTGCGACCCAGGCCTGCTCGGTCTTCGATCAGGTGGCCACCGCCGTGGGCGTTCCCCTGACCCTCGACCTGCCCGTGGTCCTCGCGGTGCACCAGCCCTGGTTCGACGTGGCTCCGGCGGACCTCACCCGGGAGCTGATCGACCGGGGCTACGTGCCCTGCTGGTTCGACCCGCAAGAGGCGCTCCCCGCGGCACCGGGCCGCGAGGACGCGAACATCGACCTTCGCAGCGCTCGCCACCGGGACGTGTCCCTCTGGGAGGTGGCGGCCTACGACTTCTGCGTGCGCCACGAACTCTCCCTGGCGGAGGCCGAGGCCTCCATGGGTGCCCGCGCCGAGGACCTTCGCCGGGAATACGCCCGGGCCCGGGCCCTGATCGACCGCGCCCACCGCAACTTCGACGTCTACCGCCCCGAGTGCGCACTGATCGCCCAGGGACACGTGATGGCCAGCGCCGTGGTCCGCGCCGTCGCCCTCGCCCGGGGCGTGCGCGTGGTCGCCATCGAGAACACCTTCCACTCCGAGCGTCTCCTCTGGGACGACGACGCGGCTCTGCCCGTGGTCGCGTCCCGGGCGAAGAGCGTCTGGCTGCGGGAGAAGTCGCGGGTCACCGACGCACAGGCCGAGGCCTACGTCGACGACTTCCTCGGGCGCGCCAAGGGCCTCAAGAGCGCTCAGCACGCCTCTCCCTCCGCCGGCTCTCCGTGGGCCGCGGTCGAGCAGCACCTCGGGCTGGACCCCGCTGCGGATCCCGGTCGCCGCCGCATCGTGCTCCTCGGACAGGTCGCCACCGACGCCGCGGTGCTCTTCGGTCTGCGCCCGGGCTTCACCCGGCAGCTCGACGTGATCCGCACCGTGGCGGAGTACGCGGAGCGCGAGGGGCACACCCTCGTGGTCAAGCTCCACCCGAAGGAGGCCACCGGAGACAGCCCGCTCGGGATCCCCTACCGGCGCCTCAGCGAGCGCCAGATGGAGGCCGATCCGGCCCTGGCGGCGCTCATGACGCGCGGTGCGTTCGTGCTCGACGCGGACAACGTCCTGGACACGGACCAGCTCAGCGCCGGGGCTGACGCCTGCGTGGCGGTCAACTCCCAGGCGGGCCTGGAGGCCCTGGTGCGCGGCACCGAGGTGGTCCTCTGCGGGAACGCCTTCTACGGCGGGCTGGGCTTCACTCACGAGGCGGAGGATCCCGGATCCCTCGAGGTCGCCCTGACGCGTGCCCTCGACGGGAACAGCCGGCGCAACGCCGGCGCCGAGGCCAAGCGCTTCTTCGTCACCTACCTCGAGGGCCTCTGCCAGCCGAAGACCGTCGGGATCATGGGCGCCCTCTGCGCCACGCCTCGGGCCGAGGCGAGCCCGGAGACTGCCGCCGCCGAGCCGGCGCCGGCGCG